>JANXNI010000079.1 GCA_025354165.1 Burkholderiales bacterium | reverse complement strand
AAGCCCTCAAGGGAGCGCCCCTTTCAGAGCGAGCTGAGGCGTTTGGACAACGTATCGGCATCGGTTTTGTCACCGCCCTCACCGCGCTCGCGCTCTACAACGACTTTTTGCGAATCATCTCGTGACCCGACCTATTTCCCGTTTTCCCTTTTCGCCGCGACGTGTTGCTGCAGGCCTCATTTCCGCTGGTTTACTTGGCTACTCGGCCCTCGTGCATGCCATTGACCCGTTCACGGTTCGTGATATTCGTGTCGAAGGTCTGCAACGTACCGATGCCGGGACCGTGTTTAACTACCTTGGCGTCAAGGTAGGTGACCGCTTCGATGATGCAGCAGCCTCGGCCGCCATCAAGGCTTTGTTCGCCACCGGCTTCTTTCGCGACGTGCGCATTGAGGCACAGGAGAACGTGCTGATCGTATCGGTCGTCGAGCGCCCGACGGTCGCCTCGATTGAAGTCAGCGGTGCCAAAGAGTTCGATAAAGACACGCTGAAAAAGGCCCTGCGCGACGCCGGTCTGTCTGAAGGCCGAATTTTTGATCGTGCCATTCTCGACAAGGCCGAACAAGAAATCAAAAAGCAATACCTCTCGCGTGGTCGTTATGACGTTGAAGTTGTCACGACGTTAACACCCCTGGAGCGCAACCGCACCGGCGTTGCAATTGTGGTGAAAGAGGGTGAAATCGCGAAGATTGAGGTGATCAACATCGTTGGTGCCAACGCAATCAGCGAGAAGACTCTGCTCTCAGAAGTACAGCTCTCGACCGGCGGCTGGCTGTCCTGGTATACCAAAGACAATCAGTATTCGAAGCAAAAGCTGCAAGCCGATCTCGAGACGATTCGGAGTTATTACACGAATCGTGGTTACCTCGAATTTAATGTTGAATCGACACAGGTTTCGCTGTCTCCCGACAAGGAGAAAGTGTTTGTTACGGTCAACATCAGCGAGGGCGCGCAGTTCAATGTGTCCACGGTGGGGCTGTCTGGTGATTTGCTGGTGCCTGAAGCGGAGTTGCGCGCTCTGATTCGTGTGCAACCGGGCGAAGTGTTTTCACGCACCCGACTCGCCGACAGCGCCAAGGCAATTAGTGATCGTTTGGGACGTGAGGGTTATGCCTTTGCCAACGTCAACGCGGTGCCAGAGATTGACCGCGAAAAGCGCGTCGTCGCCTTTAACTTTGTCGTTGATCCGGGTCGTCGTGTGTACGTGCGCCGCATCAACGTGTCGGGCAATGCCCAGTCGCGCGATGAGGTAATTCGTCGCGAGCTGCGCCAACTCGAAGCGTCGTGGTACGACCAAAGCAAGATTCAGCGCTCCAAAGTTCGCCTGGATCGTCTCGGTTATTTCTCGGAAGTTACGCTCGATAACACTGCGGTGCCTGGCAGCAGCGATCAGGTAGACATTGACGTGGCTGTAGTTGAGAAGAACACCGGCAGCTTGAACGCCGGTGCGGGCTACTCCAGCTCGGACAAGCTGGTTTTGACAGCGTCCATCTCGCAGAACAACGTGTTGGGCACCGGAAATTCGCTAGCGCTGCAAGTCAACACGAGCCGTACCGCGAAAACAGCGGTTGTCTCGTATACCAATCCCTATTTCACGCCTGACGGCATCAGCCGCGGTATCGACATTTATCGCCGTACCTACGATCCGACCACGACCGGCGTGGGCAGTTATCAGCTCTCGACGACCGGTGCGGGTGTTCGTTTTGGCATTCCCATCAGTGAAACGGACAGCATTAGTGCGGGCGTTTCGGGAGAGAACTCCAACCTTCAGCTCTATCCCGGCATCAGCCCTCAGCGTTTCTACGATTACGCGAACGAATTTGGCTACAACACCAATACGTACAAAGCGACCACGGGGTGGGCGCGAGATTCACGCGACAGTTTGATTTACCCAACGCGCGGATGGCTGCAAAGTGTGAGCGTTGAGGCGACGCTTCCCGTGACCAATGTGAAGTATTTCAAGATCAATTATCAGGGGCAAGCCTTCGTCCCGATCATTTCTGATTTTGTCTACGGTCTGAACGTTGAACTCGGCTTCGCCAATGGTTACGGCGGGCGCTCATTGCCGTTCTTCCAGAACTATTACGGTGGCGGCGTAGGCTCGGTTCGTGGTTACGAAACCAATTCACTTGGGCCGCGCGAAGCTGTGATTTCGGCGATCACTACCAATCCAGACGGTACAACGTCGTCGACGACGTCGTATTCGGGCAACGCAACGGGCGGTCGTCGCAAGTTCACGATTAACAACGAAATATTGTTCCCGTTCCCCGGTACCAAAAATGACAAATCGGTGCGTGGCAGTTTGTTCTTTGACGCTGGTCAGATCTATGACAAGGGCGAGCCGCTACAGAAGGATAACGAGCGCATCCACTTTTCCACCGGTGTTGCGATCGCCTGGCAATCGCCAATCGGCGCTTTAAAATTTAGCTATGCCATCCCGATTGGATCGAAACCGGGCGATAAACTGCAACGCTTCCAGTTTCAGGTCGGAACGTTGTTCTAGCCTAACCCTGACCGGAACCCCGCTTTGAGAATGCCATGTTGATTCCTGCCCTTAAGAACCGTGTTGTCGCTGTCGCAGCGCTTGTTGCGCTGACCTCGTGTACGGTCACACTTGCGCAAACTGCCACCGCTGCGCCGCGTGCTGCCGAACTCAAAATCGGCCTCGTCAACACGGAAAAACTGCTTCGTGAATCGGCTCCCGCCCAGCGCGCGTTCAAAAAACTGGAGCGCGAATTCGCTACGCGTCAGGCCGAGGTAGAGCGTGTAGCCAAGCGGTTTCGCGATTCTTCTTCGGCCTTCGAGAAAGAACAGCTAACCCTCTCGGATGCTGATCGGCGCACCAAGCAGCGCGATCTGGAAGTGCTCAACCGCGACTTGCAACGTGCGCAGCGCGAGTTGCGTGAAGACGAAAATCTTCGTCGTAATGAAGAACTCGCGGGCTTGCAGGAGCGCTTGCAAAAAGCGATTCAACAAATCGCTGAAGCTGAGAAATTCGATCTGATTTTGCAGGAAGCCGTTTACGTGAGTTCGCGCATCGACATCACAGATCGCGTTCTGAAAGCCCTGGCTGACAAGTAGTCGTTCATGGGCCGAAGCGTTGCGCATCCGCTAACCGTTGGCACACTGGCGAAGGCGCTGAACGCCGAATTAGTCGGCAATCCTGATACGTTGATCACAAGCGTTGCCAGCCTAGATGCTGCGAGCGATGGTGATCTCATTTTTTTCTCGGACAGTAAACACCGAGCCGCTGCTGAACGAGCCGTTACCAGCATCTTGCTGGTGCGCGATACAGATCGCGATATCTCGTCCGGAGTCCGCCTTATTCACCCAGCGCCCCATCTGGCTTTTGCGCAAGCGCTGGATCTGTTGTTTCCTGCCGACCGGGTGATCGCTGGCGTCGCATCGCAGGCAATTGTTGACGCGACCGCTCTGACCGCAGGCGCTCAGATCGATGCATTGGCATTCGTCGGCGCACGAACCCGGATAGGCACCGGCAGTCGCATTCATCCCAATGCGACCATTCATCACGACGTTGAAATTGGCGATGATTGCAACGTGCATTCCAGTGCCGTGATTTATTCCGGTGTGCGCTTGGGCAATCGTTGCATCGTTCATTCGGGCGCGGTGATCGGTGCCGACGGTTTTGGTTTTCAGCCGAGCAGACACGGCTGGCGAAAAGTGGCCCAGGTGGGCGGCGTAGTCATTGGTGACGATGTTGAAATCGGCGCCAACACGACCATTGATCGCGGTGCAATTGATGACACTGTCATCGGAAACGGCGTAAAGATTGACAATCAGGTTCAGATCGCGCACAACTGTCACGTCGGGGATAACACCGCGATTGCCGGGTGTGTTGGTATTGCCGGAAGCTCACGCATCGGTGCGCGCTGCATGCTGGGCGGCGCGGCGATGGTGGTGGGTCACCTGACGATCTGCGACGACGTGGTGGTGTCTGGCGGCACGCTGGTGGCGACCTCGATTGACACGCCAGGTCAGTACACGGGTGTTTTCCCGACTACGCCGCACCGCGACTGGATGAAGATCGCGGCGACCTTGCGGCGCTCGATCAAGTAGCTCAACCAGACAAATTTGCGCGCGCGCATTTTTTGCGACAATTCAGGCTATGCCTGATAACTTGCCTGTTCCGCCCTTTGTTCTCGATATCGAAAAAATTGCTGCACTTTTGCCGCATCGATATCCTTTTTTGCTCATTGATCGCGTGCTCGAACTCGATGCTGGGGTGCGCGTCAAGGCGCTGAAAAATGTCACCGCGAATGAGCCGTTTTTTAACGGACATTTTCCCGGAAAAAAAGTAATGCCCGGCGTTTTGATGATCGAATCGTTGGCGCAGGCGGCTGCCATTTTGGCGTATACCTCACAGCCGAAAGACCCCGCAGGGCGCGAGCAAATCGTCTATCTCGCTGGCATCGACGAGGCTCGTTTCAAAAAAATGGTGGTACCCGGAGATCAGTTGATTCTTGAGGTGACCGTTGAGAAGATCAAGCGCAACATCGGCAAGTTCAAATGCCGCGCTACCGTTGATGGTCAACTCGCCGTGGAAGCAACGCTTATCGCCGCGCTTCAAGCCGGGTAGAGTTCCGCGATGGCTCAAATTCACCCGCTCTCCATTGTTCATCCGGCTGCACAACTGGCCGCTGATGTTGAAGTTGGCCCGTTCTGTACGGTCGGTGCGGGCGTCGTGCTTGGCGCGAAATGCCAGCTCATTTCGCATGTTGTGATTGACGGGGAAACGCGCGTTGGCTCGGGCAATATGTTCTATCCATTTTGCTCAATTGGCCTCGCGTCGCAGGACAAAAAATACGCAAATGAATCCACACGCGTTGAAATCGGCGATGACAATGTGTTTCGCGAAAGTTGCACGGTGCATCGTGGCACCGCGCAAGACAAAGGCGTAACGATCATCGGATCGCGCGGATTGTTCA
The DNA here is from genome assembly GCA_025354165.1 of Burkholderiales bacterium. Taxonomy (GTDB): domain Bacteria; phylum Pseudomonadota; class Gammaproteobacteria; order Burkholderiales; family Casimicrobiaceae; genus Casimicrobium. Next base: position 13,869 of record JANXNI010000079.1, on the reverse strand, counting down.
TGGCCTATGCGCACGTCGCTCATGATTGTGTGCTCGGCGACGATGTGATTCTGGCCAATGCCGCGACCCTCGGCGGACACGTTCGTGTCGGTGACTGGGCCATCATTGGTGGTCTCGCTGGCGTGCATCAGTTTTGTCGCATTGGGGCGCATGCGATGGTCGGCGGTGCTTCGTGCGTGTTGCAGGACGTCGCACCGTACGTGCTTGGGCAGGGCAATCCGTTTTCGCTCAGCACGGTTAACGCCGAAGGTTTGAAACGTCGCGGCTTTACGCCGGAGATGATCGCCGCCGTTCGCAGTGCCTACAAGACGGTGTTCCGCAATAATCTGACGCTGAAAGACGCGATAGCGACGCTGGTCACCGAGCAGGAAACACATAGCGCGGAGGTCCAGTCCGTGATCACGCCGCTGCTGGATTTTCTGCAATCACCGGGACGAGGGCTTGCGCGGTAACTGATGGTTGATATTGTGATCGTCGCTGGAGAAACCTCTGGCGACCAACTGGCCGCGAACCTTGTGCAACGTGTTCGCGCCCTACGCCCCGACATTAATTTTCACGGCATTGCAGGCCCCAGTATGCGGGCCGCTGGGGTGTCGACATGGATTGATTCGGAGACGCTCGCCGTCCGCGGATACGCCGAAGTGATCTCCGCGCTGCCGAGAATATTGCGCGCGAAGCGTGAGCTGATCGCCAAAACGCTGGCGATGAAGCCTGCGCTCTTTATCGGCGTTGATGCGCCTGATTTCAATCTTCGTGTCGAACGCGAACTGAAGTCGCAAGGGGTGCGCACGATGCACTATGTTTGCCCGTCATTCTGGGCATGGCGGCCTGAACGTGCCGCGCGTTTCAAAGATTCGGCGGATCATGTGTTGTGCCTGTTTCCGTTCGAACCGAAGCTGCTCGCCGAGCACGCCGTCGCGGCGACATTTGTGGGTCATCCGCTCGCCAGCGCGCCGCTGCGCACGGCTGATCGCGGGCGTTTGCGCCGGAAGCTTGAACACGGTGGTGAAGCCCCCACTGCGCCGTTGATCGCGGTGTTGCCCGGCTCGCGAGTGAGCGAAATTGATTTGCATAGCGATCTGTTTATCGACGTGATGGCGCGCTTGGCGGAGCGCTTTCCAAAGTGCCATTTTGTCGTTCCACTAGTGACCCGAGACACGAGGGACCAGTTCGAAGTCGCGCTGTGGCGACGCGCCGAAGCCATCGTGCCGCGCGTTCGTTTGCTGTTCGGGCATGCGGATTTTGCGCTGCGCTCGGCGGACGTTGCACTGGTCGCGTCCGGCACCGCCACGCTGGAAGCCGCGATGCTGGGGTGTCCACAGGTGGTGAGTTATCGCGTCACGGGACTGACCGCCGCGATTGTGATGAGGAAGCTCAACAGCAAATTTGTATCACTGCCAAACATCATTGCCGGCGACTGGTGTGTGCCGGAACTATTGCAGGACGCGGCGACGCCGGAGGCATTGACCAGCGCGCTTAGCTCGTTGATCGAGCAGAGCCGCTTGCGCGAGCAAATGCAGACGGCCTATGCGACGATGGGCGAGGCCTTACGTGCGCCAACCAATGGCGGTCACGACGCGCTCGCGATGGCGGTTCTCTCGCAACTAAGGAACTAGCACCCGTGAATTGCTGCGGCATTGACGAAGCTGGTCGCGGACCCCTCGCAGGGCCAGTCTATGCCGCTGCCGTCGTATTGGGTGCGAGCGGCGAGAGTATTGCTGGCATTGATGACTCGAAGCGCCTCACAGCCCTTAAACGCGACCGACTGGCTTTGCAAATCAAGGCCCACGCTGCGGCCTGGGCGATTGCCTCGGCGACCGCGGAAGAGGTGGATCGCCTGAACATTTTGCAGGCGACGATGCTCGCGATGTTTCGCGCCGTCAGCCAATTGCCGGAAACGTTGATCGGGCGAATCGTGATCGATGGCACACAGATTCCGAAGGATCTGAAACCTTGGGCGAGTCAGCGCGGGTTGGTCGTCGTTGCCCAGCCGCGTGCCGATGCCGACGTTCGCGAGGTTGGTGCTGCGTCAATTCTGGCGAAGACGGCGCGGGATGCCTACATGCTGGAGGTGCACCAACGTTTCCCGCAGTACCAGTTTTCCGCGCACAAAGGCTACGGCACGGCCGTTCACATGGCCGCGCTCGCCGAACACGGGCCGTGCGTCGAGCATCGCAGGAGTTTCGCGCCAGTCGCGCATTGGAATTTGCTCTAGTAGCTTTTTCACGAAAGCGCCATTACGTCGGGGCTGGAGGACGATTTGTTCGCCTATCGACTATTGAAATTATTAGCCGCTAGCCCCTATAAGAGCGTCATTTTAGGCAAAAGCTGATATCAGGCTAAGGCTTTGGTACCACTGCCAGCGCCACCGTCAAGCTCACCAGCGCGACCAGGCTCGACAGCGCCGTGGCCGCTGTGACTAGGCTTTCGTTCGCGTTGTAGCGCTGCGCAAAAAGAAACACATTGGCTCCCATCGGCAGAGCCGCGCAGGTGACTGCTACGGCGATGGCGAGCGGCGACAGGCCGAGACCCCAGGTGACAGCAAATATCAGCAGCGGATGCAGCAGATTTTTGGCCACCGTCAATGCCAGCGCACCGCTCCAGTGCTCGGACAATTTCATGTTTGAAAGCTGTGCGCCCATGAGCACCAGCATCATTGGCCCGGCGGCAGATGCGAGAAAACCGAGGGGTTGATCTGCCCATGCAGGCAACGGCAAACCGGCAAAACTCCACACCAAACCGATGATGATGGGCAGGATCACCGGATGAATGACGGAGGCTTTGATGACATGGAACAAACTTTTCGCCAGCCCTGTTTGCTGCTCCGCACCGCTCGCGCGGGCGCGGGAGACTTCGACCCAGATGGTCGCGGCGGTGAGCAGGATCAGCGAGTGCAGCGCGATGATCGATAAATGCAGCTTTAGACCGTCGTCGCCGAACGCGAGTTTTTGAATCGGAATACCCAGTTGAACGGTGTTCGAGAACACCGCGCCGAGTCCAAGCACAACCGCGCCATCGATAGATTGGCCGTAACGATGCCGGTAGTACAGCGCCACTACGGCGAACCATACGAGCGATGCGCCGAAATACGCCGCGAGCAAGGTGAGATCGGAGCCTGCAAAGCTCGACGTCGCCATCGAGCGAAACAGAAGGCAAGGCAAGAAGAGGTTGAACACCAGCTCCGACAAGGCTTTGACGCCTGCTGCATCGAGAATGTGGCGACCCGCGTAGAAGCCTGCGCCAACGATAATGGCGGCAGGAAGGATGACCGAAACCGTCGCGAACACGCGCTTAAACTCCCGTATCGTCGCGCGGCGGGCTCACCAACAATTTGTCGACGCGCTTGCCGTCCATATCGACGACCTCCAGTGTGTATTCGGCATGTGTGACACGATCCGTCACGGCTGCGATGCGCCCGAGTTCTGCCATCACGAAGCCACCCAGCGTGCGGTAATCGCCACCGACTTCGCCGGGGAATTTCGGTGCGTCGGGAAACACTTCGCGGAAGCGGTCCAGCGTCATCGCACCGTCGATAAACCATGTTCCATCAGCACGTTGTACGGCGTCCGAGTTAGCAGCTTCGCCGACGTCGCCAAGATCACCCACGATCGCTTCGAGCACATCGGTCAGCGTGATGAGTCCGAGCACTTCGCCGTATTCGTCCACCACGAATGCCATCGAACCATGCGTGCGCTTGAACGTCTCGAGCACTTCTAGAACAGTGACAGTTTCCGGCACAAAAATCGGCTCTTTACGAACTCGCTCTGGCATCAGTTTGCCGCTCTTAAGGTAGTGCGCAAGCAAATCGCCGGAATCGATGACGCCCGTGACGTTCGAAACATCGTCTTTCACCACCGGGTATCGAGTGAAATCACTTTGTTTGAGCATTTCCATGGTCACACCGGGATCGGCTTCGGTATCGATGACGACCATATCGGCGCGCGGGGTCATGATCCGATCAACGGTGTAATCGTCGAGATTGAACACTCTGGAAACAATGTGGCTTTCGCCGTGCTCGAACACGCCAGCGCTTGCGCCCTGACGCATCAGACCCTTGATCTCTTCTTCAGTGATTGGCGGCTCATCCTGCCTGTTGCGCCCAAACGGTTTCACCAGCGCGTCTGTAGTCCAGGCCAGCATGCGCACCAGCGGTTTCGCGGCGCTCGCGAGCCACTGCATCGGGCGTGCCGCGATTCGGGCGATGGTCTCCGGGTACAAAAGGCCGATCCGCTTTGGCACCAACTCGCCGAAGATAAGCGACACGATACCGATGCCGGCAATAACGACCGTCGTCGCCGCCTGTTTGCCGTAAGCAGCGCCCCATGACCATTGACCAAACCAGTGTTCAAGCGGGGTGGTGAATGCGCTTTCGCCAAAGGCACCCATTGCCAGCGTGACCAGCGTGATGCCGGTTTGCACGGTTGAGAGCAGGCGCGTGGGCTCCGAGCCGAGCATCAGCGCGGCTTTGGCCCCCTTGTCGCCCTGATTGGCGAACTGTTCAAGGCGAATTTTGCGAGCGGACACGAGCGCGATTTCGCTCATGGCAAACAGGCCATTCAGGAGAATGAGCCCGAGAAGTAAAAGGACGTCCAAGTAGGGAATGCGATGGCCGCTGACGACGCATCGAAGTGCAAAGCAAACGCTACTATACCCGACGGTTTCGTTAGCGTCCCCACCAAACTATGTCAGTCCTGCAATTAAAGACCAAACTCCCCCGCGTCGGCACCACCGTGTTTTCCGTGATGTCGGCGCTCGCCGCCCAGCACAACGCGATCAATCTCGGGCAGGGATTCCCGGATTTTGAGTGCGATCCGCGCCTGATTGACGCCGTTACCCAGGCAATGCGGCAGGGACACAACCAGTACCCTTTGATGACCGGCGTGCCGTTGCTGCGTGAGCGCGTGGCGCAAAAGATGGAGGCGATTCACGGCGTGCGCTATGACCCGCAGACGGAGGTGACGATCACCGCTGGCGCTACGCAGGGTATTTTGTCGGCGATTCTGGCGGTGGTGCGGGCCGGTGACGAGGTCATCGTGCTGGAGCCCTGCTATGACAGTTACAGCCCGAATATTGAGCTGGCGGGTGGCGTGCCGGTGCCCGTTCGCCTGAAACTGGAGAGTTTTGACGTGGATTGGGACGCGCTGTCGGCAGCCCTGACGTCCCGGACGCGAGCCATCATCGTCAACAGTCCGCATAACCCAAGTGGCCGGGTGTGGACAGCGCGCGACTGGGATCGTCTGGCGGAGCTGATTGGGGGGCGCGAAATTTGGGTGATTTCGGACGAGGTGTATGAGCACATTGTGTTTGATGGACAGGATCATGTCAGCGCGGCGCGGCATCCACTGATTCGCGACCGGGCCTTTGTGATTTCGTCATTCGGGAAAACGCTTCACGTCACGGGGTGGAAGATTGGCACAGTCTGCGCGCCCGCGCCGTTGACAACCGAATTTCGCAAAGTGCACCAATACACCGTGTTCACGGCCAACAGCGCCATGCAGCACGGCATCGCGACTTATCTCGGCGACGCAGCAGCCTATTTGAACTTGCCTGCGTTTTATCAATCCAAGCGGGATCGCTTTGCCACAGGCCTCACAGGTACGTCACTTAAGTTGTTGCGATGCGAGGGCAGCTATTTTCAGTGTGTCGGCTATGCGGACGTGCCCGTACTTCGTGACTTAAGCGAGCGTGAATGTTGCGAATGGCTGACCCGTGAAATCGGCGTCACACCGATTCCGGTATCGGCGTTTTACTCGTCTCCGGCTGAGCAGAAGACCATCCGTTTTTGCTTCGCCAAACGGGACGAAACGCTTGACGGTGCGCTTATACGGCTGGCTGCGTTGGGTTCCGCGAAGGTAGGGGCTTAGCGTGGACGCGATACACTCGCTTATTCACTTGGCACACGGTTAAAAAAAGTAATGAGAGCGCAGAGCGTAATGCAGTTTTTTTCTGGCCGCGTGGCCATTTCAGCTTTGGCGACCGTGGGCGTTCTGATGCTCGCAGGTTGCGGCGGATCAAATTCCTCCTCGGCGGTGGCAGCACCCGGAGCCGCCCTCGCAGCGGGGCCGACGACCTTTTCGGCGTTTGGCAACACCGTCAATTCGATCACCATCACCGGTGGAACCGGTCCGTATAGCGTCCGATCCAGCGATGCGAACACCATCGCGGTTCCTGCGCAGGTGACGGGCGCAACGCTATCGATTACGCCCAAAAATGTGCTGGCAAACACGGTGGTGACGTTGACATTTACCGACAAGGTGGGCGCAACGTCTGCGGTGACGGTGACCGTGGTACCTGCCACCATCGCGACGCCCCTCGTGACGGTGGCCAACGCCTCTGGGTCGGCATGCTCTGCCGAAAATAACTTAGCCATAACAGTTGCGACGCTGTGCGCGGGTGAAACTGGAAGCGCCTCTGTCACGTTGAAGGACGCCAATGGCGCCGTGCTGCCCAATCGCGACGTGCTGTTTGAAGTATTGACGTTTGGCGGAACAGTGGCACCGAAGGCCGACAGTTCGGTCTTTGCGCGTCTGGCGACAGTGACCACCGACGCGACCGGCAAAGCGACTGTGGCATTGAAAGCCGACGTTGAGGCGACCTCCGAAGCCGCGTTTTTGCGCGCGACCGACGTCACCAGCACGCATCGCATTGATAGCTGGTTCAACGTGTTGAAACAAACCAATGGTGCTTCTGACCTCAGCGTCGTTCCTGCGACCGGCGGCTTCACGGCGTATTACACCAACGAATGTCCGCTGGTTCGGCGTGAGTTTGGAATTAGCGGAGGCAAGGCCCCATACGCGGTGACTTTGCCTGCCGCGAATACGCTTGTGCTGAATGATGGAACAGCTGCGGCAGCCCCCGGTGCGGGTATTACGGTGGCCAAGGCTGGCGCCCGATTCACGGTGCAGAGTGGCGAGACCACAACGTGCGTCGCCTCAAGCACCGAGATTACAGTGACTGACGCGCTGGGTGTTGTCACCAAGCCCACTTTCAACATCACAGCGGGTGCCACTACACGCGCTACAGCGACCACTGATTTGACTATTTCGCCGCCCAATATTTCGTTGGCTGCTGATCTGATAAGTACTTACTGCACAACCAGCAATACGCGTTATGCAATCACGGGTGGCACCGGACCTTATCTTGTGTCAACCTCGATTCCGCAGATTTCCGCGACAGTCAATAGCGCCAATGCCGTGGACGTAAGCTTCACGTCTGATAGCAAGTGGAGGATGCTTAAAGGTCAGGCTGCAACGGTGCTGGTGCTTGATGCGGCTGGTAAAGTAGCTACAGCGACGATAGGTTGTAACTGACCTTCACTACAAAATCTTTGCTTACAGGGCGAGCGTTGTTCGTCCTGAGATCTAACAAAAAAGCGGGCAATGCCCGCTTTTTTGTTGTTTTTCCTGGTTTTTCTTAACGTTTCGGTTCTGTAATAAATCCGATTTTCTTGATACCCGCCTGCTGCGCTGCCGCCATTGCTTCTGCCACACGCTCGTAGCGCACCGCCTTGTCGCCGCGAATGTGCAGATCTGGCTGCGGATTTTTCGCCGCGCCTGTCTTGAGAAGCTCCGGAAGCGCAGAATCTTCGATCTTCTGCTCGTTCCAGAAGTACGCGCCATCGGCATTCACCGATAGACGAATCGTCTCTGGCTTGGTGTCTTGCACGACATTGGTTGCGCGCGGCAAATCAATGTTCACAGCGTGCTTCATCACAGGCACCGTGATGATGAAAATGATGAGTAGCACCAGCATCACGTCGACCAGCGGCGTCATGTTGATCTCGTTCATCACGTCATCAATTTCTTCCATCGTTCCGAAAGCCATGATCGTTCCTTAAGCTTTCTTCATCGGGACGACGGTCGCAGCGCTGCGCGGCTGTTGCACGCGGGCACCGGTCACGAAATGGGCATGCAGGTCATGCGCGAAGCTGCTCAATTTACCAAGGATCGACTTGTTGCCGCGCACCAGCGTGTTGTAACCGAGCACCGCCGGAATCGCGACGGCAAGACCCAGTGCAGTCATGATGAGCGCCTCGCCAATGGGGCCAGCGACCTTGTCTATAGTTGCCTGACCACTGGTGCCGATGGCGAGCAGTGCGTGATAGATGCCCCAAACGGTGCCAAACAGGCCCACGAACGGCGCGGTGGAGCCAACGGAGGCAAGGATGGCCAAACCCGATTGCAGCTTCGCGGTGAACTCATCCAGCGTGTTTTTGAGGCAGCGCGTGACCCAGTCGGACAGATCAAGCGTGTCGTGCAGTTGTGGCTTGGTGTTGCGATGATGTGCGGTGGCTTCGCGGCCTTCCAGCGCCAGTGCACGAAGCGGATTGTCAGTCTTTACGCCAAGCGCTTCGACGCCTGTCGCGAAGTCGGCGCTGTGCCAGAACGCATTGGCGTTCTTCACGATCTTTTTGTAGCGCATGATCGCCAGCGCTTTGGTGATGATCACGATCCACGACGCCAGCGACATCGCGAGCAGCATGACAGCAACGAAACGAGTGACAAAGTCACCTTGCGTCCACAAATTAATAAGACCGAATTGCGATTCCATACAAGTTACTCCAGAACAAAATAAATAGGGACGTTGAACCACATCGACTCGGCCACGCCAGCGCGTTTGCCGGGCACGTAGCGCCACTTCATGACCGTAGTTGCAGCGGACTCATCGAGCCGAATGAAGCCGCTTGATTTACGAATTTCTGCTTTCTGCGGCAGGCCATCGGCACCGATCAGCACACGCATGATCACGCTGCCTTGCTCATTGAGCCTTTTGCTCATGGGTGGATACGGCGGTCTCGGGTTCTGCAGGTAGTCGGCGTCGCTTGATGGCAGCTCCACACGCGGCGGAACGGGGGGCGCAGGCGGTGGCGCAGCGGGTGCGGGCGGCGCAGGTGCGACGGGGGCGGCGATAGGCGGTAGCGGCGCAGGGGGCTCGATCACACCTACCGGCGCGTTCGGCGACGGCGTGGGATCAGCGATAGCAATCAACTGCGGCGCAGGCGCAATGGTTGGTTGCTTGAGCTGCGGTTTTGGTGCAGGCGGCGGCGGCGGTGGTAGCTCGTCTCTGGGGCGCGGCGGTTCGATGAATTCTGCAAGCACTTGTGCGGGCACAACGAGCTCTACTGCACGGCGTAGGAGGCCGGTTTGCAACAACCAGAGCGCAAGTACGTGAAAAGCAATCACCGACACCGTCACGATGACGTCGCGGCTCAGTACGGGAGGAGGCGGGTCTTCTTCTAATGCGGTCATTTTGATGCGGTGCTTCGCGAATTTTTAGTGCGCTTGCGGTCGGAGCCGTTTGCGAGGGTGTCAGCGGGTTCGACGGCGATGGGCGGTCGCGCGCGGCTCTCTGCACACATTCACGATATTCTTGGTGTAGCCCCTAGGGGTTGATAAAGCAGTTGCGCGTTTGCGTCCGCGAGCGTGCGGCAGCCGGTAAGTGCCATGGCAATTTCCAGTTCGTCGCGCAGCAGGCGGATCACGTGCGCCACGCCCATCGCGCCAGCATTGGCAAGGCCACAGAGCGCCGGCCGGCCGACCAGAACAGCCGTTGCGCCCAACGCTATGGCCTTCAGAACGTCAGTGCCTCGGCGAATTCCACCATCCACCAGTACCGGGACTCTTTGGGCAACGGCAGCCACGATGTCCGGCAAAACCTGCGCCGTCGGCGGCACGGTGTCGAGTGTCCGTCCGCCGTGATTTGAAACAATCACGGCAGCTACCCCCGCGTCCACTGCCAAACGCGCGTCGTCAGGGTGCAGGATTCCCTTCACGATGATCGGCAACGAGGTAATCGAGCGCAGCCAGGCAATGTCGCTCCAGCGCGGTGCGCTCGCAAGCAAAGCGTCGAACATGGCGCTTTGCCCGGGTTGTAGCTGTGGCGCGGCGGGTGTAACCATTCCGACGAGATTCACGGCGCTCAGGGTGTCGGGAATCTTCACGTTTGCACGCCGTTCGCGGTCGCGAGCGCCACTGCTAGACGCGTCGACGGTGAGCACAATAGCCTCGTATCCGGCGGCTTCAGCCCGGCGCACGAGTTGTTGCGTGAACTCGCGGTCGGGCATCATATAGAGCTGAAACCACAACGGGCCACGCTCTGGATCGTGAATGATCAATCGGGCGATATCTTCCAGTCGAATGGTCGACTGCGCGCTTAGCACTAAGCCGGCCCCTTGCGCCGCCGCCGCCAGGGCGGTGGCCGTTTCCCCATCCGGATGCGCCAGACGATGAAACGCCGTTGGCGCGAGCAGTATCGGATGGGCAAGTGAGCGTTGCAACAGCGTGCCCCGGGTGTGACCGCCGGTCATGTCGCGCAGCACACGCGGCAACAGCTGGATAGCGTCCCAGGCGCTGCGGTTGCCGCGCAGCGTGATCTCGTCGCCAGCACCACCAAAAATGTAGGCGTAAGCGTTGGCGCCCAGCTTTTTTGCGGCCGCCAACTCATGATCTGCCAGCGTCACGATGCCGCTGGCGATGGTATCAAGCGTCGGAACCGGAGCACCCGCCATTCAGAGCTCCATCCACATGCGCAGCAGGTTGTGATAAGTCCCGGTCAAGCCGATGACCGCTGCGTTCGATTCGCCGAAACTGCCGCGCAGCTCACGCAGATGATTGTCCATATCAAAAAGAATTCGTCGTTGCTGGTCGCTGCGTATCATGCTTTGAACCCAGAAAAACGATGCCAGACGTTCACCTGACGTCACTGGCTCAACACGATGGACGGTCGACCCAGGGTACAGCACTACGTCCCCTGCCGGCAGTTTGACGCGTTGCTGGCCGAAGGTGTCGGTGATGACCAGCTCGCCGCCCTCGTACGAATCCGGTTCGCACAAAAAGACGGTGCACGAAATGTCCGTACGAACACGGGCTCCCGACGAATTCACATGACGAATGGCGCTGTCTACGTGGTCGCCAAAATAGTTTTGCTCTCCGGCGTAACGATTGAAGAGGGGCGGAGAGATGTGCTTTGCCAGTGTCGCCGAAATGAGTATCGGATGTCGCTCTATGCCAGCCAAAACAATCTGCTGCAACGCCCGACACTCGGGACTATCCTCCCGCAACTGCTGATTGTGCTTTGCCTGCGCCGCCTGTTCGCCAGAGGTTCTGCGACCATCGGACCACTGGGCGGTGCGCAGAATCTCGGATGCCCGCCGCAAATCATCGGGGGTGAGCACTGAGGGCACATGCAGCAACATCGCTCGCCAGTCCGTTAGAAGCGTTTGGAAAGTGTGAGGCGAATACTGCGCGGATCGCCGAGCACGATGAAGCCCGGATAGAGCTGATCACCGTAGCTGCGATCGGCCACGTTGGTCACGTTCAATTGAGCCTTGAACTCATCGTTAAACGCATATTCCGCCAGCAGATCCACTGCGGCGTAACCAGGCGCCCTGGCGGTGGTTGACGCGGCTCCGGTGCCGCCTTGCAACGGACGGTTTTCGCCGACCGCACGCACACCACCGGCAAAGCGCAGCTTTGGAAGCACCTGATAGCTCAACCAAACGCTACCCGTATGTTTCGGCGTCAGGCCGACACTTTGCCCAACCGAGGCCTGTGCCGCTACACCGCTGCCGGCCTGATCGATCTTGGCCTCCTGAATGAAGCTATATGAAACATAGACTTCAAGGGCCGGGGTGATTCGTCCCACTACATCCAGCTCAAGGCCTTGGGAATGGCGTTTGCCAGACAGCAGAAAGGATGTTCCCGCAAAATCGGCATCGGTAGTGCGCTCGTTGTACTTCTCGCTGCGATAAATCGCGGCACGTGTAGACAGAGTGCCGTCCAGCCAGTCGAGTTTTGCGCCCAGCTCGATGTTGCGGCTTTTTTCGGCTGGGGTGTTTGCGTTCTGTTGTGTCGCGTACTGGTACGTGTCCACCGAGGTATTAAACGAGGTGCCGTACGACAAGTGGAAGGACGCGGTAGGCGTCGGCTGGAACAACGTCCCAATCCGATAGCTGAACAACGACGGATACGACAGCGAGCTGCCGGGAGTCGTGCTGATGTCGCCAGCGGTGTTGTAGTTCACCTGCCCTACCGTTGCGTTGAACGAATCCAGACGCACGCCGCCCAAAAGTTTCCAGGCCGGCGCGACCTGCACCAGATCCTGAGCGTAGATGCCTGCTGAACGTCCCGAATAATGACTGCTTCGACGGTACAGCGGCGACACTGTTGTGGTGGTGCCGTCGTTCGGCGTGCCCACCGAGGTGTTACCTTTGTTGTAGTTAGTCCAGTTCGCAACGCCGTTGCCATACGCAGAGAATCGATCCGCCTTTTCTTCGGCGGCGTCTACGCCCGTAAGAATCTGGTGTTCCATGTCCAACAGCGATACCTTGCTGCTGTAGTCGCTTTGCAAATACGTACCCTCGTACCGATCTTTGCGCGGCGTCAGGCCGGCACGGGTCAGGATGGTTGCGTCGCCCAGATTGGCGAGCGTCGTTGCCAAGCCATTGGTCGTGCCGAAACCAACCGTAGTGCTCCACTGTGAGCGATCAAAAACACCCGTTCGGATCTGGGTTTTCAGCTCGCTGTTGCTGTCAAAACGATGCTTCCACGATGCCGTCGCGTAATTTGCTTTGCCGATGACGTAGTCGCTAGACTTGCCGTAGAACTTCGAAGGATCCAGCGCGTCGGGCACCGTTCCGCCAAGGTAGCGAACGGAATTTTTGGGGACGTTGTCAACGTCGAGGCTCAGGCCACCGATGCTGAATTCATCCCGTTCGCCAATGCCCCAGCGGACGGTGGGCGCAACACCGTATTTTTCGATCTCGGCGCCGCCATTCTTCGCGCGCGTCGCCATGAGATTGACCCGAACCGCAGCGTCAGGTCCGAATTGCTTGTTCAGATCGGCGGTGGCCCGAAAAGCCTGTCCTGTTGCCAGGCTGCCATCAACGTCATTTTGATTGAGCAGCATCGGTTGCTTGTTGACCTGATTGATCACGCCACCGGTCGAACCCCGGCCAAAGATCATTGATGCAGAGCCACGCAGCACCTCGATGCGATCAAAGTTAAACGTGTCACGGTCATATTGCGATGGATCGCGCATGCCGTCGATCAGGAGATCGCCAGTCGTGGCCACTGGAAAGCCGCGCAAACGGATGTCCTGATCGGTGCCGTTTTCAGTGGCGGCAAATGTGATGCCGGCGGTGTAGTGCAGCGCCTGCTTCAGGGTGTCAAGTTTCACATCGTCAATCAGTTTTTCGGTGATGATGTTGACTGACTGCGGTATGTCGCGGATGTCCTGCGTACCTTTGCCGATGGTGGTGGTTTTCGTCTGGACGACATCTTTGCCTTGTGCTGCTTCTGCTTTTTCCTTGACGACGACAGGTTTCAGCGTCTTGTTTTCCGGCGTTTCTGCAGCGGTAGTCGCTGGTGCGGCGGCAGGTACCGTCTGCGCCCAGGTGTTTACTGAAGCAGCAAACATGAGTGCGGCCACGGGCAATAAGGCGACGCCGTGACCGGAGGCAGTCGCCACAGGGGTGACAGCGGTTAACTGCGATAGGCGCGTTTTTCCAGCGCCGATGCGGTGCGAGGTGAGTGACAAATTTTTTCTCCAGTCGTGATCCGCTCGTCGATCGAGCAGGGAAATTGAACAACTGGCTGGCTACGTCGCTTTCTCGCAGAAAACTACAGGAAATGGCCTTGGCTTGCCGTTAGTTACTGTTAGAAATTGTATACGCAATGCGAATGTTTCGCATTAACTTTTGCAGAATATAAAAAAGCCACCATTGCGGTGGCTTTTTTTCTACGTGCACAATTTGCGAGCAAATTGTGCTTCGAATACGCCTCGCCTACGAAGCTAAGCGGCCTTCTTTGCGTAGGCGCTGCACCAGCCTTTGGTTGAAACTTGCTTGCCTGCGAACAGGGGGCATCCGCC
>JANXNI010000052.1 GCA_025354165.1 Burkholderiales bacterium | reverse complement strand
TCGACTCCTGATTAGCAAGCTGTCTCAGGAAGCCTTATTTTGCGTAGTGGCTGAGGGCTTGAGGCAACGGCGGCGTGCAACAGTCTGGGCAGCATCGCCTTCAGGTTTGATCGCCGATTGAATCGATAGGCGAACTCCGCCAGATAGCGGTGGCCGTACTTCCTGAACGCAAAGGCGTGAAAGGTGCCCGCCAGTGCGGTCTTTAAGTTCGACAGCAAGGTATTGACCCAGTGAAACTCAGGATGCTTCGCCGCTTTCGGGCCGTGCCCCGTGATGTGCGGCTCGTGGCATTGCACGAGGCTTGATAGCTGAGTGAATCCCGGCCAGCCGTCGGAGAGCACCAGACTCTCGGGCGCGATGGCCGCGGTGGCCCACGCCTGAATGGCAGCTATGCCGTGGTTGTCCACCCGGTCAAAGCGCACGATCTGCGGTCGTCCTCGCAGGTCGGTCTCAACGGCCGCGAGGAAGGGGACTTTGTTGCCGCCTCGGCCCTGACGGCCCGGCTGCTCGCCACCGAGGAAGGCATCATCGATCTCGATCCGCCCCGAAAGGAGTGTGGCCTGCTCGCGCTCAAACATCACCTGCATGAGCTTGTGCCGTAACAGCCATGCGGTGGGATAGCTCACGCCCACGTAGCGCATCAGCGCGAGTGCCGAGATACCGTTCTTACTCTGCGTCACCCAGTACATGGCCAGAAACCAGGTCGTGAGCGCCAGCTTGGTGTGCTCCATGACGCTGCCCACAATCGAGGAGCTCTGGTAGCCGCAGTCCTTGCACTGCCAGAGCCTGCGACCGTTGTGAGTGGGGCTGAACCGGGTGCAGCGACAGCGATCACAGACAAAGCCCTCGGGCCAGCGTGCCGCCACCACCGCGGCTTCGCACTGCGCCTCGGTGCCGTAGTCGCGCAGGAACGCTGAAAGCGACAAACCGGGCTGAAACTGGATGCGGTTCATGGGCATGGATGACTCCGGAGTGCCTTGAAAAGCGCAACTGTACATAGATACAGCCTACGTTTCAACCCTTCCTGAGACAGCTTGCTAATCAGGTATCGACTTTAGGCTTTTTGTTGACTCAGCCCCTATGCGTGCCCCATTACAAGAAAAAGCTGATGACCATGCGCGTGCCGAAAAACATCGATTACTTCAATCCGGAAGCCAGTAAAAACAGCTCGGCGCTGCGGTCGCGCGACGCATCCGGCTTGCGGCTGGCCACGGTTTTGAACTGCTTTTTAAGTTGCTGAAAAAACTCTTCGTAGCCCGGCCCCTGATACGCCTTGGTTAAAAATTTGCCGTCTGGCTTCAAGTGAGCAAGGGCAAACTCCGCCGCCAGCTCGCACAGGTAAATCGCCCGCGCTGAATCAATCGTGGGAACGCCGCTCATGTTTGGCAGCATGTCGCTCATCACCAGATCAACCTTCGCGCCCACCAGCATTGCCTCGATCTGCGCCAGCGGCCCCGCTTCGCTGAAATCGCCCTGAATGAATTCAACGTGCCCCATGCCCTGCATCTCCAGTAAATCAATGGCGATGATGCGACCCGTGTTGCCTATTTTTCGGGCAGCGACCTGGCTCCAGCTACCCGGCGCAGAACCCAGATCAACGATCACGCTGCCCGGTTTGATGAGCTTGTCCTTGGTGTCGATTTCGATCAGTTTGTACGCCGCCCGCGAGCGGTAGCCCTCCTGTTTTGCCTTCTGCACGTACGGGTCGTTGACGTGCTCCATCATCCAGTCTTTGTTCGATTTGTGGCGTTTGGCGGAAGGGTTAAGCATGGCGTGGTTGAGCAGGCGCGGCGCGTGGATGCACAAAAGGGCTTGAATTATCGACGTTTAGACCGTTCGCTCGCGCCTGCACGGGCGGTAACGCGAGATAATCAAGGGAATATTCCCTGAAGAACAAGAAATTTCAAGATGACCGCCGCAACCTCCACCCTTTCATCTAGCGCCCGACGCGCTCTGCGCGCTGCCGCGCATCATCTTGATCCGGTGGTGATGGTCGGTCAACACGGACTCACGCCTGCCGTCCTGCACGAGATTGACCTCGCGCTCACCGCCCATGCGCTGATCAAGGTGCGTGTGATGTCCGACGAGCGCGAAATCCGCGTGGGTTTCCTCAACGAAATCTGCGAGAAGATGGGCTGCGAGAGCGTGCAGCATCTGGGCAAGTTGCTCGTGCTGTGGCGCAACGCCGCAGGTGAGGCTGGCGCAGACGATGATGCAGAGCAAGACGCGGCTACCGTTAAAGCTGGTAAATCAGGTCGCGGGCCACGCACCAAACTGCCCGCTGAATGGGCGAATGCAGAGCCTCCAACGGGCGCACGCTCAGGCTCGGCGCTGCCGCACGGCGAGCGTCGCCGTTATGGCGAGATTCCACCTGCGCCACGTCGCGAAGGCTGGGCGCCGAAAGACCGTCGTGGTGCCGCACGTGCGGGTGGTGAAGAAGCGCTGGGCACTCGCCGTCGTGAAGAGAAGGACGGCTTCGCTGCAACGGCACCGCGTGGGCGCGCTCCGTATGGTGATGGCGCATCGCGTGGCGGTGCTGGTGGTCGCGGTGGTTACGCCGGAGGCGGCAACGCAGGCGGTGGTTCAAGGTTCGGCAACGCGGCCGGAGGCGGTGCCGGGCCATCGGGTGGCCCACCACGCAGCCGTAGCGGCTATGGCGGCAACACGCCCCCTGGCGGTTCAGGCTACGGCGGTGGCGGTTACGACCGTAACGGCGGCAGCGCAGGTGGCTCGGGCTACGCAGGCGGTGGCGGTGGTTACAACCGGGGCGGCACCGGTGGCGGTCAAGGCGGCGGCTATGGTCGCGGCAACGAAGGTGGTACCGGCTCCGGTGCGCCGCGCGCGCGCTGGGGTGATCGCCGTGAGCCGTCATCTGACGGACGCAGCGGTGGCGGCACGGGTGGCGGAGGTTATGGCGGCGGCAACGGTGGTGGCACAAGTGGCTATGGAGATCGCGGCGGTGGTGGTGGCGGCGGCGGATTCTCGGGCGACCGTCGCCCGGCTCCTGCGGGTGGCGGCTTCAGCGCTCGCGGTGGCTCAGGCAATCGCGATGGCGTAACCGGCAAACCAAGCGGCTTCACCCGCAGCGGCTCAGGCGGGGGCGGCGGTGCTCCAGCGCCCCGCACGCGTCGGCGCATGGGCTAAGCGTTCTGCGAAAATTAAATCGTGCTGGCGCTCCGTCCGAACTGCGAATGTTGCAATAAAGATTTGCCGAACGAATCGACCGAGGCGCGCATTTGCACTTTCGAATGCACGTTTTGTGCAGACTGTGTGAGTACAAAGCTCGCGGGCATTTGCCCCAATTGCGGCGGTGAACTGGTCGTCCGGCCACGCCGTCCCGCCAGCAAACTTGGCAAATATCCAGCGTCGTTGGAGCGCGTTTACAAGCCAGAGGGCTGTGTTGCGAAAGCGGCGTAGTTGCGACCTAATTAGCAGGTTGCTTTAGCTTGGCGTCATTCTCGCTTCAAGCGGGAATCCAGAAAGGTTGCGCTCCAAAAGCACGTGGCTATTCCACGCGCCCTGGATCCCCGTGCTTGTGGCCCGAGCATGACGGAAAAAAAATCTGTGACGTCTGCTAAGTAAGAATAGCTAAACCGCAAGCGCCGAAAGCGCAGCTTCAACTTGCTCGGCGGCGCTCAATTCAATTGAAATGCAGATAGCGTTGTCGGGCCTCTCCAGCGCTTCAAACTGGCTACGCAACAACGATTCCGGCATGTAGTGATTGGGACGTGTGCGCATGCGCTCGGCGATCACCTCGAAACTGCCGTCTAGAAAAATCCAGTCGACGTGCGCTAGCTGCGTGCCGATGGCTTCACGATAACGAAGTTTTAGCGCAGAGCACGCGAGCACGGCACGTTCGCCACGCTGACGACGTTCACGCAACTCACGATTGAGCGTGGCTAACCACGGTGCGCGATCTTCATCGTTGAGTGGCGTTCCGGTGCGCATCTTTTCTACGTTGGCGGCAGGATGAAAATCATCGGCGTCGAGAAAGATTGCGTTGAGTCGTTCAGCTAACGCCGCACCAACCGTGGTTTTGCCGCAGCCTGAAACGCCCATGATGACGATGGGGCTCATGCTATGGCTACCTTGGTTGCGGTTTCCACCACCCCCCTCACCTTAACCCTCTCCCGCCGGGGGAGAGGGGACAATATGTACCCACCATCATCGGTAAATTATTGCTTTTTGACAGCGTGCCCACCAAACCCCGCTCGCATTTGCGCAAGTAGTTTGGCGGCGTAGTCACCCTTGCCTTGCGTCGCAAAACGCGTCGTTAATGCAAGTGCCGTGACCGGTGCTGGCACGCCCAAATCGAGCATCGCCTCGACCGCCCAACGGCCCTCGCCGGAGTCCGCAACATACGGCGCAATCGCTGCGATCTCTTCCGGTTTTTTGAGCGTCGCAGCCGTCAAATCCAGAAGCCACGAACGCACCACGGAGCCGTCGCGCCAGGCCTCGGCAATCTCGGCTATGGGCATCGCGAAATCCTTCTTCGCCTCCATCAATGCAAAGCCTTCAGCCAGTGCCTGCATCATGCCGTATTCGATGCCGTTGTGAATCATCTTGGCGTAGTGTCCTGCGCCGACTGCGCCTGCGTGCACAATGCCCTGAGTCTTCGACGGTGCAAGCACTTCGAGATACGGTTTGAGCATTGCGTAGCTCTCGGGCGTCGCGCCCGTCATGACGCAGTAACCGTTCTGCAAGCCCCACACGCCGCCGGACACACCGACGTCAGCGTAGCCGATTCCGGCAGCATTGACCTTCACCGCGCGACGCACCGAGTCTTTGTAGTTCGCGTTGCCGCCGTCGACGAGCAAATCGTCTTTGCTCATCATCGGGATCAGCGTGTCGATGGTGCTTTCAGTGATTTCGCCGGACGGCAACATGAGCCAGACGATGCGCGGCGTAGCCTCTTTTGTCAGCGCCTCAGCGAGCGATGCAACCGCAGTAATGTTGACCTCCGCGACCGAATCGCGAGCTTCAGCACTTCGGTCAAACGCCACGACGTTCACGCCACCACGCGCCCAGCGCCGCGCCATGTTGGCTCCCATTTTGCCCAGACCAATTAGTACGATTTGCAAAATATTTCCTCCGTAAATCTTATTCACTCGAACTCACACTTTGTAGGAGCGGTTCTACCGCGATTTATCCGCACATCAACCATCGCGGTAGAACCGCTCCCACAAGAGACAGCTGGGGACTAAACCGGTGGCGCAACGCGCTCCACCTCTTCCACGGTCGTCAAACCTGTAGCAATTTTGTGCGCACCGGACGCACGCAATGGTTTCATGCCGTCGCGAAATGCCTGCTCGCGCAAGTCGTCCATGCTCGCCCCGTTAATCACAAGTTTCCGCAATTCCGGCGTCATCACCATGACTTCATACAAACCAGCGCGGCCTCGATACCCTGTCATGCGGCAATCGAGACAACCTACAGCCTTGTACGTCGTCGCGGGTTTCGTCGCACGATACGGTTTGGTGAGCGCTGCCCAATCATCGTCGCCCATCGGCCCCGCAGGTTCTTTGCAGTTTGAGCACAATGTGCGCACAAGACGCTGCGCCATGACGCCGACCACGGTCGAATTGACAAGGTAGGGCGGGACGCCCAGATCGATCAGTCGCGTGATCGCCGTCGGTGCGTCGTTTGTGTGCAAAGTCGTGAGTACCAGATGCCCCGTCAACGCCGCCTGCACCGCCATCTCAGCCGTGGGCAGATCGCGAATTTCACCGACCATGATGATGTCCGGGTCCTGCCGCATCAGCGTGCGCACGCCGCTCTCGAAGTCCACGCCAATCTGCGGTTGCACCTGCATCTGGTTAAACGACGGCTCAACCATTTCAATCGGGTCTTCCACCGTGCACACATTGACCTCGGGCGTGGCGAGCGTCTTCAGCGTTGAATAAAGCGTGGTCGTTTTGCCTGAGCCGGTTGGCCCGGTAACCAGAATAATGCCGTGCGGTTTCGCGATCATCGCCTCCCAACGCGAGAGATCATCATCGCTAAAACCAAGATCGCGGAAGTCGCGCAGGAGCACTTCCGGGTCGAAGATACGCATCACGATTTTTTCGCCGAACGCGGTCGGCATCGTCGCCACGCGAAGTTCGACCTCCACACCTTCGGGCGTCACCGTTTTAATGCGGCCATCCTGCGGACGGCGCTTCTCGACAATCTCCATGCGCGCGAGCAATTTCACGCGGCTGACCATCGCGGTATGTACGGCTTGTGGAATCTGATAAACCTGATGTAGCACGCCGTCAATGCGAAATCGCACCACGCCGGAATCGCGACGCGGCTCGATATGAATGTCACTGGCGCGCTGCTCAAACGCGTACTGCCACAGCCAGTCGACGATGCGAATAATGTGACGGTCATTGGCGTCCGGCGTAATGCCGCCGCCCTGCCCGCCCAACTGCACCAGTTGTTCAAACGACGAGATCGTGCTCTTGTCGTCAACCGATTTTTCCTGCGCCCGACGCACCGATTGCGCCAGCGCAAAGAACTCGGCGACGTAGCGCTTCACATCCAGCGGATTGGCAAACACCAGCTCTACGCGGCGACGCAGCAAACTCGAAAGCTCCGGAATCCACGAGCGCACGAACGGCTCGCTGGTCGCCACCGTCACCGAATCCGGCGTTACCGCGACCGGCAGGATGCGATAGCGGTTGGCGTAGCTCGTGCTCATCACCGAGCCGACCGCCGAGAAATCCACCTTGAGCGGATCGATGTGCAGGTAGGGCACATTCAAGCGGCCCGCCAGCCATTCCGACAGCGCCTCAAGTGTCAGCACGCGTTTCGGTGGCTTGTTGCTGCGCCATTTCTGTTCCGCGATTAGTATCAGAGGGTGTTCGTAACTGCGAAACTTTGCGAGGGTGCGCAGTTCGTCAATTGCCCCAACGTCTACCAGTCCATCGGCCGCCACTTCGCGCAGCACCAACTCGAGCGTCAGCGCGCGGTCACCCTGCGATTCTGGCTTCGCAGCCGCGTTGGAAGGAGCAGGTACGGGAGGTGACTTAACGGAGGCCATCAGCCTATTTTGCTACACGATGGGTCTGGCTGTTGGACACATCGCATAATTACTTGAATACTGACCCAAGCCGCTTGCGCGGCAGCAAAGTTCAATCATGCTCATCGATTGCGCCGCCTACATCAATGGCGTTCGCCAGGCTCCGATGGAAATCGAAGCGATCAGCAATTTTCTCGATACGCCGCAGCCCGCGGGAGCGTTTGTTTGGGTGGCGCTCTTCGAGCCGACCCTCGAAGCGCTGGAAACAATGCAGGAGGAATTCAATCTGCATGAACTGGCTATCGAGGACACCAATCGCGGCTCGCAGCGCCCGAAGATCGAGGAGTACGGTTCAACTGTATTTCTGGTACTGCACACAATCGAGCAACACGGGGGTGATTTTGTTGATGGCGAGTTGCATATTTACTGCGGCGAGCATTTCGTGTTGACCGTGCGCCATCGTGCCGAAACCGGATTCAAGGCGTTGCGCACCGAGCTCGAACACGATCCGCAATTTTTGGCACTTGGGCCCGGCGCCGCGCTGCACGGCTTGATCGACACGGTCGTTGACCGCCTGTTCCCTGAGGTCGACGCACTCGAAGATCGACTCGACAAGCTGGAGGAAACAATTTTTGATGCGAAGACCGACAAACGCGTCGCTGCCGAGGCGCTGTACGCGCTCAAGCGCGACACCATGTGTGTGCGGCGTGCGGTAACGCCGTTGGTTGAAATCTGCAGTCGGCTACTAACGCACAAGCACCCCATTTTTCGCGAAGAATTGCGTCCGTACTTTCGCGATGTGCTCGATCACGTCACGCGTATCAATGAGTCGCTCGACAACTTGCGTGACATGGAAAACAGCGCCACGCAAACCAATCTCTCGCTCATCACCTTGGCCGAAAGCGAAGTCACCAAGAAGCTCGCTGGCTGGGGCGCAATCCTGATGGTTCCCAGCATTGTCGGTACGATCTACGGTATGAATTTCAAGCAAATGCCGGAGCTCGAATGGACGTACGGTTACGTCTATGCGCTGGGTTTGATGCTGGTGGGAAGCGCGACGCTCTGGGCGTTTTTTCGGAAGATCAAGTGGGTTTAAGCTTTTGCTACCCGCAGGTGGTCTACATCTGCTTGAACAAATGCGAAAATGGTCGGCTGACCTTCAACTGCTCTTTGTGATCCTTGACTTTCACCGTCGCATCGCCGCGAAAATCTCGAGTGACGCCCGCAATGGCGTTAACGTTGACGATCGTGCCGCGATGGATTTGCCAGAAGATATTGGGATCGAGCTCATCGAGCATTTCGCGTAGCGGTTTTCTGATGAGCGCTTCTTCGCCCATCGTGACTACGCGAGTGTATTTCTCGTCGGAGTTGAGGAACAGCACGTCCTTCACGTCGATCAATTTGAGCGTCGAGCCGAGCGATGCTTTAATCCAGCGCAGGTACTCAATCTGCGTACCGCCAGCCGCACCGCGCATCTCCCGCTTGAGCGTCGAGATGAGTTGCGACAGATTCTCAGGCAGCGTCGGCGCATCCTGATCTTCGTTTTCGATCCGCTCTTTAAGCCGCTCGATCGTCGTGATCAGGCGATCTTCGGCAATCGGTTTCAGCACGTAATCCACTGCGCCGCGATCAAACGCGGCGACTGCATATTCATGAAACGCGGTGACGAACACCACATGCGTTTCCGGGCTGACTTCGGCGATTTGCGTCGCGACTTCGAGCCCGGTTAACTCCGGCATGCGAATGTCCAGAAACGCGACCGTCGGTTTCAGTGCGGCGATCAGTTCGACGGCGGCAAGACCATGCTCGGCCTCACCGACGACGGAGAGTTCCGGCCACAATTTCTCCAGTTTCTTTTTCAGAAACTGCCGTAGCAGCGTTTCGTCTTCCGCCAGTACGGCCGTAGCTGTCCCCGTATTTGTCATTCCCATTCGGTTACCCGTTTACCTTCGCTGTCGATCAATTGGCCCGTCGCGACGATGATGATATCGATCAGCCACCAAATACCCAAGCCGCCGAGCGTAAACATCATAGCGAGCGCGCTTCCGATGCGTCCAGCGTAAAAGCGGTGGGCACCGAACAGTCCTAGCAACACCACGAGGAATATCGCCACCAGTCGCGAACAGCGCGATGCGGCCGGGTCGCGGGTGGTTCGAGTGATTGCAGACGCGCCACGACGGATGCGGCTGTCTGCTTCGGAGAACCTTGCAATGCGCAGTCCGTTGCCGTCAGTGAATTCGCGGCTGATGATGCGCACGCCGTCGAGCAGCACCCACAACAAGAGCGGCACCAAAAATACCGGCACCCCGCCACTCAAAATCGAGAGCACGCCGAGCGCAGTTTGGATCGCACCCGTGCGTCGGTGTCCGACATAAATGCGGTGGCCACCGAGCCAGCCGACGAACAGCGCGAGCAGACCCACGGTCTGTGTGTAGTAAGGAGAAACTCCCGTGTCAGAATCGGTATCAACGTCGCTTGCCACCGTGGCAGGCGGAACTTTCGGCACCCGCAACAACGCGCGCACGCCCGTCGGCGCATTCGGTTCAACGACCAGCTCACCGGTATCGCCGTAGAGCATTTTCAGGCGCTCACGCGTATTGGCGAGTCCAATGCCGGTTCCACCGGTATCGGCGCCGCCGAGCCCCAACCCGTTGTCAGCCACCAGCACTTCAATCTGCTCGCCCACCTCGCGCACCTGAATGGCAATCGTGCCGCCCTCGCGCTTGGGCTCCAGCCCATGCTTGATCGCGTTCTCGACCAGCGTGGCGATCATGGTCGGCGGCAAACTGATGCTGTTTAGCTCGGCAGGCACGCTGATCGTGTAGTTCAGGCGATCGCCCATACGAATTTTGAGGAGATCGAGGTACGCGGTGACGACTTCGACTTCACGCCCGAGCGTGGACGTCGTCTCGCGCATCGTCGGCATGGCCGCGCGCAAATACGAAATCAGTCGCTCCAGCATGTGGCCCGCTTGTGGCGGGTCAATTTCCTGAAGCGCCTGAACGTGGGCCAGCGTGTTGAATAGAAAGTGCGGCTCCACCTGCGCGCGCATCACCATCAGGCGCGCTTCGGCCAGCTGACGCGCATAGCTTTCGCTGCGCTCGCGCGACTCAGCGATCACCGCACGCTGCTCACCGCGCGCGGCACGACCTGCGAAGGCGCGCGCCAGCAGCATTAGTAAAAACAATACCGTGAGAACGACCAGCGTCACAGTGCCGAAGATGAATTTCTCGGCGTCGCGAGCGACCGTGGACTGAATCAGCGTTCGCGTTTCCGGGTCAAAGTTTGCCGGCTCAATGGCGGCCTTGCCATTGAAATCGAGCAGCGCTTTTTTGCCGAACAGATTGAAGGTCACCGTTACTTCATCTTTGGCTTTGCTGCCCGATTTGTCGGTCGCGTCGCTGGCGAAAGCTTCGGTATGACTCTGCAATTCTTTTAGCTGCTCAATGCCCTCCTGCAAGCCCTCGATTTTGGTCGCGAGCTGCTCAATCTTGTCGGTGGCGTCCGGGCTATCGAAATTCGTGCGCAGCTTCAAGGCCGCCTGCTCCAGCGCGCGTGAACCGACCCGGATTTGCTCCTGTTGCCTGTCAATCAGCGCCTTCAGTTCGGCCGCGCTCTTGACAGTGATCTCATGCGTCGGTGAGGCACGTTCGCGGTTAATGTCGGCAATCGCGTCGTCAATTTCTCGAACCACGGTCGGGTCGTCGGCAATGAAGCGGAATCCAATCAGGCCCGTACGAGCGCGCTCGAGTACCTGCTTTTGGATCGCGTACTTGAACTCCTGTTGCGCTGCGGGCGATTTCAGTTGCTGTTTCAGGCTAATCGAATCGAAGGGCAGCGTGAACAGGCCCATTGACACCAGCACAATCAGGCCACCGACCACCAGCCGCCACCAGGGCGTCCCGCCAAAGCTCTTCCAGCTGCGCTGACCGAGCGTGGGCGGCGTCGCGACTCGCTCTGCGGCGGCTGCGGCTGGGTTCAAGGCGGGCGGCGGGGACGTGTTCATCGCGGTCACGGTGGTCACAATCGTTTCAATCTACATTGCGACGAAGTTTGCCACCGCCAGCGGGCAATTGCGCTACCGCTGCGACGGAACGGAGGCGATATGGATCAGTGACGGGTGATTCTTTGTTGAAAGGCAACAGCTTTTTCGTGAAACGACCACTGCATTGGGTCTAGATGGTCATTTCACGTAATATCGATATAGGGTCGTTACCACGCTCAGCCCTTATAGAATCGGTCGTTCAGCTAAAAGCTGTATCTATTTCTTGCCCGGATTTGGCGAGAAAAGCTCCATCTTGTTCGGTTTGTCGCGCCAGTCATCAGCGTCTAGCGGGGCGGCTTTCTTGCGCGAAATGTTCGGCCAGACAATGGCGTACTCAGCGTTCAGCTTGATCCACTTCTCGGCAATGTCGGAATCAGGCTTGATCGCGTCGACGGGACACTCGGGCTCGCATACGCCGCAGTCAATGCACTCGTCCGGGTGGATGACGAGCATGTTCTCGCCTTCGTAGAAGCAATCCACGGGACAAACGTCCACGCAGTCGGTGTATTTGCATTTGATGCAGCTGTCGTTTACGGCGTAAGTCATGGGGCTGGTGTCCGGGCGGCAAAAGCGCGGCGCGCGATGAATGAGACGATATTTTGCCGCACTCGCGGGCAATCCATGCGCTGCAAAGGGTTTCCCGTGCGCTATATCAATACAGGCAAGTCGGACACCGCGACGCACGCACGCAAAAAACGTATCGAAATTGCATGAATGTCAGCGCATTTCATCACCACAGTACAGCACGAAGCGGGAAAAACTCCAGCGGCGTTTACGCTCGATGACACACTGACGATGAAACGGATCTTGAACCAGACACGATAGTCGTAGCCTTATTCGAACAACTTGGTCTTGGGTGCGGCGGTCGAAATTGACCTGACGGTTACTTCTTTTGTCCTTTGTAAACTTCGTTCAGCACAGGCGCACGATCCGTGTCTTTCATTCCGGCTGCTATGTCCTCTCCGGCCTGAATTATTTCGGGTCGGATCTCAGTTTCCTGATCGCGGGTAGATTGATCCGCTTCGTGAGGAAGTTTCGGCACCGATTTTTGAAGAATCTCAACACTTAGACTTGAAGATGATGAATCGTATGGATCCTGCGCCACCGGTTTTACTGCCTTTTCGTGATGACCTATGTTGAATTTATCGCTCATAACAGTTCTCCTGAAGATCGTCGCCAATTCGGATACGCTCTATTGCCGTCGGTTTCGTGCTCCGTACACAACCACCGGTTCACCGACTTCGGCAATATGCGGTCGAACAAGATAGCCGTGACCATGAGTAACGCCGACAGCAAACGCTGGTAAAGCAATGTAGGAATTGATGCATTCAGCGCCGCAAAAGGCGACGCCGAGCACTCCATTCAGACATTAAAACTAGCTTAAGTTTTCAGGCAGGCGGGGCGACTGACCGGGCTCGCGCAATCGCTCCCAGGCGTCACGTGCGGCTGGCCTCGCGTCGTTCCAGTCCAATGTGGACGTTCCGCGAGATGTTGTCCATTCGCGCGAGAGATCGTTCTCAACGTCCTCGAAGCGCCTGTCCACGGTCGCATCATACCTGTTGACTGCAAGCCCATATGCAGGTCCATAGTCCTCGTAGTTCTTCGTGCGATCAATGTACGGGCGATCAATATAGTTGCTGCGCCAATACACATCTTCGCGGGTTGGATTGACAGATTCTGCTACTGCTTGACCTGCCAGGCCGCCGACAATCGCGCCGACAGCCGCACCTACAGCCGTGCCGACTGGGCCTACAACGCTACCGGTCACGGCACCTGCCAACGTGGCGGTCGCCAAACCGGCCGCGACTCCACCGGCGGCGGCACCCACGCCGGTTCCTACCGGGTGCGCACCCGGCGTGCCAGTGATCGGATCGCGATTTGCGTCCGCCGATTCCAGCTTTTCTGCGTCACGAATTTCTTGCGTTCTCTCGTCCATGAATATCTCCTTGAAGACTAGATTGGGGTATGACAACTCGAAGCATTTAACCTTCGTTGCCGTTATCGCCGAATGAATGTTGACGACAAGAAAATTTTGCTCGCCGCGCAGCGTTCCACGTGTCAGCACAACTAAGTTGTCGTTGTAGGAAAAACACGATGGGCTTGCGTGCGAAAAAATTCGTCTGAGCAATGGCAGCTTTGCCACTTCACATTTGCAATTTGCGCGCGCCTTTCAGTATTCGGTTCTGCCCAATAGAAGTTCTGCGTTTTTCCGCACAACTTGCGTCACCTTCCGCTTGATCCTTGCTGCGCAGGAAACATCAGGGAGGTCATATTTTTTTGACATCAGAGCGAATACGTCGGATAGGTCTTCAAATTAAACTTCACTACTCTGCCAAGTAAGAGACGATCCGTGAGAAACGGTTGCTGTGCGCACTTGAACGCGCGGAAGAGTTGGAGCGGTCTGTCTGAAATTCTATTCGTGGGCGGCGCTTACGAAGTTTCGCGACATAACTCTCAATTTCGCGATCCTATTGGCCGCATCGTTAGCGTAGTCGCCGCGATGTGCGTATCCAAGCCACGGTACCGCTGCAATTTCGGCTTCGTCGACGGAGTCCCCGAATGGCACCGCTGAGTAGTCCAATAATTGTCGATCAACGCCAGAACTCGTTATGGTCCGATGGAGGATGACGCCGGGCGATTCGCATTGAGGTAAGGAGTGGCTGACTTTGCGCATTGCGCTTTCCTTAAATAGTCGTTGGAAAAGACCTTTGCGAGGTTTGGTGCAAGGGTAGGCAACGCAACATGGCGTCGCTGTAATCCGATCTAGTCAGATGCTGTCGCCGCATTCCTACATGCTTTGAACGCGCACTTCCATCACTGAGCCGACTACACCTTTCGGTGCAAATTTCTATCGGCGGTGGGCAGTAGTGTTTCTCCTACATCAACTTCAAAAGACGTCTGATGCGGACAGTGTCGCGGTCTCTTTACGATTTCGCCTATACGAAGTCCCCCAAATGACCTAAATCGAAGGAGATTTTTCAATGGAAACACTAAGCCACCATCCTGCGGATCCTGTCGGATTGCATTCAAATGTGATCGCTCGCGAGCGGGTAGAAGTGCACGACGTCGATCATGCAGTTTCATGGAGCGCAATCGTTGCCGGCGCTGCAGCCGCTGCGGCGCTTTCGCTCATCCTTCTAATTTTGGGAACCGGGCTCGGATTAGCCTCAATGTCGCCGTGGACGCGTGAAGGTATGAGCGCGGGTGCGCTCGGCATCACCGCGATTCTCTGGCTGACCATCACACAACTGCTGGCATCTGGCATGGGCGGCTACATAGCGGGACGTCTGGGAGCGCAGTGGAAAACAGTCCACAGCGATGAGGCTTACTTTCGCGACACAGCACACGGTTTCCTGGCCTGG
The DNA here is from genome assembly GCA_025354165.1 of Burkholderiales bacterium. GTDB lineage: Bacteria > Pseudomonadota > Gammaproteobacteria > Burkholderiales > Casimicrobiaceae > Casimicrobium. Next base: position 131,780 of record JANXNI010000052.1, on the reverse strand, counting down.
GCAGTCGCATCGTTAGCGACTGCGGCGCTGTTAACTTCTGTGATTGGTTCCATCGTGGGCACGGGCGTTCAAGCAACCGCCGCAGTCGCTGGCGGCGCGACAGCGACGGCTGCTGTAGCCGGTGTCTCGAAGTCTGTCCCAATTGCAGGTGCTGATACCGCTAATTCGACGTTGGGCGATATCACTTCTATACGTTACTTGGTGGACACTTTGTTTCGCAAAGATTCAACTCCACCGACCGCTTCAAGTGGCGCAGTGACCATGCCTAACGACACGGAACGAGCCACGACAAATACGGCTGCCGAGACAACGCAAATTTTTCTGAACGCGATACGGACGGGCGTCCTTCTTCCAGAGGATTCTCGTTACCTCGGGCAGGTCATCTCCATGCGCACTGGCATTAACCAGTCAGATGCCGAGAAACGTGTCACTAGCGCTTATGCACGCCTGCAGGCAAATCTAAAAGACGCCGAAGTCGCCGCACGTGAAGCTGCTGACAAAGCTCGGAAAGCCTCAGCATATTCAGCGCTTTGGTTATTTATCTCGTTACTCATAGGCGCCTTCTGCGCCAGTCTCGCCGCGACCTACGGTGGTCGCCAACGTCGCGCCTAGCTGTGCGCAATCCAAATTAATTTACAGGAGATCCCCATGCGTTCGTTACTGCTGTTTTTTCTTGGTGTACCCATTCCAATCATCATTTTGATCGCACTTTTCACACACTAAAACGCAACTCAATGAAATTTTGAAAGACAACTATGGCAACCTCATCTACCAAAAAACAATCACCCGCCGCAACAAAAAAAGCGATGGACGCGATAGCGCTGTTACGTGCTGATCACAAGGCCGTCGCTGCGCTCTTCGCCGAATACAAAACGCTTCGATCACCCGCGAAAAAGAAAGCCCTGGTATCGAAGATCTGCAATGAGCTTTCAGTCCACGCTCAGATCGAAGAAGAGATTTTTTATCCGGCAGTTCAAATGGCATTGAAGGATCGTACGCTCGTGCCCGAAGCTACCGTCGAACATGCCAGCCTGAAGAGCCTGATCGCGCAGGTAGAGGGCAAGGAACCCGATGGCGACATGTTTGACGCAAAGATCACGGTGCTGGCAGAGTACGTCACTCACCACGTCAAAGAGGAGCAGGGCGAAATGTTTCCGAAGGCAAAAGCAACCTCGCTCGACATGCAGGCTTTGGGCGCGAAATTGGCCGCGCGTAAAGATGAGTTACTTTTAGCTCGCGGAGCCCCCCTATGAAGGCGAGAAAATCGCCCGCAGCGTTAAAGAAAACGCCTAAAACGACCGATGAAATTGGCGCGGGTGGCGAGCTGCATCAACGTGTGAAAGGCGACCACCCGGCGCTCACCACCAATCAGGGAACGGTCGTCTCGGACAACCAGAACTCGTTGCGCGCCAACCCTCGAGGCCCGACGCTGCTGGAGGACTTTATCCTGCGTGAAAAGGTCATGCATTTCGATCATGAGCGCATTCCAGAGCGAATCGTGCATGCGCGCGGCAGCGGTGCGCATGGCTTCTTCGAACTGACGAAATCGCTGGATCGTTACACCACGGCCAGGGTGCTCACCGAAGTTGGGGTCAAGACGCCGATCTTCACGCGAATATCGACCGTGGCCGGTGGTTCGGGTTCGGTTGATACGCCGCGTGACGTACGCGGATTTGCGATTAAGTTCTACACCAAAGAGGGTAACTGGGATCTCGTGGGCAATGACGTTCCGGTGTTTTTCATTCAGGACGCGATCAAGTTTCCGGATCTGGTTCACGCGGTAAAGATGGAGCCAGATCGCGGCTTCCCTCAAGCCGCGAGCGCACACGATAATTTCTGGGACTTCATCTCGCTGACACCCGAGTCGATGCACATGGTGATGTGGATCATGTCGGATCGCACCATTCCGCGATCACTGCGCATGATCGAGGGCTTTGGCGTCCATAGCTTTAGGCTGATTGACGCTAAAGGTGAATCGACGTTTGTGAAATTTCACTGGCGTCCGAAGCTAGGCCTGCAATCAACTATTTGGGACGAGGCCGTCAAGATCGCCGGAGCAGATCCCGACTTCCATCGCCGCGATTTATTCGAAGCGCTGTCAGACGGTAAAACCGTCGAGTGGGAGTTCGCGGTCCAGTTGTTCACGCAGGCGGAGGCAGATGCTTTTCCATTCGATCATCTTGACGCAACGAAACTCATCCCTGAAGAATTAGTACCGTTGCAAGTCATCGGGCGTTTGGTAATGAATCGCTGGCCGGACAACTTTTTTGCCGAGACTGAGCAAGTGGCGTTTTGCCCATCGCACGTCGTTCCCGGAATCGATTTCTCAAACGATCCACTGTTACAAGGGAGACTGTTCTCATATCTCGACACGCAGCTTTCCCGATTGGGATCGCCAAATTTTCACCAGCTCCCGGTGAACGCGCCGCAGTGCCCATTTGCCAATCACCAGCGCGATGGTCATATGCAGATGGGCCGTCCGAAGGGACGAGTGAATTACGAGCCGAGCTCTCTGGCAGGTGATTCGCCGCGCGAGTCACCGATCGCGGGCTTTCGCAGTGCAGCTGTGCATGAAGGCGGCGAGCCTTCGGACACCAGAGGTCGAATCCGTGCTGAGAGTTTCGCTGATCACTACAGCCAGGCGCGGCAGTTCTATCTCAGCCAAACGGCTCATGAACAAGCTCACCTTGCGTCAGCTCTGGTATTTGAACTCTCGAAGGTTGAGCACCCGCACGTTCGGGAGGCGATCGTCGGGCATCTGCGCCATATCGAGGCCGGATTGGCCGGACGCGTGGCAGATGGACTTGGCATGGCTACGCTACCAGTGGCCCCGAAAGCGGCGATGCCGGTTCAGGATTTGCCACCGTCGCCCGCTTTGCAAATCATCGGCAAGATGAAGGCGACGCTGGAAGGCCGAGCAGTAGCGATTTTGGTGGCGGAGGGCTCCGACGGTGCGATAGTTGCGGCGCTAAAAAAAGCAGCAGTTGCAGCGGGAGCAAAGGTAGCGATTGTGGCCCCGAAAATTGGCGGTGCAACGCTGGCTGATGGGTCGCTATTACCTGCCGATGGTCAGTTGGCGGGAACGCCCTCTGTCATGTTTGATGCGGTCGCTATTGTGCTGAGCGCGAAGGCTGCGAAGGCCCTGTGCCAGGAGGCGGCGGCGATTGATTTCGTGCGCGATGCCTTTGGACACTTGAAGGCCATTGCGGTGGACACGGGCGGGGTCGCATTGTTGCGACACGCAGGTATTACGGGTGATGCAGGTGTAGTGAATGCCGACGATGCTAAGGGCTTCATTGCCGCGGCCAAATTGCGCTACTGGGATCGCGAGGCATCACTCAGAACGCTTGCGTAAGTGAGGCCAGCGATCCTACGAGTTTGGAGATAAGAACGCGGAAGATCGCTAACCGGACCACACTGGATTCCGCACATCAGCTTTTGCTACACATCCTTATTTTACGTGGGCTAATGCTCTATATCATAGAAAGTCGACTTTCCATAAAATCAAGCGCTAGCCTTGGCGCATAAGCGTTTCTAACATTTAGTTGATGGCACTCATTCCTCGATATTTTTGGCTTCGGCATTTCGGGTGCGAGCCTCCTCGGCTGTTTGATCCGCTCCGTACGTTTTTCGGCCATCTCCGCCATCAGCAGTGAACCGACTTTGCAAGCCAATGAGCTTCAATCTGATCTCGAATTTTTGCAGAATTTTTGCCAAAGTGTAGGTGTTGTCCTACAGTCAGCGGCAGATAGAAACCGTATGATTTTCAAGGCGTAATCGCGCGATTGAATCAACCATACGTGCGGTTTTGTTGTATCGCCCGGAGTTGAAATGTTGCGTATTTTTCTCGTTGAAGACAATCCGATCATTCGCGACAGCTTGACGGAAACGCTGGCTGAACTTGTAGGAGCTATCACTGTTGGTTCAAGTGAAACAGAGCAAGGCGCCAAGGCGTGGCTCGCCAATAATCCCGACGAATGGGATTTAGCTATCGTGGATCTTTTCCTGAAGCAAGGCAGCGGTATTCAAGTGGTATCGACACTTCGTCAACGGCCTGTCGCGCAGAAAGTAGTCGTGCTCTCAAATTACGCTGCACCTGCAGTACGCGCCGAGTGCCTTCGTCTGGGTGCGGACAAAGTTTTCGACAAGATTAACGAAATTGACACGATGATTGATTTTTGCAAAGCATTGACGCCAGCGTGAATGCACACGGCTTAATCAATGAGCTTTGTCTTTAAAGCGTAGTACGTCAGGTCACTATTGCTATTCAATCCCATCTTTTCCATGATTCGCGTCCGGTACGTACTCACCGTTTTGACGCTCAAAGATAAGGCGTCGCCGATCTCTGTCACTTTATCGCCTTTGGCCAAACGGGTGAACACTTGCATTTCTCGATCCGACAACCTTTCATGGAGTTCTCCGGCTTCCGGTCGACTGAGCTGCTGCGCCAGCAGTTCAGAAACCTCCGGGGTGATGAATCGATGACCACTAGCAACCCTACGGATCGCGGTAATGATGTCGTCAGGCTCACATTGCTTGTTCAGATATCCGCTCGCCCCTTGCCGGATCAAGCTGACAGCGTATTGCTCCTCGGCATAACTACTCAAGATAATGATGCCCACATCAGGTGCCTTGGCACGCAGCATCGCTAGCGCCTCTAACCCAGACTGCCCCGGCATAGAGATGTCCATCAAAAGCACGTCAAGATCAAAATCACGCACCATGTCGATCGCATCACGCCCAGAACTGCCTTCGGCGACCACTTCGAATTCTGCGTCTTCTTCTAGAAAGGCGCGGATTCCCTTACGCAGAATCGCGTGGTCGTCAACTAGGCCAATCTTGATTTTGATCATTTGTGAGTATTTGCATTAGATGGGAAGAAGTCTAGACAAATCGAATCGATGTGCACGTAGGACAGACTCCCGTTTCAACACCAACCCAAGTCATTCCAAAATCGGATCCCCATGAAAACCCTTCGCGCACCTGCCATTGTCGAGTTCCTGCGAAGCAATTATTTGTTCCCTTTGGCCTTGGCTCTGGCGGTAGTCGCGGCGTTAATGGCGATTAACGAATTGGGCTTCCGTCAGGCCAATGAAGCGGCGCTGCACGCGAGCGAGGCCCAACGAAAGCGAGCGACCATTGGTCTTTTGCTGCAACAAATGCTCGACGCTGAGACCAGTCAACGCGGCTATTTGTTGACGGGTCAAAAAAGATATCTTGAGCCCTACAACGTAGCCGCCGGATCCGTCACCATAACGCTCGACAAACTGCGTACCGAGTACTTGGCCGAACCGAAGTCTCTTCAGGCATTTGCCAACTTGTCGCGTGCGATTTCGCGCAAGATGGGCGAGATGGATGTATCGATCAAGCTGCGCGACGTGAGCTTTGACGCAGAGAAATGGTTAGCTGTGCTCGAGACCGGTGTAGGAAACGCACAGATGGACATTGTGCGTGCTTCCGCTACCGAATTGTTGGGCGCTGCTACGGCGGAAATGACCGATAACTTTAAAAAAATTCATAGCAGCCTGGATTTATCACGCATCGGAATCGCGTTGACCGCGCTTCTCGGCGTGTTTGCGTTCTATCAATATTTGCGTAAAACGCGGGAGGTCGAACGACTGGCACAACGCGAAAAGATGTCGTTGGCCAGTGAAGCCAAGCGACTCGACGCGCTGGTGCACGAGCGCACCGATGCCCTCACCGAGCTGGCCACCCACCTGCAAACTGTGCAGGAAAAAGAACGTGAACTGCTGGCTCGAGAACTGCATGACGAGCTTGGTGCAATGCTCACCGCTGCGAAACTTGACATTGCCCGCACAAAGGGCAGTCTGCCGCCCGGCAGCGATAAAGCGATCGCTCGATTAGCTCATTTGAACGAGACGATCAACGAAGTGGTGAAGCTGAAACGGCGCATCATTGAGGACTTGCGGCCGTCATCGCTTTCCAATCTGGGGCTGACGGCGGCGCTAGAAGTTTTGGCACGCGACTATCGCGAAAGATCCGAGATTGCGGTCACGCTTAACGTTGAGGATGTTGAGCTGTCGGACGAAGCTGAATTGACAATTTTCAGGTTGGTGCAGGAATCACTTACCAACGTTACAAAGTATGCCAAAGCCAGCGAAGTGGTGATAACGCTGCACGAATACTCGGGCCACGTTGAAGTGTCGGTGTCGGACAACGGTCAGGGCTTCGACGTCTCGGCGCGAACGGCAAGTACGCACGGCCTCACTGGTATGCGTCACCGCATTGGCGCGCTGAGAGGTAATCTCACTGTCAATTCAAGTCCTCAAACGGGCACTCGAATCGAAGCGGTGATCCCCAAAGTCGCGGCCATCGCAACGTAGGCGTCGGACTACAGAACGGGCGCAACGCTGACCTACTAAATGTGTCGCGCAGCGCCTATGTCAGCGCGCACCTTACCTTATTAACTTCTCTCTATCGCGTTGCTTTGGCAGCCGTCAATAAACAGGGAGTTAATCATGTTGCATTACGCCGTAGTTTTTTTGGTCATCGCACTCATCGCTGCAGTATTTGGATTCGGGGGGATCGCCGTCGGGGCAGCAGGCATTGCGAAGATTCTGTTCTACCTATTCCTGATCGTCGCCGCCGTCACTTTTTTGTTTAGCCTGAGGCGCTAGCGCTCGTCTACCCAAATCCGGTGCAGTAGTTCCTCCACAGGCAAACCAGTAGCACCTTCCGGTCAATACGTTGTAAACCGCCGCCTCCTCCTCCCCTCTCGCCGCCTCCGGGCGGTATTTTTTTTGTTTTTTTAGCGCATGATGGCGATGCGGTGTTCTTGCCAAGCATTGCAAAGGCTATCGATTGCACGGTGAAAGGCTCATACGTGAGCGACAAGATTTTTTCGTAGTGGTTCGATCACATCTAAACGCCGCACCTGAAACCCGCCGCCGACGTGGCTATAAGATATATTGCACATAAATCTTTAATTTTTCTGTTTGTCTGGCACCTGCCACAGGAAGGGTCTCATGGTCGAAAACGTCTGCACCGAAGCAGAAATTGCGCAGCTCGTGCACACCTTCTATTCATCCGTACGGCGCGACGAGATGTTGGGCCCGATCTTTGACCGTCACATCCACGATTGGGATTCGCATCTTGCGAAGCTTGTCGATTTTTGGTCATCACTATTGCGTCGCACCGGCCGCTTCGCCGGCACGCCCATGCCCAAGCACATCGCCCTGCCCGGCTTGAGCGCTGAACTATTCCAGCGCTGGCTCACACTCTTTCGCAAGACAACCGCCGCACAGCCCAATCCGGTGATGCGCGAACAGGCTAACGCGATGGCACAGCGGGTTGCGCGAAGCCTTTGGTACGGCTATCAAGTGAGTCATCATCCTGAAGCAATGCCGGGTGAGTTAGCTCATGACTGAGTACCTGCAGATCGAGGAGCCGACTCGCGGCAAGCTGGCTGCACCGCAGTGGCGTGCCTTTCTGGAGCTGGCATTTCGCCCGCTTTATATCGGAGGCTGCCTATGGGCGGCAGTCTCGATTGCGCTATGGGTATACGCCCCCTCATGGCTGAACGGGCCGCTTTCGGGAGTGCTTTGGCATGCTCACGAAATGTTGTGGGGATTCATTGCCACCATCGCCGTTGGTTTCCTGCTCACAGCGGTTAACACCTGGACGGGCGTCAACCCATTGAGCGATCATCGCCTCGGCGTCCTTGCTGCACTCTGGGTGATGGCACGTCTGGCCTATCTCGCGCCGTACCCGAGTGCATTCGGGGTCGGCGCGTGCAGCGAAGTCGCGTTTTTCGTGTGGGCGGCGCTGGCGATGGGTCGATGCATCTACAAGACGCGAAGTCAGCGCAACTACGGCGTACCGCTCTTGGTGCTCGGCCTCGGAATCATCGACGGCTTGTACCTTGCTGCCGTATGGCAAGGTGATTACGCGCTCGTCATGGAGCGCCTGCGCACCGGCCTTCTCTGCATGGCGTTGGTCGCCCTTTTAGTGGCACGCCGGGTCATCCCTTTCTTCGCGATGCGTGCGACGCCGGGCCTTCAGATTCCTATGCTCACGCAAAGCGGCCAATGGCAGTTGGCTGCCTGCGCGCTTGCCGTCGCCTTCGGATTGCTAAACCTCACCGAGTTCATGGCAATCAGCCTCGCAATTGCGGGCCTCCTCGCGCTGGTGCAAACAATCTCATGGAAACCTTGGGCCGTACGCCGCGAACCGCTGCTTTGGATCCTCTACTTGGGCTACGGCTCGCTTGGCGTGGGGCTACTCGTTGCCGCAGCCCAGGCAGCCGGATGGGTCGAGCGCGCGGCCTGGTCGGTACATGTGATCGGGGTGGCGGGCTTTTCGGTGTTGATTATCGGCATGGTGACGCGCACCGCGCTGGGTCACCTCGGACGGCCTCTGCGAACAGACGGGAGCATGGTCACCGCCTATGTGCTGGTGATCACTGCCGCAGGGCTGCGCCTGCTGGCGCTGCTACCTTCGGAATTTGCGCAGCGGGCACTACAAATGTCAGCCGCAGCTTGGGTGCTCGCATTCACGCTCTACCTTTGGCGTTTCTTTCCCATGTTGATTCGCGCTCGCATCTACGCCCCCCTATCGAAGCCGATTGTGTCGCCGAGCGCGAACGCTGCGCTCGGCCAGAGCACTCGCCAATGATCAGGAGTTCGCGATGCGCTTAACCACGATGACCGACTATGCAATGCGACTGCTGATGCACGTCGCGCAGCACTCCGACCGCCTTTGCACGATTGCCGAAATCGCCGAGACGTATGCCATTTCAGAAGCGCATCTTATGAAGATTACGCACCAGCTTGGACTGCGCGGTTGGGTCACCACCGTTCGCGGCAAAGGCGGCGGTATGCGATTGGCGCAGTCCCCTGAAAACATCAATCTGGGTGCGTTCGTGCGCAGCGTCGAACCGGACTTTGATCTGGTCGAGTGTTTCGGAACCAACAACGCTTGCGTGATTACTGGCAGCTGCGGATTGGCGGGTGTATTGGACGGAGCGCTACAGCGTTTTCTGGCGCACCTCGACGAATTCACTTTGGCGGATATCCTGCCGACACGCACAGGATGCACGACCGCCTCGATCCACACAGTCGCGCTGCATCGTAAGGGCGTGACATGAGCGACGGCGTGTTGTTGAAGCCGGGCCTGCGCGCTACCGCCGCTTGAATAAACACGTATTTTTTGCGCGTTCGCGCTGCGGCAAGGTGCCATTACCGCACCCATGAAACGAAGCGAAGCGTCGGTACTACACTACGAATGTATTGATCTAGGAGCATGCGATGAGTCTGGAAATGACGACACTTAGCGCACCCGGGCGGTGGCCATAATGGACAGCGCCATACTGAGTCTCTTAGGGGCCTTCCTGCTCTCGATCATCGGGCTTTTCGGGTTCATCTGGTCACTGCGAAAGGGACTGCTGGTCGAAAATCCCGCCGCTGCGTCGGTCATCTTTGCGCGCGGCGAAGTCGGAAAAATCGATGACCCCGCGCTCGCAGGCGACGAGCAGCACAAAATGCAAGCGGCAGCGCACCCCGATGCCGTATCGGCGGTCGACGCAGCAGAGATAGCGGATCGCGTTGATGCGGATCGTTCCAGCGCCTTCCCGGTTTTCATGTTCATCGCGTTTGCCTGCTTCTGGTTGCTGATTGGTTCGCTCGCTGGCCTGATTTCCTCGATTAAGTTGCACGAGCCCGATTGGTTGGTGCAGCAGGCGTGGCTGGGCTTCGGCCGCATTCGGACGATTCACCTCAATGCAGTGATCTACGGGTGGTCGTCCAACGCGGCACTTGCCGTGATTCTCTGGGTGCTGCCGCGGCTGCTACGTACTCGACTGCACGGCGCCATCTGGGCGATGCTCGGCGGCACGTTTATCAACGCCGGTATCACCGCAGGCATCGGCGCGATTGCCGCCGGGTGGACAGACGGTATGGAGTTTTTAGAGATTCCGTGGCAGATCGATATTTTTATTTTTGCGGGATTCGCACTCGTCATCCTGTCGGCGCTCTATACGCTGGTCAACCGCCGCGTTGAACATCTCTATGTCAGCGTCTGGTACATGGTCGCGGCCCTGCTCTGGTTCGCCGTTCTTTTCGGTGTAGCCAATCTGCCGGGCGTACACACGGGCGTCCAACAGGCCACTACCAACTGGTGGTACGGTCACAATGCGCTCGGCTTATGGTTTACACCGGTGTCGGTCGGTGCGATCTATTACTTTCTACCGAAGATCATCGGACGACCGGTGGTGTCGTACAACTTGTCGCTACTGGGCTTCTGGACGCTCGCCTTCTTTTACGGACAGGTCGGCGGCCACCACCTGATCGGTGGGCCGGTGCCCGGCTGGCTGACGACGCTGTCAATCGTGCAGAGCGTGATGATGATCATCCCGGTGATCGCCTTCACGATCAACATGAAGGGGACGCTCAAAGGGCAGATGCATTTGGCGCGTTATTCGCCGACGCTGCGATTCATGATGTTTGGTGGGCTGATGTATCTGGCGTCGTCCGTTCAGGGATCATTTGAAGCGTTACGCAGCGTCAACGCAGTGACTCACTTCACCCACTTCACCGTCGCCCACGCTCACCTTGGCATGTATGCGTTCGTGTCGATGGTCATGTTCGGTGCCATCTATTTCATGCTGCCGCGAGTGCTGGACTGGGAGTGGCCGTACCCACGGCTTATCACGCTGCATTTCTGGCTTGCCGCGCTGGGCATGGCAATCTACTTTGTCGGCCTCAGTATCGGCGGCTGGCTGCAAGGCATGGCGATGCTCGATGCTGCACGCTCGTTCAACGAATCCATGACGTTAACCGTGCCGTGGCTCAAGTCGCGCAGCGTCGGCGGCGTGTTGATGACGCTCGGACACCTGGTGTTCGTCGGCCATTTCTTTGCGATGGCCCTGCGCTTCGGCCCACACCGCACCGGTGCCGCACTGTTCTGGCAAACGAAGGAGTTAGCTCATGGAAAATGAACTTAAGCTTGCCTCGGGTGCGATGGTGGCATTGGCGGTCGCCACCGCCGCGCTTGTCGTGCTGCCCTACATCCAGGTGCGTGACCTGAAGGCACCGGCCGCACTCAAGCCCTACACCGAACAGCAGCTAAATGGACGAGCCGTCTATGTCGCCAACGGCTGCGTCTACTGCCATAGCCAGCAGCCACGTGATCGCAACCTCGCTCCCGACTTCTCGCGCGGTTGGGGCAGGCCTTCTGTGCCCGCCGATTATGTCTACGACAAGCCGCACCTGCTGGGTACGATGCGCACAGGCCCCGATTTGTTCAACATCGGCGCACGGCAGCCGAGCAAGGACTGGCATTTGGGGCACCTGTATCAGCCGCGTGCGTATGTGCCCGAGTCGATCATGCCTGCCTATCCATTTTTGTTCCGCCTGAAGGACGCCGCCGAGACGGGCGATCAGACCGTAGCGCTACCGCCTAACTACGCGCCAGTCGGCAAGGTGGTCGTTGCTTCGCAAGACGCGCTGGATCTGGTGAAGTATCTACAGGCGCTTGATCACACCTATCCGGTGCTGCCTGCCCCGGATACGCCTTAGGCAACCGAGGAGACCACGATGACTATCGACTCCAAACCCACGCCGCCCGCAGGCCCCATCGGACCACCAGTAGCTCATGCATCGACCGCAACCCCGGGTCATGCACCCGCCCAGCAGCGGGAGAATGCCGACCCGTCGGAACGGGTGCAACCGATGCCGCTCCTTGCTGCCGCCGTCACGCTGGTGATGGTGCTTTTCGGTGCCGGATACGTGCTGATGTCCGACCCTTTCGGCGATGCTACGCTGGGCGACCGGCGTACGGTGGCGGACCTTCGCGCTGCGAAGCCGGGCGCACCCGGCGCAGCCACGGCAGCAGCCGATGGCAAGGCGCTTTTTAATGGCAACTGCGTCGCTTGCCATCAGGCAACGGGCAAAGGCTTGCCAGGTCTCTTCCCTCCCCTCGATGGCTCAGAGTGGGTCCGAGGTGACGAGCGTACTGTAATCAACATTCTGCTGCACGGAATTAGCGGCGAGATTGAAGTGCTTGGCACATCCTACAAAGGCGTGATGCCTGCGTTCAAACAACTTAGCGATGCCGAGCTTGCCGCGGTGGCAACGCACATCCGTTCGCAATGGTCAAACACGGCAAAACCCGTCACCACCGACGCAGTGACGGCAGAACGTAAGGTGAGTACGCGTGATACGCCATTTGATGGAGGCGCAGCACTCAAGGCACTGGCGGCTGCAAAGTAATGTGGCGCACGGCCAGCGTCACGGCTTTGGCGGCGCTTGCGGCGTTCGTGGTCGGCTCATGGCTCACGCTGGACTTCAACGTCTGGACAGCAGAAGGCGCGCGCAGGCTTCACGTCGCCCGCGCCGAAGTACCGGCGCCGAGTGTTGCGCTGCGTGGTCCGGAGATTGATGCCTCGTTGCCTGCGTTAGTCAAGCACGACGGGCAAGTTACCATCATCGACTTCGTTTACACCCGCTGCACGACCGTGTGTCTAGCGTTGGGCAGTACGTTTCAGCAAATGCAGTCAACGCTGGCGGCGCTACCTCGGCCGGAAAGCACTGCGGCTCCGCGAGTGCAGCTGCTTTCGATCAGCTTCGATCCCGGGCACGACACGCCCGCCGTGTTGGCAGGGTACGGGAAAAGCCTGAATGCCGATCCCGCACGCTGGCGGTTCGCTGCGCCGATTAACGCTGAAGGGCTTGCGAATTTACTCGGCAGCTTTGATGTTGTCGTCATTCCCGATGGCATGGGCGGTTTCGAGCACAACGCAGCACTGTTGGTTGTCGACAGTCGCGGTCGCCTGGTGCGCATCTTCGACTACGCGGAGATGGAAGCGGCCCTAGCGTATGCACAGTATCTTTCGACGCAATCAGTGCCCACTTCGCAAAAAGCTGCGGGCTGATGAACGCGTTGAAATGCGCGTTTGATCGTTACGGCACAGTCTTTGGGCTCGTCGCACTCGTCGCACTTGTCACGCCGCCGCTCCGGCATGCGCTCGAGGCGCAAATGTCGATGCACATGCTTGTGCAATTTCCAGCGCTAATTTTGACCGGCATGTTGCTCGCCGGAGCGCTATCGACTAAGGCTCGTGAGCAGATCGCACAATGGAACGCATACGGCATAGCTGGCTTAACGTTTGCGGCGCTGGTTCTGGCGCTGGCGATGATCCCGCGCCTGCTTGACCTCGCATTGGTTGATGCGCATGTCGAAATCGTCAAATCTGTAGCGCTGCTGTTGTGCGGTTCAGCGTTGCACCTATCGTGGCGCAGCGCTGGCGTCATCGTTCAAGGCTTTTTCCTGGGCAATGTATTGCCGATGATGGCGATTGCCGGCTCGCTTTATGAGACGGCACCAGCGCGTGTTTGCAATTCTTATCGTCTCGACGAACAGCAGTGGGTCGGGCAGTGCCTGACGATCGCGTCCGCCTGCATTGCCGCTGTGTGGCTAGCGCGCGTGTTCTGGAATATGACGGACAAACAGCGACCGGCCGTTGCCGTCGCGCCTGCACCATCTCATCCGCCGATCAATCGCGAAGCCGTGGAAGAGCGTCGGAGCGAGGCGGTCCGCGAGGTCGCCACTACAGAAGCACGTGCTGCGTCATGACGTCAAACGGTGTTTTTGGATCGCCGCGGACACTGTCAGTTTCAAAATAATCGTTCCAGCCGTTCTCGGCGAGCACGGTTAGATAGGCGTCCCCCATCGCCGCAGTCGGAAACCGCCAGACGCAAAAAAACTGATAACGATCGGTGGTCGCATCGTGGTTGTTTTGCCCCCAGGCGACAGCTTCTGCTTTGCTGCCCAGGCGTAGCCGCGTGAGCGCGGTCACCTTGCTCAGATACGCTGTTCGAGCGGGCTGCGAGAGCGCCAGCCAGTTCTGTTTTGGTTTCCACAGGCCGATAAAAACTTGCATGTGCGGTGACCTCAATGCGTCAAGGTAAAAACGGGAAACGACTACGCGAAAGGCGCGACGGGGTAGGCAGGCGCGGCAACGCCAACAAAAAATGCATGCAACATGTGCTGCACAATCTCCTCGCCGGAGTAGCTGTTGCCGCGTTGCATATAGTCGAGCGTCGGATCGCACGAGCGCGCGTAAATCGCGGTGACGATGTAGTCGGTTGGCAGCTCGCGTGACAGCGCACCGTCGGCTTTGGCCTGATCGACCAGCGATGACAAGGCGGCATTCAGCGTGAACAGCGCCGCCAGATAAATCTCATCGGTCATCAGCGAGTGCTCCAGCGCGCCGTTGGTCGACGGCAAGTGTGGAATGCTGCCTTTCAGGCGCTCTTGCAGCACCCATTCCAGCATCAGCCGCAGTTTTTCGACAGCGGGCAGCTCGGCTGCTAGTGCCAAAAGCCGCGTGATGGTGCGTTCAAAAAGCCGCGTCATGGTGCGTGCGGCGAGCTTCTCTTTCGACGGGAAGTGCTTGTAAAGACTGGCTTTGGCGATGCCGACCTCAGCGGCCACCACATCCATCGTCATGTCTTCGTAGCCTAGCTTGCCTAGCAGCTGATGCGCCGCGTCGAGGATGGCTTCTTCACGCATTTCTAACTGGCGCAAACGATAGGGGGTTGCCAAAGTTGAACTTTCTGGTAATAATTTGAACTACTGAGTTCAATTATTTACTAATCAGTGTGCATTAAGGCGCTCAAGGCCCATTCAGACCAATCAGTAGTTTTGTGACCATTTATTCATTTTAGGAGTTTAATCATGATTTTTCGTCCCCTCAAGTCCGTTATTGCTGGCTTTGTCAGCGTTGCCCTGATGTCCGGTGCCTCCTTCGCGGCTACTGGCACCATCGTTGACGTCGCTGTCGCCAACGGCAATTTCAAAACCCTCGTCACGGCAATCAAAGCAGCAGGTCTTGCTGACACCTTGTCGAGCAAGGGCCCATTTACCGTGTTCGCGCCCACAGATGCTGCGTTCGCCAAGCTGCCAGCAGGCACGGTTGACGCCCTGTTGAAGGATATTCCCAAACTGAAGGCGATCCTGACGTATCACGTCGTTTCCGCCGAAGTGATGGCCAAAGACGTGAAAACCGGCATGGTTCCGACGGTCAACGGCCAATCGCTCGACGTGAAAGCTGACGCAATGGGCGTGACCGTCAACGGCGCGAAAGTCACCACCGCAGATGTGAAAGCTTCGAACGGCGTGATTCACGTGATCGACACCGTGTTGCTGCCGAAATAATTCGGCGGCATTCCATCAACTCCGGTATCGGTCGAACGATGCTGGAGTTTTTTTATCGCTTTTTTTAGCGTCCTCTCTTGTTTTGGAGCACCTGATGAAACTGCCAACGTTCCTCCGCTACTTCGCCGCATTGACCGCGACATCCCTGCTCGCTGCTTGCGGTTCGGATACTCCCGAACCGACGCCAGTTACGCCATCCTCCATTCTGGCCACCGCGCAGGCCACACCCGACTTGTCGTCCCTCGTCGCTGCTGTGCAATTTGCCAGCGATAACAACGACCTGGTGAATTTGTTAGGCGGAGCCGGAACCTTGACCGTCTTCGCGCCCACCAACGCCGCGTTCGACAAACTCGCGCAAACGCTGACCGGCAACACCAATGCGAAAGGCCCAGACATCCTCGTGCCCGCCAACAAAGCGCTGGTCAAAGCAGTGTTGCAATATCACGTCCTCACTAGCGTAGTGAAAGCTGCCGACATTCCGTTTGGCAAGGCAATCACGCCCGCAGGCGGTGGCTTCTTCAAGATTGATGTGGTAAGCGGCAAGCCGGTGATCACTGACGGTCGCAATCGCAAAGCCAACATCACGGCAACCGACATCATCGCCAGCAACGGCGTGGTGCATCTGATCGACGCAGTGCTTCTGCCAGCGGATAAAACCATCGTGCAAACCGCGATTGCCTCAGCGCCCGAATTCACCAGTCTGGTCGCGGCACTGCAATTTGCCAGCAACGACGGCGACCTGGTCGCAACACTCTCCGGAACCGGCCCGTTCACCGTATTCGCACCGACGAACGCGGCCTTTGACGCGCTGTCAAAAGAGCTGACCGGCAACGCTGCCGCGACTGGCCCAGATTTGCTTACGCCCGCCAATAAAGCCTTGCTGCGCTCCGTGCTTACGTATCACGTCGTTGGCGCACGCGTGTTAAAGGCAGACATTGCGCTCAACACGCCGATCACCACGGTGCAAGGCAAAACCTTTGTGATTCAGGCGACTGCAACGGGTGTCGCGATTACGGACGGTCGTAACCGCGTGGCAAACATCACTGCGACGGATGTTCTGAACTCCAACGGCGTGATCCACGTCATTGATAAAGTGATCTTGCCGCCGCTTTAAGGCGAGACGCAGCGTTCAACTCATGGCGGTTGCCTAAAATCAGCCGCTATGAGCAAAATCCTTCTTTCCCTCCCCGTCGGCCAAAAGGTCGGCATCGCTTTTTCTGGTGGCCTCGACACCTCTGCTGCGCTGGCCTGGATGCGTCACAAAGGCGCGATTCCGTACGCGTACACAGCAAATCTCGCGCAGCCAGACGAGACAAATTACGACGACATTCCAAAAAAAGCGACTGAATACGGCGCTGAGGGCGCGCGCTTGGTTGATTGTCGCGAAGCGCTGGTTCACGAAGGTTTGGTCGCGCTGCAATGTGGCGCGTTTCACATCACAACCGCCGGTCGCACTTACTTCAACAGCACGCCACTGGGTCGCGCAGTCACAGGCACCGTGCTCGTGAAGGCCATGCAGGAAGACAATGTCAACATCTGGGGCGATGGCTCGACGTACAAAGGCAACGACATCGAGCGTTTTTATCGTTACGGTTTGATGGCGAATCCGGCGCTGAAAATTTACAAACCGTGGCTCGATCAGGCGTTTGTGTCGGAGCTGGGCGGGCGCAAAGAGATGAGCGAATGGCTCAACGAAAACGGCTTTTCGTACAAGATGTCGACCGAAAAAGCCTACTCGACCGACAGCAACATTTGGGGCGCGACGCACGAGGCGAAAGACCTCGAATTTCTGAGCAAAGGGCTGCGCATCGTCAACCCAATCATGTCAGTAAAACACTGGGATCAGTCGATTGCGATTGCGCCGGAAGAAGTGACGATTCGCTTTGACGAAGGCTTTCCGGTTGCGCTGAACGGAAAAGAATTTGCAAGCCCGGTTGATCTCGTGATGGAAGCCAACAAGATCGGTGGCAGACACGGCCTCGGCATCTCGGATCAAATCGAAAACCGCATCATCGAAGCGAAGAGCCGTGGCGTGTACGAAGGCCCGGGCATGGCGTTGCTCTTCATCGCGTACGAGCGTTTGATCTCAGCGATTCACAACGAAGGCACGATTGAAAATTACCGCACGATGGGCCGCCGCCTCGGTCGCCTGCTCTACGAAGGCCGCTGGTTCGACCCGCAAAGTTTGATGCTGCGCGATACGTTGCAGAAATGGGTTGGGCGTGCTGTGACGGGCGAAGTGACGGTTGAACTGCGTCGCGGTGACGACTATTCGCTGCTCGATACCAACAGCCCGAACGCGACCTATCACCCCGAGCGGTTGTCGATGGAGCGCGTGGAAGATGAAGCGTTCTCACCGCTGGATCGTATCGGCCAACTGCACATGAGAAACCTCGACATCTCCGATTCCCGCGACAAGTTGAGGGTTTATGCGAAGGCGGGGATGTTGGCGGCGGGGTCTGGGGAGGCGAAGTTGCTGGAAGATAAAAATGCAAGCGACTTCGCGTAATTCCGTGCGGGCAAGAGCTTTTCTGCTTCCACTTCTCGTCGCTGCGTTGTTGTCGAGTTGCGCAAGCAACCCCGAGCGCATAGCAATGAGCGCGGGCACGCCGGCTCAAATTTTACCTTCTTCATTCACCTTCACGGATGAGCGCCCTGAAACTGAAAAGCGTTCGGGTACAGGTGCCTCAACTTCGATGGAGGAGAGAACGCTAGGTGACGACGCAATCTCACCACCTGCTGCGTTACTTTTGGAACGTGAACTCGCCAGACAGGGAAACCAACTGCTTTCAGGAAAGCAGTTGAGACTCATCTCTCTGGTCGTCACCGCAAACGTAATTGCGCCAACTGTGCAGCCGGCATACGGCGCGGCTGCCCTAGGACCAAGCGGCGTTGCTATCGGAGGCGCATTAGCCTTTGGACTGCAGTGGGCAGGGACTCGCCCCAAGTTGAGTGTTCTCGCCGGCATACAGGTTGGAGAAAAAACGTACGGCGCTTTCCATACAGTTCAGGTGACATTCGCATCAAGTCCACGTGAAGCGCTCGAATCAGCAATTCAACTTACTGCTCGTGACTTGGTGCGTTCGTTGTCGAACTAGCCCGTAGGCTGGGTCGCGACCTAGCACTCCGGTCCGCACCAAGCGCGCTGGGTTTTCACAACCCAGCCTACGAACTTGCGGTTGCAAACTCCATCGAAAAATGCTGTAATACGATCCTGTATTACACCTCGGAGGCGTTATGACATTAACCGTACGCACCGACCATCGCGTTTCGGAAGCACTGGCGCAATACTGCGTACAGACGAAGCAGACCAAGAGCGATGTGGTGAAACTTGCACTCGCAGAGTATTTGGCGAAGCAAGCGCTACCCAAACCAACTGTCTGGGATAGCGTAAAAGACCTGGTGTTAGCGCTGGAGGTTGAGAGCGCTCAGGCAGATCCGGATTTGCCTGTGTTACAGGCGCGTGATCGTAAAAAACACTTGAGCGACTACTATGCCGAACGTCACGCCAAACGCCGCACTGATCGACGCCGGTCCGCTGATCGCGCTGTTTAATCCGCGTGACGCGGATCATGTCCTGTGTAGGCGGTTTTTCGAAGGATTTCGTGGCCATTTAGTGAGCACTTGGCCCGTGCTCACCGAGTGCGCTTACATGCTTTCCAACACGGCGAACGCGCAGCGCTCGCTCTTGCAGTGGATCGAAAGCGGCGGACTGGACGTACGCCACATGCACGTTGAGCACGTGCGAAGCATGCTCGTTTACACACAGAAATATCACGACCTGCCGATGGATTTAGCCGACGCGTCGCTGGTGGCGCTGTCGATTGAGACAGGCATCACGGACATCGCGTCGATTGACAGCGATTTCGACATTTATCGCTTGCCAGGAAAAGGACGATTGAAGAATGTGCTCGGACCGGCTGCGCGCAGCGCGCGACGTTCAACGTGAGTGATAGGTCGCCCCGCGCCATCCTGCTCGATCTCGATGACACGCTGTATGACCATCAGTACGCGTCGCGCAAGGCCATTGAAGAGACGATCTCGCTCGACGATGCGCTGTTTGCCGCAGGCGCTGACAGCGTTGAAATTCAACACCGTCATTGGCTGGAACTGTTGCACCTCGACGTTGCGCGAGGTGCACGCACAGGCGACGACGCGCGGAGTGAACGCTGGGCGCGAATCATTTCGCACTTCGGTGGAGACGCTTCACAAAGCGATCAGCTTGCAAATGCGCAACGTGAAAATTACCTGCGCCACGAGCGCGCTGTGCCCGGCGCGATTGAAGCCGTGGCGTCGCTGAGAGAGGCGGGATATACGTTGTCGATTGTCTCGAACAACACGCGCGCCGAGCAAATTGGCAAGCTGGAGCGGCTTGGTTTGGTCGACGCGTTTGCCGATATTGTGGTGTCGGCTGATCACGGGATAAACAAGCCGGACGCGCGGCTCTTTCACATTGCACTGGATCGACTAGGCGTTAGCGCGGCGCAGGTCGTGCACGTTGGCGATAGTTGGTCTACAGACATCGAAGGCGCGATGAACGCGGGGATCCGGCCGGTTTGGTTCAATCGATTTGGGGCGACTGCGCTGCGTTCCGGCGTCGCGGAAGTTGCCGATCTGCGTGAACTGCTGGGTGCATTACGCGGAAGGTAGGGCGTGGTTAAGCGTGGCAATCCACGATGGTGGGTATCAATTTGTGGTGGGTTGAAAACCCCCTACGGGGAGTACGAATGGTCGCTTGGTTGCCGATTTTGCGATTCGCCACGAGTAGAAATTTCTTCAGCTTTTTTACGGAATGACGGCTGCTCAGGGGCTATATCGCCAAAACCTCGTTTATCGACTTTATCGCTTTTTCCGCTTCAGCCCCAATGCAATGGTCATTTCAGCAAAAAGCCAATTACCTAACCGTCTCGCGTCAAACCCCTGCATAATCTCCCCATGAATCGCAAACCGCTCAAATCCAGCAAGCTTCGCGCAGCGGGCTATGACGAGGGTTTGCGCTTGATGGAGATTGAGTTTGTGAACGGGGATGTTTACGAATACAAGGCCGTTTCGCCCGAGCTTTATCGCCAGCTGATCTCGTCGCCGTCGCCAAACAGTTTTTTCGAAGACAAGATCGAGGAAAGTTTCTCCGGCAAGCGCACGGGCAAGGTCGCGAAATCGGGCGTTGCAGACGCTTTTGACGATTTGTTTGGCGTTAGATCAAACGACAGTTAGCGCGGCGGCGTTAAGCTGCGTCGGTTCAATGGAAGCATGTGTCCTTTATGACGTGGTGGAAATCGGCGAGCACGGGTCGCCCAAAGTCGTGGATCTGGTTCATTCTGGCGCTCGTCCTGGCGGCAATCGCTGCGGGCGTTTACTCATGGCGTGGCAAAGCGGCCGAGGTGATCATCGTCACGTCTGGCCCGATTCAGCATTCGCTGGTGTTTTCGTCGCGCGTGGCGAGCGTCGCGCGGACTGATCTGGCGAGCACGCTGACGGCGCGCGTGGACAAAGTGCTGGTGCGCGAGGGCGACGTCGACAAGCTGGGGCAAATTCTGGTGGCACTGGATGACGACGATCTGCGCGCGCAGTTGCAGCAGGCGCAAGCGGCGCTGGCGACCGCTCAGGCACGTCTGAAGTCACAGTTCGAACTCTCCGGCCCGGTGGCAACGCAAGGCATGGCGCAGAGTCGCTCGACGCTGGATTTTGCGATTGCGGAGCTTGAGCGGACGCGCAAGTTGCATGCGCAGGGTTTTCTCGGCGACGCCAAACTTCAGGACGCTGAGCGCGCCGTCGCCAGCGCTCGCGCCGCATTCGCCCAAGCCAGCTCGCAGGCGACCGCCAATACGAAAGGCGGTGCCGAAGCGCAGACGATTCAGGCGCGCCTCATCGAGGCGCAGGCAGCCGTACAAATTGTCAAAGCGAAGCTTGAGCAAACCAGTATCACCGCGCCGTCCGATGGTCGCGTGATCGCCCGCACGGTAGAGGTGGGTGACGTGGCCCAGCCGGGCCGCAAATTGCTGACGTTAGCAACGACCGGCGAGACGCGGCTAATCGCCCAGATTGACGAAAAGAACCTGAGCCTGTTGCGTGAAGGCATGCGCGCTGTGGCCTCGGCCGACGCATTTCCCGACGACAAATTTGAAGCAGAATTGATTTATCTCGCACCGTCCGTGGACGTGACGCGTGGCACCGTCGAGGCGCGGCTGCGCGTGTCCAAACCGCCGCCGATTTTGCGCGACGATATGACGGTTTCAGTGGAAGTCGTGGCAGCGAAGAAAACCAATGTGTTGACCATTCCAGCAAGCGCATTGCGCGAGGCGGGCGAGCGCTTGTTTGTGCTGACCGTGGCCGACGGCGTCGCGAAAGAACAGGACGTGCGCGTCGGCGTGCGCTCGTTGCAGCGAATTGAAATTGTGTCCGGATTGAGCGAAGGCGCGCAAGTGGTACTCGATGATCGCATTCGCGCGGGACAGCGCGTGCACACGGTCGCTGCACCCGATATTTCGTCGGCACGCCCGAACGCTGCGGGCGTGCCGATGCCGGGGATGTAATGCGAAGCGCTACGGACACTGTTGATGCGTTTTGAGCTTTTGCTGGCGCTGCGGTTTTTGCGCGAAGGGCGTACGCAATCGGCGCTGATTGTCGGCGGCGTCATGGTCGGCGTTGCCGTGGTCGTATTCATTTCAGCGCTGGTGACAGGTCTGCAAGCCAACACCATCAACCGCACACTCGGCGCGCAGGCGCATATCGTGGCAAAGCCCATCGAACCGGTTGCCCGAATTCAGGTCAACGAAAGCGCGGGCACGGCCAATATCGCCACGCTGCAGGTCGCGCCGCGAAAGGTGCGCTCTATCGATAACTGGCAGCAGGTCATCAGCGCCTACGAGGACGTTCCCGGCGTGGTGGCGGTATCGCCGATGGCATCGGGCGCGGCGATTGCCATTCGCGGCGAAGGGCGCAATGCAGTGACTGTGTTTGGCGTCGATTTGCCGCGCTATGACCGCATTGTCGATCTGTCGAACAAGCTGGTGACGGGCAAACTCCGGCTGGAAGCCGGTGAAGTGCTGGTCGGCACCGAACTCGCCCACGATTTGGGTGCCAGCGTTGGCGACCGCATCACGATTTCAAACGGCAGCGCGAGCGCGAATGACGGTGATCGCTTCCAGATTGTCGGCACACTGGATCTGGGCAACCGGGACCTGAGCCGCCGCGCGGTGTATCTGCCGCTACATGTGGCGCAAAACTTTCTCGGCCTGCCTGGCGGCGTGACCTCGATTGACCTGCGCGTTCGCGATGTGTTCGACGCGGACAACGTCGCAAGAAACGTTTCGCGGGTGACGCCGCTGACGGTCGAGAGCTGGATGAGCAGCAACAGCCAGCTCTTGAGCGCGCTCAACGCGCAGTCGGCCTCCACCGTCACCATTCGCGTCTTCGTATCGATTGTGGTGATGCTTGGGATCGCGAGCGTCCTGGTCGTCGCAGTCGTGCAAAAAACCCGCGAGATCGGCATCCTGCGTGCGATGGGCGCCTCGCGCGGACAGATGCTGCGGGTATTTCTGTTGCAGGGATCGCTGGTGGGTCTGGTGGGATCGATCCTTGGCGCGCTGTTGTCGATGTTGATGGCGTTTCTGTTTTCGACACTGGTGCGCGGCGCCGATGGCAACGCGCTGTTTCCGATCGTAGTGACATGGTCGCTGTTGCTCTACGCCTGCATCACGGCCACCGTTTGCGGTGTGTTCGCGGCGATTGCCCCAGCCCGGCGCGCCGCAAGGCTTGACCCAGCGCTGGCGATGCGGGCATGACGACCGCCTCCGGAAATGTGTTGCGGCTCGCGGGCATTCGCAAGTCGTACAACATCGGAAAACCGGTCGAGGCAGAAATTCTGCACGGCATCAATTTGACCGTGGCCAACGGCGAATTCACCGCGCTGATCGGGCCCTCGGGTTCCGGCAAAAGCACGCTGCTCAATATCATCGGATTGCTCGAAGCGCCCACTGCTGGCACGGTCGAAATTGCCGGCCATCCGGTCAGTTACAGCGACGATGATCACCTGACGCGACTGCGCGCGGCGAGTCTCGGCTTTGTGTTCCAGTTTCATCACCTGTTGCCGGCCTTCAGTGCACTCGAAAACATCCTGATGCCGCAGCTAGTCAACGGTCAGGGCAGCACCGACGAAACGCGCGCTCACGCCCGGGCTTTGCTGGCGTCGGTCGGGCTCGCGAGCGCTGAAAACAAGAAGCCGTCTGAGCTCTCAGGTGGCATGCAGCAGCGCGTCGCCATCGCCCGTGCATTGTCGATGAAACCGGCGCTGGTGCTGGCGGACGAGCCCACGGGCAATCTCGACACGAAAACGGCGGCCGATATTTTTGTCATGCTGCGCAAATTTAATCAGGACTTTGGCACCTCGTTCCTGATCGTCACCCACGACGCGCATCTGGCGTCAACCTGCGATCGTCAGGTCACGCTGGCCGACGGGCAGATTGTTGCGGACAAGCGCCGACCGTGACGCTGGGCCCAAACGCCCTGAGGCGCGCCCACCGCTTACACTTGCGGATTGACTGCTTTTGCGACGATTGCCATGCCTTCATTCGACACCGTCTCCGACTTGAACTGGGTTGAAATCAAAAACGCGCTGGATCAGGCGAACAAAGAGATCACCACGCGCTTTGACTTCAAAGGTTCGGACTCACGCGTTGAGCTGAACGAAAAAGACAAGACGATGACGGTATTCGCCGACGATGACTTCAAATTGGGTCAGGTCGACGACGTGTTGCTCAATAAATTCGCCAAGCGCAGCGTCGATTCGCGCTCCATCGAAAAAGGCAAACCGGAGAAAATCGGTGGCGACAAAATGAAGCGCGTGGATACGCTCAAAGAAGGTCTGGAAACCGAGCTGGCAAAGAAAGTCGTCAAGCTTTTGAAAGAGAGCAAGCTCAAAGTCAGTGGCTCGATTCAGGGCACGTCCGTGCGCGTGACGGGCGACAAAAAAGACAACCTGCAGGCCGCGATGGCGCTGATCAAAAAAGACATCACCGAGCTGCCGTTGCAGTTCAACAATTTCCGGGACTAGCGTGAAGGCGCTGGCGCTTATTCTGCTTGGCGCTGTGTCAATCGCACTGGGCGGCTGCAAGCCTCCAGCGCCGCCGGCAAACCCGTTTCCGACTAAAGAAAATACGATTGATAAAGTCAAAGCCGACATCGATAGTGCGATGAAAAAGGCCGAAGCCATACGTAACGCCGCCGACCCCGCTGACGAACCGACCAAGAAAGTTGATTGATTGATGAAGTTTTTTTTCCATATTGCGACCGTCGTTGCGTTGGTTGGAACACTCGCGACCGGCACTGCGATTGCGCAGACTTCGCCAGCAGCGCCCATGGGAGCTATGAGCGCCGCGTCCGACGACGGTCGCACGGCTGATACGTGGCTGCGCGATGGCGACACGTTTTCGATCCAGTACGGGGTGTATACAAAGCACCGTAGTTACAGCGCAGAGCACGTCGATCACAACCGCATGGTGAACCTCGAAATCCAGTCGAACTACGACCGCGTCTGGGGAGCGGACAAGACGCTGTTTGGTGCAGCGGTTCTGCGCAATTCGTTTGGTCAACCGTCGCAGTGGGTGTATTGGGGCCAACGCTGGGACGTAAACGACTACGTCTACGTCAAGGTCACAGCCGGCCTGCTGCACGGCTACAAAGGCAAGTACCGCGACAAGATTCCCTTCAACAAAGCAGGCGTCGCGCCGGGAATCATTCCGTCGCTCGGTTTTCGCTTTAAAGGCGCAACGATTGAGACCATCTTACTCGGTGGCAACGCGCTGATGTTCGCCGTCGGGTACCAGTTTTAGGCATGACGAAAAAGCATTTGCGAACGGGTTTCACCGTCGCGTCGATGCAGGATCACGGTGTCGGCAAACTGCCGGGACTGATCGGGGTTGAACTGCTCGCGGTTGAAGAAGGTTTGCTCATTGCCGAGGTGAAAGTTCGAGATGAACTGCTGGCACCAAACGGCTACCTGCATGCGGCAACTATCGTTGCACTGGCCGACACCATTTGCGGCTACGGCTGCATGTCGCATTTGCCTGAAGGTGCCAGCGGTTTCACCACTATCGAACTCAAGAGTAACCATCTTGGCACCGCGCTGGACGGCACCATTTACTGCGAGGCGCGACCCCAGCATCTGGGCCGTAGCACGCAGGTGTGGGACGCGGTGGTGCAGCATCGAGAGACTGACAAAATGATCGCGCTGTTTCGCTGCACACAGATGGTGTTGTGGCCAAAGGCGGCGTGACGACGGATGCGTTGATTGCTGCGGCGCGCCAGCTGAGCGCTACCGTTGATGCACTTCACTTTTCTTCGCCCGTCACGCATACGTTAAACCCGCTTGATTACGCCTGGGCCCCGCACGAGCAGTACTTGCGCAAATTCGGTGCTGGCAAAAAGCGCGTGGTCTTTCTCGGCATGAATCCGGGCCCGTTTGGCATGGCGCAGGTGGGCGTGCCATTCGGCGAAGTCAGCGCGGTGCGCGACTGGATGAAGATTGACGCGCCCGTGTCGCAACCGAAAACGCCCAATCCATCGCGTCCCGTTGAAGGGTTTTCGTGTGCACGATCGGAGGTTTCGGGGCAGCGCTTGTGGGCGCTTTTCTCTGAGCGATTTCCACATGCAGAAGATTTTTTCGCCGATCATTTCGTCCTGAATTATTGCCCGCTTGCATTTTTCGACAAGGCGCGCAATGTGACACCCGACAAGCTCCATAAATCGGAGACGAAACCGTTGTACCAAGCGTGTGATGACCATCTTCGCGAATGCGTTGTAGCGCTAAATCCCGAATGGGTCATTGGCGTCGGAAAGTTTGCCGAAAATCAGGCTCGCGCGGCGCTGGCGAATGATTTTCCGAATTTGAAAATTGGCACCGTGCTGCATCCGAGCCCCGCCAGCCCAATGGCTAATCGCGGCTGGTCGCCACAGGCAGCAGCGCAGATGGCGGCGCTGGGGATTTGGTAAGTGCGCCTTTGCAGGAGCGGCGGAACCCGCGAGCGCGGCATCAAACCACGCGTGGTTCCGGTTCCAACGTGATGCCGAATTTCTCGGCGACGTCAGCCTGAACTGCCTGCGCCAATGCCCAGATTTCGGCCCCGGTCGCCCAGCCACGATTGACGATCACCAGCGCGTGTTTTTCGTGCACGCCCGCCGCGCTGGCTGGCGACAAACGACGGCCTTTCCAGCCCGCCTGTTCGATCAGCCAGCCGGCCGCAATCTTCACGCCGTCTTTCCCCCGATACTGCGGCATATCAGGGAATTTCTCTTTCAATGCACTGGCGGTTTGTGCATCGAGCACCGGGTTTTTGAAGAAACTTCCGGCGTTGCCGATAACAGCAGGATCGGGTAACTTGCTCGAACGAATAGCGATCACGGCGCGCGATACGTCCAATGCGGTGGGCGCTGAAATGCCCGCCCGTTGTAACTCTGTTTTGACATCGCCGTAATCGATGTGTGGCGTGAAATTTCTCGACAACCGGAAGCGCACCCGCAGGATGGCGTATTGGTCGCGCTGACCTTCGTGCAGGCGCTTGAACACGCTATCGCGATAGCCAAACTGACAGTCACGGTTGCGAAATTCGCGATGCTCACCAGTACGCGTATCAATCGCGGTGACGCTGTCGAGCAGGTCGGCCGTTTCAACGCCATAAGCACCGACGTTTTGCACCGGTGCGGCGCCGACAAAGCCCGGAATCAGCGACAGGTTTTCCAGCCCACTTAAACCTTTCGCCAGGGTCCACAACACAAACGCGTGCCACGGCTCACCGGCCATCGCTTCCACCAGCGCCGTATTGCCCTCGTCGAACACGATGCGCGCGCCGCGTAGCGCGATTTGCAGCACCGGGGCTTCGATGTCTCGCGTGAGCAATAAATTGCTGCCGCCGCCGAGTAAAAAAGGTGGCGTTGCCTGGCCGTTGCGCGCACACCAGTCCATCAGCGCCGCCTCGGTCGACACCGTGGCGAATTGCCGCGCTGTCGCGGCGACACCGAACGTGTTGAACGCAGCGAGCGGAAAATCTCGAAGGAAGTGCAAAGCTGCGCCGGAACGGACTAAATTAGGGCGTGAGGCCCGCGGGAATGCCGTTCGGAAACGCTTTTTTCAGCTTGGCGTTAATTTCTTCAATCCGGTGTGGCGGGCTAGGGTGTGAGCTTTGGAACTCCGGATTGCGCGAGCCGCCCGAGGCTTTCTCCAGAATCTGCATCACGCGAATCATCGCACGCGGATCGTATCCCGCTTCCGACATCAGGCGCAGGCCCAGCCCATCGGCTTCCAGCTCGTCATCGCGGCCGTATTTGAGCATCGTCATCTGGCCGACCATCTGCCCGATTTGCGCGGCATTCATCGAGCCGGAGCCCATCGCGAACGCGCCGGTGAGGCCTTGTGTGAGCTGATCTTTGGCGATGTGCTCGGCGCTGTGGCGGGCGAGCACATGGCCAACCTCATGCCCAAGCACGCCTGCGAGTTGACCTTCAGTCTCCAGTTTTGACAGCAATGACATCGTGATGAAGATCTGCCCGCCCGGCAACGCAAAAGCGTTAACCGTACGCGGGTCGGCAAGCGTGTGAAATTTGAACGGATAGCCGGATTTGGCAGCGACCGACTGCGCAACAACTTTCGCCCCTACCTGCGACACTAACTCGCGCGCACGAGCGTCCTGCGACAGGCCGCCCATCTGCTGCGCCATCTGCGGGGCCGATTGCAGACCCATCGCCACTTCTTGTTTTTGCGACATGCCACCAATGTGCTGTTTCTCGCCCGTGATCTGATTCACTGACGAAGAACCGAAATACGAGAAAAGTGAAAACGCCGCGACGATGAGTGCGATGACGAGTTGAATTTTGTTCATGATTCGTGTGCCTCCCTAGCGACGATACATGGAACGGCGATCCCGTTCCAGCGATTCATAAATGCCGCCACAGAGCGCGCCAAACACCACATGCAAACCCACCATAAACCAGCTTCTGTAATGATAGAACTCCGGAAAAAATGCGCTCATGGTGTAGGTGTTGATCGCGTACAGCGCGAGGCCGAACAGACCGCCGCCAATCAGCCCGACCCAGAAGCCCCAGCGGTGCAGCGTGAACGAAATTACGAACGCGAAGACGAGACCGAGCACGAGGTGCGCCGCTGCTCCGACGACGAATGCGGTGCTGTTTGGCGTCAAATCCGGATCAAGCGCGTCACGCCCGAGCACGATGGTCGCCAGCAGACGCGGGAGGCCGAACGCGTTGTCATGCAACAACTGCAAAACGCCCATGCCCAGCAGCAGGCTTAAGATCGCTGCAATGAGGCCGGCAATCGTGGCCGCGCGTTTGTCCATATCGACCGCTCCCGTAGATATTCAATATTTTTGTTGCAACGATTGTAAGCTCGCGCTATGGCCACACACTAATAGGAACGGTGCATTTTTATACGGAGCTGAGTTATGGGATTTTTCGGAAAATCAACATCGATGGTGAGCGCGTCCGAAGCGCTGCCGGGACGTACTGAGCCGATCACGGTATCGCGCAAACACTTCGCTAACGGCAACGACATCGTCGCGCCGTTCCCCGAGGGCTTGCAGCTCGCACAGTTCGCAATGGGCTGCTTCTGGGGTGCGGAGCGCGAGTTCTGGGAACAGCCGGGTGTGTATTCCACGGCCGTGGGTTACGCCGGGGGGTTCACGCAGAACCCGACCTATCAGGAAACCTGCACCGGGCGCACTGGCCACACCGAGATGGTGCTGGTTGTGTATGACCCGGGCAAAGTAAGTTACGAGCAATTGCTAAAGGTGTTCTGGGAAGCGCATGACCCGACACAGGGCATGCGTCAGGGGAACGACATGGGTAGCCAGTATCGATCAGCCATCTATTGCTACACGCCCGAACAGCGCGCCGCGGTTGAAACCACCAAAGCGCAGTTTCAAGCGGCACTGAGCGCACGCGGCCTGGGCAAAATCACCACCGAAATTCTGGGCGGGATGCCGGGCGAAGCCACGCCGCATTTCTTCTACGCAGAGGAGTATCACCAGCAATATCTCGCCAAAAACCCGGACGGATATTGTGGATTGGCGGGGACGGGCGCGGTGTGTCTGCTGCCGACCGGGGCGACGGTCACGGCGTAAGCGCAATGCGCAAGTAGTACGGGCGCGCCTTTGCGGAAGTACGCGCCCTGCCCTAGCCGCCGCCGCCGCAAGTAGCATTTCGGTCATGAACACAGAAAAATTTCGCATCGGTGTCGACCTCGGCGGCACCAAAATTGAGGCCGTGGCGCTGGCCGATAACGGTGCGGTTGTCTGGCGTGAGCGAGTGCCCACGCCCAAGCTCACGGCCGATGCGATCTACGATGCGATCACCGGACTGGTCGAGCGTTGCGAGGTTTCGCTCAATGCGACAGGGTCTGTCGGCATCGGCACGCCGGGTTCGCTGTCGCCGAAGACCGGGCTGCTGCGGGGCTCGAACACGGTCATGCTCAACGGACAACCAGTCAAACAGGCGCTCGAATCGCGGCTCAAGCGTGAGGTGCGAATAGCCAATGACGCCAATTGTTTTGCGCTGTCCGAGGCAGTCGACGGTGCGGGAAAAGGTGCCCAGATTGTCTTCGGCGTGATCCTTGGCACCGGCGTCGGCGGCGGCATCGTTGTCGACGGAAAAATCGTCAATGGATTGCACGCGATTGCAGGCGAATGGGGACACAATCCGCTGCCCTGGCCTGCCGCCGATGAGTTTCCCGGCACGCGCTGTTACTGCGGAAAATTGGGCTGCATCGAGACGTGGCTGTCAGGCCCCGGCATCGCAGCGCATTTCGGCGATAGCGGCGTCATCACCAGCGAAATCGTCAAACGCGCGGACGCCGGAGACGAGATCGCGGAGATGTATCTGCGGCGCGTAGAAGACCGTCTGGCGCGGGCTTTAGCCACAATCATCAACGTGATCGACCCGGACGTCATCGTGCTCGGCGGCGGCGTGTCGAACATCACGCGGCTGTATGACAATGTGCCGAAACTGTTGCCGCGCTACGTTTTCAGCGAATTTGTAGAGACCAAAATTTCACCGAACGTACATGGCGATTCGGGCGGCGTGCGCGGTGCGGCTTGGCTTTGGTGAGGCTTTTTTCCGACAAACTCAGATAACAGCTTTTCGCTGAAACGCCCGTTGCACCGGGGCTACCCGATAATTACTTCAAATATCGACTTTCACCCTAATTAACTGTTAGCCCCTATGCCGGTGTGCTTTTAGCCAAAAGCTGATAGCGGACTAATGTTTGTCGCTCTTGGCAATCGCGAGCAACCGGTCCAATTCCGCTTTGTGATGTACGAGGTTTGATTTGTGCCAACGGCCGATCAGGTACATAAACGCCGCCACCAACAAACCGAACGTCGCGACCGACGCGAAAATCGACAGCTCCAGGCTGGTCATCAGCGTGTAGAAACCGCCTAGCAACAGGATCGCCAGCTGTTCGTTGAAGTTTTGCACGGCAATCGAGCGCCCCGCGCCCATCAACATGTGACCACGATGTTGCAACAACGCGTTCATTGGCACCACGAGATAACCGCCAATCGCACCCAGAAAAATCAGGAACGGCACCGCGATCCACAGATGGTGAATGAAAACCATGCAGGCGACGGCAACGCCCATGCCGATGCCGAGGGGGATCACGTTGGTCGCTCGATCAAGCGAGGCGCGCATCGACGCATACACCGCTCCCGCCGCCGTGCCGATGCCGACGACACCCACCAAAGTGGTCGACTCGGTCACGCTGTACGACAGCGCAGTGGCCGCCCACGCGATCACGATCACTTTCAGGTTGCCGGCCGCGCCCCAAAACAACGTCGTCGTCGCGAGCGAAATCTGGCCCAGTTTGTCGCGCCACAAACGCGTGTTGCAATGCCAGAAATCGGGCAATAAATGCGTCGCGGTCGGGATCGGTTGCATGGCAACACCGGTGTGCGGAATGCGCAGGTTAAACGCCGCCGCCACCACGTACACCGCGATCATGCAGGCAATTGCTGCCTCCGGCGCAGTGGCAATATCAAAATCCAGCATCGGAAAATCAAGATCAAGCAACCAGTCGCCGACCTTTGGCCCGACCAGCACGCCGCCCAGCACGTTGCCCATGATGATCGACATAATGGTCAAGCCCTCAATCCAGCCGTTAGCCTTGACCAGTTGCGATGGCGGCAAAAGCTCAG
This sequence comes from Burkholderiales bacterium, assembly GCA_025354165.1. Taxonomy (GTDB): domain Bacteria; phylum Pseudomonadota; class Gammaproteobacteria; order Burkholderiales; family Casimicrobiaceae; genus Casimicrobium. The sequence goes on along the minus strand of JANXNI010000052.1, from coordinate 100,410 downwards.
TGAGGATGCCGTACTTCGCGGGCGAATACGCCGCCGCGCCGAGCCCAACGACGGCGTACGCCATCAACGGATGAGTACCGAACAAGAGCAGCAGGCAGCCGACCACTTTGATCAGGTTCGACGTGAACATCACGCGACCTTTGGGGAAACGATCCGCAAACGCGCCCACGAACGGAGCCAGTACGACATAGAAAAACGCGAACAACGGCACCAAGGCCGCGCCCTGCCAGCTCGGCGCGCCGTCGTAGCGAAGCAATTGATACGCAGCGACAAACAGCGCGTTATCGGCGAGCGAGCTGAAAAACTGCGCCGCCATGATCGTGTAAAACCCGCGCTGCATGCGCTACTCGTCTCCTGTTTTTCTGGTTGCCGTCGACGGGCTGCCTGCGGTTCCCCCTCAGAATCCGCATCGCACGCACGACGTTTATTTTCGCGATACGAGCCGTCAATCAATCTCGAATCGGAGAGTAGCATAGGCCCCGATATCGCTTGATGACGCAATGCACCATGCCAAGACCGCTCGTAGCCACCATTGACCGCGCCGCAATGACGCACAACCTCGCACTTGTGCAACAGTTAACGCACGGTGCGCAGACGTGGGCGGTGATCAAGGCTGATGCTTACGGACACGGCATCGCCGCCGCCATGCAGGCGTTCGCCGCCGCCGACGGACTGGCGCTGATTGAAATTGAAAACGCGATTCGTCTGCGTGAAATGGGCTGGAAAAAGCCAATCCTGTTGCTCGAAGGTTGCTACGCCGCTGTCGACTGGCACGCCGCCGCCGAGCATCGCCTCGCCTGCGTGATTCATTCCGACGAACAATTAAGCGAATTTGAAGCCACACCGCTCGCGCGCAAGCTCGATATCTACTTGAAGTTCAACACTGGCATGAACCGTCTCGGTTTTCGCGTCGAGCGCGCGCGCGACGTCGCCACCCGTCTGGTGCTCAATTCCGGCGTGGGCGACATTACGCTGATGACACATTTCGCCAGCGCCGATGAACGCGACGGGCATCTTGAGGCACTCCGCGCGTTTGTTCACGCCACAGCGGGATTGCCATTTGCGCGATCCGTGGCGAATTCGGCGGCCTGTTTCGATTTTGACCGCGTCGGATCAAACGAGCGCGCGGAGACCGGCACCGACTCTGTTCGCCCCGGCATCATGCTCTATGGCGCAACGCCGTTTTCGCATGTAACCCGCAGCGCCGCCTCACTAAAACTCAAACCTGCCATGGCATTCACCACCGAAATCATCGGCGTGCAATCGCTCAAAGCGGGCGAACGGGTAGGTTACGGCGCAACCTACGTCGCCAGCAAAAACGAGCGCGTTGCGGTCGTCGCCTGCGGCTACGCCGACGGTTATCCAAGAAGCGCTGGCACCGGCACGCCAATACTGGTCGCCGGACAGCGTACCCGCGTGGTCGGCCGCGTCTCGATGGACAAAATCACGGTCGACGTGACGGATATTGAACTGGCGCGAGTCGGCACGCCGGTTGAGTTGTGGGGCACGCAACTGCCTGTGGACGAAGTCGCGGCGGCGGCGGGAACGATTGGCTACGAGCTGTTGACAGCCGTAGCGCCCAGGGTTTCGCGGCACCTCATCTGACGGCTGTCGCAGGCTGACTGAGTGAATGCTCAGATTTGTCAACCCCCGCTACAATTTGCGCGTTTAAGCGGCACACCATGACTGGCGGTGTTTTGCTGCACAGGGCGCGTTATCCCAAGTAGCGCGACAAGCCAGTTTGAATCGTCACCCACCGGCAAGCCGGAATTTCCACGGAGAGACACAAAAATTATGAACAAAATCTACGCACTGCTCGCAGCATTCCTGCTGGCTGGCTCGGCATTCGCTGCCGTCAACATCAACACCGCAACCCAGTCTGAACTCGAAGCGCTGCCAGAAGTTGGTCCAGTCCGCGCCAAAGCGATCATCGACTACCGCGCCAAAAATGGCCCATTCAAGTCGAATGAAGACCTGATCAAGGTAGAAGGCATTGGCGACAAAAACTTCGTCGGAATGAAAGACAAGATTTCGACTTCTGGCCCGACCAAAATCGACTGGAAAACCGAAGCCAAAAAAGACACGCCTAAAGCTGACGCTGGCAAAGCTGCTGCCCCAGCCGCTGCCGCCGGTGCTGCCGCCGCTCCGAAAGCTGATGCGGGCAAGATGGCCGCTCCAGCCGCTGCTGCAACAAAAGAAGCGCCTAAAGCCGCTGCACCTGCTGCTGCTGCTGCTGCCGCGCCAAAAGCTGCTGACAAGCCAATGAGCAAAGACGAAAAGGCTGCTGCTGACAAAGCGAAAAAAGAAGAAGCCAAAAAAGCCAAATCAGAAGCCGCAGCCAAGAAAGCCGCTGACAAGAAAGCCAAGGCTGACGAGGCCAAAGCAAAAAAAGAAGCTGACGCCAAAGCCAAAAAAGACGAAGCTGCCAAGAAAAAAGCGGATGCTGCCAAAGCAAAGGAAGCTCCAGCTAAAGATGCCGCCAAAAAAGACGACGCCCCGAAGAAGCCCTAAGCTCTCCCGGTCAGTCCTGAAAAACCCCGCTTCGGCGGGGTTTTTCTTTGGTGCGGGATAATCAAATCGTCGTCATTCTCGCCGCAGGCGGGAATCCACAATGTGACCACCGGCAGCCACTTGATGAGTACCTCCTACCCCACCATCGACTCCACCATCGGCAACACCCCGCTCGTTCGCTTGCAACGTCTACCCGCCATGTACGGCGTGCCTGAGAGCACCGTCATCCTCGGCAAACTGGAAGGCAACAACCCGGCGGGCAGCGTGAAAGATCGCCCGGCGTATTCGATGATTGTGGAAGCGGAAAAGCGCGGCACCATCAAGCCAGGCGACACGCTCATTGAGGCGACCTCCGGCAACACGGGGATTGCGCTCGCGATGGTCGCGGCCATGCGCGGCTACAAGATGCTGCTGATCATGCCCGAGAACCAGTCGGTTGAGCGACGTCAGGCGATGAAGGCGTATGGCGCTGAACTGGTGCTGGTTTCGAAAGAAAAAGGCATCGAAGGCGCGCGCGATCTCGCCGTGGAGATGGAGCAACAAGGCAAAGGCCGAGTGCTCGACCAGTTCGCTAACCCAGACAATCCACTCGCGCATTACGTGGGCACCGGGCCGGAAATCTGGCGGCAGACGAACGGCCAGGTGACTCATTTCGTGAGCGCAATGGGCACCACCGGCACCATCACCGGTATCTCGAATTACCTCAAGGAACAGAACGAAAAGATCGTGATCGTTGGCGCGCAGCCGACCGACGGATCAAGCATCGCTGGCATTCGCAAATGGCCGGAAGCGTATCGCCCCGCCATCTTCAAAAAAGCGCGCGTTGATTTGGTTGAAGAAGTGTCGCAGGCCGATGCCGAAGAAATGGCGCGACAAATGGCCGTGCAGGAAGGCATTTTCTGCGGCATCAGCGCGGCGGGTGCGCTGGCAATCACGTTGCGCCTCGCGAAAGGCGTTGAGAACGGCACCTTCGTGTTCATCGTGTGTGATCGTGGGGATCGCTATTTGTCGACAGGTGTGTTTCCCGGCTAGCAACCTGTGGGATCGGCCTTGGCCGCGATAAGCGTTTGCGACGGGGGGATCGCGGCAGAGCCGCTCCTACAATGTAGCCATGCTGCCCACCCTCATATTCGACATCGAATCGATCCCCGACGTACCGGGGATTCGCCGTCTTCATGATTTACCTGCGTCGCTCACAGACGATGAAGTGGCGCTATGGGCGTTCGCGCAGCAGCGCCTGAAGAACGGCACAGAATTTTTGCCGCATCACCTGCAACGCGTGTGCGCCATCTCGTGCGCATTTCGCGAAGGCGCGGACAAACTCGCGATATGGTCGTTAGGCGAGCCAACCGATGACGAAACCACAATCATCCAGAAATTTTTCGAACTGATCGAGCGCAGAACGCCGCAGCTTGTAAGCTGGAATGGTGGTGGATTTGATCTACCGGTACTCATGCAGCGCGGTCTCATCGTCGGCGTCACCGCGTCGCGATTTTTAGAGACCGGTGCCAACGACCGCGCGTTCAATTTCGACCATTACCTGAACCGCTACAAGGAGCGCCATCTCGACCTGATGGACTTCCTCGCAATGTACCAACCGCGCGCCAGCGCGCCGCTCGACACGATGGCGAAACTCGCTGGTTTCCCTGGAAAACTGGGCATGGACGGCAGCCAGGTCTGGCCCGCATTTCAGCGCGGCGAAATCGCCGAGATTCGCGCTTACTGCGAGACCGATGTGGCGAACACCTACCTGCTATTCCTGCGCTTTCTGGCAATGCGTGGCGATCTCGATAAGGCGGAATACGCAGCCGAGCTTGCGCTGTTGCGCGACAAACTCGCGGCGCACGACGGCACGCACTGGAAAGAATATCTAGCCGCGTGGCCGCAGTAAACCATGCAGCCTGATTGGCTAACGCCCGCAAGCGCGATGCCTTGGCCCGTGACCACGCCGTTTCGCATGCGCCCGAATCTGGAGAAGCTGGACGCGGATGCGCCTGCTTGGTTGTTGCGCGATGAGTTAGCTGAGGTTTATCGGCGAGAGCGCGGGCAAGTGATCGCTACCCATCGCGAGCGTGCGATGGTGGGCTCGCCGAATGAAGACGCTCTCGCAGCGATCTCGGGTTTGGCCCCCTCTCCCCTCGCGGGAGAGGGTTGGGGTGAGGGGGAAGGTGGCAGTTCCAGCAACCGTGGCTCCCCGCTGAAACATACCCCTCACCCTAGCCCTCTCCCGCAAGGGGAGAGGGGATCGGACGTTGCTCTTGCTATGCAAGAAGACTTCGTAATCCTGAAACAAGAAGCCGACGCACTGCGCACCGAATACCTCTCGGTCTGTTTCCCCTCACGCTGGGATCCGCGCGAGAAATTGGGGTTGGACTTCGCCGCGATTCACGCGCCCGTTGCCGACAATCAAACACTCCTCGCCGTCGGCCAAAGCATCATGACGATGGCGTTCATGAAGCAGCCGATGCTGCGTCACGTCTGGCTCATCGTGCCGAGCGCAAGTCTGGATCAACACCCGGAGAAAAATCAGGCGTGGTGGACGGGGGCGCTGCGCGATATGTCGCCGTTGTTGCCGAACCTCTTCTTCCGCGTTGAGAGGCAAACCACATTGCCATTGCCGCAATTTCAGCGCGCGGTGTTTTTTATTCGCGTGATGATGAGTCCATTAGTTGACGTTCTGCGCCTACCCCTCTCCGTTCGCCCTGAGGCGGTCGTTGGGTCGGGTGGCGTTGTCGCCACGCGCGCCCAGGCGCTCGCGGCATCACTACGCTCCATGACGCCCGAGGTCATCGCCTATCGCGGCATGACCAACGCGATGCCGCGACTTCTCGCTGAACTGGATCATTTCGAATGAGTGAATTCGCGAAACACCCCACAGCGCACCGCGCCCGCAAGCGCTTCGGTCAAAACTTCCTCGTCGATCAATCGATCATCAATCGCATCGTTGAGGCGATTGATCCGCAGCCCGGTCAACACATCGTGGAAATCGGGCCGGGGCAGGCGGCGATCACGCGCAAACTCATCCATGCGATGGGACTGAACGGCAGCATCGATGCCATCGAAATCGACCGCGATCTGGTGGCGCGGCTGACGCACGAATTCGACGATAGCAAGTTGCGCGTGCATCAGGCCGACGCGATGGAATTTGACTTCGCAACGCTGCCTTCGCCTCTGCGCGTCGTGGGCAACCTGCCCTACAACATCTCCACGCCGATCCTGTTTCGGCTCTGCGAATTTGAATCGCGCATCAGCGACCTGACCTTCATGCTGCAAAAAGAAGTCGTGGATCGCATGGCCGCCGCTGCGGGCGACGGCGAGCGCGGACGGCTCTCGGTGATGCTGCAATATCGCTTCAAAATCGAGAAGTGTTTCGACGTGCCGCCCACCGCGTTCAAACCGGTGCCAGCGGTCGATTCAAGCATCGTGCGGCTCACGCCATTGGGCACGGAACGGTTGCAACCCCAAGACGAAACCCTGTTCGCACAAATCGTCACCACCGCCTTCACGCAACGCAGGAAGATGCTCAGAAAGAGCCTCGGCGCATGGATGACGCCCGAGGCGTGGACCGAAATCAGCGTCAATCCGCAAGCCCGCGCCGAGGAATTGACGTGCGAGGAATTTATGGCGATTTCGGATTGGGTATTTGGAAAGAAGGCGTCAACAGCTTTGCGCTGAAATGACCGTTGAACGGGGGATAGATATGCAAAATGGCATTTATCGATATCAGTCGTTATTCGCCTTTAGCCCAAACACAGTCGCGATTACACGAAGAAGCCGTAGGGCGGATACCCGGAGGGGTTCCGCCATCGGTGGCACGCAACCGCGTTCGGCGGAACCGCAAGCGTTCCGCCCTACGGCCCTTACGCGCATTCTGATGCGCACCCTACGACTCTAAGCTGACTCCGATAGCCAAAAGAGCGTTCCCGCTTGAAGAAAGCCACAGAGTGTGACCCAACTCAATTGCACAAAGGGTAGATCAAAGAAATTCGGCCAAAATCCGGACAGAAAAAGAACGCTGATCGAACTCGGGAGCGCAGCTACGAAATGCACAAGATCCGGCAGTAAGTGCTCTCGGCTTGAGTCAATCAACTTGATGTCGATGTACCAAGCCCACGCGGTCGCCGCAACTACGAGAGCGAAGTACGCCCAAGCAAATTTGCGTCCGATCAGGATGCGTCTCTTAGCCATTGACTCACCTCCTCTCCCGAACCGCCTGCGCGACCGTAGCCGCATCCACATATTCCAGTTCACTACCAATCGGAATCCCCCGCGCGAGCCGCGAAACCTTCACGCCTTGCGGTTCCAGCAGTTCGGTGATGACGTGCGCGGTCACTTCGCCTTCGTTGGTGAAGTTGGTGGCGAGGATGACTTCTTTGACGGTGCCGTCGGTGGCGCGGTTGACGAGTTTTTCGAGGTGAATTTGCGCGGGGCCGACGCCGTCGAGCGGGGACAGGCGACCCATGAGTACGAAGTAGAGCCCGCTGAACGCGCCGGACTGCTCAAGCGTGATCTGGTCGGACGGCGTTTCGATGACGCAGAGGATCGATGGGTCGCGTCGTTTGGACGAGCAGAGGCTGCACAGCGGCTCTTCCGAGAGCGTGTTGCAGCGCTCGCAGTGCCCGAGTTTTTCGAGCGCGCCTTCGAGCGCTTTCGCGAGGCCTAACGCGGCGTCGCGTTTGTGTTGTACGAGCTCGAACGCGATGCGTTGGGCTGCACGCGGGCCGATGCCGGGCAGCTGTTTTAGCGCGTCGATCAGGACTTTGAAGGAGACGGGGGTCACGATGCGCTATCCCTCATGCCGTCATTCTCGCCGCAGGCGGGAATCCAGAAAGGTGGCTGGAACGAACCGGGGGAAGTGAGCGCTGCGCGCTGTGTGCACGAGCTGGATCCCCGCTTTCGCGAGGATGACGGCATAGGAGTGTGAATGGCATCTGCTATCGAACCGTTCGCCCTTTATGTTGGGCTCAAAACGGGAGTTTCATCCCAGGCGGCAAATTCATCCCCGCCCCGAGCGCTCCCATCTTGGCAGCACTCGTCTGCTCAATCTTGCGCGACGCGTCATTGATCGCAGCAGTTATCAGGTCTTCGAGCATGTCTTTGTCATCCATCACGCCTGCGTCAATCTGCACGCGTTTGCAGTCGTGCTTGCCGGTCATGGTGATCTTGACCATGCCTGCGCCCGCCTGACCTTCGACTTCCATCGCGGCGATTTCGTCCTGCGCTTTTTTCATGTTTTCCTGCATGCGCTGAGCTTGCTGCATGAGGCCCGCCATTCCGCCTTTACCTAGCATTGTGTGTCTCCTGAATCGTTAGTCATTGGCCTGAATGCTACCCGCCCGAATGCGGCCCTGCCCCTCGGTGAGCAACACCTGCACGGCAGGATCAGCCATGAAGGCGATCTCGGCGGCGGTCTGCTTTTCGTCCTTGACCTGCTTGTCGCGCACGGCTACAGATTCGCCCGCGTTGTCGGTGAGTTCGATCTCCAGTTTGAGCGGGCGACCGAAGTATTCCGACAGCGTGCCCGCGAGGCGTTCTTTTTGCGTGGCGAGCGGACGCTTGTCTTGCGGCAAGGCCAGTTTGATCAGGCTTTTGTCCCAGCTAATGAGGGTGCTGTGACGGGCCAGTTCGCGGGCCACGGCGGCGAGCGGGAGGGCGGTGACGAGCCGTAGCCAGTCGCCATCGAATTCGCGTTGGGTGGGCGGTTCAGCCTGATCGTTCGCGCCGGTAGCAGGCGTCGGTTTGGCCCCCTCCGCCTTGGAGGGGGAGGGTTGGGGAGAGGGGGATGGTGGCGTAGCAGCAACCGTGGTTCTGGTGCTACCAGCCCCCTCTCCCCCAACCCCTCCCCCACGAGGGGGGAGGGGAGTAGAACCCGCTCTCGGCGCAGCCTCTCGCACGGGCTCATTGCCATTCGTTGGCGCAAACGCCAGCAGCCGCAAAAACGTCATCATCAGCGCTGTCTGCTCATCGGGCGCAAGCCTCAGATCATCACGACCATGCAGCGCGATTTGATAATAGAGCTGGATTTCTTCGGCGGTTAGGGCGGCAGCAATGCGCGTGATGTGCGCGTGGTCAGGATCGTCGGCGTCGACGCTTGCTGATACCGCCTGAACGAGCGCAATGCGATGCAGCGCACGGGCGAGTTGCGCAAGGGCATCGTCCGCCGCAAGCGCCTGCTCGAAACATCGCTCAACCTCAGCCGCGAGCGCCGTTGCATCACGCGCCACCACCGCATCCAGCACCCGCCAGACGAAATCGCGATCCACGTTGCCGAGCATCTGGCGAACCTGTTGCTCTTCGACTTTGCCATGACCAAACGCAATCGCCTGATCGGTGATCGAGAGCGCGTCGCGCATCGAGCCCTGCGCCGCTTCACCAATCAAGCGCAGCGCGGGCGTATCGAACGGCACGTTCTCGGCGGTCAATACTTTATGCAATTGCTCGGCCACGCGCTCAGGCGGAAATTGCTTCAGCGCAAATTGCAAACAGCGCGACAACACGGTCACCGGAATCTTCTGCGGATCGGTCGTGGCGAGTACAAACTTCACATGCTCGGGTGGTTCTTCAAGCGTCTTCAGCATTGAGTTGAATGCGCTCTTCGACAGCATGTGTACCTCGTCGATGAGGTACACCTTGTAGCGCCCAGCGGTCGGCGCGTAACGCGCGTTGTCGATGATTTCGCGCATGTTGTCGACGCCGGTATTCGACGCCGCATCCAACTCTAAAAGATCAGGAAAACGGCCGGCATCAATATCCAGACAAGTCTGACAAACACCGCAGGGTGTTGGCGTGACGCCCGTTTCGCAATTCAGCGTTTTCGCGAGGATGCGGGCGATGGTCGTTTTGCCGACTCCGCGTGTACCGGTCAGCAGATACGCCTGATGCAGACGCCCGGTGGTTAACGCATGAGAAAGCGCGCGCACCACATGCTCCTGCCCCATCAATTCGGAGAAGTTACGCGGGCGGTATTTTCGGGCGAGAGCGAGGGAGGCGGACACGAATTGAGCCGGTGAGAAACTGGATCAATTGTAGGAGGGGTGGGACTTCCGCAACCAAGTGGTTCGACGGCTCACCACGGACGGCGGAGCATGAGGAGAGCGGTTCGGGTTGAGGTGACATCCCGCCCAACGTGCAGCGTGGCGAGATGGGATGAAGCGCAAGGCGAGTTTTTCGAGCGGGACGAGCCATACCTCAAGTGGTAGGCGAGTTCCGCGCGGAAAACTCAACGCAGCGATTCGCCCATATCGCCACGCCGGAGAGTAGGTGGTGAGCCGTTCCCCCGGCACTGCTTGGCTCGCTGTGGCTGCTTCCTTCCGGACCTGACCAGATTCACAAGTTAGACATGCGGGGCGACCCACCACTTGTGATTATAGGGCCTCGTATACTCCAAAGCCCTGAATCCCTGCGCCTGAAGCCCTACCCCACCTGATGCCCCGGTTCCGCGTTGTCGCGGTCGTCCTTGCCGTATTGGCTGCGATCGCCGCCCTGTTGCTGCCCGTCAAAATTTTGACGTGGGTCGAGACGCGCGCGGTGAGTTCTACCTCGCCGCCCGTGAACGATTTAAACGGCGCATCGAAACCGCCGCTGCGCGCCGCACTGATGGTGCATCCAACGATTTATTACACCGATCCGAACGGTGAATTGGCGGGGCTTGAGTACGACCTCATCAGTGCATTTGCAAAAACGCAAAACACCCCGCTTGAGATCAAAACATTCGCCACGCCCGATGCTGCGCGGCTCGCCCTGTTACGCGGCGAGGTGGACGTGGTGGCGATGGGCAACACGGTCGATGGACTGAGCACCACCGAGATTGCAACCAAAGCGCGGTACCAGGAAAGTGCCTGGGTCCTGCTCAATTCGCCGCAGAAATTCACGCCAAAATCGTTAGCCGAGGTGTTTCCGAAGCGTGTGGTTGTGAGTTCGCGTATCTACACGCATCCGCGCATGACCGAACTGCGGCGGAAGAACCCGACGATTTCGTTCGTCGAGGATACGAAGAACGACGATGAATCGCTGATCTCGGCTGTGGGTGACGACGAGGTGCAATACGCCATCGTTGAAGAGGACACCTTCAACGCGAGTCGGCATTTTCATTACGACGCGCAGCGGGCCTTCGTCGTGCAACCCGCAATGTCCCGTGTCTGGCTGTTTGCGCACGATGCAACGGCCGTGCGTGACAGCGCGAATGCGTTCCTGACGCGCATCACGCGGGACGGGCAAATCGCGCGGGTTCTCGATCGCTATTTCGGATTTCCGCAAAAAATCAGTCCGGTCGATATCGAGGTGTTCAGCGAACGCGTGAACACCGTGCTGCCGCGATACCGTACGTGGTTTCAGCAGGCGCAGGAAACCTACGGCATCGAATGGCGGTTGCTGGCGGCGGTGTCATATCAGGAATCGCATTGGGAGACCGACGCGACCTCCGAGACCGGCGTGCGCGGCATCATGCAATTCACCGAAGATACAGCGCGGCGCTACAACGTGGATCGGCTTGATCCGCGTTCGTCGATTTTGGGAGGAGCGCGCTACCTGATGGAATTGAAACGAAATGGCCTCGCGGCGCGCATTCAGGAACCGGACAAAACCTGGTTTGCGCTCGCTGCCTACAACATCGGCCTGGCGCACGTGGAGAACGCTCGCATTCTGACGCAGCGCGCCAGGAAGAATCCGGATATGTGGCCCGATGTGCGGCGTCATTTGCCGCTTCTGATAAAGCCGGAAATTGCCGCGCAGTTCAAGACAGGGCCTTGCCGCTGCGGCATGCCGGTGGATTACGTCGAGTCAGTGCGCGCTTACTACGATGTGTTGCTGCGGCTGGAAGCGCCTTATCAACCGAAACTGCGAGCTGCGTCGAATTAAAAGACGGCGGAATGAGCTGCGCAAATTAGTAAAACTTTTAAAAAAACGTCTGCCGTCGCAAGGGCGTTTCTGACTCCCAATTATTTTCAGCTTTTATCTGAAATGCCCGCTAATCAGGGGCTGCACCCTCATTTTCGTAAAAATCGACAATCGCCATAAAACGCGCACGGCCCCTACGTGGTGGTCGTTTCATGAAAAAGCTGATCAACTTCTATCTGCGAAAGAGCGCGCTGAAAATCGCGGAGATGCGCTATTCCCACTCAATCGTGGCCGGTGGTTTTCCTGAAATATCGTAGACCACGCGGTTAAAACCACGCACTTCGTTGATGATGCGGTTCGAGACTTTACCGAGCAGCGAATGCGGCAGTTCTGCCCAATGCGCGGTCATGAAATCGGTGGTTTGTACGGCGCGCAATGCCACCACGTTTTCGTACGTGCGGCCATCGCCCATGACGCCGACGCTTTTCACTGGAAGGAACACTGCGAAGGCTTGCGCGGTGAGGTCGTACCAGCTCCGGCCTTCGGAGTCTTTGGTGTTGCGCAATTCTTCAATAAAAATCGCATCTGCGCGACGCAACAAATCAGCAGCTGGACGCGTCACTTCGCCCAGAATTCGCACACCCAAACCGGGGCCGGGAAATGGATGACGATAGACCATTTCACGCGGCAGACCAAGCGCGACGCCGAGTTCGCGAACTTCATCCTTGAACAATTCACGCAGCGGTTCGAGCAGTTTCAGATTGAGCGTTTCCGGCAATCCCCCCACATTATGATGACTCTTGATCGTGTTGGCTTTTTTGGTTTTTGCGCCCGCACTTTCGATCACGTCGGGATAAATCGTGCCTTGCGCTAACCACTTCGCAGCGGGCAGTTTTTTCGCTTCTGCCTGAAACACTTCAACGAATTCGCGGCCGATAATTTTGCGTTTGGCCTCGGGGTCAGTCACACCCTTGAGGTGACCGAGGAATTGCTCGCTGGCGTCAACGGCGATGACTTTTACGCCTAAATTGCGCGCGAACATGTCCATCACCATCGCGCCCTCGTTTAAGCGCAACAGTCCATGATCAACGAATACACAGGTGAGTTGTGGACCAATCGCCCGGTGGATTAGCGCCGCAGCAACGCTGGAATCAACGCCACCGGAGAGACCCAGTATCACCTCATCCTTGCCAACTGCCTCGCGAATTTTCGCGACCGCCGTGTCGATGTAATTCGGCATTGTCCATGACGGCTCGGCGGCGCAAATGTCCAGCACAAAACGACGCAACATCGCTGTGCCTTGTTTGCTGTGCGTCACTTCGGGGTGAAATTGCACGCCGTAAAAATTGCGCACTTCATCGGCCATACCGGCGACAGGACAACTCAGCGTGGAAGCCATGAGCTTAAATCCTGGCGGCATCTCAGTGACTTTGTCGCCGTGACTCATCCAGACATGCAAAAGGCCGTGCCCGTCTTCGTTCTTCGCGTCTTCAATGCCTTCCAGAAACCGCGTATGGCCGCGTGCGCGAACTTCGGCATGACCGAATTCACGATGATCGCTGGCCTCCACTTTGCCGCCCAGTTGCACGGTCATGGTGAACATGCCGTAGCAGATGCCAAGCACGGGAACGCCCTGCGTGAAGACGGCGGCGGGCGCACGCAAATCATGCGCTTCATAGGTGCTGGCGTGACTGCCCGAGAGGATGATGCCTTCGGGGTTGTATTCGCGAATGAACTCGTCCGACACGTCGTTCGGATGCAGCTCGCAGTACACGCCCATTTCACGCACTCGGCGTGCGATGAGCTGCGTAACCTGCGAACCAAAATCAAGAATGAGGATGCCGCGTGCCATGGTGATCTCGCTAAGTACGTTAAAAAGCTGGGGCTGAAACACAAAGGGGCCGCGAGGCCCCTTGTTCATTGCCGCTATTTTTTGGCGGGAGGTTGCGTGCCACCTGCGGCGGGTGCGCCGGGTGCCGTCTTCGGTGGCTCAGGCAGTTTGAGCCCTTCTTTTTTCAGTCCAGCTTCGATTCGCTGGTCGATGTCAGCAGACATGGAGTCGGCCCATTTCATCGCGGTCTGGAACGTTTCGCCGTTAACTTTCGCCTGATTCGCGAGCAGTTTTTTACCGACCGGGCTTTGATAGAACTTCAACAAATCGGCGATTTCCGGCCCGCTAAACGTATTGTGATAAACGAGCGTCACTTGTTCAATTAATCCGCCCGGTGTGTCGATTTTCGTGTTCAGACTGGCCAGAAAAGCGTCCCGAGCAATCGCTAATCCTTTGTCCGGGAACTTGGGATCCAGTTGCTTGATTCCGGGTGCCCAGCTTTGCACGGTGTTGTTGGCGATCTGTTCAGAGATCGCCTTGATGCCTGTGACTTCGAGCAGAGTTTTAATTTGCGTACGTTTGGCAGGTGTGAGCTCATCGGCCTGTGCGGTGAGCGTCGTGCAAGCGAGGATCGCGACGAGCGCAATGCGGGAAATACTAGTCAACATGGTAGTTCGGGGCTTCTTTCGTGATGCTGACATCGTGAACATGGGATTCACGAATGCCAGCGGAGGTGATTTCTGAAAATTCTGCGCGTGTGCGCATCTCGTCTAGTGTGATGCAGCCGCAGTAGTGCATGGAAGCGCGCAAACCGCCCTCCATCTGGAAAATAACGTTGGCGACGCTGCCTTTGAATGGCACTTGTGCTTCGACGCCTTCCGGAACCAGTTTGGCGGTGTTCGGGTTGTTTGGTGCGCTGTCCTGAAAGTAGCGATCCGCGCTGCCTTGTTGCATCGCGCCGAGACTGCCCATGCCGCGGAAGCTTTTGTAGCTGCGGCCCTGAAACAATACGATGTCGCCCGGCGCTTCTTCGGTGCCCGCAAACATACTTCCCAGCATGACGCAATGGGCACCCGCTGCGATTGCCTTGGCGATGTCACCGGAATAACGAATGCCACCGTCGGCGATCAGCGGAATGTCCGTGCCGGCCAAGCCCTTGGCGACGTCGGCAATCGCGGTAATCTGGGGCACACCAACGCCAGTCACGATACGCGTGGTGCAAATAGCGCCTGGGCCGATACCGACCTTGACTGCATCAGCCCCTGCATCCGCCAGCGCGCGTGCGGCCTCAGCCGTGGCGATGTTGCCTGCGATGATTTGGGCGTCAGGATAATTTTGTTTGGCCCAACGAACGCGATCAATTACGCCTTTGGAGTGACCGTGAGCCGTGTCGATGACAAGGAAATCCGCACCAGCCGCCAATAGCAATTCAACACGCTCTTCGGTGCCTTCGGCAACGCCAACAGCCGCGCCGACACGCAAGCGACCAAACTGATCCTTGCAGGCAAGCGGGTGCTCGGTGGACTTGAGGATATCTTTGACGGTGATAAGACCGCGCAACTCAAATTTCTCGTTAACGACCAGCACGCGCTCAAGGCGGTGCTTGTGCATCAGCGCTTTCGCCACTTCGATGCTTTCGCCTTCGCGCACGGTCACCAGCTTCGACGCGGGCGTCATGATCGCAGAAACGGGTTGGTCGAGTTCCGGCTCAAAACGCAGGTCGCGATTGGTGACGATACCTACGACTTTATTGCCTTCAACGACTGGCAGACCGGATACACGATGCTCGCGAGTAATGGCGAGCACGTCGCGCACCGGCAAGGTCGGCGGGACGGTGATGGGATCCTTAAGCACGCCCGATTCAAATCGTTTCACGCGGCTCACCTCAAGGGCTTGCAGCTTTGCCGTGAAATTTTTATGAATGACGCCAACGCCGCCAGCTTGCGCCATCGCGATCGCGAGACGCGATTCGGTCACCGTATCCATCGCAGCCGACAGCAGCGGCAGATTCAGACGGATGGAGCGGGTGAGTGGGGTCGCGAGGTCAACATCGCGAGGCAGAACACTGGACTGGCCGGGGACGAGCAGAACGTCGTCAAAGGTAAGGGCTTTGGCGCGAATGCGCATGTGAAATTCCCAAAAGCGCTATTTTACGCACGGCGCGCGATCCAGGTCAGCTCGGAGCGCGCACAGTAAGTTAAGGCGAGTTAGCCGGGCGACTTGCCGCCGCCCGCTTTATCTGATTTTTCAGATTTGTCGGGGGCCGCAGGAATGGCATTATTTTTGATCTCGACCTTGATGCGCTCTTTTAAAGCAACGAGATAAGCGTTGCTCAGATCTGCGCCGCCTTGACCAGCCAACCGCTGGCCAAGAGATTTCAATTTTTCGGCGTCTGCAGCTTCAGGCTCGATAACCTTCAACACTTTGGCAACGGCATAACCACCGGCATCGTTAGGGCCACCCACAACCGCTGGCCCCTTGCTAACGTCAGCGGCAAAAACGCCCTTCGCCAGCGCTTGATTGACGTTTGGCAGCGGAGCCTGACGTGTGAGCTTTTGTGCCGGGCCAAACGTCAGGCCTGCGTCTTTGCCAGCGGAAATCGCTGCGACCTTTTCTGCACCGGCCTTGGCAGCCAGTTCACCCGCCAATTTGCGTTGCAATTGCAAGCTGATTTGGGCACGTACATCTTCTAGCGGGCGCACCGCGGAAGGTTTGTATTCGAGCACCCGTGCCGAGATCAGGCTGTTGTTGCCGAGGTCGATCGCTTCCGAATTTTTCTTGGCCGCGACGTTGGCGGGAGCAAATACGGTCTGCGCAAATTTCTGGTTACCAGCCGCGATGGCCTGCACTTGTGCGCGCGTCAGCCAGTCGGTTTTTTTGACCTCAAGCTTCAACTCTTCAGCAATCTTTGCGTAGCTGTCGCCTTGCTCGTAAACGCGGTTCTGAAATTTCTCCGCGTTCTCGGCAAAGAGTTTATTGGCCTTTTGTTGTTTGAGTTCAGATTCGATCTGCGCGCGGACTTCGTCGAGTGGGCGCGTGCGCTCCGCTTTTACTTCGGTCAAACGAATGATGTGAAAACCAAAGTCTGATTCAATCGGGCCGCGTATCTCGCCCGGCTTCATCGAGTAAACGGCGTCCTCGAATGGTTTCACCATCTGACCGCGTCCGAAGAATCCCAGATCGCCGCCCTGCGCAGCGGAACCCGGATCCTTCGATTTTGTTTTGGCGAGCTCAGCAAATTTTTCAGCCGACGTGCCGACTTGTTTGATGATGGCCTCAGCCTCCGCCTTCGCAGCGTCCTTCGAGGCAGTTTTCGGTTGTCCCTTTTCATCTTTTTCTACCGACAACAAGATATGGCTGGCGCGGCGTTCTTCTGGGGCCGAGAATTCCTTGAGGCGCTTATCGTACTCAGCCTTTAGCTCTTCTGGTGTCACCACAGCGCTTGCCATGAACGCAGTCTGATTGAGCATCACATACTCGATCTTCACCTGCTCCGGCGCGCGATACGAATCGGGGCTCTTTTCGTATTCTGCTTTGATCTGTGCGTCTTCGACTTTAGCCAGCGGCATGAACGTGTTTACGTCAATAGCGGCGACCTGAATCTCCCTCGCCTGTTCGGTCAAACGCTGGAACAAGCCAACCTGAGCGGTGCTTGTGAGATTACTGCGAGAAAGCGCGTCCTGAATGGGCTGCTGTGCGAGATCGCCACGCAGCCGCTGTTCGTAGCTCATGCGATTCAAGCCATTGAGCTTGAGCACCTCATCGTATTTTGCTGGGGAGAATTTTCCGCCATCCTGAAAATCAGGGATTTCGAGAATGGTCTTTTGCAAAAGCGCATCCGGCGCGGTGAGTTTCAGCTCCTGACCCGATGCAGCCAGCAAGCGTTGATTAACCAGACCATCGAGCACCTGTTGGCGAACTTCCGGGTTGTCAAACATCGTAGGATCAAAATTTTTACCCAGCATTTGGCGCATACGTTCTTGCTGTGAGCGTAGCGCGTTCTCGAAATCTTGTGGCGTGATGCTTTGCCCGCCAACCGTCGCAACATCTTTATCGCTGCTCATATTGCGCACGTAGCTGTCTACCCCGACAAACGCAAACGGCAACACCATCAATGCAAGGATGAACTGAACGATTCGTTTGTTCTTGTGGACGAAATCAAACATGCTTTTCTCTTCGTTACGGTGTTGCGGTGCGATGCTGGCAGGGACTTAACCGTTGCCTCGGAAGCTCGCCCCGCGTTGTGGCATTCGGTGCCAGACTCAACTAGGACATCAGATACAAAAAAGGCGAACTATCGTTCGCCTTGATTGTGTCTTTTTGTTGGCGGAGTGGACGGGACTCGAACCCGCGACCCCCGGCGTGACAGGCCGGTATTCTAACCAACTGAACTACCACTCCTATGAACTACTTACGCTTTCGCGCTCATGTCATTTGGTGGGTGCTGAGGGGCTCGAACCCCCGACATTCGCCTTGTAAGGGCGACGCTCTACCAACTGAGCTAAGCACCCGCTTGGAACTCTGGAATCGGTTAGGAATCCCAAAACTCAGCGGTTGGAAGAATTAACTCGTTAATTAATTCATCCAAGCAAGCCCATTAGTTTATCGCATCTTTCAAAGCTTTGCCAGCGCGGAACTTTGGAACTTTCGCTGCCTTGATCTTGATTGCGGCACCCGTGCGTGGATTACGACCGGTACGGGCAGTACGTTTGCCGACATAAAAGCTACCGAAACCAACGAGGGTAACTACATCACCTTTTTTCAAAGCGATCGAAACGGCCTTGATAGTGGCGTCGAGTGCTCGTGTTGCCGCCGCCTTCGAAACGTCAGCGCTCTTGGCGATGCTCTCGATCAGTTCTGCTTTATTCATATTGTTTGTCCCCTTTCAGCAATTGTTTGGACTAGTTCAAGATATTCGTCTCATCCGCCAATCGGTTTAACGACACGGCACGACATAGACATGGTTTGAAATCGTAGGGCGCGAGTCTACTACGAAACCCGCGCCGCGCCGCTGCCTGATTGGCTCGGCCTAATGTGTGACGACAACATCTGTACCAGTAACCGCATCTTTCTGCGCGGCTACGGGCACGGGCACCTCGTCACCCAGTGGAATCGGCGCATGTTCGAGTGCAGCGGATAACACTTCATCGATCCATTTGACCGGCCGAATCTCTAGAACATTCTTAATGTTGTCCGGGATTTCCGTGAGATCTTTAATGTTTTGTTCGGGTATCAAAATGAGCGTTAAGCCGCCGCGATGCGCAGCCAGCAGCTTTTCCTTAAGTCCGCCGATCGGTAGGACTTCGCCACGCAACGTAATCTCGCCGGTCATACCGACGTTTGCACGCACAGGAATGCCCGTCAGGGTCGATACGATGGCCGTAGTGATAGCGATACCCGCGCTAGGGCCATCCTTCGGCACGGCGCCTTCCGGGAAGTGCAAATGCAGATCGTGCTTCTCATAGAAATCGGCCTTAATACCGAGTTGCTTCGCCCGTGAGCGCACCACGGAAACGGCGGCGGCTACTGATTCCTGCATGACGTCGCCCAATTTTCCAGTCTGACGCACCGTGCCTTTGCCGGGCAGAGCGACCGCCTCTACGGTGAGCAAATCTCCACCGACTTCGGTCCATGCCAAACCATTGACCTGACCGATCTGGTTTGTTTTTTCAGCCATGCCGAAAGAGAATTTACGCACGCCCAAATAGTCGGCCAGATTTGCGGCTGAGATGACTACACCCGCGGTTACCTGCTTATTGCCAGGAACCTTCGCTTGCGTCATCGTTTGCTTAATAGTCTTGCGGCACAGTTTGGATATTTCGCGCTCAAGCGAGCGCACACCAGCCTCTCGCGTGTAGTAGCGAACGATATCGCGAATCGCGTCTTCGACGACATCGATTTCACCGGGCTTTACCCCGTTGTTTTTAATCTGCTTCGGCAGCAAATATTTCTGTGCGATTTTTACTTTTTCATCCTCCGTATAACCTGAGAGCCGAATAACTTCCATCCGGTCCAGCAACGGCGCCGGGAGGTTGTAGCTGTTCGCGGTCGCGACAAACATCACGTCGGAGAGATCGAAGTCAACCTCAACGTAATGGTCGGAGAAGGTGTGATTCTGTTCGGGATCGAGCACTTCAAGCAGCGCCGACGCAGGATCACCACGGAAGTCCTGGCCCATTTTGTCAATTTCGTCGAGCAGAAAGAGCGGGTTGCGGACGCCGACTTTTGACAAATTAGTCAACACTTTACCCGGGAGCGAGCCGATGTAAGTCCGGCGATGACCACGAATTTCAGATTCGTCGCGCACGCCACCTAGCGACATACGCACGTATTTGCGATTGGTCGCACGGGCGATCGATTGCCCGAGTGAAGTCTTACCTACACCGGGTGGCCCAACGAGGCAAAGAATCGGTGCTTTGACCTTGTCGACGCGCTGGTGCACAGCGAGGTATTCCGTGATCCGCTCTTTGACTTTTTCGAGGCCATAGTGATCTGCTTCGAGGATATCGATAGCCCGGTTCAAGTCCTTGGACACCTTGCTCTTTTTTTTCCACGGCAAGCCTGTAAGCACATCCAGGTAGTTGCGAATGACGGTTGCTTCTGCCGACATCGGCGACATCATCTTGAGTTTTTTAAGCTCAGCTTCAGCCTTATCCAGAGCCTCTTTCGACATGCCCGCCGCTTTTATTTTCTTCGAGATTTCTTCAATCTCAGCCTGATCTTCGCCATCGCCAAGTTCTTTCTGAATGGCCTTAACCTGTTCATTCAGGTAATACTCGCGCTGGCTCTTTTCCATCTGACGCTTAACGCGACCGCGGATGCGCTTTTCGACTTGCAGAATGTCGATTTCTGCCTCAATCAAGCCCATCAAGTGCTCGATCCGTTTGGCGACCGAGGGCAGCTCCAGCACTTCTTGTTTTTGCTCAAGCTTCAACGGAAGGTGCGCAGCGATGGAGTCAGCCAAGCGACCACCGTCGTCGATTCCCGCCATTGACGTGAGAATTTCTGCGGGGATTTTCTTGTTGAGTTTGACAAACTGATCGAAGTTCGCGAGAAGCGCGCGGCGCAGCGCTTCAACCTCAGCGGGGCCTTCTTCGCTGGATGCGATAGGTTGAGCTTCGGCGGAGAAAAACTCACCGTTGTTGGTCAGCGCGGTCAGCAGCGCGCGATGCAATCCTTCGACCAATACCTTGACAGTACCGTCGGGCAGTTTGAGCATTTGCAGAACCGTCGCGACGCAGCCCGTATCGTACAAATCCTCAGGCGATGGGTCGTCCTTGGCAGCAGATTTCTGCGCGACCAGAAGGATGTGTTTACCGCTTTCCATCGCGACTTCGAGCGCTTTGATAGATTTGGGACGGCCCACAAAAAGAGGGATGACCATGTGCGGAAACACGACAACGTCGCGTAGCGGCAACAGCGGATAGGACAAGATGTTGGGGACGTCAGCGCTAATGTCGGACATGGCGAACTTTCATATCATCGTGCGAACCGCGCAATGCGTGCAATGTGCTCGAATCGAACATTGCACCTGCGGCTGAGATGACTCAGGCAGCTTTGCTTGGTTCGCTGTAAATCAGTAAGGGACGGGAATTTGTCTCAACCGTGTTTTCGTCAATAACCACGCGTTCGAGGTTATTGAGCGACGGCAAGTCATACATGATGTCAAGTAGCAGGGATTCAACAATAGATCGCAATCCGCGCGCGCCTGTGCGGCGTTTTATCGCGCGCTTGGCGATAGCTGCCAACGCGTTATCGCGTACTTCAAGCTCGACATTCTCAAGCCGGAACATCTTTTGATATTGCTTCATGAGCGCATTTTTCGGGCGCACAAGAATGTCGATCAACGCAGCTTCATTCAGTTCATCAAGGGTCGCCAGCACGGGCAAACGTCCCACCAACTCGGGGATCAGGCCGAATCGAATCAAATCATCCGGCTCAGTATCACGCAACAATGCGCTGATGGAGCTGCGATCATCGGGTGACACCACTTCGGCTCCGAAGCCGATACCGGTTTTCGCAGAGCGTTGCCGGATAACGCGATCCAGACCTTCAAACGCGCCACCCACGATGAACAATATGTTCGCCGTATTGACAGTCACGAACTCCTGATTAGGGTGCTTGCGTCCGCCCTGCGGCGGCACGGAAGCATTGGTGCCTTCGATCAGCTTCAGTAGCGCCTGCTGCACGCCCTCACCTGAAACGTCGCGCGTGATTGATGGGTTCTCTCCTTTGCGCGAAATCTTGTCGATTTCGTCGATGTAGACGATGCCGCGCTGCGCACGCTCTACGTCGTATTCGCACGTCTGTAGAAGCTTTTGAATGATGTTTTCTACGTCTTCGCCAACGTAGCCGGCCTCAGTCAAGGTCGTCGCATCGGCGATCACAAACGGCACGTCCAGCAGGCGCGCAAGTGTCTGTGCAAGCAGCGTCTTGCCGGAACCCGTAGGCCCAACTAAAAGAATGTTGCTCTTGGCTAACTCAACGTCGTTGTCTTTGAGATTCGCGTCGATACGCTTGAAGTGGTTGTAAACAGCCACCGAAAGGATTTTTTTCGCATGCTCCTGACCAATTACATATTGATCAAGTTTTTCCCTGATTTCATGCGGGGTAGGCAAGCGTTTGGAGCCGACGCGCTCAACGGTTTCGGCCTGAACCTCTTCCTTGATGATGTCATTGCACAGGTCAATGCACTCATCACAGATGAACACAGACGGGCCAGCAATCAGCTTGCGAACTTCATGCTGGCTTTTGCCGCAAAACGAACAATAAAGGAGCTTGTCGCTCGTAGACTTCTCGGCCATAGGGGTAAATTAATCAGCGTGACCGGCACGCGTTCGTGTCAGTGTAGCGCTTTGCGCAAGGCAAAGGAGTTGAGTAAACCGCGCTAGACGGCATCAAAATGGTCGTTTGCAAACGCCGAGACCGATCGACTCGCGAAACGTCAGGCGGTTTCCGCGCGCGAAGACGCCAGTACACGATCCACCATACCGAATTCCACGGCCTCTTCAGCGCTCAGGAAATTGTCGCGGTCAGACGCTTTGTCGACTTCTTCCATCGAACGCCCCGTGAAATCCGCCATGTGCTGGTTGTAACGCTTTTTCAGCCGCACAATGTAGTTGGCGTGACGCTCGATGTCTGACACCTGGCCCGAGAAGCCACCGGATGGCTGGTGAATCATCACCGTTGAATTCGGAAGCGCAAAGCGCTTGCCTTTAGCGCCTGCGGCGAGCAGGAACGCCCCCATAGACGCAGCCATGCCGACGCACAGCGTGCTGACGTCAGGCTTGATGAATCGCATCGTGTCAAAAATCGCCATTCCGGCTGATACCGATCCACCGGGCGAATTGATATAGAAGCTGATGTCCTTATCCGGATTTTCCGATTCGAGAAACAGCAATTGCGCCACGATCAAATTGGCAGTTTCGTCGGTCACGGGGCCGACCAGGAAAATGACTCGTTCTTTCAGCAAGCGCGAGTAGATGTCGAACGCGCGCTCGCCGCGACCACTCTGCTCAATGACCATCGGCACCAGTCCCAGGCCCTGGGGCGTGGCATTGCCGAAAGTTTCGCCAAACGCGCCAACCATTGCGCTAGGGGGATTCCAGTTCGTCATGATGAGTCCTTTTGCTTGTGCTTGCTCGTGGCTCATTGGAAGAGCCACGCTTCGTTCGCATGATACGTCTTGTGATCCACGACTAATCGCGGCCGGACGAACCTGATTCCGTCAAGCTCGCCCAAAGCACAAGGGTGGTGGTGACCCGTGCGATTTCAAGGGGTGCTGAGGAAGGTCTGTCTGCGAAGCTCGCGAGATCAGCAGGAGCCCAGCATTAGGCGGGCTGCTGACCAATCAGGTCGGCAAACGGCTGCGGCTTGTCACTCGTCTTCGCGACTTTCAGCACATGATCAACCACGTTTTGTTCCAGAGCAATTGCCTCGAACTCCGACAGGCGGCGTTGATCCTGGTAGTACCACGCCACCACTTGCTCGGGTTTCTCGTAGCTTTGCGCCTGCTCATCGAGCAACGCGCGCACTTGTTGTGGCGATGCTTGCAAGTTGTTACTACGAACCAGTTCGCCCACGATCAATCCCATGGCAACGCGTTCGGCGGCAGCTGGCTCAAAAGTGGATGGCGACATCGCTTCATCAGCCTTACCGCCGCGTGATTTGTAATCCTCAGTCGCGGCCGCTGCCATACGCTCCGCTTCAGCAGCGATGAGTGCCTTAGGCACCTCAAGCGTTGAATGCGAACGCAATCCAGCAAATACCTGATCGCGAATTTTCTGGAATACGCGGCGCTTGCGCTCAAGCTCGAGATTTCCGCGCACTTCTTTCTTCAGTCCATCGATATTGCCATCGGCAATGCCAAAAGCTTTCGCGAATTCGGTGTCAATCGTGGGCAGAATCGGGCGGGCAACTTCTTTGGCGTTAAGAATAAACGTGGCAGTTTTACCAGCGACGTCCTTGCCAAAATAGTCCGCCGGGAATGCCAGCGTGAAGGTCTTGCTTTCGCCCTTTTTTAGGCCCTGCGCTGCCGCCTCAAACTCAGGCAACATGCGGCGCTCGCCAAGAATCATCGTGAAATCTTTGGCGGATCCACCGTCAAACGCGACACCATCAATTTCGCCGTTGAAATCAACGATCAGACGATCACCTTCTTCACTCGCCTCGTCTTTCGCTTCATAACGAACACGCTGCTTGCGCAATGTTTCTAGAGTACGGGCAACATCTTCGTCGGTCACTTCTACAACCGGACGCTCAATTTCGAGTGCCGTGAAATCGGCGAAGGTCACATCCGGGAACACTTCAAACGTGGCGACAAACTGATAGTCATTTACGTTCTCAGCGTCAGCTTTGGGCTCAATGCGCGGGTATCCCGCAACCCGCAACTGATTTTCATCAACGACAGCGCCAAAGCTCTTGTTCACGGCGTCCGAAAAGACCTCTGAGCGCACTTGCGGGCCGTAAGTTGACGCCACCATTTTGACTGGCACTTTGCCGGGCCGGAAACCTGACATCTTGACCGTACGAGCGAGACGCTTGATTCGGGTTTCGGTTTCCGATTCGATCTGGGCGACCGGAATCGTCATCGTGAAGCGGCGCTCAAGCGTGCTCAGTTGCTCAATCTGCGTGGACATATTTTTATTTCCATCCGAACACGCGCTCACGCTCGTATTCGCTCAAAGTTGTCGCCAGACGGCTTATCCTGTTGCGCAAAACGCAAAAAATGACGGCGTAAGAGGCGCGCCGCCGGACAGTCCGCAATCATTAAATTTGGTGCGAATGGAGGGACTCGAACCCACACACCTTTCGGCGCTGGAACCTAAATCCAGTGCGTCTACCAATTCCGCCACATTCGCTTAACCTTCTATTATAGCTATCGTTTCCTATGGACTTGTGGCCTCTACGTGACCGTTGACGAGCATTACGAGAACTTCCCGGTCGCCTCCGTGCTTGTGCCAAGTGCGATACGGCCATTCGTCATCGCCATTTATCGCTTTGCCCGACATGCCGACGATATTGCCGATGAGGGCGAAGCGAGGACTGAAGAAAGGATCGCCGCGCTCTCAGCATTGGACGATGACGTGGTCGGCCTGTTTAGTGACAGGGTAGCCAGCGCCCCAACGGTGCGCGGGCTCGCTATCATCCGTGACGCTGGTTTTAGCGCGATCACCGCCCAGCCGTTTCGGGATCTGCTCGATGCGTTCCGGCAGGATCTAATAATTCAATCGTATGAGTCGTATGAGCAACTTCTCGATTACTGCCGACGTTCGGCCAGCCCTGTCGGACGACTGATGTTGGCTCTGGTCGGTGTCAACAACGCTCAGGCGCTCAGCGCAAGTGACAATATCTGTACGGCATTGCAACTCATCAATTTTTGGCAAGACGCGGCCATCGACGCATCGCGCGGCCGGATTTATGTGCCCCGAGTTGAGTTTGCGCAGCACAACGTGCCGAGCGATCAGTTCCCCACACACCCATTGCACAAGGCGTTGATGCAGGCGCAGTGTGAACGAGCGCGCGCTACGCTGTTGGCAGGCGCGCCATTGCTTACGAGCCTATCGGGACGTTTCCGGCTTGAGATTGCGTTCACGATGGCGGGCGGGCTTCGCATCCTCGACAAAATCGCCGCGAATGACTGGGACGTAACACTGCGACCGAAGCTCCGCTGGTACGATAGCTTTCCCCTACTTTGCCACGCCATCCGCTTGTGGTTTCGGGCCTCCAGACAGCGCGCCTCATGACTCCCGACCAATACTGCCAGGAAAAAGCAGCCAAATCCGGCTCCAGTTTTTACTATGCGTTCCGATTTCTACCTGACGACCGGCGGCGCGCGATCACGGCTTTTTATGCGTTTTGTCGCGAGGTAGACGATGTCGTGGACGCCGCTACCGACCCCGATGTCGCACGCTCCAAGCTCGCCTACTGGCGGCGCGAAACCGACACCATGTATCGCGGTGGCGCGCAGCATCCCGTTGCGAAAGCTCTGGTGCCGCACATTGCAACAATGCACTTGCCGCAGACCGCGTTTCACACCGTGATCGACGGCATGCAGCAGGACCTCGAAAAAAATCGCTATCTGAATTTTGAAGAGCTGAGCCGCTACTGCTATCAGGCGGCGGGCGTTGTTGGCGAAGTGAGCGCCCGGATTTTTGGGATGAAGACTCAAGATAATCCGGCAACGCTCAGCTATGCGCGCGCGCTGGGTGAGGCGCTGCAACTGACCAATATTATTCGCGACGTCGGAGAGGACGCGCGTCGCGGTCGAATCTATTTGCCGCAGAACGAATTGGCGCAATTTGATGTGCCCGGAAGTTCACTATTGCAAGGGCGCGCAGAGGGGGATTTCGTCGGCATGATGCAGTTTCAATATGAGCGCGCCATCGCAAGCTTTGATCGCGCGAATGCAGTGTTGCCGCGCGAAGATCGGACGGCACAACGGCCCGGACTGGCAATGGGCGCCATCTATCGGGCGTTACTTGAAGAGATCAAGCGCGACGGTTTCCGCGTGATGGAGCATCGCGTCGCATTGACCCCAATCCGTAAACTCTGGTTGGCCTGGAAAACCGCGACCTTCGCATGATGCGCGTTGCGGTCATTGGCGCTGGATGGGCGGGAGCAAGCGCTGCACTGGTGCTCGCTCGCGCTGGCATTCACGTCACGGTGTTTGAGGCGAACAGTGTCGCTGGCGGACGTGCGCGAGTTATCGAAAAGTCAGGCCACATGTTTGACAACGGACAGCACTTGTTGCTTGGTGCCTACGAGCGATCACTGGCGATGATTGACAGTCTTCACGCAGCGGGCGTGTCACCTTATCTGCGCTTGCCGCTCATGCTGCAATCAGCGCCGAAAGCGGTTCAGGCACTTTCGCTTGTCGCGCCGAAGTTGCCGGCGCCGCTGCATTTATTGGCAGCAATCGTCACCGCTAAGGGGCTCAATTTCTCTGAAAAAGTTGCGGCAACTTCGTGGGCGGCGCGACACCTGCGTAGTGGGTCGGTTAGTGCTGCCACAACGGTTTCGCAATTGGTCGAAGAACAACCCCCTCGCGTGCGTCAAATACTGTGGGAGCCCCTCTGTATCGCGGCACTGAATACCCCCCCAAACGTCGCAAGTGCCAGTGTCTTTGCTGAGGTGCTGAAACGCTCGTTCACTGGCGATGCGCGCGGCAGTGATCTCATCATTCCGCGTGTTAACTTGACGGCGTTGCTGCCTGAGCCAGCGCTTGACGCAGTGCGTTCGCTTGGCGGTGAAGTCAACCAAAGCACTTACGTCACGTCGGTCTCAATGTCTACGTCCAACGCGTCCGTGACGTGCCGCGACGAGAGCACACAAGCATTCGACTTCCTCATCATGGCAACTGGGCCACAACATTTGCCGCGCCTGCTGTCGGAAATCCCGACTGCGTATACAGCCGTCGAGTCTTTGCGAACGCTCATCTATGAGCCAATCACCACGCTGCATTTTGATTTTGCTTACGTGGGTCTCGGGTTGAACGATCAAGCGCCGATGCGCATGCTAGATGGATCGCCGGGGCAGTGGGTGTTCTGGCATCCGCTCGCTAATGGTCACTGGCGAGCAAGTGTTGTAATCAGCGCGGATCACCGTTCAGGCGATGAATCGTCCTTACTCAACGCGACGCTTTCACAGATCGGTAAAAGCTACGCGCTGCCGACTCCGACATGGCAATTCGTCGTGACCGAAAAGCGGGCTACTTATTCATGTACTCCGCAGCAATGTCGAATCCTGACTGACCTTCCAAAGCGCAGCGGGCGACTATTTTTCGCTGGCGATTGGTGCGTGCCGGAGCTTCCGGCAACGCTCGAGGCCGCGGTGATTTCGGGTGAGCGCGCGGCACAGAAAATCATTTCGGAGTTCAATCGTGACTGACACGTGGAACGTTTTCACTTACGGATCGCTAATGTTTCCTGTTGTCTGGAATCGCGTTGTGCAGGGCCGCTACCGCAGCAGCGAAGGCACGATTCACGGTTTTCAGCGGCTCCAGATTCGAGGTGAAAAATATCCAGCGCTAATCGTCAATCCGAACGCAGCCAGCCTAATCGGGCGCGTGTACTTCGACGTTTCAGCGAGAGATATTGCACGGTTGGATCACTTTGAAACCAGCGATTACGCGCGCGTCTCTATCGCAGTCGCCGCAGAGGGCGTGGCGCTCGCCGCAGAGGCGTACCTCACACTCAAACCGGAAACACTGGAGCCGCTGGAATGGCGTGCGGAGGAGTTTGAGCGAGTGGGCCTCGAATCGTTTTTAGCAACATACGCGGCTACCAACGCACCGCCGCTCTAGCAGCTTAAGGGCGCTATTCAAACGGAACGATCACCGCGACGCGGCGATTTTTGGCACGGCCTTCTGCCGTATCGTTTCCGGCGAGCGGACGGTCAAAACCGAAGCCGCGACGCTCCAGATTTTCTTCAGAAAAACCGTGTTGACTGATTGCTTGCGCAACTGATTCGGCGCGCTTCGTCGATAGCGTCCGATTGAACTCAGCTGAACCCACATTGTCGGTATGACCAAACAAACGCAGCTTCTTGATTTCAAGACTATGAAGATCGTTAGCCAGCTTGCCGATAACTACTCTGGCGTTTTCGCTGAGCACGTCACTGCCGGTATCGAACAACAGCGGGCCGGGCAAATTCAGCACATAGCCTTCATCGGTCTTCTCGAAACCCAAATCAATTAGTTTGCTCGTGAGCGTCGGTTGCACTGCGGGCGGCGGCGGAGCGGGCGGCGGTGCACTGGCGCATCCGCCAAGCAACGCTACGGCGAAGGCGGCGACGATGGTGCGCAGGGTTTGATGAACAAACGAACGATTGTGAATTGTCATGATTTTCCGCCGGGTGCTTTACGCCCGTAAGCAGGCATTGCGATAACGTTGGACGCTTCAGATTTGAGCACAGACGTACGCTTCGACGCTGGTACCGACGCGGCGACCCGAATCGATTCATCCTGAGGCAGTGCCTTTGCGTTGTACATCGCCCAATCGGCTGCCTGCATGAGGTTTGTGACATCGTGGCCGTGATCCGGGAACACCGCCACGCCAATACTCGCCCGCACCGGGTGTGCCCATTCGTCCTCCGGTAACGCGATGCCGAGCCACACAGTCAAGCGCTCGCCCAGCTTCACCGCGTCGGTAACGCTCGCGAGATTGGGCGTCAACACCACAAATTCGTCGTCTGCCAGACGCGCCAGAAAGTCCGAGCTTCGCAAGGCTCTACGCACGCGCGAAGCGGTCGCCTGCAAAGCCGCGTCACCCTGGACCCGGCCATGTGTGTCGTTGATTGCCTTAAAGTCATCGAGGTCAATGAATAGTATCGCCAGCGGTGTCCCCGAGCTGTTGGCTTTCGCCAGCGACGCATTCAATGTGGTTTCAAACATCACGCGGTTTGGCAATCCCGTCAGTGCGTCGGAAAACGCGATGGATTCCAGGTGCGCGTTGGACGCTCTGAGTTCGTATTGTTTGCGCTTTAGTTCGCTATTTTGTTCAACCACTTGAACAATTAATGCCTCAAAACTCGATGTCAAGCGATTGACCTCGCGCCCGCCACCCCGCGGGGCGCGAGCCAGTAAATTTCTCGATGCGCTGACCTCTTCGGCCCACTCCGACAGCTCCTCAATAGGCCTCAGCAGTGCGCGGCTCAACGCTTTCGCCACCAAGCCGCCGGCCACTGTCGTAATCACCAGAACGACGCCCAGAATCATCAATGCACGCGACACGCCGTCGCGCAACAATCGCTGGTTGGGATTAACCACCAGCGTGCCAAGCGCCGCCCTGCCGTCACGACTCTGGTCATCCCGCAATACGTATTGCACTGGCTTCGCTTCAACGATCCCATTGCCCCACGCTTTCAGGGTGACGATTTCTTGCGGAAAGTTGGCTTCTCCCGGTGCAAGCATCTCCGCTCGAAGACGCCCCAAACGGTCGTACACCGCAACTGAGTCGTGCCCGGCACCAGTGTCAAACATGCGAAGCGCTTCGGCGATCACTTCGTCGCCGCCAAAACGCATCGCGGCCGACATGGTGCTTGAGGCCACGTTGGCCTGCGTAAGGGCAGACGCACGACTCTCGTCAATCTGTCCCTTCAAAAATAGCGAAGCGAGCGCAACTCCGGCCAGCAAGAGCATCGCAACCAACGTTGACACAGTCGCCAGCGTCGCGCGTCGCGCCAGCGAATAATTCGAAAGAAAGGAACGCAGACCACCGCTCACCGCTGCGCTCCAACAAGCCCCGTAGGATGAGGCCTTTGGCTCAAGCGTAAGGCTACGGCTGAAATGCTCAAATGCGAGCGCTGTAAGGCTTCCAGACTCACTTCAAAACGCCACTCGCCTGCCAACCGGTACGCACCAATGATGCCACCGTCGGCGGTAAAATCAGCATAGTTACTGAGTGTCAAAACAGGCCTGTCATGCAACGCTGAAAGCCATTCGCGCGGCGCCGGTCGAACGTCAGCATGCAGCCAGACAATATTGCAACCGGGCACTTGCGTAGGCGCTGTAATCTGTCGCCACATTACGGGGAGTCGGCGCACTTCGCGTGGCATATCGCCCGAAATCGCAGCGGTTGCCGATGCGCCAGGAGCCACGAGCGAGCCGCCATGCGCGAAGCAGACCGTCAGTCCCTTGTTCGTTAAATCGCCTGGCCAAAACGTATAGCGCGCGATATTGACGATGAAGTCCGTCAAATCACCTGCGTCAGCGATGCTTTCTGCCGAAGCCACAGAGGGAACTGAAAAGGCACAGAGCAAAAAAACAAAAACCGACGCAATCTTGCGTCGGCTTTGATGAGTCCTGCCTGGTCGTTGGTTCGCGGGCTTCGTCTCACCCGTGTGCGGTGGGGCTAGCAAATCACATTCAGCATCAGGCTGAAGTTGACCCCGTTCACAGTGACTCGGGAGCAGCTTTCGGAGAAACTGCTGCAGGCGTAGTTGCATCAACCTTACCCTCACCACCGTCAGGCGATACCGGCGCAGCGGTTCCCGCCGATGAATCGTCGCCCTTTCCGGTAGGCGTGTTGTAAGACTTGATCGCGCGAACTGTACGACCAGCCATGATGTCAGAGATTTGATCCGCGTCGATGGTTTCGTATTCCATCAGCGCGGCAGTCATCGCCTCCACTTGCGGCGCGTAGTCTTGCAGGATCTTCGTCGATACGGCGTACTGCTCGTCGATGATGCGGCGAATCTCCATATCCACTTTTTGCAGCGTTTCGTTCGAAACGTTTTGTGTCTGCGTCACGCTGCGACCGAGAAACACTTCACCTTCATTTTCAGCGTAAACCATTGGGCCGAGCAGATCACTCATACCGTAACGGGTCACCATATCGCGGGCAATTTTCGTGGCGCGCTCGAAGTCATTTGATGCGCCGGTCGAAATGTTCTTGACGAACAAGTCCTCGGCAATACGCCCACCAAACAACACCGAAATTTCCGTCAGCATCTGATCTTTGTACATCGAGATGCGATCACGCGCCGGCAACTGCCACGTCACGCCCAAAGCGCGACCGCGTGGGATGATCGTGACCTTGTGCACCGGATCAGCTTTCGGCATGATCGTCGCGATAATCGCGTGGCCCGACTCGTGATACGCCGTGGCGCGCTTTTCCTCATCGGAGAGCACCATCGATTTGCGCTCGGCACCCATGTAAATCTTGTCTTTAGCGCGCTCAAAGTCGTCCATGTCGACCAGACGCTTGTTGCTGCGTGCGGCAAACAGCGCCGCCTCGTTGACGAGATTTGCGATGTCAGCGCCAGACAAGCCCGGACAACCACGAGCAATGACATGCGCGTTCACATCTGCCGCAATCGGCACCTTGCGCATATGCACTTGCAGAATTTGTTCGCGGCCACGAATGTCTGGCAGCGGCACGACGACCTGGCGATCAAAGCGACCCGGACGCAGAAGTGCAGGGTCAAGCACGTCAGGACGGTTGGTCGCGGCGACCACGATCACGCCTTGCGAGCCCTCAAAACCGTCCATCTCTACGAGCATCTGGTTCAGCGTTTGCTCGCGTTCGTCATTACCACCGCCGAGGCCAGCGCCACGTTGACGACCGACCGCGTCGATCTCATCGATAAAGATGATGCAAGGTGCACTTTTCTTCGCCTGATCGAACATGTCGCGGACACGGGCCGCGCCCACGCCAACGAACATCTCGACGAAATCGGAGCCGGAAATCGCAAAGAACGGCACTTTCGCTTCGCCCGCAATCGCTTTGGCGAGCAAGGTTTTACCGGTACCCGGCGAACCCACGAGCAATACGCCGCGCGGAATCTTGCCGCCCAGTTTTTGAAACTTGCTAGGGTCTTTCAAAAAGTCAACGATCTCCGTGACTTCTTCCTTTGCCTCGTCGCAACCGGCAACGTCAGCGAACGTGACCGTATTGTTCGTCTCGTCCACCATCTTGGCGCGACTCTTTCCGAAGCTGAATGCGCCACCTTTGCCGCCGCCCTGCATCTGGCGCATCATGAACACCCAAGCACCGATCAACAAAAGGATCGGGCCGAACGAGAACAGGACAGAACTCAAAAACGATTGCTGCTCTTCCGGTTTACCAGAAAATTTAACGTTGTTCTTGAGCAGATCGTTGATTAGATCTTTGTCATAGCCGCCGGGGATATAGGTCGCCTTTTTGCTATCGGCAGTGCGGTATTCGACGTTACGGCCTTCAATAGTGACTTCGCTCACTTTGCCACCGCGAACCTCTTCGATAAAGTTCGAATACGCCACGGCATCACTTTTACGGCTCGACTTGTCGAACTGTTGTACGACGGTCAGCACGACAAGGCCGATCACGACCCAGATACCGATATTTTTGAGCATGTTATTCAAGCAAACGACTCCTGCAACCGCATATTTCCGTAACAGACGGAGCATCGCAGCCACACTTCCATACGATTTTAAGGGCGAATGCAGTTTTTCAAGGTGCGGAGCGCAATGATTGTGAGGCCAGACGGGTCAATCGACAGCCAGTTGTCGCTAAACGCCGACAAATCTGCCGTCAATCCTGTCAAGATTGGCGTCCGGGGCCTTCACGCGGATGTGATGGAGTCTTGGCGGAATCTAGGAACGCGTCAACTCTGGGCCGGTTTTGCAGCCAAATGTTTCAAGCCCGTCCCGTAACTGACGATAAGCAGCATCGACCACATCCGGCGCGCCTTTCACACCAAGATCAATGTGGCGACCGTATGTCGGGTGATCGACACTCGGCAGACTGAACACCTTCACGCCCGCATGATCGCGCTCAATCGCCTCCATCAGTGGCGTGAGTGTCGCCTCCATCGCGCCGAACACAATCACCGATTTTTCGACGTAGGCATCTCGGCGAAACAGGTGCGAATATTTGGTGTCGAGCACCCATTCCATCATCGGCCACGCCATCACTGGAAAGCCGGGCACAAAATGCACGTCGCCTACCGAGAACCCGGCAATCTTGTTAAACGGATTCGGAATGATCGTCGCGCCTTCGGGAAACACGCCCATGTTGAGCCGATGCACGTTGTCCGCGCGGTCGGGCTCGTAAGGCAAACCCGCTTCGCGCGCAACATCCTTCATGCGCTCGCGGATGAACACCTCCGCCTCCGGATGCAACGCCAGGGGCACGCCCAGCGCGGCGGCGGCGCATTGACGCGTGTGGTCGTCTGGCGTTGCGCCGATGCCGCCGGTTGAGAACACCACATCGCCTGACGCAATTGCGCGCTGCAACGCCGCCGTGATGCGCGCCGGATCGTCGCCGACATACTCGGCCCAGGCCAGTGGCAATCCACGCGCCGCGAGCAGTTCAATGACCTTCGCGAGATGCTTGTCGGTGCGTTTACCCGAGAGAATTTCGTCTCCGACGATGATTACGCCGAATTGGGTCTGTTGATTTGTCTGCATGGCGCGAAGGATAGCGAAAGTTACCCTTAGGCCAATATGAAGGCCCGCATTACGAACGCTTCAAAAACGCGTCACAGCGGGCAAAAAATTCCTCCGGCACCTCAAAGTAAGGAATCGCGCCTGTGGTCATCACGTCCATCGTCCAATTCGCCGCATTCGCAAATCGCGATTTCAGGCCGTAGTCGACGAAGTCGCCGCGCACCCCGTGAACCAGCCACGTCGGCATTTTCAGCGCGTCATACACACGCATGATGTCGGCGCTGAACAGGAGCGCAGACAAAAAGTACAGCGGCGCGTTCTTGGCCCCCGGTTGCAGAACGATCGCAACATCGTACTGAAACAACGTCTCGTCAATCTGCTTTGACCCCCACGTTTTCTCCAGAAAAAATCGGATCACGCCGGGACGCGTGAGCTGGCGAAACAGTCCGTCGCTCCAGCCCGACCACGCTAGTACCCTGTGCGCACGAAACGATCCGACAAGACTTTCGGGTGGCCCGAGGCGAGGCTTTTTTCCATTGAATCCGGTTGGGCTAACCAATGCCACGCTTTTGTAATCAGCAGGCGATTCCGTCGCGGCGCGAGCTAAAAATTCGCAGCCCAACGATAGTGCGAGTGCGTCAACCTGCGCGCCCTGATGCTCGGCACGAATACGCGCGGCCATCGCATGCACCGCGTCGGTCATGAGTCGCGGCAAGTACACGCGGTCACTGCGGTCTGAACTGCCAAAGCCTGGCAGATCAAGCGCGTACACCGCGCGCGTGGTGGCGTAATGCTCAAATAGCGGGCGCATTTCGGCAGCACTGCCTGACGCGTTCATGCTGTGAATGAGCAGCATCGGAGCAGCGCTTTCGAGCGCGCCGTTTGGCGCGCTGCGATAGTACGAAAGGCGTCCTGCGGTTGAATCAAATTCGATGCGCTCGCCCCTTAAAGCGGGCGAACTTGCAGGCTGCAAAATGGCTGACTTCATAAGCACAGCATAGCCGAGGCTATTGAAGGCAACTTGACGACGCGCACTCTTTCATCGCCTACGATTCTTACGAGGACGGCAGTATCGGGATTTTTGTTTGGCCTTGTCAATCACTCTGGCCGGCTCGGCTACGATCTTAATCTCTATAGTTAACGGCGCTCGTAAAGTGCCGGTTGAAACCCAACAAACACGCGTCGTACCGTTGACGCGTCACCAAGGTCGTCAATCGCCTCAGATATCGCGTCGCCGTATCGAAGTCGGAGCAAGGGTGACAACTTGCCCAGGTCCAGCTCGTCAACGCCCTGACGCTCGTACTGATCGAGCACGAAATTTACGAACGCCCGTTGACGATCATTGAAATTTTTTGCCACGGCTAGTCGAGCACGTCTGGCCCGGTCTGCGCGACTTTCAGGTTCCGTTGCGAACGCGACGTATGAGAGCACATCGAAAAGTTCGCTGTTTTCAGCGCTGATGATTTTCTGCATTTCAGCTAACTGATCGCGCCCGAAACCCTTCTCCGCCAAACCTTCGAGCAGTTGGCGTCGTGTCTCGGGCGCACTCCAGATAGCTCTCAACTCGTCCTCATCACAGAAAAATTCGGGCAGCTTGCCAAACAACATTTCCATGAATTGCTGTGCAGACATCGGCGTGCCGTCCGGGTGCCAGAAGCTCGTGGCCATCATGTGCTGTATTGCGCGTGCCTTGCCGTCAGCGAGCTCTACTTTCACCTTCGGTCGCGCCTGATATGGCGTGGTGGACTCTTCTTCCTCTGTGTGAATAAGGGTGGCGTCCGGAAGCGTGGCAATTGGCGTAGCGGCGGGCTCTGGCGAAATCGGCTCGCCATCCCATTCCACGTCGTTGAAATGATGATGCGCGCGCACAAAATCGTAAATCGTGAAGTAATCTTTGCCGTCGTACAGCCGCGTGCCACGCCCAATGATCTGCTTGAACTCGATCATCGAATTCACTGGGCGCATCAGCACGATGTTGCGGACGTTCCGCGCGTCGACGCCCGTCGAGAGCATTTGTGAAGTCGTCAAGATCGTCGGAATAGTTTTTTCATTATCCTGAAACGCGCGCAAGTTCTCGTCGCCCAATGCGCCATCGTCCGCCGCGACGCGCACGCAGTAATTCGGGTCTTTGCTGCTCTTCATCTGGTTGATCAGGTCACGCACCATCAGCGCGTGCGCCTGCGTCGCGCAGAACACCAGCGTTTTCTCGCGTTGATCAATCTGCTCCATAAACGTCTTCACGCGATGCGCCTCGCGCTCCGGGATGATGATCAGGCGATTAAATTCCGACTCCACGTAGCGCTTGCCCGGCACCACTTCGCCCTCAACAACTGCGTCATCCGGCGTGTAGGTGTAATCATCAATCGTCGTCGCAATTTGCCTGACGCGAAACGGCGTCAGGAACCCGTCGTTGATGCCTTCCTTCAGCGAATAGGTAAACACCGGTTCGCCGAAATAAGCGTAAGTGTCTACGTTAATTTTTCGCTTCGGTGTCGCCGTCAAACCGAGCTGCACCGCAGGTGAAAAATACTCAAGAATCCCGCGCCAATTGCTCTCATCTTTCGCGCCACCGCGATGACATTCGTCGATCACGATCAGGTCGAAAAAGTCTGGCGGATACTCGCCGAAGTAACACGACTGCGCCAGTGGTACGGGTGGTTCGACAAGCTCACCACGAGCGGAGGATGTGTCCGTCGGCCCACTCATAAACGTCTGAAAGATGGTGAAGAAAACGCTCGCGTTCTTCGGTACTTTGCCTTTCTTGCGAATGTCCTCCGGCGTGATCCGCGCCAATGCATCATCAAAGAACGCAGTAAACGAAGTGAAGTCGTTAAACGCCTGATTGGCCAACCCGTTGCGATCCGCCAAAAACAAAATCCGGGGCCGTCGCGACGGCTCCGCGTTCGCGCGCCAATCCGCCAGATTCCAGCGCGCCTGAAACAGCTTCCACGCAATCTGAAACGCAATCGACGTCTTGCCCGTTCCCGTCGCTAACGTCAGCAACACGCGATCACGCCCCTCGCTGATGGCATCAAGGACGCGATTGACCGCCAGCTCCTGATAGAAGCGAATCGTCCACGTTCCGCTCTTGTCCGGAAACGGCACCGCCGCAAACCGATCACGCCACGCGTTCGCCTCGGCAAAGGTCAAATTCCAGAGCTCGTCTGGCGTTGGAAAACCCGGCTGCTGGCCCTCTTGGCCGGTTTCCATGTCGATGCCGTAAACGCCCTGACCGTTCGTCGAATACGTGAATCGAATCGCCAATTTGTGAGCGTAATTTTTCGCTTGACCCACGCCCTCCGTCAGCGGCGCATCCCAAGGTTTGGCCTCGACCACAGCAAGCTTCACATTGCGATATTCCAGCACGTAGTCCGCCGTCAGCGCGACCCCGCGTTTGCCGCGCCCTTCAATGCGCCCCGCAGTGATTTGATATTCGCGCCGGATGCGGCTGCCCTCGACCACGCCCCAGCCTGCTGCGGCTAGCGCGAGGTCAATGTGCTCGGCGCGGGTTTCAGCTTCATTCATTGTCAAGGCGAATTTGCGTCAGTAAATTGAACAACGGTCGATTGATATAAAAGTTGGTGCGCCCCTTTTTTTGTTTCTCAACGAATCCGTGTTCGGTCAGTGCGTCCAGATATTTAGCGGCTGTAATTCGCGAGACGCCTAGCTCCCTTTCTACAAATTCGATCTTGGTATACGGATAGCGGAACAGATTGTTCATCAGCTCCTGACTATAGATTTTGGGCAGCGTGTCACGTAGTGTGTGCTTCGTCTGCTGCATCAAATCGCGCATGTTTTTGATCAGCCCGATCTCGCTTTTTGCCGTCGCCGCCACGCCCCTGAGCACGTACACACACCACGGCACCCAGTCGCCCGAGACGCGCGTAGATTGCAGCAGCTGGTAATACTGCGCCTTGGTCTGCGTGATGTAGCGGCTTAAATACAGCACAGGCATATTGAGCAACCCATCGCGTTGCAACATCAGCAAATTGAGAATCCGCCCCGTTCGCCCGTTACCGTCGTAGAACGGATGAATGGACTCGAACTGATGATGCGTGATCGCCATGCGCAGCAGCGGATCAAGCCCGTCAAAGTCGGGATCGGCATGGATGAAATTCACCAGCGCCGACATCAACTGTTCGATCAACACCGCATCCTGCGGTGGCTCGTACACCACCTCGTTCGTGCTCTGATTGCGCAGCACCGTGCCCGGCACCTTGCGTAACCCCGCGTCGTTTAATTCAACGGCTTCCTGCACCGCCAAAATCGTGGACAACCGAATCAGCCCGCTCTCTTGCACATCGGCAAACCCCACGCGCAGCGCGGCGACATAGTTTTGCACTTCTTTTGCGGCGCTGCCAGACGCGGACGCGCTCTCGGGCTCGTACGCGTACAGCTCATCATGCGTGGTGATGATGTTTTCAATTTCCGAGCTGTCTTTGGCTTCTTGAAGCGAAAGCGTATCGATCAACAACGCGCTGTTCGGCAGCGACTCGCACAAACCTTTCAGCTCCGCCAGATGACGATGTGCCTCGGCCAGTGCCTGCCAAACCGGCTTTACGTCAAGCTGCTCGCTCGTGGGAATGTCCAGCGCGTTCATTGTCTGATCCGAAAAATCGGCTGCCAAGTGATAAGAAAACAGCGTTTAGCTTATCACGTGAAGTTTCACGTGTATAGAAATTGGCGATTCGTTAACACGTATGGAGTCTCATGTATAGACAAACGCGAGACTGTGTACACGCGCCTGACATAGGCAGCTTTTTACTGAAAACCCCATTCGAGTTGGGCTAGATTCAAAAAAGTGCAATTACCGATAATCGCCTAAACGTCGCACTAGCCCAACAACAATAACGATTTCAGGCAAAAGCTGATATTCGGAAAGACTCGACAGAGTCGCTCGCAGCATTCGCTCAAACCGCCACCCAACCCTCCTCTACGGAGAGGCACGGGGCCAGCGGCGAGATCACAGCGCGCCGCTGAACGCCTGATGCAACAACGACTTTTTCAGCGCGTCGAGCGCGGTGAGTTTTTGCTGGTAGAGGGATTCGAGGCGTTGGGTTTCGGTGCGTAGCGCGTCGCATTGCTCAACGATTCGGCGCTGCTCTTTCGCGTCGGGAAGACACACATGAAAACCCTTCGCTTCGGGAAAGTAAATGGTTTGATGCACCGAACCGCTTGCGTAGCGCAGCAAGCCTTGGCGCCCTTCGGCAAGAAACACATACTTTAGGAATTCCGGTAGCAAAGCGTCGCTGCAAACCCAGTTCACGAAGTCCTGACTTGTCGCCATTGGGCGTCCCATAACGACGACATAACCAACCGAGGCCGTTCTAGACAGGCAAACGGTGTTGATCGGGAGCACTCTCGCAGACGAATTACTAATGCCAAGCTCGTTCGTCGTCTGCATGGTTTCGTCGATGA
This sequence comes from Burkholderiales bacterium, assembly GCA_025354165.1. Classification (GTDB taxonomy): domain Bacteria; phylum Pseudomonadota; class Gammaproteobacteria; order Burkholderiales; family Casimicrobiaceae; genus Casimicrobium. Next base: position 61,447 of record JANXNI010000052.1, on the reverse strand, counting down.
CGTCGCCATGATGTGCCCTAGCGTCTTGTATGCCAATCCACGGAACTGTCCCGCCCCAGTACTCCGGGTGCCGACGGCTAGGGGTGTGTCCTGATTCCAGTCTGGCAATATCCGACAACGCCTCCCAGTGCCAGCCAGCGCGAGTTCCAGTGGACGGCATACCGACACAAAGTGACCGTTCGCCGGGAATATGGCGAAGAGAAGCGTCTCGGCCCCCGGTTTTCGTCGCTCGTCCGGCATTCACGCGGTCCGCTTCATCGGTTGTGGCAAATCGTACTGGCTGACTCCCAGTTTTGCGCCTCGGTGTGACTATCTCGCCGCTTTGCGTGAAAACGGCTTGCAGGTGGCTTTCGAACAGGGCGCGGGCGTTTTGGAGGTTCTTTTCGGCGTTGGCTTTGGCGGTGGCGATGCCGTCAAACGCTTCGTCGAGGATGCCGACGATTCGCTGCTGTTCGAACATCGGCGGTATTGGAACTGACAAAGCGCCGAGTTTGGTCGCATTGACTCCGCCTTGGGCGCTACCCGTTGAACCCGCTTCTATCGAGTCCCAGTATTCGGCGGTTTGAAAAAAAAGCGCAAGGAATTCCGGAGTCAGCGTGTTCTCAAGTATTCGTAGCCGAATAAGATAGGATGCGAAAACCGCATCGGGCGGATCGCGCACGAGGAAGCTCTTTCCCGTAGTCGCACCGGTGCGCGCAAAGACAATATCTCCGCTCTGCAATCGAAAACGCGAAATCTCCGAAGCAACTATCTTGCAATAGGGAACACGCTCCCAATCGACCGAATCATTCTGGATGTCTGTAATTCGAAGGAAGCGCGGACCGATAGCTTCGCTTGACGCGCTTTCCGTGTAGCCGTAACCGATTTTCGCGACTTCACTGAGCGTCTTCACGCCCCAAGTCGACTTCAAAGCATCTCCGCAATGGATTTCAAAACCTCAGCACTCTCCGCATCCAGCGCGGCGATTTCGTCCATGATGTCTTGCGGGCTGCGGTGGGTGATGATTTCACCGCCGTCGGGGTTCTTGACTGACAGATCGAACGTGGTGGCGTCGATGTTCGTTGCGTCCACGCTCCAGCTTTTGCCGGAATCAGCAAACGTCTTTTGCAGCGTGATGAATTGGGCGAGGTCGGCGTCGTTGAGCGGGTTGGTTTTGCCCATGTTGCGGCCGGGTTCGAGCTGGTAGTACCAAACCTTTCGGGTCGGTGCGCCTTTCTCGAAAAAGAGCACGACGGTTTTGACGCCCGCGCCGAGGAAGGTGCCGCCGGGGCAGTCGAGCACGGTGTGCAGGTTGCAGCTTTCGAGCAAAAGCTTGCGCAAGCTGACCGAGGCGTTGTCGGTGTTCGAGAGGAAGGTGTTCTTGATCACCACTGCTGCGCGGCCCCCGGCGCGCAGCATTTTGATGAAGTGCTGCATGAACAGAAACGCGGTTTCTGCCGTCTTGATGTTGAAGTTTTGCTGCACTTCCTTCCGCTCTTTGCCACCGAACGGCGGGTTCGCGAGGATGACGTCGAAGCGGTCTTTTTCCTGCACGTCGGCCAGGTTTTCGGCGAGCGTGTTGGTGTGCGTAATATTCGGTGCTTCGATGCCGTGCAGGATCATGTTCATGATCGCGATGACGTAGGCGAGGGACTTTTTCTCTTTGCCGTAAAACGTGCGTTCTTGCAGGGTTTTCAGGTCGGCGGCCTTGGTCGCATGCGGGCGCAGGTAATCATACGATTCGCACAAAAAGCCCGCCGAACCGCAGGCGCCGTCGTAAATCGTTTCGCCGATTGTTGGCGCGGTGACCTGCACCATCGCGCGGATCAGCGGGCGCGGCGTGTAGTACTCGCCGCCGTTCCTGCCCGCGTTGCCCATGTTCTTGATTTTGGCTTCGTACAGGTGCGAGAGCTCGTGCTTTTCGGTCTGTGAGCGAAAGCGCAACGCGTCGATATGGTCGATGATTTCGCGCAGGTTGTAGCCGCTGACGATCTTGTTTTTGATCTCGCCGAAGATTTCGCCGATTTTGTATTCAAGCGTGTTCGGGCCGCTGGCTTTTTGCTTGAAACCTTGCAGGAAAGGGAAGAGCGTGCGGTCGACGAATTCGCGCAGGTCGTCGCCAGTGAGCGCTTTGTTGTGATCGAGCTTGCCGTCCGCGCCCTTCGGCGCAGCCCACACATCCCAGCGATACGGTGCAGCGATGATGTGCGTGTACTTCTTACCCTCAAGCTCCGCCTCGGTCGCCTTGTCCTGCTCCAGCCCGTCAAGATATTTGAGGAAGAGGAGCCAGGAAGTTTGCTCGGTGTAATCCAGCTCGGTGGTGCAGCCTGCTTCTTTCCAGAGAACGTCGTCGATATTTTTGAAGGCTTGTTCGAACATTGAGAGCTGATAGGGGGATCGATTCGTGAAGTCGGAGCATTATGTCCGGGCGCGACCGGAGTGGCTGCGGACTTAGGCAGCGCGCGCGAGCGCCGGTGCGTTGAGCAGCGCGTCGATGTCATCCTCCGTGTTGTAGCCCTGCACCGAGACGCGCACAAACACCTGGCCCGCATGCGTGGTGACGGGCACTTCGATGCGGCTTTCGTCGTACAGGCGTCGACGCAGCGCGTCGGCGTCCTGCGTCGGCACCGGGATCACGACCATTTGCGCCCAGTCTTCGTCTTGCGCGACCGGTGCCAGACCGTAGCGCTGCGTGAGCGTGTCGTGCGCATGACGCGCTAGCGCGTGCGAATGTGCGCGCACTGCAGGCCAATCGTGCCGCGCCTGAAACTCAATCGCTGCCGGGACCGAGAGCCAGGAGGCGATATCGCGCGTGCCCTGCCACTGCATGCGCCGTTCGAGCGTGGTGGTGCCGAGGTAGGCGTCGAAACCTGAATGACCTCCGGTACCGGAGGCATAGCCCCAACTGGTCACCGGCGCATCGAGCAGCGCGTGATGCTCCGGTCGTGCATGCAGAAAGCCCGAGCCCTTGGGCGCGCACAGCCACTTGTGACAATTGCCGACGTAGAAATCAGCATCGACCGCCGCAAGATCGAGCGGGATTTGCCCCGGCGCATGCGCGCCGTCGATCAGCGTCAAAACGCCGCGCGCGCGTGCCGCCGCACAGAGTTCCGCCACCGGCAGGATCAGAGCAGTGGTCGAGGTGATGTGGCTGACGAAGATCAGGCGCGTGTGATCCGTCACACCGGCCATCACGCGGGCAACCACCTCGTCGCGACGATACGGCAACGGGATTTCGACGCGTTTGTACGTCGCGCCCGCCCGTTCGCATACACGCTTCCATGTGGCGTCGCAGGCACCGTACTCGAGGTCGGTCGTCAGCACCTCATCACCCGGCTGCAGCGTCAGCGACTGCGCGACAGTGTTGACGCCCGTCGTCGCGTTGGGCATGAACACCAGATCATCGGCGCAGGCTCCAATGGTTTCACCCAGACGTTCGCGTGCGTGGCGCAGCAATTCCGCAGAGCGGCGACCGAGAAAGGCGACTGGGTTCTTTTCCATTTCCAGCTGCCACATGTGCTGGGTCTCGAAGACTTCGCGTGGGCAAGCACCAAAACTGCCGTGGTTCAGAAAAATTGTGGCGGGATCTAAAAGGAAGTGTTCGCGCATGCGGGCAGTCTATGGCAACGGAGGTAGATGCTCGAACGCTCGCGATCCGCCTCGCTCATACGTTCTTCAGTACGTAGTGCCCGGACTTGGCTCCACCGATTTATTCGACCCGCGTCAGCCTCGATCAAAGGCCGCCGCAAATCCATCGCTCCCTGCCGCGACACCAAGAGCGTTGAAAGCACCTAGAGACCACATCAGCTTTTATCTGTAACGACCACTGAATAGGGGCTAAGCTCGTAATTGGCAAATACTCGACCAACACACAAATACTCTTCTAGCCCCCATGCAGCAAGGTTTTCAAAGAAAAGCTATAAGACTGCAGAAGTCACTGCCGCACGATGCTGACCTGCCTGGGTGGTGATGGCGTCGCGCGCGGCGGTGTCGAGTCGCGCAAGGTTTTTCAGCTGCATGCCCATACGCGGATTTTTCTTGAGCTTCGGCTCGTGACGAATCAGAAAGTCCCAGTACAGCGTGGTGTATGGGCAGGCTTTGGGGCCGGTCGACACGGCGGGATCGTAGCGACAACCCTGACAGTAATTGCTCATGCGCTGGATGTATCTGCCACTCGCCACATAAGGCTTGCTGGCCATAAGTCCGCCGTCGCCGTACTGGCTCATGCCGAGCGTATTCGGCAGCTCAACCCATTCCACGGCGTCGACATACACGCTCAGATACCACTCGTGCACGGCCTGCGGGCGCACCCCGAGCAGCAGCGCGTAAAGACCCGTCACCATGAGCCGCTGAATGTGATGCGCGTAGCCGTGCTTGAGCGTCTGGCTGATCGCGTCCTTCAGGCAGGCCATGTCGGTGTTGCCAGTCCAGTAAAACGCGGGCAGATCGGCCTGCGCGTTGAGCGCGTTGCCTTCGAGATAGTCGGGCATCTGCGTCCAGTAAATGCCACGCACATACTCGCGCCAGCCGAGAATTTGCCGCACAAAACCTTCGACTGCGGCGAGCGGAGCGCGGCCTTCGCGATAGGCCAATTCAGCGGCACACACCACCTCTCGAGGATTGAGCAGCTTAAGATTGAGCGCGGCGCTCAAATGCGAGTGATAAAGCCAGACTTCGCCCGCCCACATGGCGTCTTCAAACTGCCCGAATAGCGGCAGCCGTTCTCGGACGAAATCGTTCAGCGAGAGCAGCGCCTCTTCGCGCGTAACCGGCCAGCCGAACGACTCAAGCTGCCCCGGATGATCGACGAATCGCGTATTGACGAGTTGCATGACCTCGGTGGTGATTTCGTCCGGCGGCATGCGCGTTGGTGCCGGAACGTCCGTCGGGCCCTGTTTTCCGAAAGACTCGCGATTGTCCGCATCAAAATTCCAGCGCCCACCAAGCGGCGTTTTGCCGTCGTCCTCCAGCAGGATCGCGTACTTCATCCTCAATTCGCGATACCAGTATTCAAGCCGCAGTTGCTTGCGGCCTTTTGCGTGCACCGCGAAGTCGCGCACGGTGCTGAAAAAGTGGCGATCATCGCGCAGATCAAACGGCAAACCTTCGCGCTGCGCCACCGCACGCAACGCCTGCAGAACGCGCCAGTCGCCCGGCGCGGTTATCACCAGAGCGGACGGTTTGAGGTGATTGATGCTGCGGGCAAGCTCCCCGGCGAGCGTTGAACCAGCAGTCGCGGTTTCCTGCTGCGTTTCCAGCCGCGTGTAACGCACGGTGAAACCACGTGCCCTCACGTGCGCCGCAAAGTGCCGCATGGCGCTCAGAAACACCGCAATGCGCTGCTTCGCCGACCAGACGTGCGTGGACTCCTCATCGACTTCGGCCATCCACACGGCGTCAAGCGCTGGGTCGAAACCGTCGAACGCGGATGACTGCTGGTCAAGCTGATCGCCCAACACGATCACGAGATTGCGCACGCCGACGCGTGGCGTCGACTCAGATGCCATGCGTCGTTCCGGGATGCGTGTTCTTCCGGGTGCGGCAGGCGTCCGAGCAATAACGCACGTCGTCCCAGTTTTTTGCCCACGCCTTACGCCACGTCATCGTGCGACCGCACACCGCGCAGGGTTTGCTCGGCAAGTGCTGCTTGTTGCCTTTAAAGTCTGATTGCATGGACTGAATTCTGGCGTTTTTCGCATCGCAATGAGTGGCGTTTGTTTTTTCGCAAAAAAAATCGACACAATAAAACAGCCTTCCGACCTTGACCACTTTAGCGAGCCTGCGAACGTCGACACACGCTTTCACGACGTGCGGGCAAAACCTGGGAGGCCTCGTCAGGCAGGCCACGCCCGCATGCGAAAAGCGTCCACCAGAAAATCGATCAACGCGCGCACCTTGGGCGTCAGGTGCTTGCGGGTCGGGTACACCACGTAGACGCCGAGCTCAATCGACCGGTATTGCGGCAGCACCTCCACCAGCGCGCCGGAGGCCAGATGGGTGCCGACCAAAAACGACGGCTGCAGCACGACGCCCTGATGCTGCACGGCTGCAGCGCAACAGGTGTCGCCGCTGTTGGTGCGCATGCGTGGCGACACCTTCACGCTGACCGGACCCTGCGGGCCTTCGAAATCCCACTGATCGCCCGTCGACAGCAGCGCATACGCGATCACCGAATGCTGCGCAAGCTCTGATGGATGCTGCGGCGTTCCGGCCCGGCGCAGGTACTCTGGGGAAGCGCACAGGATCAGGCGCGTTGAAATGAGTCGACGGCTGACCAGCGACGACGCCTGCAAACGCGCGATGCGCACCGCAAGGTCATAGCCTTCGTCGACCAGATCGACCAGCCGGTCGGCCAGCGTGATGTCGAGCACCACCTTCGGATGCAGCGTCATAAACGCGGGCCACAGCGGTGCCAGATGCAACAACCCGAAGGTCACCGGCACGTTGATCCGCAGCTGTCCGATGGCCTCGCCGGAGTGCGCGGTCAGCTCCGCTTCGGCCTCCTCCACGCCATCCAGCAACCGCTTGCAACGTTCGTAGAAGACTTCGCCCTCCTGCGTCAGAGAGAGCTTGCGGGTGGTTCGATGCAAGAGTCGTGTGCCAAGCCGGGACTCCAGATCACCGACCAGCCGCGACATCGCCGTTGTCGACAGATTCAACGCATCCGCCGCACGCACAAAGCTGCCGGTGTCCACCACAGTGACGAAAGCGCGCATCTCGTGAAACTTGTCCATATCGTCATTATCCCGATTTTCAGGATAGTTAGTACTTCTGCGCCCTATTTATCAATCCATTCGCGATTGTTAAAGTCCTCTCCATCGCAGCGGTTCGCTGCACACAACTGGATCAATCTCATGAACAACTCGTTTTTTAACCGTCTGCTGGCCACCGACAACGGCACCGCCGCTCTGGCACTACGCGTCCCTGTGGGCATCATCTTCGCGGCGCATGGTGCGCAGAAACTGTTTGGCTTGTTCGGAGGCTATGGTCTCGAAGGCACCGGGCAATTCTTTAGCTCGATGGGCCTGAACCCGGGTTATCTGATGGCCCTGCTGGCTGGATCGGCGGAGTTCTTCGGGGGACTGGCACTCGTCTTTGGGTTATTGGTGCGTCCCGCCGCCGCCGCACTCGCGTTCACCATGTTGATCGCGATCTTCTCCGTGCATATCAGCAAAGGTCTCTTCCTCGACAAAGGCGGCTACGAATATGCGCTGGCCCTGTTCGCGGCGTCGCTATCGCTGCTGTTTAGTGGCGCAGGCCGGTTCTCGGTCGACCGCTTGATTACCGGAGACAGATAATGCTTCGCCTGCCCAGTCTGTTCATCTCGCATGGCGCGCCCACCTTTGCGCTCGAACCCGGCGTTGCCGGGCCGCGTTTGACCGCGCTGGGCCGCGCATTACCGCGCCCGAAAGCGGTACTGGTGGTGTCGCCGCACTGGATGACGCTCACGCCTCGCGTGAGCACCGCCGCGCAACCGGTAACGATTCACGACTTCGGCGGCTTTGACTCCGCGCTGTATGAGGTGAACTATCCGGCACCGGGTCATGCGCAACTGGCGCAGCGCACTGCCGACCAGTTGAAAAAAGCGGGTTGGGAGGCGCAGACGGACGAGCGCCGTGGCCTCGATCATGGTGCCTGGGTGCCGCTGAAATATCTCTATCCCGAAGCCGACGTACCGGTGTTTCAGGTGTCGCTGCCGTCGCGGCTTGACGCCGATGCAGCCTGGGCGTTTGGACAGGCGCTCGCGCCAATGGCTGACGAAGGCGTGCTGATCGTGGGTTCCGGAAGTCTCACCCACAATCTGGGCGAGTTCCGTTCATCTGCGGGCAGAGACGAGGCCTACGCCGCTGAGTTCGCTTTGTGGGTGCGTGAAGCCGTCGTTCAAGGCGACAGCGACCGCTTGCGCCGGACGCTGGAGCTGGCACCGCATGCCCGCCGTGCGCATCCGACTGCGGAGCACTTCTGGCCGCTGCTGGTCACTGCAGGAGCTGCCGCTTCATCGCTGCCGACGACCATAATTGAAGGCGGCATCACGCACGGCGTGTTGTCGATGGACAGCTTCCTGTTCGGCACGACCGCACAAATTGACGCAAAGCGAACTGATCGATGAGGATCCTATGAACAACCAAGACGTGATCATCCAGCAGCCTGCTACACCAAGCCAGCTCGTGCTGCTGTTCCACGGTGTCGGTTCCACCGCGCGCCACCTGGTGCCGCTCGCGGAGGCGTTGGCACCGCATCTACCCGAGGCATTGATCGTCAGCGTGCAGGCACCGGACGCTTCGGGTCCGGGCTGGCAATGGTTTTCGGTCGGTGGCATTACCGAGGCGAATCGCCCGGCGCGGGTCGCCGCTGCCACGCCCGGATTCGTTGACGCCGTGAACCAGTGGCAACAGACGTGCGGAGTGTCAGCCGCACAAACGACGCTGATCGGCTTTTCGCAGGGTGCCATCATGTCGCTCGAATCCACTCAGATCGGGAACCCGCCCGCGGCCCGTGTAATTGCACTGTCGGGTCGCTTCGCGCAAGCGCCGCGCGTCGCGCTCGCGTCGACGCGAGTACACCTGATTCATGGCGACACCGATGCGGTGATACCGGTCCGGCTCGCGGTGGAGGCGTCAGCACAATTGCAAGCTTTGGGGGCGCAGGTGACGCTCGACCATTTTGCTGGCTTGGGTCACGGCATCGACGCGCGAGTGGTCGATGCCATCGTCCACAGGCTGGAAGATGCGTTACCAGCTTCCGGACGGTAAAGACTGGACACTAGCATCACCACCATGTTCAACGACCGAACGCTTACCGAACTGAAGTCCGACTTCAGCGCTGTAGCTCACGCCGCTGTTCTGCGCGGATCGCCTACGACCGCGCTGACGACGCTACTGCATATCGGTGCCGAATACACTGTCATTCTGAGCGGTCATGGTGAAGCCCCCGAGATCGTACGCCAACTCAACCTCGGTGCGGCGCGTATCGCCAGAGACTTCTTCCATCACGACCCGCCGACGGCTCACGAGATTGAGCGTGCGATTGATAGCGTTGAGGATGAAGTCATGAAACTGCCTCGGGCGGCCAGCAGCAATGCCACGCTCGTGAGCACAGATGCAGGGATTCGGGAATGGGGCGCTGTCGCAGGCAGGACGATGCCAGTCGAGCGGATCGAGCAATGGTTCCAGCGACTGGCTTCGACCTCGCTCGGTCGGCCGGGAGCGATGCGGGGCCTGCCTGCGGGTCGCGAATCGGCAGCGACGCTTCTCATCCTGCGCGAATTCATGCACCATCTGGGCTATGCGTCTATCGTTTCGATTGAACCTGACCAACCGCAGCGCCTTGTCGAACAGTAAGCAGTGGCGTATAAACATTTTTCCCACCAACTTTTAAGGAGACTTTAATGACCACGTACAAAGTCGGATATTTCGTCGGCAGCCTCGCCTCGACGTCAATCAACCGCCAGCTTGCCAAGGCCCTGGTTCGACTCGCTCCGCCCGAGTTGGTGCTGAGCGAAATTCCCATCAAAGATTTGCCGCTGTACAGCTCGGACCACGACGCCGACTACCCGCCCGTGGCGCGCGCCCTGAAGCAGGCGATAGCTGACGTCGACGCCGTGCTCTTCGTGACGCCCGAATACAACCGCTCGATCCCCGGAGGACTGAAGAACGCCATCGACTGGGCCAGCCGACCGTGGGGCAAGAATTCCTTTGCGCGCAAACCGTCGGGCGTGATCGGCACTTCGCCCGGCGCGATCGGCACGGCGGTGGCGCAGCAGAGCCTGCGGGGCGTGCTGTGCTTCTGCAACTCACCGCTGATGAACACGGTCGAGGCTTATATCCAGTTCAAACCGGGGCTCATCACCGCAGACGGCGATGTCACCGACGAGGGTACGAAGCAGTTCCTGCAGAACTACATGACGGAACTGCATGCCTTCATCGCGCGCGTGCTGACCGTGATGCCGCGCAACACCTGAACCGAGTAGGGTTCGACGAGGCCTGCACGCCGCGACGCTGATCAAGAGCCCGATGTGGCGCATGCCTCTCAATCACCGCGGAGCCTGTAGCTCGACGCGGTGATTCCGCAGAAAAAATCCTGCTCCGCTCTGCGTAGACGCGAGTTGCGACGTCATCGTCTGCTTTCCCCGCGTCGACCGTCACGGCAGTGCGTTTTCTTCGCGCGTTGCCATTTCACTTGTCTGGCGGATCGTCTGCTCGCGCAATCGGAAGTCGCCAGTTGCGCCTGATGGCGACGATACGCAGACTGAAGCACAAACCCGCGCCCACGAGCGTGGTTGCGTTGGACGGAAGTTGCAGAATATTTCCGATCACCACGACCCCTGCACCCAGCAGGGCTGCCACCGCATACAGCTCTGCTTGCAACACGGTCGGGGTTTGTGCCAACAGAATATCTCGCACCATACCGCCGCCGATTGCTGTCAACATGCCGAGTAGAGTTGCCGTGACCGGGTTCACTCCGTAGAGCAGCGCTTTGTGTGCGCCCGTCACCGCGAAGAGCGCTAGGCCTGCAGCATCTAACAGCAGCACCGGATTCCATCGCCGCGTGACCCTGGCTGGGAAGAAGAAGGTGACGAGTCCGGCCCCCAGCGAGACCGCAACGTAGCGCCAATTGTTGAGTCCCTCCGGTGGGATGGCACCAATCAGGACGTCTCGCGCGATGCCGCCCGCGGTCGCTGCGGCGAAAGACAGCACGATCACACCAAACAGATCCAGCCTGCGCTTGACGCCTGCCATCCCGCCGCTGAGCGCGAAGACAAACGTGCCAAGAAGATCGAGCACATGCGGCAGCGACTGCATCAAGATGGCTTCTCGGTTCATTGTACGGGTGGTTCTTTCATGTAATCCATTTGACCCTCAGATTTGGGCCGGGAGCACCGCATAGGGCGCGGTGGCGTTATCGATTCTGGTTTACATCTCACTCATTAGACGTTGAGAGCCACGCCTTCGCCGCCACCGCCAGGGTCTCGACGCCCATCTTCAGTGTGGGATGAAGCACCGGTGCGAATTTTGGGCTGTGATTCACCGGAAGTTCATTGAGTCGATTAGCCGCTTTTGCCCTCGCATAGTCATCCGGGTCGGTGCCGCCAACAAACCAGAAAACTGATGGTGCATGCCACTGTGTTCCAAACGATCCGAAATCCTCGCTCGCCGGCGCAGGGCCCGTCTCACGAACGCGCTCGGTGCCAAAGTGCACTCGAAAAGCGTCCGCGACACGCTTGCTGGCATCGCGATTGTTGACGTTAAGCGGGTAGTGATCCAGCGTCGTAATTTCCGGTTTGCGAGGCGCACCCGACGCCTCGGCCTCCGCGTTGACGATCCTCTCGATCGCTGCAAGTACGCGCGTGCGCACACCTGCGTCGAAGGTCCGCACGTTGAGCTTGATGATGGCCTCGTCGGGAATTACGTTCTCCTTGCTGCCTGCGAGCAATGCGCCAACGGTGACGACTGCGGCTTCTGCGGCCGCCACTTCGCGCGAGACGATGGTTTGCAGGCGCATCACAGTGGCTGCGGCCATGACCACGGGATCGCAGCTGGCCTGCGGCATGGATCCGTGCGCACCGCGACCAAACATGCGGATCTGCAGGCTATCGGCTGCGGAGGTGATGGCACCGGCTCGTGCGGCTACTGTACCCGATGGTCCCACCATGACGTGCTGGCCGAACACGACGTCGGGTTTCGGGAAGCGGGTTAACAGGCCATCATCGATCATCGCCTGCGCGCCTTCCGCCGTTTCTTCTCCGGGCTGGAAGACTGCCATCACTGTGCCGCGCCAGGTCGACCGTGTGTCGGCCAACAACTGAACGGCACCGCAAAGCCAAGTCACATGCAAGTCGTGACCGCACATGTGCGAAACCGGCACCGTGTGGCCGTCCTGATCGGTCGCGGTTGCTTTGCTGGCGTAGGGCAGACCCGTCGCTTCTTCAACCGGCAACGCGTCCATGTCGGCTCGCAGCATGACCGTCGGCCCTTCGCCGTTACGGAGCAGGCCAACGACGCCGGTCTTGCCGACACCAGTCGTGACCTCGAAGCCAGCTGCAAGAAGGCGCTCGGCCGCCAAACCTGCGGTACGCGTCTCCTGCATTGAGAGTTCTGGATGGGAGTGCACATCCTTGTACAGAGCCTCCAGATCAACAAGCAGGGCATCGAGCTTGCCCGATTCTGGGTCAGATGAATTTACCTGAGTTGTATCCACACAGTCTCCTTCACAGCGTTACAAATGCGCGAGCCGGTAACGTGGACCGCGCCTGAGTGCCTGACTCGATCCGTTATTCGGCTCAGGCGAGGTCGAAGCGGTCCAAGTTCATCACTTTGGACCAGGCCGCGACGAAGTCGTTGACGAACCTTTCCTTCGCGTCGCCGCTGGCATAGACCTCGGCAAGCGCGCGCAGCACCGAGTTTGAACCGAACACCAGATCCACGCGCGTGGCAGTCCACTTGACCGGCCCTGTGTCGCCGGTCTTGCGGTTCCGGCCCTCGTAGTTGGCTCCCGCCGGTGTCCACGTGGTGCCCATATCAAGCAGGTTAACGAAAAAGTCCGTCGACAGCACACCCGGCCTGTCCGTGAACACGCCGTGCTGGCTACCGCCGCTGTTAGCGCCGAGCACACGCAAACCGCCGACCAGCACTGTCATCTCCGGTGCGGTCAGCGTCAGCAGCTGCGCTCGGTCCACGAGCAGGTGTTCGACAGAAACGTTGGTCAGGCCCCCGTAGTAATTGCGGAAGCCGTCGGCCACCGGTTCGAGCACGGCGAAGGACTCCGCGTCAGTCTGCTCCTGCGTGGCATCCACTCGGCCGGGCGCGAACGGCACCTCGACGTTGACACCGGCTGCCTTGGCCGCCTGCTCGACGCCGACGCCGCCAGCCAGCACGATCACGTCGGCCAGCGAGAGCTTACCCGATGCTTGCTGAATCTCTTCGAGCTTGACCAGAACCCTGGCTAGTTCGCCAGGCGTATTGGCCTCCCAGTCTTTCTGCGGTGCGAGGCGCAGACGTGCCCCGTTAGCACCACCGCGTTTGTCGCCGCCGCGAAAGGTCGACGCCGAGGCCCAGGCGGTGGACACCAATTGCGCCACAGTGAGGCCGGACGCCGCGATCTTCGCCTTCAAGTGGGTGATGTCGGTGGCCGTGGGCGCGTGCGTGGCAACCGGCAAGGGGTCTTGCCAGATCAACTCTTCCTTCGCCACTTCAGGGCCGAGGTAGCGGGCGCGCGGACCCATATCGCGGTGTGTCAGCTTGTACCAGGCGCGCGCGAAAGCCTCGGCAAAGGCCTGCGGGTTGTCAAGAAAGCGGCGCGAGATCTTCTCGAACTCGGGATCCAGGCGCAGCGTCAGGTCGGTGGTCAGCATCGTCGGCCGGTGCATCGTGCCGGGGATGTGCGCGTCGGGGATGATCTCCGGCGCGTCCTTGGCTACCCACTGCTTGGCCCCGGCGGGTGACTTGGTCAATTCCCACTCGTACTTGAACAGGTGCTCGAAGAAGTCGTTGCTCCAGCGCGCAGGCGTAGTGGTCCAGGTGACTTCCAATCCGCTGGAAACGGTGTCCTTGCCATGACCCTGGCCAAAGTTGCTGATCCAGCCCAGGCCTTGCGATTCGAGCGGTGCGCCTTCGGGTTCCAGGCCCTTGTGCGATTCCGGTGCCGCACCGTGGGTCTTGCCGAAGGTGTGACCACCGGCGATCAGGGCGACGATCTCCTCGTCGTTCATCGCCATGCGGCCAAAGGTGGCGCGGATGTCCTTGGCGGCGGCCATCGCGTCACCGCTGGCGTTGGGGCCTTCCGGGTTCACGTAGATCAGGCCCATGTGGGTCGCGGCCAGCGGTTGGTCCAGGTCACGGTCGCCGTTGAAGCGTTTGTCAGTGGCCAGCCAGGTCGTTTCGCTGCCCCAGTTGACATCGAAGTCGGGTTCCCACACATCTGCGCGGCCACCGCCGAATCCGAAGGTGCGAAAGCCCATCGACTCCAGCGCGACGTTGCCGGTGAGGATGAACAGGTCGGCCCAGCTAATCTTCTGGCCGTACTTCTGCTTGATCGGCCATAGCAGGCGGCGCGACTTGTCGATGTTGACGTTGTCGGGCCAGCTATTCAGCGGCGCGAAGCGTTGCTGCGCACGGCCACCGCCGCCGCGACCGTCGGCAATGCGGTAGGTGCCTGTGCCGTGCCAGGCCATGCGGATGAACTGCGGGCCGTAGTGGCCGAAATCGGCTGGCCACCAGTCCTGAGAATCGGTCATCAGCGCGAGCAGGTCTTTTTTCAGCGCGAAGTAATCGAGGCTCTTGAATTCTTCGGCGTAGTCGAATTTTTCACCCAAGGGGTTGGACTTGCTCGAATGCTGGCTCAGCAGATCCAGGCGGATCTGGTTCGGCCACCAGTCCTTGTTCGTGCTGCCGCCACCAGCTGCATGGTTGAACGGACATTTAACTTCGGCACTCATGTCAGTACTCCCCTAATGGGGTCGAAAGTCCTCAACGGTAACAGGCCGTCTCGCGTCCGTCTACAAGAAGAATCCAGCGAGCCTACGTACAGGCGATAGCTCCATCGCCTCGATGTTCAGGGCTCGGCGCCGCCGAAGTTCAGATCTGACGAAGACGCGTTAAACAATTAAAAGGCATGGTGATGGAAGGCCGGGTCCCGGTGGTTCCCGTAGGCGTGCGTGGATTGATGATGGCGCGGCCGGGGACGCTTCCCAGAGCGCAACTTCGACGGACAACAAGCTGTCTCGTCGGTCACCTCAATGCCACGGGTAGCCAGCCGAGACGAGCGGTGCACGACGTGCGGAGGAGGCGTGGACAGATCCGTCGCGGGGATAATGAACTTCAACGCAATCATAGGGTCGGCCTCCGTGGAAAGAGCACGCTCAGGTCAGGCAGAACTCATTCGACCGTACCGGCGTTGCTGTCGTCCCATACGCCAGAAAGGCGCAGCCAGAGGGTGGCGACATGCATCGGATGAGGCCGACGGGGAAGACCAGCACCGAGCGCGGATCCATCGACGCCAGCACGCCTGATGCCCACCGTCCTAGCACCCGTCACCCAGCGGCGCAGGCAGCTCGTCGCCAGCCTGGCGCCGACGGAAGAGTGCTGCCCGTGCCAGCACGATGGTGGTGATGGGCGCGGTGATCGACAGCACGATGATGATCAGCCAAACGTGCAGCGACAGCCCACCGCTGCGGGTGCTGAAGTGCACGATGGATGCCAGCGTGACAATCCAGGCCGCCAGCGTGGATGCCAGCGCTGGTGCGTGCATACGCGAGAAGAAGTCCCGAAGCCGCCACAGGCCTGTTGCGGCCAACAGCACGACGATCCCGCTACCCAGCAGCAGCGCGGCCACCACCAGTTCACCGAGCGGCGGCATCATTCGATCACCTCCCCGCGTAGCAGGAACTTGGCGAATGCCGTTGAGCTGACGAAACCGAACAGCACCATCACCAGCGCAGCATCGAGATACATCTCGCTGTCGTAGCGGATTGCCAGCACCAGCATTACGAGCATGCCCACGATGTAGAGAAAATCGAGCGCGAGCACGCGGTCTTGCGCGCTCGGGCCGCGCACGATGCGCAGCAGCCCGATGACCATGGCCAACGCATAGAGCACGAGCGTCACGGTGATGGCGACCGACAGGACCAGGCTCATTCAAAAATCTCCTTCAGAGGTCGTTCGTAGTCGTTCTTGAAGTGGGCGATGAAGGCGGCTTCGTCGTCAAGGTCAAAGACGTGCAGCATGAGGGCGCTGCGGTCGGGTGCCAGCTCGGACCACACAGTGCCGGGCACGACAGTGGTGATCATCGCCAGCGCGGCCAGGGCGTGGGTGTCGCGAAGCTCTAGCGGCACGACGACGAATGCGCCTCGTGGTGGCCGCGTGCCGGTTCGCGCTACGCCGCACGCCACATCGAAAGCCGAGCGCAGCACGTCGCGCCCGACGCGCAGGATCAGTATCGTTAATTTTCGCCAGTGCCGCAACGGGCCCGGAGTCGGGCGCAGCGGTGCCATCAGCAGCGGAATGACAATCGCAACTGCCAGTCCGAGCAGCATCTGGCCCGGACTCAAGCTGTTGTTCAGCAGCAGCCAGCCGAAGAAGATGCCCAGCGATAGCCAAGGGGAAGGCAGCCAGCGCTTCATGGTGTACCGATCGTCGCGAGGGGCTGCGGGCGAGCGTTCGTCACCGCCTCGATGTAGCGCTGCGGGTCATGCAGGGCGTCGGCGGTCGCGCGTGCGTAGCCCAGCAGAGCGTCGCCCTGCACCACGATCATGAACGTTGCCGCCAGCAGCGCCGCGATCGGCAGCGACTCGACGACACGCAGCCGCGGTGCCGGATGGTCGTGCGTGGTCCAGAAGTGTCGGATGCCAACGCGCACCAGCGCCGTTGCGGCGAACAGGCCTGACAGGATCAGCCCGGCAAACAGCGCCCAGGCGGCGGTGCTGCGGATATCCAGCAGCGCAGTCAGCATCGCCAGCTTGGCGACGAAACCAGCCAGCGGCGGCAACCCGGCCACGACCAGGGCGCACGCGGTGAACGACAGGCCAAGAAAGGCCAGTGCGGCCGGAATCGCCCGGCCCACCAGCGCTTCCTCGTCGTCGTCGAGGTTCGTGCTGGCTGGCGGTTCGGCGTCAAGGAAACCCCGAAGCGCGACATTGCCATCGTCCATCTGTTGCGGCCCGACCTCGACCTGCCGACTGCGCTCGAGCAGTTCGACCAGCAGGAACAGAGCGCAACCGGCCAGCGTCGATGAGGCGAGGTACACCAGAGCTCCGCTAACCAGCGCTGGCACGCCGAAGCCAATGGCAGCCATCAGCGTGCCCGAAGAAGCGATGATGCTGAAGCTGGCCAGCCGCGCCACCTGCTGCGATGCCAGCATGCCGACTGAGCCGAAGGCCAGCGTGACCAGGCCGCCCCAGACCAGCACCTCGCCACCGAACCACGCCGACGCACCGGCGCTGGCAGGGAAGCACAGCGTCCACAGGCGCAGCACGGCGTAGGCACCAACCTTGGTCAGGATGGCGAAGACGGCGGCCGTAGGCGCGCTCGCAGCTGTGTACGCCGGGGGCAACCACGAGCTCAGCGGCCAGATGGCGGCCTTCGCGAGGAAGGCCATCGCGAGGATGGCCGCGCCTGCATGCAGCAGCCCGCGGTCGCTCGCGGGCACGTGGGGCAATTTGACGGCGATGTCAGCCATGTTGAGCGTGCCGGTCACGCCGTAAAGCACGGCCACGCCAATCAGGAACAGCAGCGAGGCCAGCAGATTGATCGCGATGTAGTGCAGACCCGCCTTAACACGCTGCAGACCGCCGCCGTGCAGCAGCAGGCCGTAGCTGGCCGCGAGCAGCACCTCGAAGAAGACGAACAGGTTGAACAGATCGGCCGTGAGGAAGGCCCCGTACAGACCCATCAGTTGCAACTGGAACAGCACGTGGAAGTACACGCCTGCATGCTGCCAGCGCGCGAGCGCGTAGACCAGAGAGGCCAGGCCGACGCTTCCAGCCAGCACGCACATCAGCGCCGACAGCCGGTCGGCCACCAGCACGATACCGAATGGAACCGGCCAGTTGCCCGGCAGGTAGATGCCGAAGGCGGCCGGTGCCTGCTGTGCGTCAACCGACGTCAGCAGCGCGATCGCGATCCCCAGGCCGACAACGGCCGAGCCAACGTTGACAACAGCCTTCATCGAGCGGCGGCCTTCGCCCAGCAACAGCATCAGCGCCGCCGTGGCCAGCGGCAGCAGCACCGGTGCCACGATGAGGTGATTGGGCGTCACGGCTGCTCCTCTTGGCCATCGACATGGTCGCCGCCACTGAGGCCACGCAGGGCCAGCAGCACCACCAGGAAGAGCGCGGTAGTCGCGAAGCCGATCACGATGGCCGTGAGCACCAGCGACTGCGGCAGCGGATCGCTGTAGTTGGTTAGGTTGGCCGCCAGACCCGGCTTGACGATCGGCTCCGCAGCGATGGCGAGACTGCCGACGGTGAAGATGAAGAGATTGACCGCATACGACAGCAGCGACAGGCCGATCAGCACCTGAAATGTTCGCGGGCGCAGCACCAGCCAGACACCGGCGCTGGCCAGCACGCCGATGGACACCGAGATGACGATTTCCATCAGGGTACCTTTACTTCGTTGGCCGTCGGCGCGCTGCGGCGGCGTGCGCGTAGCGACTGGTGCGAGATGGCGGTCAGCAGCAGCAGCGTAGAGCCCACGACCACCGCGAAGACGCCCAGGTCGAACAGGGTCGCGCTGGGCAGGTGCACCGCACCGACCAGCGGCCACGAAACATGCGCGGTATGAGTGGTGAGGAAAGGGAAACCCAGCACCATCGAGCCCAGGCCCGTGGCCAGCGCCAGCAGCAGCCCCACGGCGATCCAGCGTGGCGGCACGAGCCGCATGCGGCCTTCGACCCAGCGCGTGCCGCTCACCATGTACTGCGCCGTGAAGGCGATGGCGACCACCAGTCCGGCGACAAAACCGCCACCGGGCTGGTTGTGGCCGCGCATGAAGAGATGGAAGGCGAAGACGCCGGCGATCGGCAGCAGCAGGCGCACCAGCACGGCCGGCACATCGAGGTAGCGCTGCGCGGCGTCACCCGCCTGCTGACGCGGCTGCAGGTCGCTCACGGCACCGAGGGGCACCACGTGTTGCTGCGCCGGCTGCTCGATGACTTCCAGCGGCGGACGGAAGCGCCTCAACAGCGCGTACACAGTGATGCCGACGATGCCCAGCACCGTGATCTCGCCCAAGGTGTCGAAGGCGCGGAAATCGACCAGCATCACGTTGACGACGTTGCTGCCGCCGCCTTCGGATAGCGCCTTGTCGATGAAGAAGGGCGAGATCGACAGCGGCGCGTTGCGCGTAAGCAGCGCGTACGACAGCGCCGACAAGCCCACGCCGATCGAGACAGCGAGCACGACATCGCGGCGGCGACGCCACCAGACGCGCACGGCCGTGCGCGGGTCGCTCTGCGTCACCGGCTTGGGCATCCAGCGCAGGCCGAGCAGGAAAAGAATGGTGGTCACCACCTCGACCGCGAGTTGGGTGAGCGCCAAGTCGGGTGCCGAGAACCACGCGAAGGTGATGCACAGCACCAGGCCCACGACGCTCAGCATGGTCAGCGCCGCCAGGCGGTGGAACTTGGACTGCCACGCCGCACCGATGGCGCAGGCGCAGGCCACGATCCAGATCAACACGAACTCCGGCGTGGCGGGCACACGTGTCCGGTCGCCCCAGGTCAACGGCACGATGAGCGCCGAAGCGACGCCCGCCAGGCCAGCCGTCACCAGCATCGCAAACACCTGAGGTTGCAGCCGCTTCGTGCTGAGGCGGCGCAACAGCCAGCGTGCGAGACCGGTAAAAAATGCGAGCGCGCTGTGGAAGAGCTGCTTGCCATCCACATGCTGCAACAGCGGCGCACCTGAGCCGCGGCGTTGTTTGAACCGTTTGGCAAACAGCAGGTAGATCAACGCACCACCACCCATCGCAACGAGGCTCATCACGAAGGGCGTCGTGAAGCCGTGCCAGACCGCCAGGCTGTAGGCTGGGAGGGTGCCGCCGACGACCGGCTGGGCCGCAACAGCCAGAACAGGCCCGATAGACCAGGCCGGGAGCGTGCCCACCAGTACACAGGCCAGCACCAGCAGTTCCACCGGCACGCGCATCCAGTGGACTGGCTCGTGCGGCTGGCGCGGGCAGTCAGTGGGCGGCGGGCCGAAGAACACGTCGTGGCCGAAGCGCAGCGAATAGACCACCGCGAACACGCCGGCCACAGTGGCGGCGGCGGGAAGAACGAATTCGAAGAGCGGGCTCGCGCTGACGAACACGGTCTCGGCAAAGAACATCTCTTTGGACAGGAAGCCGTTGAGCAGCGGCACGCCGGCCATCGCCGCGCACGCCACGATGGCCAGAGTGCCCGTAATCGGCATGTAACGGAAAAGTCCGTCGAGCCGGCGCATGTCTCGCGTCCCGCTCTCGTGGTCGATGATGCCCACCGACATAAACAACGACGCCTTGAAGGTTGCGTGATTCATCATGTGAAACACCGCCGCCACGGCAGCTAGGGGGCTGTTAAGGCCTAGCAGCAACGTGATCAGGCCGAGGTGGCTGATGGTGGAGTAGGCGAGCAGCCCTTTGAGGTCGTTCTGGAACATTGCCGCATAAGCCCCCAGCAGCAGAGTGACCAGACCGACGCCGCCAACGATCCAGAACCACTCGTCGGTGCCCGATAGCACCGGCCACAGGCGCGCCAGCAGGAACACACCGGCCTTGACCATCGTCGCCGAGTGCAGGTACGCCGACACCGGCGTCGGTGCGGCCATCGCGTGCGGCAACCAGAAGTGGAACGGGAACTGCGCACTCTTGGTCAGCGCGCCCAGCAGCACAAGTCCGAGCGTCAACGGGTAGAGCGGGTGCGCGCGCACCAGATCGCCGGCCTTCAACACCACGTCAACCTCGTAACTGCCGACGATGTGCCCCAACAGCAGTACACCGGCCAGCAGGGCCAGGCCGCCGGTGGCGGTGACGGTGAAGGCCATACGCGCGCCGCGGCGCGCGTCCTTGCGGTGCGTCCAGTAGCCGATCAGCAGAAACGAGAAGACGCTGGTCAGCTCCCAGAACAGCACTAGCTGTACCAGGTTGCCGGAGACGACGACACCCAGCATGGCACCCATGAACCCCAGCAGCAGCGAATAAAAGCGCGCCGCAGGGTCGTCCGGCGAAAGGTAGTAGCGGGCGTAGACCACAACCAATAGGCCCATGCCGCTGACCAGCATGGCGAACATCCACGCAAAGCCATCCAGTCGCACGACTATATCGATGCCAAGACTCGGCAACCAGCTCAGCCGCTCACTCACCACCTCGCCAGCCGCAATTTGCGGATAGAGCATCGCCAGCGGGAGCACCACAGCGAGCGCGACCGCCGCCGCCCACACCGACTCCAGATTGCGTGCGCGGGTCGGCAGCAGGGCGGCGATCAAACTACCGACGAAAGGTAGCGACAGAATGAGGAGCAAGGACATGGGTCGATTCTATGGCGGAGGTCCAGGTGACCGGTGCGGGGGTCAGTCCTCCATGCAGTTCAAACCGGAACTCATTTCCACCGATTGCGAAGTCGCCGACGAGGGCTCAAAGCAGATCCTTCAGAACTACATGACGGAATTGCACGCCTTCATCGTATGTGTGCTGCCTGCAATGCCGCGCAACATCTGAGGCGGAGGAACATGCGTGTCATCCGGTAGCGTGACATGGGCGAACTAGGCGACCAGCATCGAGAATGCTGCGGAAATTCGTGTTGGTGATGATGGCGACGTTCGCGTGCAATATTGATCGTGTCGTCGGCTCCAAATGCATCGATGACTACCGGGCGTTCGTGCATACTTCGGATGCGACAACTTACGGATGCGACAACTTCACGAGGTGACCCATGATTGATCTCATGACTGCTCCCTATGCGGTGCTCCTGCTGCGCTGGTGTCTCGGCGCAATGTTCATTGCCCATGCCCTGCTCAAGTGGCGAGTCTTCACGATCCCCGGAACCATCGCTTTTTTCAAGTCATTAGGCCTACCGGGGTGGTTTGCCTACGTCACTATCGCGGCCGAATTGGGCGGTGCTGCCTGCCTGATTCTCGGCATCTATCCGCGCTACGTCGCGTTGCTTCTGGTGCCGCTGATGGTGGGCACCGTCGTCAAGGTGCACGGCAAGAACGGGTGGCTTTTCAGCAACAAGGACGGCGGCTGGGAATATCCGGCATTTTGGGCAGCGGCGCTGCTGGCTGTGTTCCTGCTCGGTGACGGTGCTGCGACGCTGCTTGCGTCGCCGCCGTTTGGCCCACTGCATTGATCCTTTGTTGCTGTCATCACTTTAGACGGAGACTTCCACCATGATGCTTGAATGGAACGACTACCAAAAACAATTGCTCGCCACGATCGGTGAGATCGCTACGCTGAGCCCCGACACCGTCAGAGGGTACGCAACGTTGGGTCAGGCCGGTACCAAGACCGGTCGACTCGACACAAAGACGCGGGAGTTGATCGCGCTGGCGGTCGCTGTGAGCCTGCGCTGCGACGGCTGCATCACCACCCATACCAGCGCGGCCATCAAGGCTGGCGCGAGCAAAGAGGAGATTACCGAGGCGCTCGGTGTCGCCATTGCTGTCAATGCTGGTGCAGCGCTGGTGTATTCGGCACGTGTCATGGACGCCTTCACCGCAAAGACCGCTTGATTCGGTCGCGCTAACGTCGCCCAGCGGCGGTCAATCGGCCGTAAAACCAGCAGCAGTGTGACTGCCGTCGCAATAAGGCTTGTTTCGGGAATGGCCGCAGCGGCACAGATAGGCCTCGGTCAGCTTGTTGCAGGTGCGGCCGGTGCCGCTCACCACTTCCAGATTGCCCACCAGCCGCAGCGGACCGTTGCGGACAGGTTGCACGTCGAGCACACCGGCGCGCGCGGCGAGCGCCTCGAACACCGCCGTCACCGGTTCGCCGGTGGCGGAAAAACCAGCGGCAGCGTGGCTGCCGTCGCAATACGGCTTGTTGACGGAGTGACCACAGCGGCACAGCGTGGCCCGCGGCGAAGGTTGCGCGACTCCGTTGATCTGCAGTTCCGCTTCGATGGCCAACGGGCCGCTTTCGCGCACACGCACGGTGTTCACCAATGGTGCCGCTTCGGCGTTCGGCACTTGGCCCGCCGTCGGCGCATTGCGCAGCACGCGGATAGCGCCCGACGGGCAGTTCTTGGCTATGTGCAGCAACTCCTCCACCGGCTGTGCATCGGGATGGATCCACGCACCTTGCACATTGGGCACGAACACGTCCGGGTGCGACAGCACGCAGCCGCGAGAATGGATGCAGCGGGATGCATCGAAGTGGATGGTGGCATCCTTGCCGGCGACAACTTCAAGCGTCATGTGTAGCTCCTGATGTAACTGCGACTCCACGGCAGCCCGGGTGACCTTGTCACAAAGCGAGCAATCGTGGTGGTTGAAATCCTGTGTACCGGATGTAGCGGCGGTAGCATCATACAGACATGAGTATTTCAAACAGGTGGAACGAACTGGTGCAGGCGGTGCGAGCCGAACTGCGACAACTCCCGGCCATCAACAAGACCGATCGCTTGTGGCAGATGCCTGTCGCGGCGGCGCTGGCCAGCGGCCTGCCGTTGCTGGTCGGTGCCTATTCGGTCACCTCAACTATGGGCTGGTGTCGTCGATTGGCGGACTGACCTTCCTGTACCTCCGCAGCACACCGTTGCAACATCGCATGGTCTGGGTCATGGCCTGCGCTTTCGGCATGACTGCCTGCTACACGCTGGGCATCATGAGCCACTTCCTGGCGGCGATGCTGGTGCCAGCTCTGACCGTAATGGCGATACTGGTGACGATGATCTGTCGCTTTTACGTGGTCGGACCGCCGGGAGGAATCTTCTTCATCATGGCGGCCGCAATCGGTGCGTATTCACCGGTGGAGGTGCTGCAAGTGCCGACGATGGTCGGCCTGTTCGCGATGGGTTCTGTGCTGGGCTGCATCATCGCGTTCTGCTACAGCGTCCTGGTACTGCGCCTGCGCGCGCCCGATCCTGTTGTGCCCTTGCCAGCGGCCACGTTCGACTTCGTAGTTCTCGATGCCGTCGTGATCGGTCTCTTCGTGGGCTTGTCTATCGCCCTCGCGCAGGTGCTGCATCTGGAGCGACCCTACTGGGTGCCAGTGAGCTGTCTTGCCGTGATTCAGGGCGCGTCGCTACGCGCAGTCTGGAACCGGCAGGCGCAGCGCATTCTCGGTACGGGAGTCGGCCTGCTGCTATCTTGGGGGCTGCTGTTGCTGCCCTTGACGCCGTGGAGCATAGCGCTGACGATGATGGCGCTTACGATTGTTATCGAGATGACGGTAGTCCGTCATTACGGCTTTGCCACCGTCTTCATCACGCCGCTGACGATTCTGCTGGCTGAGGCCGCGACGCTCGGTCACGGTTCGGCGAGCTCTCTGATCGGCACCCGTTTCTTTGACACCGTGCTCGGCTGTGTCGTCGGCCTGATGGGTGCGGTGTGCTTGCACAGCCCGCGTTTCCGAACTGTGGTGAGCGGTTGGCTGCGTCGGGCCGTGCCGAAGCGATTGCGATCCTGAAGCGCAGACGCGACCGAGGAACACTGCGTTCGACTTGCTGTGTCAAGTGAAGCTCCTACGCGGCGACGAAGCGCTTGTCACCATCACGCAGTTGACCGTGGTACCGCATCGGAATATGATGATCAACACGGGTGGCTGCATCTTTTGCTCTGCTTCGAAGTCTGGTGACGCTCGATTTAATATGTAGGCTTTGCGAGCGCAAAAAGCTGCTACTTCAATGACAAATCAATCACCGCGCAAAGCTGCGTCGATATAAAGGGGGAACACTAGTGCTGGACTCATTCAAATCTCCACTCGTCCTGGTCGGTCGCATCATGCTCGCGCTGATGTTCGTGCTGTCGGGCTTCGACAAACTGATACACGTGTCGGCCACTGCTGGCTATATCGCGAGCGTCGGGTTGCCAATGCCAGCGGTTCTGACGGTACTTTCCGGGTTACTGGAACTTATCGGTGGACTGGCCATCATGACGGGCTTCTGGGCGCGTTGGGCTGCATTGGCATTGGGATTCTTCACGTTGGTGGCGAGCGTGCTCTTCCACCCCTATTGGTCGGTGCCAGCAGATCAACAGATGGTCACGCAACTTCTTTTCATGAAGAACATCTCTGTAGTCGGCGGCATGTTTATCCTTGCCGCGCTAGGGCCGGGCCCAGCCAGCATGGGGTCGAAGTCGTGACTGCCGCGTCGAACCTGAGTTAACGCCAGAAGGAGCTTGTAGTGAGTACCTCGCACAGCGCTTCCGTCGACAACTTAGTTGCTCCCAACCCCGTACGACGCGGTGTGCTGGCTGGCCTGCTGGGTGCCTATGCCGCGTCGTTGATTCCGTGGGCGTTGGCGCAACCCGTCGCAGATAGTGATCAGGGTGCGTTCCTCGCCGTATCCGCGATCCTTGTGGGGCGCTCTGCACTTGATGCGGCAGCGACCAAACGTCTTTATGATGCGCTGCTCGCCAACGACGCCAGTTTCAGTGCTTCCACGCGGACGCTGCTGAACTTGATCAACGAACGAAAGATCGACCCGCTTCAACTGCAGCAGTTACTGGACGACGAGAAGTCGCCGTTGGCCGCGATCCCGCGCGTGATCGTCTCGGCTTGGCTACTCGGCATCGTGGGCAGCGGCGAACGGGCACGCTGCCTCGCCTTCGAGACCGCCCTCAATGCGGTGATGGTTGCGGACGTTCTGAAGCCACCGACCTACGCCTACGGCACCTACGGTAGCTGGGCCGGAAAACCCGGCTGAAACACAGCTAATGCAAAAGCCTTGGCTCACTCGCTTCGCGGCGAACCTCGACGGGCTGGCGACAACACTCGATCCAGCCTCCTTGTTGGCTACCCATCCCGGGAGACAGCATGCTTGACTCATTTCAAATGCCACTGGTCGTTATGGGCCGCCTGCTGATCGGCGCAATGTTTGTGCAGTCCGGCTTTTCGAAGCTGACCCACATCAAAGCCACCACCGCCTACATCGCCAGCAGCGGACTACCGGCCCTCCCGGCGCTGGCGGTGTTCACCGGTCTGCTCGAATTTTTGGGTGGGCTGGCCATAGTGCTCGGCCTGGAGGCGCGCTGGGCGGCACTGCTGCTGGCTGGCTTCACGCTGGCAGCCAGCGTGCTTTTTCACCGCTACTGGACGGCACCGGCGAATGAGCGCTGCGTTACGCAGCTGCTGTTCATCAAGAACAGCGCCGTCGCCGGCGGCCTACTGATCATCGCGGCGCTGGGTTCCGGCCCTGCCAGCCTCGGCGCACGCTGGCTGCCGCAGTAAGCGCAACGACCGCAGTAGCGGTAGCCCAACTCAACCACTCTACGAAGGAGCGCCAGATGGCCGACACCTTATCAGCCGACTTCGTTGTTATTGGCTCGGGCATCATTGGCTCATTGACCGCGCGCAAGCTCGCTCTGGCGGGTGCATCCGTGCTGATCCTTGAGGCTGGCCCGCGCGTTACCCGGGGCGAATTAGTTGCGCGGTTCCGCAACTCACCGCGTCGCAGTGACTGGATGTCGCCGTATCCTCCTGCAGCCTGGGCACCGCATCCTGTGTACCAGCCGAAGGACAACGGCTACCTCGTTCAGGCTGGCCCCTATCCCTATCCGGCCGAGTACATCAGGCAGGTGGGCGGCACGACGTGGCACTGGGCGGCACATGCATGGCGCAACGTTCCCAACGACTTCAAGATCCGCAGCCTGTATGGCGTCGGGGTCGACTGGCCGATTACGTACGAAGACCTCGAACCCTTCTATCAGGAAGCCGAAGAAATCATGGGTGTGTCCGGTGCCCCCAACACCGGCTCGCCGCGCACCAAGCCCTTCCCAATGCAGCCGGTGACGGAACCATACGCGATGCGCCGGATTCGCGAACGCCTTGAGCCAGCCTACCCGGTTGTCAGCAACACCACAGCACGCAATAGCCGCAGCTACGACGGACGTCCGGCCTGTTGCGGCAACAACAGCTGCCAGCCGATCTGCCCCATCGATGCGCAATACCACGGCGGCTTGTCGGCCGATGCCGCCGTCGCCGCCGGTGCACGACTCATTCCGGATGCGAACGTCTACCAGCTCGAGCACGATGCTCAGGGGCGCGTCACTGCAGCGCTGTATTACGACCCGGACAAGGCGTCTCATCGCGTCACCGGCAAGACCTTCATTGTCGCGGCCAACGGCATCGAGAGCCCTCGGTTGCTGCTGCTATCCACCAGCGACAAGTTTCCGCAGGGGCTGGCGAACAGTCGTGACATGGTGGGCCGTCATCTGATGGACCATCCAAGCACGTCGCTGACCTTCGACGCCGAAGAGGCGCTCTGGCTCGGACGTGGGCCGCAAAGCCCTAGCTCGATCAACACGATGCGGGACGGCGCTTTTCGGTCAGAGCATGCGCCGTACCGGCTCGATTTCACCAACATTTCGCGCGTCGACGGCACCAGCAAATCGTTGGTCGCTGCGGGCGTTTACGGGCCAGAGCTTGAAAAACGGCTGCGGCACAGCGTGGCGCATGAGCTCAACGTCAAGAACGTACTCGAGGTGTTGCCACTGCCAGAACACCGCATCGCGCTCAGCGACCAGAAAGATGCGATGGGCATTCCAAAACCGCAGGCGCACTATTCGATCGACGATTACACCCGCAGGGGCCATGAGCGTTCGCAAGCCGACTTCAAACGCATTGCGGAGCTGATGGGTGGGACTAACCTGCGCTTCAGCAAAGACGGTGACTTCGCGAACAACCAGCACATTTGCGGCACGCTCAGCATGGGCAAGGACCCCGCCACCTCCGTCTGTGACGGTTGGGGCCGTGCGCACGATCACGAAAACCTGTTTCTGGCAAGCACCGGTGTTTTGCCGACCTCGGCCACCTGCAATTCGACCCTGAACGGACTCGCCGTGGCGCTGCGAACCGCGCAGCACATCCTGTCCGCGCAGACCAGCACGCCGACGCCTGCCGCCACCAGCGCCCCGGGGCGGTAACGATCATGCGACGCATCCTGCTCTCAGTGCCGCGGATTGCCACCGTTAGTGCGGCGTTGCTGTTGCTGCTTGTCGCCGTTGGCGCGAATGCCGCTGCGGACATGCCCGATGCCGCGCTCGTGCAGCGCGGCGAGTACCTGGCGAAGGCTGGCGATTGCGTCGCCTGTCACACCGCGCCAAAGGGCCAGACGTTTGCCGGTGGCCTTCTGCTGCCAACCCCGCTGGGGCCGATCGTGGCCACCAACATCACGCCCTCGAAAACTCACGGCATCGGCAACTACTCGCTGGCGCAGTTCAGCGACGCTTTGCGGCGCGGCGTTCGTGCCGATGGTGCGCATTTGTATCCTGCGATGCCCTATACGTCGTACAGCAAGGTCACCGACGACGACACGGCTGCGCTGTACGCGTACTTCATGCAGGTGGTGAAGCCTGTCGACACGTCCCCGCCGCCAACGGCACTGCCGTTTCCGTTTAATGTGCGTGCGTCGATGATCGTCTGGAACGCACTGTTCCTCGACACGAAGCCCTTCCAGAGCGACCCGAAACAAAGTGCTGAATGGAACCGGGGCGCCTATCTCGTCAACGGTCTCGCGCACTGCAGCACCTGCCACACGCCGCGCAACTTGCTGATGGCCGAGGACGGCGCGCGCGCGCTGGGCGGCGGCGATGTCGGGGTCTGGCACGCGCCCAACATCACCTCGGATGCGAACAGTGGTGTTGGCGGCTGGAGCGTGACCGAGCTGGTCGGTTACCTGCGTGACGGCCATGCCGCTGGCAAGAGCCAGGCCGCCGGACCGATGGCCGAGGCCATTGATGCCAGCCTCCGTCATCTTGACGAGAGCGATCTTCGCGCGATGGCGACTTACCTTCACAGCGTGCCGCCGCTGCGCGATGCGGCCGATACGCGGCCGGTGTTTTCGTGGGGGGCGGCGGGCGACGATCTTGCGAGCATCCGTGGCGTGGCTTTGCCGAAAGATTTGAACGAGATGACCGGGCCGCAACTCTTCGACGCCCATTGCGCCACCTGTCATCAGGCGCAGGGACAGGGCAGCTTCGATGGCGGCCTGCCTTCGCTGTTCAACAACACCGCACTGGGGCGGGTGAACACGAACAACCTCGTGATGGTGATGCTGGAAGGCCTGCATCGTCACCCCGACATCCTGATGCCGGGTTTCGCTAAAGACTTATCCGACCGGCAGATCGCGACGCTGGGCTCATACCTGACGCAGCGCTATGGCAACCCGAACGCGCAGGTGACGGCGGGGCAGGTCGCCATGCTGCGGAGCGGCGGCGCGTCCTCGAATCTGGTGCTGTTGGCCCGGGCGGCGATGGTCGCCGCAGTGCTGCTGATCGTCGTTGTGATCGGCCTATGGGCCCGACGCAGGCGCCGCGTACAAGCTTGAGTACGACTTCGCCGCGTCTGAGTTCGCTACGTTGCATCCCGTCAGCGATGGGACGGCACGCAGTGTTGTCCAAATGGAAAATGGCGTTCAATGCAACGAGCCGAACGGCGGTGAAGCGCCAGATTCGATGCTCTTCAACAACTCGACGACTTGTTGCTTGGCACTGTTGGTCATGTTTCATCTGTTAAAAAGGCGCGTTTGGGGCTGATGGGTCCACGGCGGCGCGGGCGCGCACACAAGGCAAAATCGAGGCGCCAAAAGCAACATCGAAAGATTCCAAGCCCTACCGGCAAGTGCTTTGAATTTCAGTGCTCAGGTGGTGGGTTGTTGCCGGGCTCTGCGTGGAGAATTCGGTCACAAAAAAATCAATCAGTACACGCACCGCCGGTAGCAAACCCCGGCGTGACGGAAATACCGCATGCACGATACCGGGCAGCGGACGCTAATCGAGTCAGGATTTGGCCCGAGGGCGAAGGTCGTTGCGCAGACTGACGTTTGCGTGGCAACGACCGAAACCGCGCCAACACCAATGTATCGGCAAAAAAAAATCCCGACCGATAAAGGTTGGGATTTTGGGTAGTGGTGGACCCGGCGGGAATTGAACCCGCGTCCGAAAGTCATCAATGGTCAGGACTACATGTTTAGTTCAGTGATTTGATCTTGCCAGCCACACGAGCATGAACACCCTTGCAGCTAACCAGCCCGCTAGATTTCGGATGTGCGCCGCAGACATTCGCGCATCCTACCCGTGGGAAAATGATGTTGCTGCTCTACCAGTTGCCCGGCTCGGCGCAGGATCCACGTCCCCTGCTGCAACACTCGTGACCTAGTGTTTAATTAGGCTGCGAGACGGCTTTCGCCGTAGAAGCTATCGTTTGCAATTAGATTGCGTTGCAGCGGATTTACGAGGAGCTACCCCTCGACATGCCCCAAGCGCACCTCAGAACTCCCGTCGAAACCAGGTCGGGCCCGGTAACTGGTGAATGCTTTGTCGCGTTCAGTATTTACTATTTTACGGCTTGGTGCGATTTATCAAGGCAGAATCGAAGTTAAAAGACGATATATCAGCTTTTGTCTGAAATCGCCTTTGATCAGGGCCTATAGTGACAAAAAGCTGTATCTCGACTTTTATTAATTCAGGCGTTTAACCCTTATAAAATGGACGTTTGGCAGAAAAGTTACTAATGCCAATCGCTAGACGATCATCGGGTTGCCTTCCCGAACATATACAGCGTCTACTGCACGGGCTATAATCTCTGGCTCTGCTCCACGACACGTACGCTTCGCGCCCGGCCCAATGAACATTCATCGGACCGACAACGAAGCGCAAACAACAAACGTCGGGGGTCAGTTTGAACGGTTTTTTCATCGGTTACGGTGACAAAAACCATCCACTGTCCACAGATCACATAAAGGAAATGACATGCGTCATTACGAGATCGTTTTTATCGTCCATCCGGACCAAAGCGAGCAAGTGCCTACGATGGTTGAGCGTTATCGCTCCCTCGTCACTGGCAAAGGCGGAAAGATTCATCGCTTAGAGGATTGGGGCCGCCGTCAACTGGCTTACCCAATCAACAAAATCTACAAAGCGCACTACGTTTGCATGAACATCGAAATCGACCGCGATACGCTGGTTGAACTCGAAACCGCATTCAAATTCAACGATGCCGTGCTGCGTCACCTGACCGTCAAGAAAGACGGCGCAGAAGTCGCTCCGTCGCCGATGATGACGGGCGAAAAAGCCAAGAACCTCAACATGTCCGAAGGTGCTGACGCGCCTGTGGCCGCGTAGTCAGAATAAGGGAGCACAAATATGGCATTCGGCAAACCCAAATTCGGCGCACGCCCAAAGCGTGATCGTCAACCCAGCCTCTTCAAACGCAAAAAATTCTGCCGCTTCACCGCAGCAGGCGTTAAAGAGATCGATTACAAAGACATCGATACGCTGAAAGACTTCATTCAAGAGAACGGCAAGATCATGCCGGGCCGCGTTACCGGGACCAAAGCCCGTTACCAGCGCCAGCTCACCACCGCGATCAATCGCGCGCGCTTTCTGGCGCTCGTGCCGTATTGCGATCAGCACGAATAGTCGCAAGGAAGGAAATCTTAAAAATGCAAATCATCCTTCTGGAAAAAGTCGTTAACGTTGGCGTCCTGGGCGACATCGTTAAAGTCAAAGACGGCTACGCACGCAACTTTTTGATCCCGCAGGGCAAAGCCAAGCGCGCGACCGAGAAGAACATTGCCGACCTCGCCGGTCGTCGTGCCGAGCTAGAAAAAGCCGCTAATGACAAACTCGCCGTGCAAGCTGCACTGGGCGAAAAACTCAATGGCGTCGAACTCAAAATGGCTCAGAAAGCCGGCGTTGACGGTCGTTTGTTCGGCTCCGTATCGAACATCGATATCGCCGAAGCACTGCGCGCTCAAGGCTACGAGATCACCAAGGCGATGGTGCAAATGCCCACCGGCCCGATCAAAGCCATCGGCGAGTCAGCAGTCAAGCTTCAGTTGCACACCGATGTGACCTCTGAGATCAAAGTCGTGATCATCGCCGAGAAAGATTAATCTTTCCCGGTAGTACGACAAAACCCGCCACGGGCAACTTTGGCGGGTTTTTATTTTTTCAGCCTCACCTATAGCAGTATGCGTCACCCGCTTCACATTACCTTTCTGCACGCCAATGGCTATCCGACCGGCGTGTATCGGCAGTTTCTCGCTGCGCTCACAGCGCATGCGACCGTAGACGCACCCACGATCCTCGAAACCGCGCCGGATTCCGCTGCCAGCCAGCGTTGGCCGCTGATGCTGGATCATGCGATTGCGTCGATCCAAACCTCGTCCCAGGAGCCACGTCAGCAACGCGTGCTGGTGGGTCACTCGATGGGAGGTTATCTGGCGTTGCAAGCGGCGGCAAAGCACCCTGAGGGCATCAGTCAGGTCGTGCTGATCGAGTCCCCGATTCCTACGGGCTGGCAATCGGCGGTATTGAGCTTTGCGCAAGCGACCGGGCTAGCGTACAAGGGCGGGCCTGCGCCCGTCGCGGCACGCCGCCGCGACACCTGGCCCTCACGAAACGCTGCTCACGAATTCTTCGCCGGTAAAGCCTTTGTTCAACGCTGGGCACCAGGCGTTCTGAGTGACTTTATCGATCATGCACTGGTTGACGTGGACAATGGTGGCGTTCAGTTGCGCATCCCGCGCGACACCGAGCGCGACATTTACGCCAACATCGTGCACCGCAAAGCGCTGGCAGCCGTGCGTCACTTGCGAAAGCGGAACGTACGCGTGAGCTTCATCGCTGGCGAGCATTCCAACGAGTTGCGCATGGCGGGCATGGCGTCTAACGAACGCCTGTTTGGCCGGAGGTTTCAGCGCATGCCTCACGGTCACTTGATCCCGATGGAAGTGCCGCAGGCCTGTGCGGATGCGGTGATTCGCGCGCTGGATCGTTGATTACCGGGTAATTTCTGTCGCAGCGGGCGGTACGCGCAACTGCCAGGCCGCGACAATCGCCGCTGAGCACACGACGGCCAGCATCAAGAACACATCATCAAACGCATCGAGTCGTGCCGCGCTCGTCGCAACGGTCGTCAGCGAGTCGCCATGCGCCGCGAGCCGCCATTCGAGCATGATGCCGCACAAGCTCACGCCGGTTGCGCCCCCCAGCATTCGCACGAAGTTAATCACGCTAGAGCCTTGCGGAATCAGCGCGGTATCGACACCGCGCATCGATCCGATATTGAGCGACGGGAGAATGAAACCAAGCCCCACGCGACCGACGATGGCCCACACCACGAGCCACACCAGCGCCGTACCCAGGTTCACCGCCACCATCAGCGCGAATGAAGATGCCAGCAGCAGCAGCCCAATGCTCACCAGACGATGCGTCGGCTGCCGGTCAGCGAGCCTGCCGACCACCGCGATGGTCACCGCCAACACTAACCCCGCAGGCAGGAGTATTGTGCCCACGTACGACGCCGACAAACCGAGCCCACGCTGCATAAAAACAGGCAACAGATAAGTCGATCCAAACAGCGCCGTGCCGTAAATGAACGCAACGATGCTGCCTACTGCAAACTGCCGATAGCGAAACAGGTCAAAGCTCATGAGCGGCGCAGTGATGCGCGTCGCGCCCTTAGCAAGTTTCTGCAAAAGCTGTCGGGCGACACGGCGCTCCCATGCGACAAAAGCAATGACCGCGGCGAACGCCGTTAACAGCAGCGCCG
The DNA here is from genome assembly GCA_025354165.1 of Burkholderiales bacterium. Classification (GTDB taxonomy): domain Bacteria; phylum Pseudomonadota; class Gammaproteobacteria; order Burkholderiales; family Casimicrobiaceae; genus Casimicrobium. The sequence continues at coordinate 28,283 of JANXNI010000052.1, read as the reverse complement.
TCGCAACGACAACCGTGCCGCTATGTAGCTCAACCAGCCCGTTGAGCAAACACAAGGTGCCAACGCTGGCCAGCAGCAGCCCGCGCCAGTCAATCGGCGCGCCGTCGCGATTAGCGGTCAGACCACCTGGCGCAGTGGTGGGGACAAACTTGTACGCCATCCACATCGACACCAGACAAAACGGTATCACCATAAAAAAAATGGATCGCCAGCCCCACAAGTCAACCAGCACTCCGCCGATACTCGGCCCGATAGCGGGGGCGAGCACCACGCCCATGCCGAAAAAACCACTGGCCCGACCCTGTTCGGTGGGCTCAAACGCCCGCAAAATAATGATCGCTGGAATCGGCTGTACGACGCCGGCCGCGAGTCCTTCCATGACGCGCGCCGACAGCACCAGTCCGTATTGATTCGACAGCCCGCCCAGGACGCCACCGATCATCAGCATCCACATACAGCCCAGATAGGTGGTTCGATATCCATAGCGCATCAGCAGCCAAGGTGTGGTCAGCATCGACACCGTCATCGCCACCATGAACCCCGAACTCACCCACTGAGCGCGCTCTTGCCCCAGCGCGAAATGATGGCTCATGTCCGGGATCGCCACGTTGACGATGGTCGACGACATGATCGAGGCCATCGTGCCGACCATCACCGCCAGTAGCAGGTACCAGCGGTGACGGTGGCCATATCGGGTCTGCAAGGCCAGAAGGGTGCCATTGTCGTTCATGGCCTCGAGTTTATCGGGAGTGGCGGTTCTTGTAGGAGCGGCTTGCCGCGACCCAACGTGAATATGCAGTGAAGGCGGGTCGCGTCAAGCCACTCCTACAAGGCCCAAGCGCCCACAGCCTAAAATCACTTCATCGCAGTAAGCGCTCTTTTCGGTTCCCCATGATTCCAGAACTTGGTCACTTTGCTCTCGTGCTTGCGTTTTTTGTGTCGCTGGCTAGCGTCGGCGTGGCGACCACCGCCAATTTGCGGCGCGGTGTGGCGATGGCGGAGTTCACGCGTAGCGCAACGCTCGCCCTCTTCGGTCTCGTGCTGTTCGCATTCATCTGTCTGATGATTTCGTTCACGCAGGGTGACTTCAGTGTGCTGAACGTCGCAACCAATTCCAACTCGTTGTTGCCGATGCAATATCGCATCTCCGCGACGTGGGGCTCGCACGAGGGCTCGATGCTGCTGTGGGTGTTGATGCTTACGGGATGGAGCGCCGCGGTCGCGGTTTTCTCAAAGCAGTTGCCGGATGTTCTGATCACGCGCGTGCTGATTGTTTTGGCGGCGATCACTGCCGTTTTTTTGGCGTTCACGCTGCTCACGTCAAACCCGTTTGAGCGATTGATCCCCGCCGCGCCGGAAGGCAGTGACTTGAACCCCTTGTTGCAAGACCCCGGCATGATTTTTCATCCACCACTGTTGTACATGGGCTATGTCGGCATGTCGGTGGTGTTTGCTTTTGCGATAGCTGCGTTGTGGGGCGGACGGCTGGATTCAACCTGGGCGCGCTGGAGCCGCCCGTGGACGATTGCGGCATGGATCTTTCTCACCTGCGGCATCGCGCTCGGCAGCTTCTGGGCGTATTACGAATTGGGCTGGGGCGGCTGGTGGTTCTGGGATCCGGTGGAGAACGCGTCGTTCATGCCGTGGTTGGTTGGTACGGCGCTCATTCATTCACTCGCAGTGACCGAGAAGCGCGGCGCCTTCAAGGCGTGGACCGTATTGCTTGCAATCACGGCGTTTTCGTTGTCACTGCTGGGGACTTTTCTCGTGCGCTCGGGAGTGCTTACGAGCGTGCATGCGTTTGCGACTGACCCGAAACGTGGGGTCTTTATCCTGGCGTTTCTTGTCGCGATCATTGGCGGCTCATTGACCCTCTATGCGTTTCGCGCGCCGAAGGTCAATGACGGCGGACGCTTCGGCTTGCTGTCGCGCGAATCGTTTTTGCTCGGCAACAATTTGTTGCTCGTGGTGGCGGCCGGTGCGGTATTGCTCGGCACACTTTATCCGTTGTTCGCGGATGCGTTCGCAATGGGAAAGGTCAGCGTCGGGCCGCCCTATTTTGAGATTGTGTTTGTGCCGCTCATGCTGCCGTTAGTCTTCCTGATGGGCGTTGGGCCGCTGGCAAGATGGAAGGATGATGTGGGCAAGCTGGTGCTGCAACGCATGCTCGTGCCCGCCATCATTGCGCTGCTTGCGTTTGTGCTTTGCGCCACTTTGGCTCCGCGATTTTCGCCGTTAGCGTGCTTGGGTTTTGCGTTCGCTGCGTGGCTCGCATGTGGCATCGTGAACGGCTATCGTGACCGCTTGCGTCACGCGTCGGGCATGGCCAGCACCGCGTCAAAGTGGAAACAAATCCCCATCGCTTATCACGGCATGCAGGTGGCGCATTTGGGCGTGGTCGCATTCATCCTGGGGGTGACTGCGGTAAAGGCGTTTGAGCAGGAATTTGACGTTGCGCTCGCGGTGGGCGCGTCGAAACCCATCGCGGGCTACGAAGTGAAATTTTTGGGTGTGACCGATTTGGCGGGCCCGAATTACAACGCAAAACAGGGCCGCTTTGAACTCATCAAAGACGGTGTAGTCATTCAAACCCTGTCCCCTGAACGTCGCTCGTATGTGTCGCAGCGCGCGACGCCGATGACCGAAGCCGCGATTGATCGCAGCCTGAAGCGTGACGTTTATGTATCGCTGGGCGAGGAGCTTAGCAATGGTCCATGGACTGTGCGGGTGCACTACAAACCGCTCGTCAACTGGATCTGGTTGGGCTGTGTGATCATGGCGTTTGGCGGTTTGCTGGGTGCACTTGATCCGAGGTATCGTCGAGCGCGGAAAGCCGCGACGCTTGCGGCTTCGTCATCGGTTCCGGCGGCTGAATGAAAGTACCGAATCATCAAGCGCTTTCGCATCACCGGACGCTTCTTTGTGGGAGCAGTTCTACCGCGATGGAGGGTAACCAGAACCATCGCGGTGCAACCGCTCCCACGCGCGCGCGCGCGATGGGCACGTTGGCCCGGATAGCGGTTCTGTGCTTTTTTGTCACCTCATCCTTAGCATTTGCACAAACAGCCTCTGACGCCGCACTCGATGCGCGTGTCAAAGCGCTCTCGTCGGAACTACGCTGCCTCGTCTGCCAGAACCAGACGGTCGCCGACAGTGATTCCGGCGTCGCCCGCGACATGCGCGAACAGGTGCGCACGCAGTTGGCCGCAGGCAAGAGCGAGGCCGAGGTGAAGACCTACATGACCGATCGCTTTGGCGATTTTGTGCTGTACAACCCGCCGTTCAAGGCGAAGACCGTGGTGTTGTGGGCGGGGCCGTTTGCTGCGCTTTTGTTGGCCAGTTTTCTGCTGATTCGCCGCTTGCGAAAATCATCAGTGACTCACGCACCCGCCGTCCTGAGCGACGAAGAGCGTGATCGCGCGCGGGCCATGTTGAATAGCAAAGACTTATCGAATTAATGAATCCTTCCCTCGTTTTTATCGCGCTGCTCGCCGTCATGACTGCCGTTGTCGTGTGGATCGTTTTGCGGCCGCTGCTTAAGCGTCGCGTGGAAATGAAAGCGGCGACCGTCGACACCAACGTTCAGGCAATACGCGTTGAGCTCTCTGAGGCGCGGCGCGACCGAAAACTGGGCCTGCTATCGGACGCAGGTCTCGTCGAAGCCGAACGTGAACTTGAAGCACGCGTGCTGTCGGAATCGGCGCAACCTTCGGCGGCGATGAACACGACGGCGCCGCGCTATAAACGCACGGCGATTGCTTTGGGCGTGTTGCTGCCAGTGCTCGCCGTCGTGGGGTACGCAGCGATTGGCATGCCGGTCGCCGTCGTGCCGGAAGCCGTGCGTCCGCCACAGGCGGCCACCGCGCAAGACTCGCAGATGACTGAGTTGTTCAAACTCGCGGAAGAGCGTCTGAACAAAGAGCCGAATGACGTTAAAGGCTGGATTTTGCTGGCACGCGCAAAGGCCTCGGTAGGTATGTTTGACGGCGCGATGCACGACTATGAAAAAGCCGTAGCGCTGACGCCGGACGACAGCGAACTGTGGTCCGATTTCGCCGACGCAGCAGCTGGAAAATCGCAGGGCAAGATGGAGGGCAAGCCGCTCGAATACATCAACAAAGCGCTGGCGCTCGATGGCAAAAACGCCAAAGCGTTACTACTGCGCGGCACTTACGAAATGCAGAAAAACGATCTGGTTGCCGCCGAAAAAACCTTCTCGCTGGCGAAATCAGAGGTTGACCCGAAGTCCGGGTTCGCACAGATCGCCGATAACGCGTTGGCCGACATCAAGACGCGTCAGGGCGGAGCGCCGTCTATGGCAGCCGCTGCCGCCGTTACCACCGACACCAGGGCCGTTGCCGTAGCCGCGCCGACCACGGCGTCCGATGCCGTGCTCGCCATCGTCAAGTTTCAGCTCGGTGCCGACGCGCTTAAAGCCGCGGCGGCGAATCCGGGCAGCGCAGCGGTGTTCCTGATCGTGCGCGCCGCGGGGGTCGACCGTGGCCCGCCACTGGCCGCAAAAAAAATTTCGCTCGGGCAAATTGACCAGCCGGTCATGTTGACAGCAGCCGACGCGATGATCGGCGGCGCGGGCCTCAAAGCGGGCGCAGAGGTGGCGATTCAGGCACGTCTGTCGCTCAGCGGTCAACCGGCAGCGCAGCCCGGCGATTGGCAGAGCGGCAAAGCAACGCTCAAGTTGCCGTTTGGAGTGGTTTCGCTGGTGCTTGATCAGGCGAATTAGCGAGAGTAGCTTTTGCACCAATCGACGACTGCGTTGGGGCTGAATCGCTAAAATTTGAGAAGTCGACTGTAGCCAATTTGTCGATTTAGCCCCAATGCAGCGGACGTTTCAGACAAATGCTGAACTCAGGATGCACCGATTCTGGGCGCTGACCGATACGCACGTTCTTGGTGCATCACAGATCATCGCATCAATTTGCACCAAACAAGAGCATAAATTCGCTGCAACGAGAAATTCGTGACTCAAAAGCTTGGTTGATGCCCCTCGTCAGCCCACGTGGGCTTTTTACGAACGCCGCGCGTGCGCCGCTTTTCGAACGCCCGCAATCGCCTGTCAGCGTCTAGGATTACCATTACTATCGCCGCGCCAGCTTGATGGCATGTTTTCTGCATCTTGCGGTGCATCCAGCGACTAAATCCATGATTTGGTCATTGTCGAATTCGCACAGACAACCCACCTTTCAGCACCAGGAGACACTGCATGGCCACAGGCGCCGACGTACTCAAGAAAATTAAAGACGAAGAGATCAAATTCGTCGACCTCCGCTTCACCGATTTCCGCGGTAAAGAGCAGCACGTTCAAGTGCCGGAAGATCATTTCGATGCGGCCAAATTCACCGAAGGCCACGCCTTCGACGGCTCGTCCATCGCCGGCTGGAAAGGCATTGAAGCCTCCGACATGCTGCTGATGCCAGATCCGAACACGGCCGTAATCGATCCGTTCATCGAAGAGACGACGCTCAACATTACCTGCGACGTGATCGAGCCCGCTACCGGCAAGGGCTACGACCGCGATCCGCGCTCGCTGGCATGGCGCGCCGAGGCATACCTCAAATCGAGCGGCATCGGCGACGTGGCGTACTTCGGCCCGGAGCCTGAATTCTTCATTTTCGACTCAGTTGAGTGGAAAACGGACATGTCCGGTTCGTACTCAAAAATCTACTCGGAAGAAGCCGCGTGGGAATCTGACGCCAAGCACGAAGGTGGCAACAAGGGCCATCGCCCAACCGTTAAAGGCGGCTACTTCCCCGTACCGCCGGTCGACCAGTTGCAAGACATCCGTAACGCGATGGTGCTCGCCGCCAAAGAAATGGGCGTTCCGGTTGAAGTGTTCCACCACGAAGTGGCGAACGCGGGCCAGTGCGAAATCGGCACCCGTTTTAGCTCGCTCGTTCAGCGTGCTGACTGGACGCAGCTCCTGAAGTATGCCGTTTGGAACACCGCCGCGCTTTACGGCAAAACGGCGACCTTCATGCCGAAGCCCATCGTTGGCGACAACGGCTCGGGTATGCACGTTCACCAGTCAATCTGGAAAGACGGCAAAAACCTCTTCGCAGGCAACGGCTACGCTGGCCTGTCGGAAATGGCGCTGTACTACATCGGCGGCATCATCAAGCACGCACGCGCCCTGAACGCGATCACGAACCCCGGCACCAACAGCTACAAGCGTCTGGTTCCACACTTCGAAGCCCCGGTCAAACTGGCTTATTCGGCGCGTAACCGTTCGGCTTCGATCCGTATTCCCTACGTGCAGTCGGACAAAGCCCGTCGTATCGAAGTGCGCTTCCCGGATCCGTTGGCGAACAGCTACCTCGCCTTCTCGGCCATGCTGATGGCCGGTATGGACGGCATCCAGAACAAAATCCATCCTGGCGAGCCGTCGGACAAAAACCTCTACGACTTGTCGCCAGAGGAAGATGCCAAGATCCCAACCGTGTGCTCGTCACTCGATCAGGCGCTCGAATATCTGGACAAAGACCGCGAGTTTCTGACCCGTGGCGGCGTGTTCAGCAACGACATGATCGACGCTTACATCGCACTCAAAATGGAGGAAGTCACGCGTTTCCGCGCCACGACGCATCCGATTGAATTCGAGATGTACTACAGTCTGTAAACAGGTTCAGAGCAATCGCGCTGAAACCTTTCGGCGCGAGATGACTCATAAAGAGGCAGCTTAGGCTGCCTTTTTTACTTTTGTATTGCTGTAACCCTCTGTTTTGAATACACTTTATCGATGAAGTCCAACGTTTCAATCGCCCTCGTGTCGTCAGCGTTTGCGTTCGCAGCCGCGGCGCAGGGTGAAATTTACAAGTACGTCGACCCGGCTACCGGCGCGGTGGAATACACCAATCAGCCGAAAAAAGGCGCGATTCGGATGAACTCCGGCGATACGCTTTCGGAAATGGGTACCGGCAACAAGGCGGCAAAGAACAAAGCCGCTCCGGGTACGGCCATCGTCAACGGACGCACGGTCAACGCCAGCAACAACGCAAGCGCGGGCACCGCGATGGCCTCCGTCGACGCCAGCACCCAGAAGACCCGTGACGGCACCCGACGTCAGGTACTGGCCGACGAACTCGCCTCCGAAGAAAAACTGCTCAACGAAGCGCGCAGCAGTTTCAACGAAGGCAAGCCGTTGCCAATGGCTGACGAAGGCGTCGGCTCACCGAAATACATCGACCGCGTCAAGCAACTCGAAAAAACCTTGCGCGTGCACGGCCGCAACGTGGTGGCCCTCAAGCAGGAATTGGCAAACCTCAAGCTGTAGTTCAGCTACGACGTAGGGTGCAATCAAAATGCGCACCCTAGGTTCCGCTCGCTGTCGATTGACCTTACGACCCTGGTGGGCACTTTGGTGCACACCCCAAGCGTCAATCGCGCTCCGACTTCCCCTGCGTCATCAAACGCGACGCATGCGGCCCGCTTCTTGCTAAAACAGGCACATGCTAGAAACCGGCGGCCTCGAACTCATCTCAACAGCGGTGCTGTTGCTTGGGCGTGACCATCGCATCAGTTACGCCAATCCCGCTGCTGAAAATCTCTTCGCGCAGTCGCGCCGCCAGCTCGTGGGTGCACGCCTCGCCGAGCTGATTCGCGACAGCGAGCGATTGACCCTCGCGCTTGATCTCGCGCTCACCTATCGCGCCAGCTACACCGAGCAGGAGCTTGAGCTTCACCTTGCGGGAAAGACCTCCAGCCACTCAAAACTACTGGTCAATTGCACCGCTACTTTCCTCGAAATCGAACAGGAAGACGACGCCCGTCTGGTTGTCGAATTTCGGCACATCGATCAGCAGTTAAAAATTGCCCGCGAAGCAAAGATTGCCGAGCAAAATCAGGCCAATCGTGAGCTGGTCAGGAACCTCGCGCACGAGATCAAAAACCCGTTGGGCGGCCTGCGCGGTGCCGCGCAACTGCTTGAGGGCGAGCTGTCATCGCCGCAGTTGATCGAATATACGCAGGTCATCATCTCCGAGGCGGATCGCCTGCAAAATCTGGTCAATCGGCTGTTGATGCCGCACAAGCTACCGCGCTACATTCGCACCGATATTCATCGCCTGCTGGATCGCGTTTTGCAATTGCTCAGAAACGAGTTCGGTGCGACGCATACGCTGGATGCCGACTTCGATGTGAGCCTGCCCGAAGTCGAATGCGATGGCGAACAAATCACACAAGTGCTGCTCAACATTGCGCGCAACGCGTGTCAGTCAACCGACTCCGTGATCTCGCCGCATGTCACGTTGCGCTCACGGGTCGCCCGTCAGGTCGTGCTGTCGCGCCGCAGTTATCGCATGGCGCTTGAGATCGCTGTGATCGACAACGGCCACGGCATCCCGGTTGACATTCGCGACCGAATTTTTTACCCCCTTTTCACCACACGCAACGATGGCACCGGATCCGGCCTGGGCCTGTCAATTGCACAAACGTTCGTCGCCCAACACTACGGCGCGATTGAAATCGATAGCGAGCCGGGACACACCGAGTTCCGGGTCATTCTGCCGTTCGATCACCCGACCGACGCCGACGCAACAGAGAAAAAATAGTATGAAAAACGTCTGGATCGTGGACGACGATCGCTCCATCCGCTGGGTTCTCGAAAAAGCGCTCACGCGGGAAGGCATCCCGTATCGCAGCTTTGACAACGCGCGGGATGTGCAGGATGCAATCGAGGACGAAACGCCTTCGGTACTGGTCAGCGATGTGCGTATGCCGGGCGAGTCCGGACTGTCATTACTGAAGAAAATCAAGGCGGCGCATCCGCAAGTTCCCGTCATCGTGATGACTGCGTTTTCTGATCTCGATACTGCCGTGCAAGCGTTTCAGGGGGGCGCGTTTGAATACCTGCCCAAGCCGTTTGACGTCGAGCAAGCGCTTGCACTGATTCGTCGTGCCGCCGCAGTCGCCGAGCCCGTCCAAGCATCCGATGCTCCCGAAGCCGGTGAGCGTGAAATGCTCGGCAAAGCCGCCGCGATGCAGGATGTTTTTCGCGCTATTGGCCGTCTCTCGCAGTCACACGTCACCGTACTTATTACCGGTGAATCGGGCACTGGAAAAGAACTCGTTGCCCGCGCATTGCATGAGCACAGCCCGCGAAAAGGCAAACCTTTTATCGCGATCAATACGGCGGCAATTCCAAAAGATCTGCTCGAATCGGAGCTGTTCGGACACGAACGCGGATCGTTCACCGGCGCGGCGTCAACGCGTCAGGGGAGATTTCAGCAAGCCGAAGGCGGCACGCTGTTTCTGGATGAAATTGGCGACATGCCGTCCGACTTGCAAGTGCGCCTATTGCGCGTGCTGCAGGACGGCGAGTATTACCGCGTCGGCGGTCAAGCGCCGATGAAATCGAATGTGCGCATCATTGCTGCGACCCATCAAAACCTCGACGAGCGCGTGCGCCTCGGCATGTTTCGCGAGGATTTGCTACATCGATTGAACGTGGTTCGTTTGCGCTTACCGCCACTTCGGGAACGGCGCGATGACGTGCCCTTATTGATGAAACATTTTTTGAGCAAGAGCGCACAAACGCTTGGGGGAGACGTGAAAACACTGACGCCTGCCGCGATGCAGGTGCTGCAAAATTTCGCATTTCCCGGCAACGTACGGCAGCTTGAAAACGTATGCCACTGGATCACCGTCATGGCACCGGGATCGTCGGTGGACGTGGATGATTTGCCACCTGAAGTCCGCGTCGCCGCCCCCGCTGGAAGTGCTGCCGCGTTGGCCGGTTACGCCGAGTCCGTGAGCGTCGCCGCTCCAACCCACGCAGCGCCCGTCGTAGCGGCAATGCCATCTCACGCAACAGCCACCAGCATCGCACCAGTCACCAATGGCTACCCGGCTCCCAGCAACGCCGCAGCAGCGCCGAGTGACGGCAGCAGCGCGGCGCTCGGCGACTGGCAACACGCGCTCTCCAGCGCGCTAGCTTCGGCCATCCAGCATGGCGAACACGCTCCCGGCGAACGCTTGACGCGTGAATTCGAAGCAACCATGATTCGCTCCGCGCTCACCCAAACCAAAGGCCGCCGAATCGAAGCTAGCGAATGGCTAGGCTGGGGCCGCAACACCCTGACACGGAAGATTCACGAACTGGGGATGGACGGCGAGGTCTAGCAAAACGAGCCATGTCGCGCAGCGCGATGGCGACAAAGTCCGTATTGATTTTCCAATGGAATTACACGCGAAAGATCCAGGGTGCTGCTCGCTCAGGGACATCACCTCGATTGCCAAGGTCACGGTAATACGCATTAATCATGGCAAGGTCAGCGGCGGTATCGCCACTCGCCCAAAGAAATGCATTGACGACAACGCGTTTGCGCAAAAAATCAAACGCACCAAGTGCAATCGGCACCTTTGCGGCAAGTGCGACGTAATAGAAACTGGAGCGCACATGTGGCGCGTAACTTCGCGTGCCTTCGGGGGCGATCACAAAGCGCATGCGCGGCTCGTTGGCGAAGCGCGCTGCCATTTGATCGACGAACCCTGATGACAAGCTGCGACTGACCGGAAAGCCACCGACCCCGCGGAAGAACCGAGCCCACGGCCCCCTGAACAAGCTCTCCTTGCCCGCGAAGCACAATGCGTCGCGCTTGAACGTCAGCCCGATAGACCATTTGGTGAGCAGGCCAAACACGAAATCCCAATTGCTGGTGTGCGGATACATCACGATGACGCACTTCTCGGGCATCGGCTCCGCAACCTCAATGCGCCAGCCAGCCAGTCGAACAATCCATGCCGCGAGGCGTGACAGGGGCCCATAGGTGCCGGGCGCGCGCAGACCGGCTGCGATCTCTAATCTGGGTACTTTCAACTCATTCATTCGACAGAATGCTACCCGGGCGACGGCATCACAATCCTAACGCGAACTCGGCGAGACATTGCCAGTCCGCAATCGGAACGTTCTTTGACGAACGAGCAATGACGATGCGATCAAAGCGCAGCGGCTCGGAAAGCGACTGCTGAAGCTCGGCGACTAGCGCCAGGTTTTTTTGTACGTCGGTTAAGCCGTAGGCGAGGCTTAAATGCGGGAACAGCGACAAACCCTCAGTTGTGCCGCTGACTCGTTGCATCGACTGTTTCATGGATAAATAAGCGGGATGCTCATCGAAGCAGACGTACAGACTGCGGAAGAAATGCTCGCTGCCGTCGATACTTGCAATCGGCCAATTTTGCGAAATGTGTTCGTTTGCGATGTCCTGCAAGGCTTCCGCCAGTGCGTCGAACGGAACCGCCAGATCACCCTGAATGGTGACATGCGGAATGAAGCTCTGCGTACCAAATTGTTCCGCCAGATCATTGACGATTGCGGTCAGTTGCGCAAGCTGCGCGGCTTCCGGTAACAGCCAGATTGAGTATTCATTCACCACGATACGTTAGGTGCCCACCTTCGCAAGCACGTCCGCTTTCAGGAATTTTTCGACAAACAACATGAACGCGATAGACGGAACGAGTAGCAGGAGCGCTGTGATCGACGCGATCTGATAATTGCCTTCCAGCGCGGCATTCAACATGGTGAGCGGGAGCGTTCGCACATCGGGAACACCCACGAAAAAAGTTCCCGAAAATTCGTCGAGAGAAATCAAAAACACAAAAATCGCACTGGCCATCAGCCCCGGCGCAGCCAGCGGCAATGACACATTCATGAAGGCACGCCACGGCGACGCGCCCAAATTGCGTGCAGCTTCGACCTGCTCCTGATTCACGGCAGCGAACGACGCCGAAGCAATCCATACCGAGAACACCAGCCCCTGAATCGCGTGCACCAGCATCACGCCCCAGATCGTGCCATTAAGACCAATGCCGTAGAAAATGCGCGCGATATTCATGTGCACGGCAATCGCTGGAAACGCTTGTGGCAACAGAAATACCAGCAGGAAAACGCTGCGCAACGGCAGGGTACGACGCGACAACGCATAGCCCGCCGGAATCGACACCAGTAGACTAAACACCACCGTCATCATCGCGATCAGCACGCTCGTCCACAGCGCGGTCATCGCGCCCGCTTCGGGTCGGAACACGCGCCCCCAAAATTGGAAACCCCAACGTAGCGGCAACTTGTTCGGAAAGTACCAGGCCTCGGCTACGGTCCAGATCAGCATGTTGAGTAAAGGACCGAAAATCGCCACGGCCAGCAAAACGATGAGCAGTCCACGTACGAGCGCGCCAACCCATTTGGGCATGCGTGACGCGAGAGAAATCGTTGGGGCATTCATTGCGGCTACTTCGCAACGATGCGCGATTGCTCGCGAACACTTTGTCGCAAATAGAACCACGCGACCACGCCGCTCATGGCACATGAGATGAAACCCAACGCATTGGCGACGCCGTAATCGCTGTACGAATTAACGCGCCACGCCATATCCACCGTAATCATGGTCGGCGATCCAGCGATCACCATCATCGGCACTGACAGCGCCGACAACATCGTGACAAACGACAGGATCAGGCTGACAGCAATGCTCGCTTTGACCTGCGGAATCACGATTTCGACAAGCGCGTGAAAGCGGCTGGCACCGAGGTTGCGCGCTGATTCGATCATCGAGCGATCCATCGATGCCATCGCACCAGAAATCAGCAAGGCCGCAAACGGCAACTGCTTCCAGACGAACGTAATCACCACGCCGCGCCAGTCCAGCATGCTGACTGCGTTGATCGGCTCGATCAACCCGAGCGACATCAAACCGTTGTTGAGCATGCCGTTCTTGGCGAGAAAAGTACGCATCAACTGACCGGCAACCACCATTGGAATAAATAGCGGCCAGCGATAAAGCCACCTCAAAATCGCCACCGTGCGACGGTTTTCACCGAGCGTCAAGTAACCGCCAATCGCGACTGCGAACAGACCTGTGAGCACCGTTGCAAGCACCAGGATGAACACGGTGTAGAGGATGTCGTTGCTGTAGAGTTCGAACGCTTTCTCGAAATTGACCAAGCCCCACGCGCCAGTCGCCTCATTGCGAAACGCGTAGGCGAGTGAAAACAGCAGTGGATAGACAAACAACAAACCAACCATCAATAGCGCTGGCGACAACAGCGCGATTGGCATCAGGGTAGTGGAACGTTTTTGCAAAGTTAGGGCTTCCGATTCGCGCTGCAAACTAAGGCTGACGAATGGTTCGTCGAATCACGTTGTCGTCCTGAATCACAAGCTAAGGCTCACGTCGCACCGGGATGGTCGCGGCAATGGCGACACCCGTCACATCCACCGTGATCCCTCGCTGAACCCTCAGGATGACAATTTATTGCAAACGGCTAATTGCCGACCTGCTTTTCATATCCCTCTCGCAGTTCCGTAAAGAACGGCGCGATCGGGAACGGCTTGGCATTTTTTGCCAGATCAGCGGGTGAAATATCGGTGAACAGATTAGCCCATGCCTTCGGGTCGAGCGAGGACTTCACGGCATTGGGATCGATGCCGGGATACCAGTTGAAGCGCTTGACGATGCCGTCAGCCTGCACCTGGGGACTCGTCGCCAGTGCGATGAATTTCTTGGCGAGTTCAGCGTTCTTCGCCTTCGCCGGGATCGCATAGTAGTACGGCTGACCGGGCATACCCGGCGACAGCAGTTTGAGCTTCAGATTCGGCGACAAACGACCGTCCGCTTTCCATGTATAGAACATGTCGACCCACACCGGGCCCATCGCGATCTCGCCTCGATTAAGCATGTCGAGCGTGCCCGCGTTACCCGGAGTGAAGGTCACGCCCTGATTGAATGCTTTCAGATCAGCGTAAGCCTTCGACCAGCCTGCCTTGGTGGCGGCGTCATACGGGCCTTGTTGCAGCGCGGCTGCGTTGCCGCTGTACGCATACATCCAGCCGACTACGAAGGCCACGCCGGACATGCCGTTCTTCAAGCCGTTGTAGCCAAATTGCTTGGGATTTTTTGCCGTCCACACGCGCAGTTCGTCATACGAAGACGGCGGTGATTTCACCAAATCAGGGTTGTACGCCATCGCGGTCTGGCTCTCGAACATCGGCATCACATAGCCGTCGACATTGACACCCAGCGCAAGTTTGGACGACTGGCTGACCGCGTATTTCCCGGTAGCAATCGAGTCGCGATATTTCATGAGCAAGCCAGCCTGAGCCATCTCACCGGTCTTCTGCTGATTCGGAACGATGACGTCCACGTCCCACTGCGGTTGTGCTTTTTGAGCTTGCAGTTTTTCGAGAATTTTTTGTGAACCGGCATCGTCCGGCCCAACGCCGACGACAGCGACTTTCACACCCGGATTCTGTTTTTCAAACAGCGGGCCGAGGTAATCGGTGACGTAGTCGACCATGTTTTGCGATCCGCCCGAGATGACGTTGAGCGTCACCTGCGAACGCGCACCGGTAGACGCAACACTGAGCAAAACGCCCAGCGACAGCGTCAGCATTCGATAAGTTTTTTTCATATAACTCTCCTGAAAATAAAACGTGACGACAAAAGGGCGGCGTACTAATGCCGCGCAGCAACAGTGCGTGCTGGATCCATCCGGAAGACATGCAGCGCGCCAGCGGGAATACAAATAGTGACGACGTCATCGGGCGAAACCCGCGTTGGGTGATCGACAAAAAACGAGCCGCAATCGGTGTCGATTTCGCAGCGATAACCGCTTCCGAGGTAGCTCACCTGCGCGACGCGCCCAGGCAGCTGCAAGGCGTTGCTGACCGCAGTTTCAGTGAGGCTTAAAAATGCGGACTCACTGCGGAAGTGAACCTGTACCGGTCGCGGTGCTTCGCCCATTGCATCTTCAGCTACGCACGCGCCGTCCGCCGCTGCGTCGGTTGAGCATTCGAGCGTTGAAGCCTGAGATTTCGGCACGCTTATCGCGATGCCCTTTTCGGAACGCTTCGCTACACAGTCAACGATGTTTTCGGCACCCATGAACGACGCGACAAACGGCGACGATGGCCTCTGAAACACTTCTTCCGGCGTGCCGATTTGCGCGATGCGCCCTTGATCGAGAATGACGACCTGATCTGCCATCACCATCGCCTCTTCACGATCATGGGTGACGAGAATTGCGGTCAGTCCGAGCTTCTTCTGGATGCTGCGAATCTCGTGTCGCATCTGCAAACGAATGCGCGCGTCAAGGTTCGAAAGCGGCTCATCCAGCAGCAAAATTTTTGGCTCAACAGCGAGCGCGCGCCCAAGCGCAACGCGCTGCCTCTGTCCACCGGAGAGCTCGGCGACCGGTCGCTGCTCGTAACCTTGCAGACCTAGCATCGCCAGCAATTTCGTGACACGCTCCGCGATTTCTGGTTTCGAGATGCCGCGCAATTTCAAACCGTAGCCAATATTCTGCGCTACATTCATGTGCGACCACAGGGCATACGACTGAAATACCATCGCCATGCCGCGCCGCTCCGGCGCGAGCGCAAGAATGTCCTTGCCATCGACCAGAATCGATCCGCCCGCAGCCTCGTTGAAGCCTGCGAGTGTGCGTAGTAGCGTGGTTTTTCCACACCCGGACGCACCCAGCAATGCAATAAAGCTGCCGGGCGCAATCGCGAGGTCAATGCCCTTCAGCACTTCGTTGTCGCCATACGCCACGCGCAGGTTCCGAATGCTGATGACCGGTTCCGTCATCGCTCCTCCTTAAGTGTCTCGAACATCGGTATCTTGTAGCGCGATTAAAGCATGGAACGATACGCGGCGTGTGCGTCACGGCTGTGACAAATGGAACCGCGTCTGACGGTTCGACGATAATTTGAAGGATGTTGACGGTTCCGATTTCAGTGAGCGTGACGGCGATTGATACGCTGTTGCCGCAAACGCAATGCCAACGCTGCGGCTATGCCGATTGCCACGCCTATGCGGAGGCGATGCATGTCGGCGAAGCCGAAATCAATCGCTGTCCGCCGGGCGGGGATGCGACTCGCGTTGCGTTGGCCGCGCTGCTGGCGCGCAAAGTGATTGCGCTCGCGGAGGACGTCGACGCCTACGCGCCGGAGCATGTTGCGTTCATTGACGAAGGTGCATGCATCGGCTGCGCAGCTTGTCTGCCCGTGTGTCCGACCGACGCGATTGTGGGTGCTTCGAAACGAATGCACACGGTCATCGCAAGCGACTGCACAGGTTGCGAGCTTTGCATCATTGCCTGCCCCGTCGATTGCATCTCACTTGAACCGGTCGCGACAACTGCCAATCGCGTGCACGTAACGCTCGACGATCGCGAGCCGCAAGCGACGATCCTGCGGCAGCAATATCAAGCGCACAAAGCGCGTTTCGCCGAGCGCGCTGACGCCAAAGCTGAAGCGCATGCACCTCAAGTATCGCCCGATAAAAAGACGTTGCTAGCGGACATTCTGGCTAGAGCCAAGGCCCGGTCGTGAACGCCGAAAAACGTCGCCGCATCTTCGCGAAATTGGCCGAGGCGAACCCCAATCCGAAGACCGAGCTTGAATACGGCAATCCGTTTCAGTTGGTCATTGCGGTGCTCTGCTCGGCCCAGACAACTGACAAAGCGGTGAACGTCGCTACGCGCCGCTTTTTCCCGACCGTGAAAACACCTGCCGATCTGGTAGCGCTTGGCGAAGAGACGCTGATGGAGCACATCAAAACCATCGGTCTGTTTCGCAACAAGGCAAAGAACGCCATCGCTACGGCGCGTCAGCTAATCGAGTTGCACGGCGGCGAAGTGCCGCATGATCGTGCTGCGCTGGAAGCCTTGCCCGGCGTGGGCCGCAAGACTGCGAACGTAGTGTTGAATGAAGCATTTGGCGAGCACACGTTTGCCGTGGACACGCATGTTTTTCGCGTCGCCAATCGCATGAAGCTCGCGCCCGGAAAGAACGTCGAGGAGGTCGAACGAAAGCTCATGAAATTCACGCCGCCTGAGTTTTTGCGGATCGCGCATCATCTGCTCATCCTGCATGGGCGCTACACCTGCGTTGCGCGCACTCCGAAGTGCGGTCAGTGTGTGGTGTTCGATGAGTGTGAATTTTCGGGAAAACGTGCGGGTGCCGCTGCGTTGGCAGATTTACCGCAAGCGCCGTTCACCGAACATTCGCAGTAAAACCGCACCCACAAAGCTCTCACGTCTTCAAGCCAATGTTCAATCCCTCACGCGATCAGGCGCGACAATTTTTCATCGACACGTGGGCGAAATTTCAGCGTCGCGATCCGCTGTCGCCGCTTGAAGAGAAGACCGCTGCAATCCTGACGATGCATCCGGAATATCACCGCGTGTTGCAAAATCCGGAGTCATTCGTGACGACCGACTGGCGACCCGAAGCGGGCGACATCAATCCGTTTTTGCATCTCGGATTTCACCTCGCGATTCAGGAGCAGCTGGACATCGACCAGCCCATCGGGATTCGCGCAATTCATGCGCAACTGGCCGCGAAGCACGACGACGAACACGCGGCCAAACACGAGATTCTGGAATGCCTCGGCGAAACATTGTGGCAGTCGCAGCGCACGGGGCAAGCGCTCGACGGCGCGTTGTATTTGCAGTTGCTCAGGCAGCGGCTACCGAGCCAGCAATAGCAGTTAGCGTGTGCCACTTTACTAAACAGCTTTTTCCTTAAAGCACGTCTGCACTGGGGCTACATCCCCATATTACAATTTGTCGACTTGTACACTTTTAAGCACCCAGCCCCAATGCAGTCTGCTTTTCTTCCTTAAGCTGAAAGAAGTTTTTCGTGGACAAACTCAGCTGAAACGCCCGCAACGTGCAGCCGTTTCCTCCGATTTTTATCGCCAGAAGTCAGCTCAATCTGCGACTTGGCAACGCCCAGTTTCAACGCCAAAAATGCGATCACCGCAGCGTTTGCTTTGCCATCAACGGGCGGCGCGCGAACGCGCAATTTCAGCGCACCTTCATGCTCTCCTGCGACTTCAGTCGCCTTGGCTCCGGGCTGCGCGTAAAGTGCAATGTCGACGCCGCCGTTGACCTCACAAATCCAGGTTCGCCGCGTCGACGGCGTCACGCCGTATCGAGCGTATCGCCCAACTCGGCCCCACGATCACGCGCGGCGCGAACGGCGTCGATCAATGCCTGTTGCACGCCGCGTTCATTGATCACAGCAAGCGCAGCAGCCGTCGTACCGCCTTTCGAAGTCACCCGTTCGCGGAGCAGCGACGGGCTCTCGTCCGAGGCCTCGGCCAGCGCAGTCGCGCCCTTGAGCGTGGCGAGCACCAGCGTGCGCGCGTCGGTGGCGTCGAAACCGACGCCATGCGCCGCTGCCAGCATCGATTCGATCCAGTGAAACACGTAGGCGGGACCGCTGCCGGACACGGCGGTCACCGCATCAATCATCGCCTCGTTGTCGACGGGAACGACGACGCCCGTCGATTGCATCAGATCCGTCGCGGTCGCAACGTCAGCCGCCGCCAAAGCAGACGGCGCATACAAACCGGTGATTCCCTGTCCGATTAGCGCCGGCGTATTCGGCATGGTGCGCACAATGCGCTGGTGACCATTCAACCATCGGCTGAGCGTCGAAATTCGCGTCCCGGCGGCGATGCTGACAATCAGCTCGCCGTCCAAGCAGGGCAGCAATTCGCCGCACACCTGTTTGAGCACCTGCGGCTTCACCGCGAGCACCACCGCGTCCGTGCCGTCAATTGCCGCGCGGTTCGCTGCCTCATGCACCGTCACACCGAGCGCTGCCAATTTCTCGCGCGCTGGCGCGAATGGCTCAATGATGTGGCAATCAAGCAGAGGATGTTTTTTGCGCAACCCAGCGAGCATTGCACTCGCCATGTTGCCGCCACCGACGAAACAGATTTTTTTCACGACATCCCTTTGTTTTACTGAGCCGGTCGTACGCCAAACAGCGCCGTACCCACGCGCACCATCGTCGAGCCGCATTCCACTGCGATCTCAAGATCGTCGGACATCCCTATCGACAGCGTATCAAGCGTTGGTACCCGCGCTTTCGCTGCCCCAAACAAGGCGGCTAGCTGCGTAAATTGCGCGCGTGTAGAAGCATCGCCGATGCCCGGCTGCGGCATGCCCATCACGCCGCGCACGCGAAGGCGCGGCAACGCACTCGCCGCCTGAATCAAAGCCAGCGTCGCATCGGGTTCGCAGCCGCTTTTTGATGCCTCGCCGCTGATATTGACCTGAATGCAAACATTCAGCGGCGGCATCGATTCGGGCCGCTGCGCCGACAGGCGCTCGGCGATTTTCAGCCGATCCACCGAATGCACCCAGTGCACCGTTTCCGCGACGCCGCGCGTTTTGTTGGATTGCAGCGGGCCGATCAAATGCCACTCGATATCGGACAAGTCCGCGAGTTGCGCGATTTTGGCTTCAGCCTCTTGCACGTAGTTTTCACCAAATGCGCGCTGCCCCGCAGCGTAGAGCGCGCGAATTTTCTCACCGGGCTGCAGTTTGCTCACAGCCAGTAGTTCAACATCGTGCTCGCCTCGACCCGCGTGTTGCACGGCTGCCTGAAGCCGCGCTTGCACGGCGGCGAGTTTGTCGATTGCTTGCGAAGGCTCTGAGCTTGCGGTCATAATGACAATGTCAATGGAATAAGCCCGGGCGCGCCCACCAGTGGTGACCGCAGACGTGTACAAATCATCACAACCGATTTGTGGTTTGAGAAGGAATTATAGGGATGGATATTTCGGAGCTACTGGCCTTCTCGGTCAAAAATCAGGCGTCCGACCTGCATTTGTCGTCGGGTCTGCCGCCAATGTTGCGGGTACACGGCGATGTGCGTCGTATCAACCTCCCGGCAATGGAGCACAAGGACGTGCACAGCCTGGTATACGACATCATGTCGGACGCGCAGCGAAAAATCTTCGAAGAAAATCTGGAGGTCGATTTTTCGTTCGAAATTCCGAACCTTGCGCGTTTTCGCGTTAACGCGTTCAATCAGGAACGTGGCGCGGCGGCGGTGTTCCGGACCATTCCATCGCGCGTGCTTTCGCTTGAAGAGTTAGCAACGCCGAAAATCTTCGCCGAATTGGCGTTAAAGCCGCGCGGCCTCGTGCTCGTGACGGGACCGACTGGTTCCGGAAAGTCAACGACGCTGGCCGCGATGGTCAATCACGCCAATGAAAACATCATGGGCCATATCTTGACCGTTGAGGATCCGATTGAGTTCGTTCACGAGAGCAAAAAGTGCCTGATCAACCAGCGCGAGTTGGGCGAACAAACCTTGTCGTTTTCCAACGCGTTGCGCTCCGCCCTGCGCGAAGATCCGGACGTGATTCTGATCGGCGAGATGCGCGATCTGGAAACGATTCGTCTGGCGCTGACCGCTGCCGAAACGGGCCACCTGGTGTTCGGCACCTTGCACACCTCGTCCGCCGCAAAAACGATTGACCGCATCGTCGACGTGTTCCCAGCCGCTGAAAAAGACATGACGCGTTCAATGTTGTCTGAGTCGCTGGTGGCTGTAATTTCGCAATCCTTGCTCAAGCGCAAAGACGGCAGTGGCCGTATCGCCGCGCACGAAATAATGATTGGCAATTCGGCGATCAGGAACCTGATTCGCGAGAACAAAATCGCCCAGATGTACTCGGTGATCCAGACGAGCCTCGGCCAGGGTATGCAGACGCTCGATCAATGTCTGGAAGGGCTCGTGAAGCGGAATCTCATCGCCCCGGGCGAGGCCAGACTCGCCGCGCGTCAGCCCGAAATGTTCGCGTAATCAGCGAGAAAAATTAAGGAAGAAATCATGGAACGCGAACAAGCCACCACCTTCATGAACTCGCTGCTCGTCATGATGGTGCAGCGCAAAGCGTCTGACCTTTTCCTGACAGCGGGCTTCGCGCCGGCACTGAAAATTGATGGTGAAATCACCGCCGTTTCCAAAACGGTGCTGACGCCGATTCACACGCTGACGCTCGCCCGTTCGATCATGAACGACAAGCAGGCGGCCGAGTTCGAACGCTCGAACGAATGCAATTTCGCGATCAATCCGCCGGGCACCGGGCGCTTCCGTTGCAGCGCTTTCATGCAGCAAAACAGCGTAGGTATCGTGATCCGTACGATCAATACGACGATCCCGCGCTTTGAAGAATTGATGTTGCCGCCGATTCTGCGCGATATCGTCATGGCGAAGCGTGGTCTCGTGATTTTTGTCGGCGCTACGGGCAGCGGCAAGTCAACCTCGATGGCCGCGATGATCGATCATCGCAACCGCAATTCACGCGGCCACATCATCTCCATCGAAGACCCGATTGAGTTCGTTCACGAGCACCGCAACTGCATCATCACGCAGCGCGAAATCGGTACCGACACCGAGAACTGGGGCGTCGCGCTGAGGAACAGTTTGCGACAAGCGCCGGACGTCATCATCATCGGCGAAATACGTGATCGTGACGCTATGGATCACGCGATTGCCTTCGCGGAAACCGGGCATTTGTGCCTTGCCACGCTGCACGCAAACAACACCAATCAGGCGCTGGATCGCATCATCAACTTCTTCCCCGATGAACGGCGCGCGCAGCTCTTGATGGATTTGTCCTTGAACCTGCGCTCTTTCGTGTCACAACGTCTGATTGTGAAACGCGACGGCAAAGGCCGTGTTCCGGCGGTGGAAGTGCTGCTGAACTCGCCGCTGATCGCGGACATGATCTTCAAAGGCGAAGTCACCGAGATCAAGGAAATCATGAAGAAATCCAATGAGCTCGGCATGCAGACCTTTGATCAGGCGTTGTTCCAGTTGCACGAGGCGGGGCACATCAGCTATGAAGACGCGCTCCGCAACGCCGACAGCGTGAACGACGTGCGCCTGCGGATCAAACTCGAAGGCCATGAATCGAAAGGCCGCAATATGCTCGCGGGCCTTGAGCATCTGGACATGATGAAGTGACGTGCGCTCCGTAGAAGCGATGAATCTGAGTTTGCGACCGTCGCCGCTCCGAAAACTTTTCATTGAAGTGACCGCTACATAGGGGGAAAAGCGCGTTTTCTGCACTTATCGACTTTAGCCGTAAAACACCCTGCATCCCGCATGCGATGGTGCTTTCACGATAAAGATGTTTGCCAGTTCTGCACCACGTAGCATTCACAAATGCTCTCCTATTTGTGCCTCGCCAGCGCCATGATGATCGTTGGTGCTTACGTTGGTTTCTCGAAATTGCTGGTCGCGGTGTTCCCGGTGTTTCTGCTGGCGTGGTTGCGCTTTGGCATTGCAGCGGTCGCGATGGTCACCTGGCTGAAGCGCGGCATCAACGAACCACCGCTCGATGGCCGAACGAAGAATCTCCTCTTTCTCGAATCCTTTCTCGGCAATTTTCTGTTTTCGATTTGCATGCTGTTCGGCATGAAGCACGCCACCGCGATTTCGGCGGGCATCATCATGGCGGGCATTCCGGCGGCGGTGGCGCTGCTGTCGCGGATCTTTTTGCACGAACGCATGTCGGCTCGTATGATCGCCGCCATTGCACTCGCGGTCGCAGGCGTATCCGCACTCGCGCTATCACGAGGCGAAGCTTCTGAAAGCACAACATCCGCATTTGGCACGCTACTGCTCGTCGGCGCGGTGTTCTGCGAGGCGAGCTATGTGGTCATTGGCAAGCGATTGACTGGCAACCTATCGCCAAAACGCATCAGCGCGCTCATCAACGTCTGGGGTCTCGCGCTGGTGACGCCGCTCGGCATTTGGGCCGCGTTATCGTTTGATTTTCACGCGGTATCCGCCGGAATCTGGGGCGGACTGGTGCTCTACGCGCTCGCGGCGAGCATGTGGACGGTGTGGCTGTGGATGACCGGGCTGAAGAAAGTTCCAGCGTCAAAGGCGGGGATATTTACCGTGTTTCTGCCGATCACATCAGCACTGGTTGGCGTGATTTTTTTGGGTGAGAATTTCACCGTCGTGCATGCCGTTGCGTTCGCGTTTGCGCTCGCGGGTGTGGTGTTGGCAACGTGGCCAACGAGCGAGCCCTAACCCGCTCTGCGAAAATACTGGTTCGGCGCATTTAAACGCCTTAGAAGAAACTTATGCCCGGACTCGAACGCGACACCCCCATCCCCACCGAACTGACGCTGGATCGCAAGCGTCACGTTCTGGCGTTGGCCTACGGCGAAAAAGTACACGAACTTAGCTTCGAATTTCTGAGAGTGCATTCCCCGTCGGCCGAAGTTCGTGGGCACGGCCCCGGCCAGGAGGTGCTGCAAGTCGGAAAGCGAAACGTGGACATCACCGAGCTTGAGCCTGTTGGCATGTACGCCGTGCGGCCGACGTTCAGCGACGGTCACAACTCGGGCATTTTTTCGTGGGATTACCTGAACAAGTTGTGCCTCGAAAAAAACCGTCTTTGGGACGATTATCTGGCGCGTCTCGACAAGGCAGGAGCACAGCGTGACTGAACAAACCAGCAGCGACAAGGGCAAAACCCACTTCGGCTTCCAAACCGTTGGCGAAGAGGAAAAGCAGGGGAAAGTTCGCGGGGTTTTCGATTCTGTCGCGTCGAAATATGACGTCATGAATGACGCCATGTCGGGTGGCCTGCACCGCGTCTGGAAGCGTTTTGCCGTCGATCAGCTGCAATTGCGCAAGGGCGAGCGTGTGCTCGATCTGGCCAGCGGGACTGGCGATCTTATTCGCCTGATGCAGCCCATCGTTGGCCCGACTGGCCTCGTTTTGCACACTGACATCAATTCGGCGATGCTGCTCGAAGGGCGCAATGCGCTGCTGGACAATGGCGTCGTCACGCCTTCGACGCAGTGCAACGCCGAAGCGCTGCCGTTCGCCGATAAAAGCTTTGACGCGGTCACCATCGCGTTTGGACTGCGCAACGTCACGCACAAAGACCGCGCGCTGGCCGAAATGCACCGCGTACTCAAAGTCGGCGGGCGGGCGCTGGTGCTGGAGTTTTCGCGCCCGAACGCACTGCTCAAAGGCCCTTACGACTGGTATTCGTTCAATATTCTGCCCAAGCTCGGCGCGAAGATCGCGGGCGACGCCTCCAGCTATCAATATCTGGCCGAGAGTATTCGCATGCATCCGCCGCAAGCCGAGCTGAAAACCATGTTCGAAACGGCGGGGTTTCAGAGCGTGGAATATTTCAATTTGACCGGCGGTATTGTTGCCGTGCATCGCGGGTTCCGGCTGAAATAGCGCAAGACGATGTTGCGCCGGAACCGCGCCATTGCTTGCGTTGATTTTTGATACTCTGGCCCCACCTTCGACCTCACGCCGGGGGCAACTCGAACTTTGCTTGGCTCTGCAATAGAGTTGCGGCATACTTACACATATGCACGGTCAATAAACACGATACCTGACCAATACCTGACTTAGCCGATACTGAAAAGGACGGAACCATGATTAAACTAATTTCTACGGTCGCTATGTGTGCAGCGTTAGCGCTCACTCTCACTGCGACCAATGTTGATGCGAAAAAATTCGGCGGCGGGAAGTCCATAGGCGCACAGCGTAGCTCCGTGTCCGATGCCAGATCCGGTTCGCCGTCGGCCGCGCCCACAAGTGCGCCCGCCAATGCCGCGATGGCAGCCCCCACTGCGGGCGCTGCCGCAGCAGCAGCCAAACCCAGCCTGATGTCGCGCATGGCAGGCCCGTTGGCCGGTATCGCTGCTGGCGTTGGCCTCGGCTACCTGTTTTCCAAAATGGGAGCGGGTGGCTTTATGGGCATGATCCTGATGGCCGTGCTGGTGATTGGCGGGATCGTCCTGCTGATGCGCTTCATGAATCGCAACAAACAGCAAGCTGCGTCGGCCGGTGCTGCGCCCATGCCGTTCGGCGGATCGCAAGCGCCGGCGCGTGTGGAACCAATGCAGTACGCAGGAGCCAGCGCCGGAGCAGCGGCCGCGCCAGTGATGGCAAGCGGTCTGGCCGGTGGTTTCGGGATCCCGGCCGGGTTCGACAAATCGGGCTTCGAAGATCAAGCCAAAAAGCAGTTCATGAGCCTGCAAGCCGCCAACGACAAGGGCGACCTTGACGCGGTGCGTGATTTCTCGACCGACGAGTTCTACAACCAGATCGCCAAAGACGTGATCGGTGGCAATAAGGACGCGACGCACGTCGATGAGCTGAATGCCACCCTCCTCGGAATCGAAACGGAACGCGGCCAATACTGGGCCAGCGTCGAATTCACGGGCAAGATGCGCGAAGACGGCATGGTCATGGGTTCCGTTTTCACCGAAGTCTGGAACCTGATCAAGCCGGTCGACGGCAGTAAAGGCTGGCTGGTCGCGGGTATTCAGCAAGCCTGATCGCTGATTGCTCCGGAAAAGCCGACCTTGCGTCGGCTTTTTTATTTCCTGTTTTGTCAGTCCTTCCGCCTCTGCGAAAATATCTGCATGCTGCCCTCAAGTCTCATCGCCCGCGCCCTCTCCCGCTTACTCTCGCACGACGACGCTGCTCGCAGGCTGCTTGCTGCGCACGCCAGAGAGACGTTGCAAGTGCGCATGCCGCCGCTTTCGACAACGCTAAAAATCACGGTTGAGGGTACATTTGAAGCGGGCGCATCCTCGCTGTCCGAGAAAGATTTAACGGTTAGCGTCGAGTTCCCTTTATCCTCGCTACCGCTCATGGCGCAGGGCAAGGAAGCGGCGTTGCGCAGCGCGAAAATCTCGGGGCAAGCCGCGCTGTTGCAGGACATTTCAAAAGCCTTTACGTCGCTGCCACTCGCTGCGGAAGCCGAGCTTGAGCGCGTCGTCGGACCGATTCTTGCCAACGAAGCCGTTCGTTTTTTCAGAGCGCTGAAAGCACTGGGCGACAACGCGCAAAGCAGCTTGCACGAAGCCGGGAAACGCTATTTGCATACGGAAGCAGAGCTGGTCGCTGAACGCGATGACGTATCGAAGTTTGCGTCCGATATTCAGCGTTTGCGCATCGATTTGCAGCGCTTGCAGACGCGGGTGGCGAAGCTGGCGTAGCTGGGGAAGCTGGGGAAGCGGGCTACGCGCTCGCTGCTACTTCGCGGGAGGCACCTCAAACACCAGGCACGTCGTTGACGCATGCGCATACAGCGTACCGTCATGGCCCATCAGGCGGCCTTCGGCGGTCGCTACCTGCTTGCCCACATGCACCGTGTAACCCTCTGCGCGCACCAGCGGCACCTTGAGTGAAAGGCTGCGCACAATATTGAGCTTGAGTTCCAGCGTGGTGTAAGCGCGGCCCACGGGCATGGCGGTGTGCACGGCGCAGCCAACAGCAGAATCCAGCAGCGTGGCATACCAGCCGCCATGAACGGTGCCGAGCGGGTTCAGCAATTTCGCCGACGGCTTACCCTGAAAAATCGCGCGACCGAATTCGACGTGCATCAAAACGAAATCCATCGTTTCGGAAATGGGCGCGGCGGGAAACTCGCCTTCGAGCAATTTTTGCATCTGCTGCAGGCCGGTCAATCCTGCCAACTGCTCGCGGGACGCCACGCCGCGCGCACCGACCATGCGTTGGCGCGTAGCGAGGTCTTGCTCTTGCCAGCTTCTTAGTGTTTCCTGCGCTTCTTCTACGGTCATTCAGTGCTCCTGATTGTCTATCAATTACATTGCAGCTACAATTGTTGCATATGCATTGATAACAGGCAAATTTCCGGTATAGCAATATGGTCAAAACCAAACTTCAGATCATGGACACCAAACCTGCTGCGCAAACGCCGCCCCGAGGCTGCACCAACTTCAAGCTGCGCCAATTGTTGCGCCGCGTTTCGCTCGTCTATGACCGTGCGATGGCCGAATGCGGCTTGAAAACGACGCAATATTCGCTGCTGACGCACGTCGAAAAGCTGGCGCCCATCACCCAGGCCGAGCTGGCCAAAGCGATGGCGATGGACTCTTCAACCCTGTCGCGCAATCTAAAACCACTACAAACGGCGGGTTGGGTTGCGATTCAGGCGGGCAGTGACGCGCGCAGTCATGCGCTGACGATGACGGCCAGCGGCAAGCAAAAGCGCATCGAGGCACAGGCCTTGTGGAAGCGCGCCCAGATTCAGTTGAATGAAACCGTGGGGCTCGACGATGTGATCGCGCTACATGGTTTGATTGATCGCATGACGGATGCCCTGTCACTTGAGACGGAAGAAGCCGCATGAGCGAAGCGATAAAAAAACACGCGATGTGGCTGGTGCTGTTAGCCGCCGCCGGAACCTTTTCGCTCACGATGGGCACGCGGCAGACGATGGGGCTTTTTCTCGCCGACGTGAGCAAATCGACCGGGCTCGGCATTGCAGACATCAGCCTCGCGTTCGCTTTCGGGCAGTTGTGGTGGGGTCTCACGCAGCCGTTTGCGGGTGCATTCGCGGATCGCGTTGGCGCGGGTCGCGTGCTCGTTATCGGCGTTTGTCTCGTGGCGCTGGGGACGGTGTTGACGCCGATGATGACGAGCACCGTTGGGCTTATTTTCGCGATTGGCGTGCTCGCTGCGGGCGGTGCGGGCATGGCGGGGCCGTCAGTGTTGATGGCGGCAACAACACGGCTGCTCCCACCGGAAAGGCGCGGCATGGCGACCGGCATCGTCAACGCGGGTGGCTCGTTCGGGCAGTTTGTGCTGGCACCCGTTGCAGTGGGTTTGACCGCGCTACTCGGCTGGATGGGATCGATGCAAACGCTGGGGCTGCTCGTGCTGCTGGCGCTGCCTGCCGCGTGGGTGTTGAAGGGCAATTCGAACGCGGCGGCGACCGTCACCGGCGCGCCCAACGCCGAAGGTGTTCGTGTTCCGGCTCCACGAATGAGCACCGGCGCAGCAATCAAACAAGCGCTAAACGACCGAAGCTTTCTGTTGCTCGCTGCCGGGTTTTCCGTGTGCGGATTTCACGTTGCATTTCTCGGTACGCACTTGCCGAATGTCGTCGCGATGTGCGGCCTGCCGCCGTCGATCAGCGCGTGGTCGCTAGGCTTGCTAGGTCTGTTCAACATTTTCGGCAGCCTCGGCATGGGCTGGGCCGTTGGCCGCTGGCGCATGAAGTCGCTGCTCTCACTCGTCTACGCAGCACGCGCCGTGGCCGTGATGATCTTCCTCGCGTCACCAAAGACGGCGACCGCGATGCTGATTTTCGCAGCAGTCATGGGGCTCACCTTCCTGTCCACCGTGCCGCCCACTGCGGGCCTCGTCGCCAAGTTCTTCGGCCCCGCCAACATGGCCACACTGTTCGGCATCGTGATGCTCTCGCACCAAGTCGGCGGCTTCCTCGGCGCATGGCTAGGCGGCAAAGTGTTCACGATGACCGGCAGCTACGACACTATCTGGATCATCGACATCGCGCTCGCTTTAGGTGCTGCGCTAATTCATATGCCGATAAAGGAAGCGCCGTTGGCGTTGCATATACAGACAGCGTAGGGTCGCCGTGGGTCGCGGCAAGCCGCTCGTACAAGGGCATCGGTTCTTGTAGGAGCGGCTTGCCGCG
>JANXNI010000024.1 GCA_025354165.1 Burkholderiales bacterium | reverse complement strand
TGATTCGCCGCCTGCCGGAATCGACATCACGCGGGCAAGCGCCTTCGTGTCAACGTTGTAAGCCCACAGGAAATTGTTGACGTGGGTGCTGCTGTCTTCGCCGATGAATAGCGTGCGTAGTTTTTCTGAGAACTTCAGATTGTCCGGGTTCGAAACTTTGTCGGGATTTGCAAGATTTCCCATTGCGTCTGCTGCAATGTCTTCGCCAATCAGCAGGGCTTTCGTCTGCACCGGCACCCATTCGCTGTTGATCGAATTGCCGTCCAAATCCCTCTGTCCGCCGGCCAGATTGTGAGCGAACACGCCGCCTGCGACGATGGCCTTTTCGACCGTAATGTTGGTCGATTCCCGCCATGCCGCGTTGCCGCGCACCATTGAGCTCTGGATGTTTTGCAACGCGGAATAGGCAATCTTGTCTTTAGCATTGACCGTTGTGCCTTCAAGCTTGGTGAAACCCATGCTCGCACCCTTCAGATTGGCGTAGCGGTGTGTTTCCAGAAAGGCGGCGGCTTTGTCCATGCCGGGTTTGAGCTTGATCCAGTTGACGACACCATCAACGATGACTTTGGTGAAGCTCGTATCCAACGGATCGGTTTTGATGGCAGTCAGAATGTCCGCAGCGGTCAGCGAATTGGCCAAGGCCTCAATCTCGGCGCTCGTCGCGCTACCCAGCTTGATCCAGCTCAAACTTGCGCCGGCAGCAGCAGGGTCAACCGAAAAGCCGGTACCAAGTTTGGCGACGTAGAGCGTGCCGGAGGACAAATCCTTTTCGCGATCGGCAACGAACATGAACAGCCCGCCGTTGGTGTAATCATCACCCATCAGTACCGTCCGGTTGTCTGGCATCACTTGCACCAGCTCATGCGAGATGCGGCCCATGCAATAGTGCTTCTTGATCGTCCCGGTACCATCGGGATTGACAGTAACTTCCGGCAGATGACCGTAGTGGTACGGGTTAGCTTTCGTCTCATCGCCAAACACATTTTTACTGAAGCTTTTAAAGAAGGAGCTGCTGCTGAGAAACGGTGCATCCGGCTCATACTCTTCGCTCGACAGATGCGTGTTCCACGGTGACAAGCTCGCGCCGCAGGTAATCCACAAGCCATGCACAGCGGACGTGTCGACATTGTGATATTTCACGAGCGACAGTTTGCCGGTCGTCTGATCCTGATCGAGTGTGAGCACCGCGATGGGCGACGGTAGCGTCCCGTAGGCGCTCGCTCCGGCCTGATCGCGCGTGGTGTATTCAAACTGCACAACAGCAAAAACGGCCTTGCCTTTGATGCCTGGAACCGTCGAACTAGGCAGGGACAAGAGCGAGGTGCCGTCCGGGCCGTCTGAATAAAACTGGCGCTCCTTGCCCGCTACTGATTTGTCAATGATCGGCTGGTTTTTAATGTCGACATAGCCGCCAGAAAGCACAGTGCTTCCGTTGCCGTCAGCGACCCTATCGCCGGTGACGAAGAAGGGCTGATACGCCAGCTTGTACGTGATCGTGCTTCCATCGCTCAGTGCGACGTTGAGCACTGAGCCGACTGTTGTCGTCGCCATCGCAGCGGGATTGGCGAGTGTTGGTGCCGCCATACCGGCGAACGAGGCGGATTTGAACGTGGCGGCGACGGCATCGCCGCCGCAGCCGACCAGCGCGGCGACTGAAGAAAGACCACTCAGTGGCAGCAGCGGGACCGATAAAAATTTGAGGGCCTGACGGCGAGACGGGTTTTGAATGTCGGACATGGGGAGAGCTTTGATGGTAGAAATTTGAACGGTTTTGCTTGCGATGATTCGATGCGCTACTGCGCCGTGCGTGCGCCGAGAAAATGTTGGGCGTAGCGCGGCACCATGCGCTCGATGGGCAGGAGCACGAAGAAATCTGCGCTGTCGAAATCTGGGTCCCATGCGGGCTCGCCGCAGACCCATGCGCCAAGGCGTAGATAGCCCTTGAGTAGCGGCGGCGCCGTCGGGCGCGAGCCCATCGGGTCGCCCAACGATTGCAGACCACGAATTGGCTCTACCCGGAAGTCCACGGGCGCCAGATGCTTGGCCATGAGTTCGGAGCGCAGCGCACCCAAGTTGAGCGATCCACTGTCGAGCGGCACACTGGCGCAGCCCGCAAGGTATTTCACGCTATGTTCACGCACATACGCACCCAGGCCCGACCATAAACGCGCCAGCGCGCCGCTGCTGCGATACGCCGGGTGAATACAGGCGCGACCGACCTCGAAAATCTCATGCGCGATGGGCCTTAACGCATCAATTCGGAACTCGCTTTCCGAATACATGCGCTTGATTGAGCGCGCGCCCCACGGCGACAGGATGCGATAGGTGCCTACGACCTTGCCGAGGGCTTCATCGACGACGATCAGATGCTCGCACGCGGCATCGAACATATCGACGTCACGCCCATCGTGACGGTGCAGATCAGCGCCCATCTCCTCACAAAAGACTTTGTAACGCAAGCGCTGTGCGGCGATGACATCGGACGCACAGTTGGCGAGACGAACGGTCAGCTGCGGCTCGACCGTGAAGCGCGTCGAGGTGACCGGGTGGGGATTGACGAGTGCGGAATTTGCGGGGCTGGCAACGATTTGCATGCGTGCGACTCCAAGGGATAACACTTGTAATGTAGAAATTCAAGATGACATCGGCGTGACCAAATCGCGACGCCAATGTGACAGTCGGCGCTAAGCGGTTGTCATCAGCATGTCATGCGAGCAGTAAAACATTGGCACGGGCTTTTCGCCGAACGAGTGTGAACGAAGCGCGCCAATAGTTGCGTGGAATGCGCTCGCCGGGCGATCATCAAACTGCTTGATGAAGCGGGACAGGTGGCAACGTAGCCCCTGTTCTCGCGGGCCTCCTCTCCCCCGACCTTTTATGTGCTGCGACGTTTTTAAGAGCCCAGACCGAGCGTCAACGCGATGCCAAATTTCGCCCAGCGCGCCATCTCTTCGTCGAGCAGCGCCGCCGTCAGCGGCCGTTTTCCAAGCCAGCTACCGTCAATTTGCAACAGGAACGATTCGCCTTGCGCACGCAGCGCAGCCGTTGGCATTTCGTCCACACGCCCATGACAGAAGATCGCTGCGAGCCGCAGGCAAATGAGTCGGTTGAGGAGTGCGTGAGATAGTGCCTCCCGATTTAATTTCTTGAGGGTTCCGGTGTGTCCCAATACGAGCGTCGCAAGCGCGCTGCGCTCCCGCTCCGAGAAGCCGTACAGATCCGAA
>JANXNI010000023.1 GCA_025354165.1 Burkholderiales bacterium | reverse complement strand
TCGGCGCGAGGTGAGAGGAGCTGCGTTATCTACGTTTCGAGGTCATGCCTCAAGGGTGGGCTCACGCTATGCTCGTCTCGTGTAGCAGGCGCGATTGCTACAAACTTAAAGATACAAGGGTGGGCACCCCGTGCCCACCGTGACATCGCATCGATCATTTGCGGAGTGCAACGTAATGGTGGGCACTGGGTGCCCACCGTACCCGGCTACGTCGCTAATCGGACTCAACAATCGTGCGGTTAGGGTACGCCTTTCGCAAATAGAACCGAAATTTCTCCTTGCTAAGATAAGTGTGACACACGTGCATCCTTAGCCGCTCTTTCGAAGTGAGCGTAATTCGACCCGACGTTCCCCCGATTTCTCGCTCAGCTAAGGGCAATATTGGTTCAAGTACGTACTCATAAAAATACTCTGATGGCCCATTTGTAGCGGCAATTAAATCCGCAGCTTTGAGCCAATGCGTTGAGTACGCGAAATACGGAAGCACGAGAAAATACACGTGGGAGCTTAAAAAGATAACTAATGGAGCTGCAATAGCTGCCGTTGTTAGACGCCAAGTGCGAAACGGTCGACTACCACCCGCGATTACGAGAACGACCAGCAGTGGCAATCCGAGCCCGACTGCGAAAAGTAGCCCGAACACAATGGGAATGTAGAAACTCAACAGCAGAGTGGACAGTAGCGACCAGATGCTTTGAACAGGGTACGACAGACCGACGGTAATCTGAAGCAAGGTATATAAAAATGGACCCGAAAATATCAGACACAACGCGACCCAAATACTGAATAGTCGAGGTAAACCATCGAACTTAACAAATAAAGAGCCTGCGGCGCCAACAAGCAGCGGAATAACAGTCGGTGTAACCAAAAGCCAAGAGAGCACCAAAGAAAAAGTGCTTGACGCAAAGTAGTCGTTCAAATCCACCCCCGAGGTTTAACGCAGGGGAACAAAGATAAGTTCGTTTCCGCGCGCAAGCACTTGATATTAGTTGATTCGGTTGTTGCCGTTACCGATAAACCGGAAACCGCGCACAAAGCGCCGCGACTTGCCCGCGCACTCGCGCAATCACCGCCTCATCACCCGGCGCATCCAGCACATCAGCAATGAAGTTGCCAACTATCTTCGCCTCAGCTTCTTTGAATCCACGCGTAGTAAAAGCAGGCGAGCCCAAACGAATACCGCTGGTGACCATGGGTTTTTCCGGGTCGTTGGGGATGGCGTTTTTGTTGCAGGTCATGTGCGCTTTGTGCAGCACGTTTTCTGCTTCTTTGCCGGTGATTTTTTTGGAGCGGAGATCGACGAGCATGAGGTGCGATTCTGTGCCGCCGCTGACGATGCGCAGGCCGCGTTCGACGAGCGTTTTTGCGAGGACATCGGCGTTTTTGAGCACCTGCTTCTGATACGTTTTGAACTCGGGTTTGAGCGCTTCACCGAAGGCCACAGCCTTGGCGGCGATGATGTGCATCAGCGGGCCGCCTTGCAGGCCGGGGAAGATGGCGCTGTTGAGCTTTTTCGCGAGGTCCTCGTCGTTGGTGAGGATGATGCCGCCGCGTGGGCCGCGCAGCGTTTTGTGCGTGGTGCTGGTGACGACGTGCGCGTGTGGCATCGGGTTCGGGTACACGCCTGCGGCGATCAAGCCTGCGTAGTGCGCCATGTCGACCCACAGTTTTGCGCCAACCTCGTCTGCGATTTCGCGCATCTTGGCCCAGTCCCATTTGAGCGAATATGCGGAGCCGCCGCCGATAATCATTTTGGGTTTGACCTCATGCGCTTTGGCGCGCATGGCGTCGTAATCAATCGCTTCGTCCTTGGTCAGGCCGTACGCATGCGGCGTGAACCATTTGCCGCTCATGTTGAGCGCCATGCCGTGCGTGAGGTGGCCGCCCTCGGCGAGCGAGAGGCCGAGGAAGGCGTCGCCCGGCTGCATGAGCACGAAATAAATCGCGGTGTTCGCCTGCGCGCCGGAGTGCGGCTGCACGTTGACGAACTTGGCGCCGAACAGCGTTTTCAGGCGATCAATCGCGAGCGTTTCGGCGATGTCGACGAACTCACATCCGCCGTAGTAGCGACGGCCCGGATAGCCTTCGGCGTATTTGTTGGTGAGCTGCGAGCCCTGCGCTTCCATCACGGCCTTGCTGGCGTAATTTTCGGAGGCGATGAGCTCGATATGGTCTTCCTGACGCTGGTTTTCGGACTGGACGACAGCGAAAAGCTCGGGGTCAACCTGAGCCAGCGAGGAGACAAAAAATTCGGGGCGCGCGTTCATGGGCATGGTCCTTTCGGGATGGAATGAAGGGAGATTTGATGCCCAGGCGGACGGCTATTTCGTGACGAAAAATACCGTCACAACAGCAAGCTTCCTGAGGGTGGCTCCCTCTCAGACATCGCCCCGAAATCACTCTGGAAACGACGCTTACGCCAGTTACTTGCTTGCGAGAATTATAGGCGGCGACGTCACGGCGGAATCATCAGCTTTTCAATGAAACGCCCATTTCTCAGGGGCAATAGCCCAAGAAATCAAAAAATCGACTTTTGTCGTTTTACGCACTAGTGTCCGGTTAAAACTCGAACAAATTCAATTGGTTAGCCGAGAGTGCGTCGTTTTCGCGTGTTGTAGCCCCTTGCAGCAGGTCTTGCAATGTCGTTTTCTCGAACAGCGTGAGCGAGAGCAGCTGTAGCAAACC
>JANXNI010000050.1 GCA_025354165.1 Burkholderiales bacterium | reverse complement strand
CGCCATCGGCGTTGGCGCGGCGCGCACCACCTGGGCGCAGATTCAGCCGTTTGTGCATTTAGCCGCACTAGACATCGACGGCAACGGCACGACCTTGCCCGCCAGCGACGGCGTCATGCTGCTGCGCGCCATGTTCGGCCTCACGGGTACAGCGGTCACCAACGGCGCAGTCGTTGGCAGTCGCACCTGGGCCGAGATTCGAACCTATCTCAACACTAATTGCGGGGGCAGCTTCGCGTCGTAGGTGGGCCTGTAGAAGGGTCTACAGTCCCACCACCAACAAATTCATTTTGGTCGCGTCGCTCCGCGACATCACAAGCGGTAAAGCGTTCGCGTTTCAACTGCGCTTGCCACGATAGATTCTTTCAACCACCGTCATTCCCGCGAACGCACGAATCCAGGGCCACACCCACTGAGCATCACCATGAACCGAACCGCCAATCCGTTGTCCCGACTCTGGCACGCGCTTGCGCTATTGCTCACCTGCTGGTGCGGCCTAACACAAGCGCAAGTGCCGCGAACGCTCAACTATCAGGGCTATCTGACTAGCGCAAGCGGTGCCGCGATCAGCAACGCGTCGCAACCGATCACCATCAACATTTACGACGCGTTGACCGCGGGAAATTTGCTATTCACCGAGCCGCAAACGGTTACCGTTAGCAACGGCATTTTTAATTTGCTGATTGGCAGCGTCACGACGCTCGCCCTTGCATTTGACAAGCCCTATTGGCTCGGCGTAGCGGTCGGTTCAGACCAGGAAATGACGCCTCGGCAGCCGCTAGCCAGTGCGCCGTATTCACGACATTCGGCACTGACCGACGGGCTGTCCGCCACTGCCGTCGTTCCCGCCGCGCAGATTTCTGGCAATTTCGGTGCAATCACCTCGAGCGGCCCGCTGAACGTGTCCACTTCATTTGCGGTGGAAAGCCGCCCAGCGAGCACTGGCGGGTTGAACAACTTCATCGGGATCAATGCTGGGGCGGCGAACACCACCGGCGTAGGCAATACGATTGTTGGCCACAACAGCGGGAAAAGTAATGTCAGCGGTTCCTCGAACAGTTTCTACGGGTTGAACGCCGGATCGAGTAACCAGTCCGGAAGCCTGAATGTATTCATCGGTCAGGGCGCGGGTGCGTTCAACGAAAGCGGTAGCAACAACAACTTTGTCGGACAGGCTGCGGGCTTCAACGCGTTCAACGGAAGCAGCAACAACTTCTTCGGCTGGCACGCTGGTTTTGCCACCAGCACGGGTAATAACAACGCCTTCTTCGGTGATCAGGCGGGCTTGTCAAATAATGCAAACAACAATGCCTTTTTCGGCTCCGGTGCCGGCATGACCAACGCGTCCGGCACGCAGGCAAGTTACTTCGGCATCAACGCTGGCAATAAGACCACCGCCAGTTTCAACTCCTTTTTTGGTGCGGGCGCCGGACAGTTCACCACCAGTGGGCAGGGCAATACCTTCTTCGGCAACATCGCCGGCACTGCCAACACCACCGGTGCCAACAATGCGTTTTTCGGCGGCAATACCGGTGCCAGCAATACCATCGAATCGCGCAACACCCTGCTGGGCGATTCAGCGGACAGCGCGGCGGGCATCACCAATGCCACAGCCGTCGGTGCCAACGCCAAGGTGACCGCCAGCAACAGCCTGGTGTTGGGTTCCGTCAACGGAACCAATGGTGCCACCGCCGATACTTTCGTCGGCATACGCAGCACCGCGCCCAATTCGACTTTGCAAGTCAACGGCTCGCTCGCCGTGGCGATCCGGACGATATTGAATTTGTCACTTACCTCGCTGACCGATACGGACCACGTGCTCGTCATCACAGGCTCTACTCCAGCAACCGTCGCACTGCCGCAGCCGAGCGTCGTTGGCCGGGTGTATATCGTCAAAAACCGCTCAAGCGCCCCAGCCACATTGGGCTTCGTGTCCGGCGGTTCGACTATTGACGGTGCTTCTACACTGGTCATCGGGGCCAATACCGGTGTTGCGCAGCTAATCTGCGACGGAACCAACTGGTTCAAGATCAACTGACGCAGCTATTCAACGGCAGAGCCGTCGTGCCAGCGATTCTTGTCTGGTGGCCCCGGCGCCAGCGCACTCAACAATGTGAATATCTGACCAGAAGAATTCCATGAAAACCAGCCCACTCGTACGCGCGTTCTTCGTGCTCGCCACGATCACGTTGCTCAGCGCAAGAGCAGCATCGGCCGCCGATCTTCGTGTGATGATTTCTGCTGGTTTTCACGGCGTTTATGCGGAGCTTGCGCCTGCGTTTGAGAAGGCGAGCGGGCATCGTCTGATCACGCTGCGTGGGCCTTCGATGGGCGACTCGCCTGAGGCGATTCCGGCGCGGTTGGCGCGCGGTGAAGCCGCCGACGAAGTCAACTTGATCGCGTCACTCCGCGAGAGATTACCTGCGGGAACGCGTTCGTGTTTCAACCGCGTCTGCCACGATAGATCCTTTTAACCACCGTCATTTCCGCGAAGATGCGAATCCAGAGCAACACCATGAACCGAACCGCCCATTCAATCTCCCGACTCTCTCAAGCGCTTGCGCTCGTGCTCATCTGCTGGTGCAGCCTGACCCACGCCCAAGTTCCGAAAAAGCTCAACTATCAAGGTTATCTCACTACGACCAGCGGTGCAGCGATCACCAACCCCGCACTCTCGCTGACCTTTAAGCTCTATACGGTCGCCTCGGGTGGCACGGCGCTTTACAGCGAAACGCAGAGCATTAGCGTATCGAACGGCATTTTCAACGCCCTGATCGGCAGCAGCGCCGTGTTAAACCTGAGTTTCGACCAGCCCTACTACGTCGGCATCACTATCGCGGGAGAGCCGACCGAGATGGTCCCTCGACAACCGCTTGCAGCTAGCCCGTACGCGATGCGCTCCGTGATTACCGAATCACTCGCTCCCGCAGCCACCGTCTCCGCAACACAGATCATTGGCACGATCAGCACAGCGCAAATTGCCGACAATGCGGTCACACAGGCCAAACTTTCGCCCGTTGCTGGAGCCGTAGCAGGCAAGGTGCTGGGTAGCGATGGCGTCAACCTGCGCTGGCAAGATGTCGGGGGCGTCGAAGTGGTGAAGTGGACAGCTTTGGTCATCGGCACTAACGACACTTTGTCCAGCACAGTAATACCAGCCGGCTCGGTGCTGCAGAGCATATCGGCCACTGCCACCTTCGCGAACTATGCGGCGGCGTGCAAGTCGGTGGACCTTTACGTCAACCAACCCTATTCAGCCCGTTGGCTTAGCGTCAATCCGGCAACTCCGTCAGTCAGCGCAAACAGTAGTGTCGGCCAACCCGTGACCATTCCTTTTGACACCCCGTTTCGAGCGTTCGGGATGAAGTGTTATGACGGGACATCCACTCAAATAGCACTTGCCCCCGGCATGACGGCCACGGTCACCATCACGCTTAACTGGACATATCCGCCGCGCGTCATTAACTAGATTGGGAACACCGACGAATTTTTTCCGGAGAGCCAGTTATTCGGTGACAGCCGGTGACTGCCTTTGATCTGCTGTGCGGACCCGTTGGCTAGAAGTTCGCGCGTGTCACGACGTAGGTCGGATACCCGAAGGGGATCGTGCATTCACACCGACGAAGTCCTTTTGATCGCGGCGCTCTGCAAGGATTACGAGGTGCAACTGCAAGCGTCGCGCCCTACGCGCAATTGCGATTGACCTTGCCAGCGCAGTCGCGGTGGAACCGCTCCCACAGACACAGATAATGTGCGGAAATAACCGCAGGACATCCATGAACACCAGCCCACTCACACGCGCGTTCTTCGTGCTCGCCACGATCACGTTGCTCAGCACAGGAGCAGCATCGGCCGCCGATCTTCGTGTGATGATTTCTGCGGGTTTTCATGGCGTGTACGCTGAGCTTGCGCCTGCGTTTGAGAAGGCGAGCGGGCATCATCTGATCACGATGCGCGGGCCGTCGATGGGCGACTCGCCGGAGGCGATTCCGACGCGGCTGGCGCGCGGTGAAGCAGCTGACGTGGTGATCCTTGACGGCGAAGCTGCGAACGCGCTGGCCGAGCGCGGCGTGGTGCGCGCCGACAGCAAAGCGGTACTCGCCCGTTCGCAGGTGGGCATGGTGGTGCGCGCGGGTGCGGCAAAGCCGGACATATCGACGGTTGAGGCGTTTAAGGCCACGCTGCTCGCCGCCAAATCCATTGCGTATTCCGACAGCGGCAGCGGCACCTATCTCTCGACCACGCTATTCGCAAAACTCGGTATGGCGGAGCAAATCGCGGGCAAGAGCCGCAAGGTGCGCGGGCCACCGTCGGGCGAACCAGTGGCTGCGGTCGTCGCGCGCGGAGAGGCGGAGATCGGTTTTCAGCAGGTGAGCGAGCTGATCCACACGCCCGGCGTGAGCTTCGTCGGCGCACTGCCCGAGGCGCTACAGCCCGGCTTCACTTTCGCTGCGGCGATCACCAAAGACGCCCGCGAGGCTGAGGCGGCGAATGCGTTGATCCGCTTTCTGACATCGCCAGACGCGGCGGCGACCATCGTGAAGGCCGGGCTCATGCCGCCTTCCTCGGCGTCGACGATGTCCGCCGCCGAGTGTGCAGTTTGGGCCCGCGAGCGCTCGTTTGCAAAATCGGTGGACGATCACGACGCCAAAGCGTTCGCCGAACATTTGCATCCGGGTGCATTGTTCAACGCAGGCTCCGAGGCGCCAACACGCGGCGCTGAGGCTGTGGCGAAAGGCTGGGCCGGCATCATCGAAGGCAAGCGCATTGTTCTGCGCTGGCGCGCGCAGTTCGTGAACATTGGCGGCGAACCGGACATAGCGATTTCACGCGGCCCTTATGTGCTTGAAGATCCGCGTCCGGAAACCAAACCTGAAGCACGCTACCGTGTCGGGCACTTTGTATCGGTATGGAAAAAGGAGCCGGCAAGCGGCGTCTGGCACGTGCTATTCGACGGCGGCGGGTCCGCACCTTTGGCTGTGGAAAATTCCGCAGCGGCGGAAAAGTTTTTGGCGCAGGCTCCTACGAACTGTGTAAACCGGTAACAACTTAATCCTATGACCCCCATTTAATATGGGCTACAGCGCATTTACTCATAAAGTCGCGTTACGCACAAAAAGCCCTGTAGCCCATGCAAAACAAAGGCTACATCGATATAGCTGTTCCTTTCGTCGCGGTTGAATCCGGTGCTACTTCGCTAAAAAATGGGCAATGAGCCGGTCGGGAACTTGCTCATCGTCGGGAACACTTCCGTCAAGGCGCTGCCGCTCACGCCAAACCAGTTGGCGAACGCCGAAGCGTATTGCTCTGTAGATGTCGTTGGAATCCAGCGGCCGCCACTCGTGTCGTCCGGGCCATCAACGCGCAGCGTGGGGAAGCTGCCGAACAATTGCTTGCCTTTGACCGCACCGCCCACGACCACATGATGGCTGCCCCAGCCGTGATCCGAGCCGCCGCTGCCGTTCGCCGGAAAATCGCGACCGAAGTCGCTCATGGTGAAAGCCGTCACTTGCGAGGCGACGCCCAGCTCGACAGTGGCGCGGTAGAAACTGGCCATCGCTTCGCTGACAATGCCGAGTAATTCGTTCTGATCCTGCAACTGGTCGATGCCGTGGGTATCGAAGCCGCCTAGAGAGCAAAAATAAACTTGCCGTTTGACCCCGAACGAGGCGCGTGCGGCAATGAGTCTTGCAACAGTGCGTAGCTGATCGCCGAGGCCACTGCCGGGGAAAACGGTGACCAGCGGCTTGCTCTCATTGAGCGCCTGCTGAAACACCTGCTGCGTAGTGATGCCACGCTTGATGGTCTCGTTCCACGCGGCTTCGAACAGGTGCGGTCGCGCAGTATTGATCATTTCGCTGAAGCCAACCGACAGCGCGTCTTTGCTCGTGGAATCGTAGCTGTCGTAGCCAAAATTGCCACTCGATGCGACCTGAAACGGCGACACGGTTGCGCCTTGCTGAAAACTGCTGCGACCGTTCACGGCGACTGCCGTCGCGACGTTTTGAATCCCGTTCAGCGACGCCACCTGATCGGCCACGCGCCCGCCCCAGCCAAGGCGAACGGAGCTGTCCGACGTGCCAGCCTGCCACTGCGATTGCTGATCGCTGTGCGAAAACAGATTGGGCGGCAGTTGCACGGAATTAGCTTGCCACTGCGCGCGCGTGGTCGGCTGCGTGAGCGGGCCGACGTTGGCGACGGTGGCGCATTGTCCTGTCTCGAAGAGCTTTGCCAGTGCGCCCATCGAAGGGTGCAACGCAAAAGGGCGACCTTGTGTGTTGGTTGGGTTGATCGCCTGCAGCGCGCCGCGATCCAGCGCCAGATGTCCTCGCCCTTTTTGGTAGTCAGCAAAACCAGAAGCGTCAATCGGAATCAGCAGATTGTTGCCGTCATTGCCACCGAAGAGAAAGATGCCGACAAGTGCTTTGTAGTCGGCCACAGTGGTCACGTTTTGTGCGAACGCAGAGCGGGCGAGACCGCCCAGGAGGCCACCGCTGAGTGCGAGCGGCGCCATCGCCGTCAGCCGCAGTGCGCTGCGACGAGCGGGAGCAAATTTTCTGTTCATAGTTGTGCTCCCTAGCGTTGAATGACAAATTCAGGTGCAATCACCGCGAGATTCAGCGCGGCCTGTAAACGGTTGTCTGTCTCCTTCATCGGAAAGGCGTTCACCGCGCGCTCGATCACCGTTTGCGTCGCGGCGGTCATCCCGCCAGCGAACAACGTCCAGTTCAAACGATCAACCAGCTTCGCGGTATTCCCGGCGTCCGCAAGCCACGGCGTGGTGTCGAAATCAACTCGATTCGGCTCGTCAAAGCCAATACCACCATCGCGAATCAGGCGCGAGAAAAAATTGGTGCTGCCAACGACCTGCGTGTCGGTGGCGTTCTGAAACTCCGGCGAGGCGAGACCCGCCTGCGCGATGGCTCCGGAGCGCGCGTACAGCGGCGAGAAGAAGTTGAAAACTGACGCGGCCAACAACGGCGACTGACCCAGATAATCGTCAGGCGAATCAAGCCACCAGATCGAGTTGCGACCGCTTTTCGATGTCGCACCCAGCGCGTTAGCGAAGTGAACAAAGCGCACCATCGGTTCGCGCAGCTTGCCGTCGGTCGTGCTGCCGGTCACAGGATTACGCGCTTCTTCGTCAAGCAAAATCGCCCGAACCACGGCCTTCAAATCACCGCGCACAGTTGCACCGTTGTTATTCCACACGGCGACGACGCGCGACACGTAGGCAGGGCTCGGATTGCTTGTCACCAAAAACTGGATCAAGCGTTTGCTCATGAACGGCCCTACGTTCGGATGATTGGCGATGTTGTCCAGCGCGTCGTTCAGGTCTTTCTCGGGCGTCTGACCAGCGGGCAACACGGTGCCGTTCAGAAGTTGCTTCGTGCCGGTCGAATGATGGCTCGGCCACGCCGCCATTTCCAGCGTCCAGTTTTGTTTGGGTGGATTGAAGCCCGATGAAAAAGTAGTGTCGTTACCGCCAAAGCTCCATCCGGTGAAAACTTTTGCGAATCCCTGCACGACCGATTGATCGTAGGTGGGCGTCGTCCTGCCAAACTCGTCCCGCTTCGGCGTGCCATCCGCATTGAGTTGAACGAGGCCAATCGAGAACAGCTGCATCACTTCGCGCGCATAGTTCTCACTCGGCATGCGGCCCGTCGCGGGATCCTCCTTGTCATTGCCGAGCATGTTGAGGTAATAGCCCATCGCCGGCTGAAGCGTCACATCGCGCAGCAAGCTGCGGTAGTTGCCGAACGCGTTTTTGTAAATCGTGTCCATCCAGAACGCCAGCGCATCGGTGTCCTGATCGGGCGCAATATTTGAGACCACCATGATCTCGGTGAGCGCCAGCGCGACGCGCGAGCGAAGGCGCGCGTCGCCAAACATCATGTTCTGCCAGATCGCCTCGTAGATGTGCTGCTCTTCGACTTTGATGCTTTGACCGCGCAGGGCTGCCAGATAAGAAGCGTGCGTTTGCCATTGCCTGTCGAACTGCGCGTCAACCCACGCGGTCGTTCCCTGTGCTTTCACGTCGTCAATATCAGCAAGGGAGCGCGGGCCAAAACTTGCCTGAAGCAAGAGGCGAGCTGCGTCGCGCCGCCTGGCGTCGACCGCCGCAGGTGTACTGCCTATCGTGAGCGTTACTTCGTTCGATCGCAGCGGCGTCGCGCCTTCAGCGCGCACCAGAAACTTGTGAGTGCCAATCACCAAATCGGTCACCTGCCACGCGCCGCTCGCGGTATCGCTGGCACCCCAACGTTTTCCGTTGACGTAGAGGCGCAACATGCTGCCGCTGACGCCGGAGCTCGTGTAAGTAGCGGTGACGGTAGCGCGCCCGTTGGTGAGGCTGCCGGAGGATGCGGAGAGGATGATCTCGGCCGCAGTTGCCGTCCATGACGCAAGCAACCAGATTGCCACGATGAGAATAGTCGTCAATGCAGCCAACGCCTCTGACCGCGTCATGATCGCTCGACGCTTCGGCACGGGCCGGCGCGATTCAACCACTGTCAATGCTTCACCGCTTTGCTGCATGAACGACTCCGTTAGCGCAAATCCCCCGGTGACTTTTATTGTGCGCAGCTACTTGTACGCATCGGCGCAAAGTCTAT
Organism: Burkholderiales bacterium; assembly: GCA_025354165.1. Lineage (GTDB taxonomy): Bacteria > Pseudomonadota > Gammaproteobacteria > Burkholderiales > Casimicrobiaceae > Casimicrobium. The sequence goes on along the minus strand of JANXNI010000050.1, from coordinate 72,397 downwards.
GACATCGTCATCAAAAAAGCAACCAAACCGCTAGACACGAGCGAACGCGATCGCTTCCTGCGTATGTCGGTCGAACACCACGGCGGCGCTTGTGTCGACCACCAGTTCAACCTCATCGCGACCGGCGACGGCGGTGGGATGCAATCGCGCAATACAGCGCGCACCACCGAGCGTAATGAAAATCAGCGTGTCAGCGCCGGTCGGTTCTGCGAGGTCAACCGGGACGGTGAGGTTTGCAGTCATGCCGTTGCTGCGCCCAGTGTCGGTCAAGTGCTCGGGTCGCAAACCCAGCAAAACCGATGAACCTGTCGACGTCAACGTATCGAGCGTCGAGGTGTCAAATCCAAAGAGCGGCAGGTGCACGCGCTTCGACCCGGTCGGGCCAACGGTAACTTCGGCGCACAATTTACCGTCATTGATCGCGAGCGTCGCCGGAATCAGATTCATCGGCGGCGAGCCCATAAAGCCCGCTACGAAGGTGTTGACAGGACGATTGTAAATCTCGTCTGGCGTACCGAACTGTTGCACCACGCCGTCTTTCATCACGGCAATTTTGTCGCCGAGCGTCATCGCTTCGATCTGATCATGCGTCACGTAAACGGTGGTGATGCCGAGGCGTTTGTGTAGCAGCTTGATCTCGCTTCGCATCTCTACGCGCAGTTTGGCGTCAAGGTTCGAAAGCGGCTCATCGAAGAGGAATATTTGTGGTTCACGAGCGAGTGCTCGGCCCATCGCGACGCGCTGGCGTTGCCCGCCTGAGAGTTGTGCGGGTTTGCGGTCCAGCAAGGGCTCGATTTGCAGGAGTTTTGCGACGCGTGCAATGGTCGCTTCCTGCTCGGCTTTCGGTACTTTGCGTAGCGATAAACCGAAAGCGATATTCTGGCGAACGCTCATCGACGGATACAACGCGTAGCTCTGAAACACCATCGCAATATCGCGATCTTTGGGTGGCAAATCGTTGACGCGTTTGCCGCCAATCGTGATCTCGCCTTCGGTCACGGGTTCGAGTCCTGCGATCATGTTCAGCAAGGTGCTTTTCCCGCAGCCAGAACCGCCCACGAGAATCAAAAACTCGCCATCTGCAATATCGAGATTGATGCCCTTGAGCACTTCGACGCCGTTCGGGTAAATCTTACGGATGTTGTGAATGCCAAGACTTGCCATGAGGACTGTACCTAACCTTTGACCGCACCGGCGGTCAGCCCGCGCACGAAATATTTGCCAGCGACGATGTAGACCAATAGCGTCGGCAATGCGGCGATGATCGCCGCGGCCATGTCCACGTTGTATTCCTTCACTCCCGTCGACGTGCGTACCAGGTTGTTCAGCGCCACCGTCACCGGCTGCGAATCCGATCCCGCGAACACCACGCCGAACAAAAAGTCATTCCAGATTTGCGTGAATTGCCAGATCACGCAGACCATGAAAATCGGGCCACTGATCGGCAACAAAATGCGCTGGAAAATGGTGAAGAACCCCGCGCCATCAACGCGTGCGGCTTTGACGAGTTCACCGGGAACACCGATGTAATAGTTGCGAAAAAACAGCGTGGTGAATGCAAGCCCATACACGACGTGCACGAAAATCAGCCCAAACACTGAATCGGAAATCCCGACCGCGCCGAGCAGCCGAGCCATTGGCAGCAGCACCACCTGAAACGGGATAAAGCAACCCACGAGTAGCGCCGTGAACAGGAAATCGGAACCGCGAAAACGCCAGTGCGTTAGCGCATAGCCGTTCAACGCTCCCACCAGCGTCGAGATTAAAACCGCCGGAATCGTCATCAACAACGAGTTCAGGAAAAACGGCTTCAATCCTTCGCAACGCACACCGCTGCACGCCGTACCCCAAGCTTTCAGCCACGGCTCAATCGTCGGCGCGTGCGGCGCAGCAATCAAACTGCCTTCGCGAATTTCATCGAGCGTCTTAAGCGATGTCGAAAGCATGACCCACATGGGCGCTAGCGCGTAGAACGCGGTCGAAACAAGCGCTGCGTACAGCAAGAATCGCCCTGCGCGATTCATCGCTCCCTCCCGCTGCGCGCTTCGGCATACATCAGCGGCACCATCACCGCGACAATCGTCATCAACATCATCACCGCACTCGCAGCCCCCACGCCCAACTGCCCGCGCGTAAACGAGAACTGATACATAAAAATCGCCGGCACATCGGACGCAGTTCCCGGGCCACCGCCCGTCAGCGCCATCACCAGATCAAAGCTCTTGATCGCGATATGCGCAAGGATCAGCGTGACCGAGAAAAACACGGGGCGCAAACTCGGAATAATGATGCGTCGATAAATCGTCGGCAGCGATGCGCCGTCGACCTTCGCCGCCTTGATGATCTCGCTATCAACACCGCGCAAACCCGCCAGAAACAGCGCCATCGCGAAACCCGAGCTCTGCCAAACGCCCGCGATGACGACCGTGTAGATCGCCCTATCGGGATTCACCAGCCAGTCGAATGTGAAGCTCGTCCAGCCCCATTGCTGCACGATGCGCTCAAGACCCAGGCCAGGGTTTAGTAACCACTTCCACGCGTTGCCAGTGACGATGAAAGACAGCGCCATAGGATACAAATAAATCGCGCGCAGAAAGCCTTCGCCACGAATCTTTTGATCCAGCAGAATGGCTATCACCAAGCCGACTACGAGGCTGATACCGATGAAAAGCGTTCCAAAAATCGCGAGATTTTTTGCGCTGACCCAGAACCGATCATTATCGAACAGTTCTGCGTAACGCTCCACGCCCGCCCATTCCCAGTTAGGCAGCAATCGCGATTCGGTGAACGACAGCGCAACGGTGATCAGTATGAAACCGTAGACGAACACGAGGCTCGCCGCGAGCGTGGGCGAAAGGACTAGCTTAGGGAGCCAGCGGTCAGAGGAGTAACGGATATTCACTCGGTTTTGTTCCTTCTCTCCTTGCCAGAGAAGGTTGCGATGAGGGGTTGGATACTCAGCGACCATCGTTTGCAATGGTAGCTACCCCCCTCACCCTAGCGCTCTCCCGCATGAGGAGAAGGGATTTTCAGTTACTTCGTTTTGCTCGCTTTAACCAAAGCAACGACCGCGTCTTTGCTCGACATGTTCGAGTTCATGAACTTGGCGATCACGTCGACCATCGCGCCCTGAGTTGCCGAAGGAACTGCCATGCCGTGGGCAAAGCTGGCAACGAGACTCCCGGTCTTCGCGGTGCTGTCGAAGTCAGCCATCGACTTGGTGGCGCAGGCGTCAAACTTCGCCTTGTTCACGCCGGGACGCACCGGGATCGAGCCTTTGTTCAGGTTGAACACTTCCTGAAATTCGGGGCTCATGATCGCGGTGGCCAGATCGAGTTGACCTTTTTTCGCGTCGGCCGCTTTCACGTTGAACATCGCGAATGAGTCGATGTTGAAGGTGTACGAGTTCGCCGTGCCCGGCGCTGCAGCACAGGTGTAATCCTTGCCGCTGACCTTGTTGGCAGCCGTGAATTCACCTTTCGCCCAATCGCCCATGAATTGCATGCCGCCTTTGCCGTTCATGACCATCGCGGTCGCCAGATTCCAGTCGCGACCCGATGCATCTTTGTCGATGTAGGTTTTGATTTTTGCCAGCGTATCAAACGACTTTTCCATTGTGGGGCTCGCGAGCGCGGCGGGGTCAAGCTTGACCAGTGCGTCGTTGTAGAACTTCGCGCCGCCGAGACCGAGCACCACTGATTCGAACACCGTTGCGTCCTGCCACGGTTGCCCGCCGTGCGCGATAGGCACGATGCCTTGCGCCTTGAATTTGTCGGCCAGTGCGAAGAACTCGTCGTAGTTGGTCGGCACTTTGCCGCCCGCCTTGTTCAGCGCGTCCTGGTTGATCCAGAGCCAGTTCACGCGGTGCACATTCACGGGTGCCGCGACGTAATTGCCCTTGTATTTCATGACATCGGACACCGCCTTGGGCAACAGTTTGTCCCAGTCTTTGGCTGCCTCGTTGATGTTGCCGAGCGCACCCTCTTTCGCCCATTCCTGAATCGATGGCCCCTTGATTTGGGCCGCAGTCGGCGGATTGCCTGAAACGACGCGCGCTTTCAGCGCGGTCATGGCTGCATCGCCCGCGCCGCCGGCCACAGCGAAGTCTTTCCATTTGTGGCCCTTGGCTTCCATCATTTTCTTGAGTTCAGCGACCGATTTGGCTTCGCCGCCGGACGTCCACCAGTGCAGCACTTCTACTTCGGCGGCGGACGCTGCGCAGGCAAAACTGGCGATCAGAACAGCAGCAGCAATTGACTTCATTTTCATAACGTCTCCTTTATGGGCACATCAAATAATTGTTAATAACAGTTGTCAGCATGAGCGCGAATTCAGGCGGCGAGTGTATCGCCGATAGTGGCGCGTCCGTTGTGGGAGCGGCTAAAGCCGCTCCCACAAAAAGTGGCTGGCTACCCCGGGAACGCGTAATCCTTGAACTGCTCGCGCAACTTCGCCTTCATCATCTTGCCGGTCGCGCCGAGCGGAATCGCATCAACAAATTGCACGTCGTCCGGCACTTGCCATTTGGCAATTTTGTCGTCGTAAAACTTGATGATCTCGGCGGCAGTCACTTCCGCGTTCGGCCTCTTGACGACGACCAGAACAGGCCGCTCGTCCCACTTTGGATGACGAATGCCGATGCACGCGGCCATCATCACGGCCGGATGTGCCATCGCGATATTTTCCACATCAATCGAGCTGATCCATTCGCCGCCGGATTTGATCACGTCCTTGCTGCGATCAGTGATTTGCATGAAACCATCGGGATCAATCGTTGCAACGTCGCCGGTGGCGAAGTAGCCTTCTTTGTCAACGATATGCCCGCCGTCGCCTTTGAAATACTGATACACGATCCAAGAGCCACGCACCAACAAGTCCCCCGACGCTTTGCCATCGCGCGGTAGCTCGTTGCCTTCAGGATCGACGACCTTCATGTCGACGCCAAACACCGCGCGCCCCTGCTTTAGCAAAATCGCTCGCTGCGTTGGCCAGTCAGCGTCCATCTGCTTGCCCTTCAACGTGCCATAGGTGCCAATCGGGCTCATCTCGGTCATGCCCCAAGCGTGATTCACGGTAACGCCGTGCTTGTCGCGGAAGGCGTCGAGCATCGCGGGCGGACAGGCCGAGCCGCCAATCACCGTGCGCTTCATCGTTGACAGCTTAAGCCCGTTTGCCTCCATGTGCGAAAGCAGCATTTGCCACACGGTTGGCACGCCCGCCGAGAACGTGACCTTCTCCTGCTCAAACAAATCGTAAATCGATTTGCCATCGAGTTGCCCGCCGGGAAACACGACCTTCGCGCCCACCATCGGCATCAAATACGGCAGTCCCCACGCGTTGACGTGGAACATGGGCACTACGGGCAGCACCGTATCGCGCGAACAAATGCCGATGACGTCCGCAGCCGCACACGACATCGCATGCAGCATCGTCGAGCGATGGCTGTAGAGCACGCCTTTCGGATTGCCCGTCGTACCGCTGGTGTAGCACAGGCTCGACGCCATGTTTTCATCAAACACCGGCCATTTGTAAGTTTCAGACTGAGCGCCAATCCACGCCTCGTAACTCAGCAAATTGGGAATACCTGAATCGGCGGGCAGCTTGTCGGCATCGCACAACGCGATGTAGTGCTTGACCGTTGGGCACTTCGGTGCGATGGCCTTGATCAGCGGCAAAAACGACACGTCGAAGCACATGATTTCGTCTTCGGCGTGATTGACAATCCACGCCATCTGATCGGGATGCAAACGCGGGTTGACGGTGTGCAACACACGCCCCGAACCCGAGACGCCGTAGTAAAGCTCGAAATGGCGATAACCATTCCATGCGAGCGTTGCCACGCGCGACGATTGCGCGATTTGCATTGCGTCCAGCGCGTTCGCGATCTGCTTCGCGCGCCGATTCACCGTCGCGTAATTGGTGCGGTGAATGTCGCCCTCAACACGCCGTGAAACGATCTCGGTATCGCTGTGATACGTCCCCGCGAACTCAATCACCGACGAAATAAGCAGCGAATGCTGCTGCATCAAACCTAGCATGGCGTGTCCTCCTTAAAACTTCCTCTGGGCTTAAATGTAGTGGATATCTGCGAGGCGCCGTGTTCGAGCCGGTGTGCGCAATTGGGCTTACCGGTGGATACGGTCTCCAGCGCACAAGTCGGTTAACTATTGTCAACAGCTTTTATTTGAAACGAAGCCTGCATTGGGCTTGCATCATATTTACCTATAAAGTCGACTTCACAGCTTTTATTCAGTTAGCCCTTTATTAGCCGTCATTAGCGCAGAAAGCTGATGACTCGTATCTCGTCCCGAAAACAGGCAAAAAATGCTTCGCTACGCGGTAAACCCCATGCTGCGCTTATCGAACGCAATCGCCTTGATCAGTGCATAAACAGGCTGTCCGGTCTTGAGCTGCATTTCATCCAGCGCCTGCGTGGAAATGCGCGCCAGCAGCTCTCGCGCAAGCGACCCGCTGGGCCCACCGAGCTGCACGTGTACCTCCGCAATGGCACCTCCGCGATTGTCGATAACGCTCACGGTGCCTTCGAGAATATTGCGAATGCTGAGGCCGTGTGGACGCTCGGTTGCGAGCGTCACATCGCGTGCGCGAATGCGGATACGCACGCGAGCACCGACCGGCGTATCGACGCCGGGCGCGATCAATTCGCCGCCGTCAAATTTGAAGGTGGTGAGGAAATACTTCATGTCATGGCGCACGGCATGCGCCTCGATCAGCGCGCCGCCTTCGAACCGGCCGGTGTACGGTCGCAAATCGGCACGATTGAAAATCTCCTCCGTCGCCGCACAGGCAATGACCTTGCCGTCGTTCATGAGCACCACATCATCGGCCAGACGCGACACTTCGCCGATGGAGTGACTGACGTAAACAATGCGCACGCCAAACTCGTCACGGACGCGCTCGATCAGGCGCAGAATTTCACTGCGGCGACCGCTGTCGAGCGACGCAATCGGCTCGTCCATCAGGAGCAGTCGTGGCCGCGACAACAGCGCGCGACCAATGGCAATGCGTTGCTTTTCGCCGCCAGAAAGTGAAGGCGTATCGCGTGCCAGCAACGCGCCGATGCCGAGGAAATCCACGACCTGATCGAACGGCACGCCGGGCGCGTCTGCACCGCCCTGCCCACCGCTGCGCCGCGCGCCGTAGATCAGGTTCTGCCGCACGTTCAAATGCGGGAACAACAACCCGTCCTGAAACACATATCCAATGCCGCGCTGCTCGACCGCCACGTTGATGCCGCGCTCGCTGTCAAACAAGGTCACGCCGTCGATGCGAATGTAGCCGCGATCGGCCTTCACCAGACCGGCCATCGCATTCACGACCGTCGTCTTACCCGAACCAGAACGACCAAAAAGCGCAAGCACGGAGGCATCGCTCACAAATTTCGCACTGACTTCCGTCTGCGCACTGAAGCGCTTGCTGATGTCGATATCAATCACGCGATCATCCCGCCCTCAACACGATGCACGCGGCGATTGATCCATTCTGATGCCGCGAGCGCTGCGACCGAAAGCACAATGGAGACAATACAAAGCTTCAATATCGCCGCGTCAGCACCGGGGCTTTGGGTGAGGTTATAGATTGCGAGCGGCAGCGTTTGTGTCTCGCCGGGAATATTCGAAACGAAGGTAATCGTTGCGCCAAATTCACCTAGCGAACGTGCGAATGCGAGCAATACGCCTACCGCCAAACCCGGAATCGCCAACGGAAAAGTCACCGTAAAAAATACCCGCCAGCGCGATGCGCCCAAAGTCCGCGCCGCCCATTCCAGCCGCAGAGGAACCGCCTCAATCGCCAGGCGAATCGCCCGCACCATGAGCGGAAAACCCATCACCCCCGCCGCCAGCGCCGCGCCCGTCCAGCGAAACGCAAAAGTGATGCCGAACCACGCGTCGAGCGTGCTGCCAATCCAGCCTTTTTTGCCAAACATCACCAGCAAAAAATAGCCGATCACGACCGGCGGCAATACCAGCGGCAGATGCACCGCCGCGTCAAACAATGTTTTTCCAGGAAACGTGCAGCGCGCCAAAACCCAGGCACAGGCCACTGCGAGCGGCACGCTGAAAATCACGCTCGCCAGCGCGACTTTCAGGCTCAGAATGACGATCTCTAGTTCTTCTTTGGACAGCATGCCGGATTATTGCCGAGCGCTGCAGATCCCTGCGATTTCCAACGTCACTTCGTGACAACAAACCCGTATTTCTGCCAGACTGCACTGGCATTGGCGCTGGTCAGCGCGTCAAGCAAGGCGCGCGCAGCTGGCGAATCCTGCCCTGCGACGATAGCGGCCGGATAGACAATTGGCGCATGAAGACCGCCGGGGAACGCAGCCACCACGCGCACACGCGGCTCAGCCCTTGCGTCGGTGCGATAAACGATGCCGAGCGGCGCTTCGCCGCGCGCAACAAAGGCGAGCGCCGCGCGGACGTTTTCGGCCCCGGCAATCTTCGTATCTACCGTGTCCCAAACCCCCAGCTTGGTCAGCGCAGCCCTGGCATATTTGCCAGCGGGAACGACGTCAGGATTAGCTAACGACAAACGTCCGTTTCCGAGCGCTGCCGCGAGCGCAAACCCCGGTGCGATGTCGAGCGTCACGAGGCTCGCTGTGGGCGCGATGATCACCAGCTCATTCTTCACCATGTCGCGACGCGTGCTGGCAACAATGAGATTTTTTTGCGTGACGTAGTCCATCCACGCTTCGTCAGCCGAGATAAATAGCTGCGCTGGCGCACCACTTTCAATCTGCTTCGCAAGCGCATTGCTACCGGCGTACGACACGCGAATCTGCATGTCCTTGTGGCTCGCCGAAATCACCTTGACCTGTTCGTCAAGCGCCTCTTTGAGCGAAGCAGCGGCGAAAACCGTCAGCTCTGCGGCAGCAAGGTTTGCGGCAAACGTCAGAGTGAACACAAAACTCGTCGCGCATGAAAAAAACAGTCGACTCGACAGGTGCGGAAAACGGCGCAAAGGACTCTCCAATTCGGGAACAACAATCGCAATATTTGGCAGTATATAGCGACCGCAATATATGTCGGGCTATAACGATATGCGACTTGGGCTACGCGAGATAAGTTTGTGTCGGTGGGTTTACTTCAGGTGCTTGCGAAATTTACGCAGATCGGTGGCGATGGCCGCCAGCGCAATCTCGTGCATGCGCCTGTAATCATGCAAAACGCGCGCACCGAGTGGCGTCAGATTCGTCCCGCCGCCTCCCGTGCCGCCCGCGCTGGTCGCAACCAGCGGCGTGGCGAAGCTCTCATTCATGATCGACACCAGATCCCAGCAGCGCTTGTACGACATGCCAAGTTCTCGCGCAGCAGCGGAAATCGATCCCGTCGCCGCAATCGCCGACAGCAAATCCGCCTTGCCCGGCCCCATCGCAATCACCGGCCCCGCGTACACGCGCAGGCGTAGCTCGCGCGGACTGCCCGCGCTGACGTTGGCGGGTGCGGGTACACGTTTCATGGCAACCGCTTTACGGGATGGGGGCGAAGTCATCGGATAAATATAGTCTCGATCAAGAATTATGAACGCCGCGTGCAGGGTCGCCCGGAACCAGTAATAATCGAACAAAAGCCACAGAGCCGAAATCAAAAAGGATGGATATGTCAGGCACTCCGGTAACCCTCAACAAGCATTACGACGTCTGGCCGAAGCGCCTGCCTAAGGATTTGTGCACGCCTGACACCTCGCTCTGGGCGAATCTGGACATCACCGTCCGGCGCTACCCAGATCGACCGGCGTTTGTGTTTTGTGATCGCGTCCTGACGTTTCGCGAACTCTACGCACGCGTCGAGGCGCTGGCGGGCTGGTTGCAAAAAGTCGCAGGCGTCGCAAAGGGTGATCGCGTGGCGCTGTGCATGCAGAATTCGCCGCAATTTGTGATCGGCTATTACGCCATTTTGCGCGCTGACGCGGTGGTGGTTCCGGTCAACCCGATGAACAAAGCGGCCGAGCTGACGCACTACATCACCGATCCTGCCGCGCGCGTCGCGATCGTGGGCAGCGATCTTGCGGCGCTATGGGTTGCAGCGAACGACGAGGTGGTCGCCGCCGCGCCCGACGCGGGTTTGCGTTGTCTTCTGGTCACACGCTATTGCGACGAAATGACGGGAGGCCAATTGCCCGACAGCGGCATTCCGGACGCGTGGCGCGGCTGGCTTGATTTGCAGGTCGACCTGCCCGCCTACGGCACGCACTGGCGCGACGCGATGGCGGCCAGGCAACAGGCCGACGCCCCCACCGCCGGGCCGGACGATCTCGCCGTGCTGCCGTACACCTCTGGCACAACGGGGCTGCCCAAAGGCTGCATGCACACGCATCGCAGCATCATGCACAACATCGTTTCCGGCTCGCTGTGGGGCGATGGATCGCCAGAGTCGGTGAGCCTTGCCGTAGTGCCGATGTTTCACATCACAGGCATGCTCTACGGTTTGCACATTCCCATTTATCTCGGTTCGTGCGCGGTCATCATGCCGCGCTGGGATCGCGATCTGGCGGGCAGGCTGATCTCGAAATATCGCGTGAATAGCTGGACGATGGTGCCGACCATGATCATCGATTTGCTCGGCAGCCCGAACGTCGCGAACTATGACCTCACAAGTCTCGCCTACATCGGCGGCGGCGGCGCTGCTATGCCGCAGGCAGTCGCCGAAAATCTCTTTCAAAAATTTGGCTTGCGCTTCGTCGAAGGCTACGGCCTGACCGAGACCGCCGCGCCGTCGCACTCCAATCCGCCCGACGCACCCAAGCAGCAATGCCTTGGCGTGCCGTACGTCGGTGTCGATTCGCGCGTGGTGAACCCGGACACGCTGGCGCTTTGCGACATCGGCGAATCCGGTGAAATCCTGATTCACGGCCCGCAAGTGTTCAAAGGCTATTGGCAAAACCGCGCCGCCACCGAGGCCGCGTTTGTCGAGATCGACGGCAAATCATTCTTCCGTTCGGGCGACATGGGCCGCGTTGATGAAGAAGGCTATTTCTTCATGACGGACCGCCTGAAACGCATGATCAACGCGAGCGGATTCAAGGTCTGGCCCGCAGAGGTCGAAGCCCTCTTCTTCCGCCATCCGGCCGTGCAGGAAGCATGCATCATTTCCACCAAGGACGCCTATCGCGGCGAGTCCGTCAAGGCCGTAATCGTGCTGCGCGCCAACGCGAAAGACACGACCGAAAAAGACATCGTCGACTGGGCGCATGCCAATATGGCCGCCTACAAAGCGCCGCGTGTCGTGGAGTTTGTCGACGCGTTACCGAAAAGCGGCTCGGGCAAGGTGATGTGGCGGGCGTTGCAGGAGCGGGAAGCGGAGAAATAGTTCTATCAGCTTTTCTCTGAAACGACGGTTTCATGAGGGCTAGCCTCGCAAAATTCGACAAATTGACTTATGACTTAATAGGGCTGTACCCGCTTTGCTGCCTTTGTTTTATAAAAAAGCTGATATGTGCGATTCCGGCGCAATCGTCGGCGCGCCAAAAAAGACGTTTCTAACGAGCACGACAAAAACAATACTACCGGCATCCGCTCATGCTTCGGGCGTAGCCGTTGCGCGATGCGACGTCCACGATTTCAACGAACTACGCTATCGCACGCGATCAGGTAGGTAATTTCCCTCTTTCTTTCGCACCCGAGGGCGGTACATTGACGGGGCGCGCCGAAGGCGGTCACCAACAGCTGTCCAGCATCACGTATGCCGCCCAGGCACCGAGAAAACGCCACTTTTTGAGGGGAAACAGGATGAAGAAACCAATGACCTGGCGCGCGTCCGCGCTCGCCGCTTTTCTGACTTCAATGACGCTGTGCGCCGAAACGTCTGCGGCAACAATTACCGTCAACAGTTTGCTTGACGATGTTTTCGTCAATGCGTCGGGCGCGATTTTTTCGGATGCGGGATACACGTCGCCTGTTGTTCTGGCGAGCGCAAAATGCACATTGCGCATGGCCCTCGCGGCGGCCAACATGGACAGCGCGATAGGTGGGCCGAACGGCTGTCCAACGGGCAGCGGCGCTGACACGATCAATTTCAGCGTCAATGGAACGATCAAGCTGTCGCAGGTAATCATGGAGCCCACAATCGTGCCTCCTCCTCCTGCACCGCCCACGACGCCTTACTCATGGCTGCTGTTTGCAGGCGGTAACCTCACCATCGCCGGCCCGGGGAGCAACTTGCTAACCATCAACGGTGGCGGACTCTCAAGTGGTGCAGCGGGCCTGCGAATAATGGTGATCAGCAATGCCGATGCGGCGACCGATGCGCCAGCGAGCATTTCCGGTCTGTCGTTCAAGGAAGGGCGGAGTGTTGCGAGCATCGCGGCGAGCGGAGGCGCAGCGGGCGGCTGTGTCTTTTCTCGTGAATCGCTGACGCTGACGGATGTCGTGTTTAGTGCCTGCGAGGCGGCAGGCACAGGCGACGGCGGTGCCAACAACTTCTCCACCACCGGTGGCGCGCTGGCAATGGGCGCAACGCTGGTGACTGACTTTCGACCCAACGCCACACTTAGCAACGTTCGCTTTCTGAGCAACCGCACCGTGCACGGCACGGCGGGTTCAACGTTTACTTCAGCGGGCGGTGCGGCAGCTCTTGGCAACGGCAACAACCTTTGGATGGGCGCGGTATCCATCAGTGGCAGCCAATTCTTCGGCAACACGTCTGAAGCAATCGGGGCGCTTCGCGTGACCGGAGCTACTTCGGTGTCGATCAGTGGCACGCAATTCATTTCCAACTCGGCCACCGTCGGCAACGATGGCGCATTTCTCATTAACGACGTATCCGGCACGGTAACGCTCAACGGTGGCGGCGTCGTCGGCAACAGCGCCCTTGGCCGTCGCGGTGGTGGTCAGATTGCATCTGTCGGTTCAGCCGTAGCATCAGGCGATGCCGTCACCGTCAATGATTTTTCGTTTATGGGCAACGCTGCGGGCGTGGACATCGGCGGATTGAGCATCCTGACGGATACCTTTGACAGCAGCACCAGCGAATGCCAGTTTCTGCAATTGCGCAACGTGAGTATGAACAACGTGTATTTCGAGAAGAACATCGCCCAGAAATCACGCGCTGGCCTGCGCGTTGGCTGCAGCGCTAACTTCACGCTCAGCAACTCGCAGTTCAAGGGCAATGACGTCGGCGGCACCTCGCTGGCAGACAGCGGCGGTGTCAGCGCCCTGTTGCTGCACGATCTGGCCACCGTGACGCTCAGCGATGTCGATGTCATCGGCAACCAAACTAATGCAGGCAGTATCGCGGGAGGCTACGGGGTAGTTGTCGTGCTTGGTGGGCCGTCATCTGCGACGGTGCCTGCGGTGTATCCGCTGCCGCACAGCTTCACTGCCACCCGCCTTATCGTGAAGGACAACTTTGCGCAGCGCAACGAGGCCGGACTGTCGCTGCGGGCGAACGGCGCGGGGCGTAACTATCTGATCCAGGACTCGTCATTCATCAGCAATCGCGCCGAGTCGAACGTCGCGCTCTTGCTGGACGCAACGGGCAATTACACCGTGCGCAACAGCACGTTTTCGTTGAACGAATCAACCAATGGCAGTGGATCAATTGTGTCGTTCAACCTTCACGCCGCGTCGGGAACCGACACCTTCAGTCTGATCAACAACACTCTTGCCAGAAACTTCACCGGAACCGGTGCTGTTCTCAACACGATAGCCTTCGTTCCTGGCGGTGTGGCAACGGCGCTGGGTGGTCCATTGAACGCGAACGGAAATGTCGTAATCCGGAACTCGATTATCGCCATGTCAGTACCGGGGAGCCTGGGCGGCAACAGTATCTTTGCGCCGTCCACTGCCGGGTTCAACTACGCCATCAGCCACTCCCTGTTTGAACCGGTGTTCGCGCCCAATAGCTTTTGCACTGGCACCGGGATGAAATGCGGCGTCGATGCCAAGATCGAAGGCCTGCAGTTCAACGGCGGCGGCCAGAAATACACGCACGCATTGCGCGCTGGGAGTCCCGCGCTGGATGCGGGCGACAACAGCGTCGCCACGGCGTTCGACCAGCGTGGGATCGGTTTCCCGCGCATCGTAAACAGCATCATTGATATGGGTGCGTTCGAGTCACCAGTGCTGGCAACGGTGCTGCCGTGCAAACTGGATATGGATAACGACGGCTTTGTGCGGGCCAACAAAGAAGGACTGGTGTTGCTGCGCTCGATGCTCGGATTCAGCGGCGCTGCGGTCGTCGCGGGGACGGGTATTACGCAAAGTGATTGGGACGCGGCGCGCAACAACCTGAACGCCAATTGTGGGACGTCGCTGACGCCTTGACCTTAAGAAAATACTGATCAGCTTTTCTCTGAAATGACGCTGGCATGAGGGCTGGCTTCGAAAATCGCGGTAAATCGACTTACGGCGAAAAATCGATCTAGCCCCTGTATAATGGTGTATTCAGTAAAAAGCTGATTGCTAGCGTAGGGTTGCCGTTGTACTGATCGGACGCACATCGGAAGTGCCAATCTGGAAAACTGAAGTCAATGCCCAAGCGGATAGTACGGCGACAACATAGCGTCGAATACCCATGAAATCACAAGGCAAGTTTTTGTTGAGCAATCCGCTCACGGCGGACGCTCGACGTGAATAGCTTGACCGATGTGACCCGCCTGAATGACATCAGCCGCCGCGCGAGCGAACGTCCCGGACTGCGCTCGAAGCTGGCCGCTGGCTCGCTGGCGGCGATCATCGCGATTGTCACCCTGATAATGTTGCCCTCGGCGAAGCTCCAGTTGCAGGAAATCAGGCCGTTCCTGCCGATGTTTGCGGTGACGGTTTTTATTACGGAGTACTTGACGGGCTATCTGCTGTTTACGCATTTCCGCGTGCTCCGTGAACCGTTTCTGGCCTGCCTCGCCGGTGCCTATTTTTTTGTCGCCGTGATGGTCTCGATCCAGATCCTGATTTTTCCTGGCGTGTTTTCAGAAACCGGATTGCTGGGCGCCGGGCCGCAAAGCGCGGTATGGCTTTGGACGATGTGGCATGGCGGTTTTCCGGCGATTGTGTCGCTCGCGTTGATGTTGCGGACGCCGCTACTGCGTAACGCATCGAAAATGCGATTGTCGGGCGGTATTAGCGGCACGCTTTTAATGATCCACGCGCCGCTGGTGGCGGCGGCGCTTGCGTATCTGGCCGTTGCCAATGGCGGACTGCTGCCTCCGCTCGTCAACGGCACGTCCTATCAGCAGCTCGTGCAATCCCCGGCCGCCACAATCGTTATCGTCATCAACGTGTGCGCGCTTTTGGCCTGCTTCCTGATCAGTCGCCTGCGTGACTTGCTCAGCGTGTGGCTCGCCGTCGCCCTGGTGGCAGGTCTTGCCGATGTCGTCCTGACACTGGCCGCCTCGTCACGCTACAGTCTGGGCTGGTACGCCGGGCGCTGCCTGAGCATGCTGTCGTCCTCAATGGTACTCGGCACGCTGTTGTGGGAAACCACGGGGCTCTACCGCAGGCTCGCACAGGTGCATGAGACGCTGGCGGAAAACAGCCTGCGCGACGCGCTTACAGCTGCCTACAATCGCGGCTATTTCATGTCGCAATTCCCTAGCGACATTCGCCATGCGCGGCGGGCGCGCACGCCGCTCGCCATGCTGATGATCGACATCGATCACTTCAAAAATTACAACGACACCTTTGGTCATCTGCAGGGCGACGTTTGCCTCAAAGCCGTCACCGCAGCAATGCAAAATGAATTGCGTCGCCCGGGCGACTATCTGGCGCGTTATGGTGGTGAAGAGTTTGCCGTTGTTTTGCCCAACACGGATATCAACGGGGCGACGCATATCGCCGAGAATTTGCGCAAAGCAGTCGCAACACTCGGCCTGAAAAACGGTGCGTCCGGCCCGGAAATGGTCACTGTAAGCGTCGGCTTATCAACGTTTGACCCAGCCACCGACTCCGGCACGGTCGATGAAATTGTCGGTCGCGCTGACGCCGCACTTTATGAGGCCAAACATCGCGGGCGCAATAGAGTCGTTGCGTTCAACCTTCTGCGCGGAGCAGAAGCGGCACAAGTGGGCGAAAGCTCCCGCGACACGGCGAACTAGCGCCCATTGCGCCCAGACTTCGCAAGCTGGCCCGAAACTCCCGAAATCTCATGTTGGTGGGCTCGTTGGCAAGCGCCTTGTCGATATTGGTGCGCACCAGCTAAAGAAGGACCACAAAAAAGCCACCGCAGGGGTGGCTTGGTTGCTTGGCGGAGACGAAGGGATTCGAACCCTTGATACAGCTCATCACCGTATACTCCCTTAGCAGGGGAGCACCTTCGGCCTCTCGGTCACGTCTCCGTTAGCCATTGATTATAGCGGGGTTTTAGGCAGCTGCCGGTTCAACCGCTAGGCGACCACTTTGTCCAGCTCGAACGCCTTATGAAGCGCGCGCACAGCGAGCTCCATGTACTTGTCGTCGATCACCACTGAAATCTTGATTTCGCTGGTGGAAATCATCTGAATATTGATGCTCTCTTTCGACAGCGTTTCGAACATGAGCGCTGCGATGCCAACGTGCGAACGCATGCCAATACCGACTACAGAGATCTTGGCACACTTCGCGTCACCAATCACTGTTTTAGCCTGAATGACATCCTGCACTTCGTTCTTGAGCACGTCGAGCGTTTTTTGCAGCTCATTGCGATGCACTGTGAACGAAAAATCCGTGGTTCCGCCAACGCCGGCGTTCTGGATAATCATGTCGACGTCGATGTTCGCTTTGGCGACCGGGCCGAGGATGGCGAACGCGATACCCGGTTTGTCGGGCACGCCGAGCACGGAGACCTTCGCTTCGTCGCGGTTGAAGGCAATGCCGGAGATGATGGCTTGTTCCACGTTTTCTTCTTCCTCAAAACTGATTAGCGTGCCCGAACTTGCCTCGATTGCGATTGGAATCATCGGATCGGTGAAGCTGGACAGGACGCGCGTTGGGACTTTGTATTTTCCGGCAAATTCGACCGAGCGAATCTGCAAAATTTTTGAGCCAAGGGACGCCATTTCGAGCATCTCTTCGAAGGTCACGGTTTTGAGCGGACGGGCATCGGGTTCAACGCGGGGATCGGTGGTGTAAACCGCGTCAACGTCGGTGTAGATCAGGCACTCGCTGGCCTTCATGGCGGCCGCTACGGCAACTGCTTGCGTATCTGATCCACCGCGACCCAACGTTGTAACTTGACCATCATCGGTGACCCCTTGAAAGCCGGTAATGACGACGACTTTGCCCTGCGCCAGATCGGCGCGAACGCGAACGTCATCAATGCTCGTGATGCGAGCTTTGGTAAACGAGTTGTCGGTTTTGATTGGCACCTGCCAGCCGCAATAGCTGACCGCATCGATGCCTTCGGCGTGCAACGCAATCGAGAGCAAGCCGACTGAGACCTGCTCGCCGGTGGAGGCGATCATGTCAAGTTCGCGCGGGCTCGGATCGGCATTGACCTCCTTAGCCAGCGCCAAAAGACGATTGGTTTCGCCCGACATGGCGGAAGGCACAACCACCATCTGGTAGCCCGCACGGTGCCATTTGGCGACGCGTTTGGCAACATTCTTAATGCGCTCGACTGAGCCCATCGACGTGCCGCCGTATTTATGAACGACTAGAGACATATTTTTATTTTCAGATTCGTAGGGCGGGCAGACAGTGCCCACGCAGTTGGAATGGGCGCGATGAAAGGTGGGCACGAGCTGCCCACTCTACGCGTCAAATTCGCTTGAAAATCAGCGTGCTGTTAGTGCCACCAAAACCGAAACTATTGGACATCGAAACGTCAATTTTCTTCTGACGCGCCGTGTTGGGCACCAGATCCAGTTCGACCGCCGGGTCTTGTTTGTGCAAATTGATCGTCGGTGGAATCACATCATCCTGCAAGGCAAGAATACTGAATACGGCCTCGACCCCTGCGGCGGCACCCAGCAGGTGACCGGTCATTGATTTAGTCGAACTGACCATGATTTTTTTCGCGTGATCACCGAACGCGCTCTTGAGCGCGGTAGCTTCTGCAAGGTCACCTAGCGGCGTCGACGTCCCATGCGCGTTCACGTACTCAACATCCGACGCATTCAAGCTCGCGTTTTTGAGTGCATTGACCATGCAACGACGCGCACCATCGCCGTCTTCTCGCGGTGCCGTGACGTGATAAGCGTCGCCCGACACGCCGTAACCAACAAGCTCACAATAAATCTTCGCGCCGCGCGCCTTCGCATGCTCCAGCTCTTCAATCACGAGTACGCCCGCGCCTTCGCCAAGCACAAAGCCGTCGCGATCCACATCCCACGGACGGCTTGCCGCAGTCGGATCATCGTTACGTGTTGACAGCGCGCGCGCCGCATTGAAGCCGCCAATGCCCAGCTCGCACACCGCAGCCTCAGAACCACCGACCACCATCACGTCGGCGTCCCCATACTCGATCTTCCGCATGCTTTCGCCGATGCAATGGTTCGCGGTGCTGCACGCAGTCACTGCGGCCATGTTCGCGCCCTGAAAGCCATACTCAATCGAAATCAAACCGGAGATCATGTTGATGATCGAACCGGGGATGAAGAACGGAGAAATTTTGCGCGGGCCGCCATCGCGCAGTGCGTAGGCCGTTTCCATAATCAGCGGCAAACCGCCAATGCCCGAACCAATCGACAAACCGTAGCGATCAGGATTCGCCGGGTGCGGTGCAATGCCCGCATCGGCCAACGCCTCCTTGGCCGCAGCGATACCGAAATGAATAAACGAGTCGTACCGACGCGCCTCCTTTCCGGACATGAATTGCGCGGGATCGAAGCCTTTGACCTCGCCAGCGATGTGCGTGTTGAAAGGCGCAGAATCGAACCTGGTGATGGGGCCAATACCGGAGCGACCATTGGTGATCGAGTCCCAGGCGGCGGCAACGCCAATTCCCACGGGGCTCACGATACCCAAGCCGGTGACGACGACGCGGCGCTGTCTTGTTGTCATGGAGAGAAACTTATAAAAAACAAAAAAGGCGGCTCAGTGGCCGCCTTTTCAAACATGCTCAAAGGCGACGACCTTGAGGCTTACTTCTTGTGCGAGGTGACGTAGTCAATCGCAAGTTGCACCGTCGTAATCTTCTCGGCTTCTTCATCCGGAATCTCGGTGCCGAAGTCTTCTTCGAGCGCCATCACGAGCTCCACAGTGTCGAGCGAGTCGGCACCGAGGTCGTCTACAAAAGACGACTCGTTCTTGATGTCTGCCTCGGCTACGCCCAATTGGTCGGCAACGATTTTTCTAACGCGGGCTTCGATATCACTCATGGCAAATCCTTGATGGATCCTTTAATGGAAAAACGGCGCGAAGCCGAATTCAGGAATTTTAGCAAAGGAATCAACATCGCGACCAACAACTGACGCGTGTCAATTCAAGCGCTAAATCCTGGTAACGTCGACGAACTTAGCTGAAATACATACCACCGTTGACGTGTAGCGTCGTTCCGGTGACATATCCGGCGTGCTCGTCGCACAAAAATTTCACCGCAAACGCGATGTCGTCTGGTGTCCCAAGCCGCCCAGCCGGGATCATTTCGACGAGTTTTGTGCGCTGCGCCTCCGGCATGGCCTGCGTCATATCGGTGTCGATAAAGCCCGGCGCGACCAGATTCACGGTGATTCCCCGCGAGCCCAGCTCCGCCGCAAGCGATTTGGTCATGCCAATCAAACCGGCTTTGGCCGCAGCGTAATTCACTTGGCCCGCATTGCCCATTGAACCCACTACCGAACCAATATTCACGACACGACCAAAGCGCGCCTTCATCATCGGACGGCTTACAGCACGCGTCAGGCGGAACACGCTCTTGAGATTGGTGTCCATCACCGCATCCCAATCGTCGTCTTTCATGCGCATCAGGAGTGTGTCGCGCGTGATGCCAGCATTGTTGATGAGAATCGCCACCGCGCCCTCTTTCGCGTCAATATCCTTGAGCGTTGCATCAATTGCCGCTGCATCGGTTACGTTGAGCACCACGCCACGCCCGCCGAATGGATTCATCGCTTCGGTGATCTTGTCGGCGCCTGCCTGAGACGTGGCGGTGCCAATGACTTTTGCCCCCGCTTCCGCAAGCGCTTTGGCGATGGCCGCACCAATGCCCCGTGTGGCTCCGGTAACGAGCGTGACTTTATCTTTCATTTTCTTCCTTGTGTGGGCTCTGTGTGCGGACTCTGGCGACGGTGCTTGCTCGCAGAACTGCATGCGAATTAGAGCACGCGAGCGGCTCAGTCCGCCTTCGCTCCGGACGCCCTCACCACCTTCTGCCACTTGGCAATATCGCCGCGAACCAGCGCCGCATAGGCCTCAGGCGGGTTGCCAACCACTTCAAAGCCAAGTTGCGCTACACGCTCGCGAATATCGGGAAGCGCAAGCACTGCGACGACATCATCGTGCCATTTCGTCAGGACTTCCTTTGGCGTTGCTACTGGCGCGAAGAGACCAAACCACGCCAGAGATTCGTACCCTGCAACTGTTTCCGAAATCGGCGGTACATCGGGCGTCGCAGCAAATCTCGTTGTGGTGGTGACGCCAAGAGCACGCACCTTACCGGATTTGATGAAGGGCAGGATCGGCGGCAGATTACCGATCATCAACTGCACCTGACCGGCGATGACGTCGGTGATCGCAGGGCTTGAGCCCTTGTACGGCACATGCGTCATCTCGATGCCCGCAAACGCTTTCAACATTTCGCCGTTCAAATGCGCGGACGATCCATTGCCACCTGATGCGAAGGAATACTTGCCGGGCTCTTTCTTCGCCAGTACGATGAACTCCGCGACCGTTTTCGCGGGCACCGACGGGTTGACCACGAACACATTCGGGGCAGACGCAACCAAAGTAATCGGTGCGAAATCACGCACCACATCGTAGGAGAGTTTCGGATACAGCGCCTGATTGATCGCATGCGATCCGGCGTTACCCATGATCACCGTGTAGCCGTCAGCAGGCGATTTAGCCGCCGCCTCGGTGCCAATCACGCCACCCGCGCCGGGTCTATTCTCGACGACAACGGCCTGGCCCCAGCGCTCGGTAAGCTTTTGCGCGATTGAGCGCGCCAGAATGTCCGAACCGTCGCCCGGTGTGCTCGGCACGATGATTTTGACGGGCTTGGACGGAAACGGTTGCGCAGTCGCACTCGTCACGCCCAGCGCCAGCGATGCAGCCAACGCTGCGCTCATCCACTGTTTCATTTCTGACCTCCTGTTGCTGCTCATAGTGTTGTTGCAGCCATTATGCTGGGCTCATGAAAATTCAATCACTCACATTTCATGTTTTGCACGTCAACGCCAAAACTAACTGGTCTTTCATTTGCGTTGAAACCGACGCGGGCTTTGTGGGTTGGGGCGAGTGTTCGCTCAACGGCTGGGAGACGCTGCAACGTGAATACGCCTTGCGGTTTGCGGCGACGTTGAGTGGGCGGGAGATTAGTTCGGTGGCGGAAGTAAGCGCCGCTTGCCTGCTACACCTGCATTCACCCGGCGGCATGGTCGAGCATTCGGTCAAGAGCGCGACTGAACAGGCATTGCTGGACGTGCTCGCGCAACGCGCTGGTGTTCCGGTATGGCAGCTCTTCGGTGCGCCACAGCGAACGAGCGTCGAGGTATACGCCAACATCAATCGTGCCACGCAACCGCGCACGCCGGAAGGTTTTGCGGCCAGCGCGAAGAGCGCGGTTGCTGCTGGATTCAAAGCCATCAAACTCGCGCCTTTCGACGGCGTGTTACTGGTCAGCGCGGAAACTAATGCGGGTGCGCCGCTCATCGAAGCCGCGCTCGCCCGAATCCGCGCGGTGCGTGAGGCCGTCGGTTTCACCGTGAAAGTGATGGTCGATTGCCATTGGCGATTGACGCCAAAAACGTCGCGTTAGGTGCTTGATGCGTTACGTGAAATCAAACTGCACTGGCTCGAATGTCCAATTAGCGAACGGCCGCAATGGCATTCAGACATCCGCGCGATTCGCGACTACGCAAACGCGCAGGGCGTGCGCCTCGCGGGGGCGGAGATGCAGGCGGAAGTCGAAGGTTTTCGTCCGTTCATCGAACGCGGCCTCTGCGACACGATCATGCCCGACGCCAAGTATTGCGGCGGCATCGGCGCGCTACTACGCATCGGCGAACTCGCCGCAAAACACAACGTGCAAACCGCGCCGCACAACCCGACCGGCCCGATCTGCAATTTCGCGAGTCTGCAGGCCTGCATCGCGGGAACAGGCTGCGATTTTCTGGAGTTGCAGGTCGGCGAGAGCGAATTGTTCAGGAGCGCTGTTCATGGGACAGAGCCCCGTTTCGAAGCCGGTCGCTATGGCATGCCGACCCTCGTCGGCATTGGTGCGGCTCTAGATGCACAGAGACTCGACGAGCATCCGTACGCCCCAGTGGCCGGTGGCCTGGATCCGTCGCTCGGTTAGCTATGAACTGTTGCTACTCAGGTCGCGCAACTCGCGTTTGAGCACCTTGCCAATCGCACTGCGTGGCAACTCGTCGATGAATTTCAAACTCGCCAAGCGCTGCGTTTTTCCGAGCTGCGCGTTGGTCCAATGCAGCAATGTTTCGGTGGGCGTCGTGTCCGCCGCGCGTCGCACGACGTAGGCGACCGGCGTCTCGCCCCAAAGCTCTGACGGCACGCCAACGACGGCGACGTCAGCAACTGCAGGATGCGCCCGCAACACCGCTACCAGATCGCTCGGATACACGTTGAAGCCGCCGCTGATGATCATGTCTTTTTTGCGATCAAACAGCGTGAGAAAACCATCCGCATCGAAGCGCCCGACGTCGCCCGTTCGGATGAAACGTTTGCCCATCGCATCGAACCATTCGGCTTCACGCGTCTTCTCTGGTTGACCGTGATAGCCCGTCATCATGCCTCCAGAATGACCGACCACTTCGCCGCTCGCCGCAGTGTCGTCGCGCGAAAGATCAACGCCGTCGTCGTCAATCAAACGGATGTCGCTGCCCTCGGCGGGCCGACCGACGGTGTGCAGCTTGTCGGGGTGCAAATGCGCCTCCAGAATCATCGTGCCACCACCTTCGGTCATGCCGTAGAACTCGATCAGACCGCCGGGCCAGCGTTTCAGCACGTCGGCCTTGATTGCAGCGCTAAACGGTGCGCTGGTGCTGAATTTGAACGCAAATGAAGTCAAGTCATGCGCATCAAATGACGGATGCGACATGAGGCGCTGATACTGCACAGGCACCAGCATCGTGTGTGTCACATGATGCTTTTCGGCAAGCCGCAAGTAACCCGCTGCATCAAACTTTGGCATCAGGATAACGTGCCCGCCAAACGCAATCGTCGGGAAGAAAACGACGAGCGTAGTGTTGGAGTAAAGCGGTGTCGACAACAACGTGACGGATTGTCGACCGTAACGGTAGTTTGCCGCGCGGCGCACATGCGCCCAGCGCATCGAAAAGGCTTGAACGATGCCTTTCGGCTCGCCGGTGGTACCGGACGAATAAATGATGTTGAACGGCCAGGTCGGCTCGGGTCGCACCTGCTCGGGTGTCGCACCGGCGCGTGCAAGCCAGGCGTCGAAACTTTTCGCCACGTTAGAGTTGTCCAGCGCGACGCGAGGAATAGCGCCGTCTTGCGGCAGACCGACAACCTCCGCAGCGCTGGCATCGGTGAACAGAATGCGTGCTCCGGCATCGTCAATCATGCGCACGAGGCTGGTTGGGGTGGAGCCCGGCGCAAGGGGCGCAACAGCGATACCTGCACGCAACGCACCGAGAAACACCGACGCATAGTTGACAGACGACGTAGCGCAGATCGCGATGGATTCGCCCGCTTTAACGCCGTCGCGCTGCAGGCTCGTTGCAATGCGATCCATGAGCGTGTCGAGTTCGCCGTACGTCAACGTGCACGCTGAATTGCTCTCCGACAGCGCCGGGCAATTCGGCGCAGCTATAGCGTGCAGATGAACCAGTTCGGCAACGCTGCCAAACTCAGCGTCGATTGCCGATCGGAAGTCGTTCATGCTGCGCGTTTACACCAGCTCGGCAAGCGCCGCATCAAACGCAGCCTTGTCAGACAGCGTCAAACATCTCACGTCCGGCGCGATGCGTTTGACCATGCCCGCAAGCGCTTTCCCGGGGCCGCATTCGACGATGTGGGTGACGCCCTGCATGGCGAATTTTTCGATGGTTTCGATCCAGCGTACGGGCTTGAACAATTGCTCGGCGAGGACGAGGCGAATGCCTGCGGCGTCGCCCGCGACGTCGACGGTTGCGTTGTGCAGCACGGCGATTTTTGGTGGCTGAAAGTTGGCGCGATTTAAGGCGATAGCCATTGCTTCGGCGGCGGGGCGCATGAGCTCGCAATGACTCGGAACGCTCATCGGCAACATCAGCGCGCGCTTCGCACCCGCTTCTTTCGCGAGTACGATGGCGCGCTCGACGGCTGTCCTGTGACCACCGATGACGATCTGGCCGGGAGCGTTTAAATTGCAGCAGGAAACGACTTCGCCCTGACTCGCTTTTTCGCAGACTTCGGTGAGTGGGCCAAGCTCAATGCCAAGCACTGCCGCCATTCCACCGATGCCAGCAGGAACGGCGTCCTGCATCGCTTGCGAGCGGGCTTTGACCAACTTCATAGCGGAGACAAAATCGAGCGATTCAGAAGCGACGAGCGCCGCATATTCTCCGAGGCTGTGCCCCGCCACCAGCGCGGGCTTCAGCCCGCCCGCAGCAAGCCAGGCGTTCCATACGGCGACGTCAGCAGCAAGCATCGCGGGCTGCGTGTTGGTCGTGATGTTCAGGTCCTCACCGGGGCCGTTGGCGATCAACGCAGAAAGTGGTGCGCCGAGCGCAGCGTCAGCCGTAGCAAGGGTTTCGTCGATTTGAGCAAGTCCAGCGTAGCCCGCCATCATCGCCACCGATTGCGAGCCCTGACCGGGGAAAACGAATGCCAGTTTCATATCAGCTTTCTGTTGAAAGCCCCACTGCATTGGGGCTGCTTCATGGTTTGTTCTATTATCGACTTGTGACCATTATTGCGTCTAGCCCCTATTCACAGGCGGTTTCACGGAAAAGCTGCCAGCCTCCGCACCCTTGAGGAGATAGGCTGAAGGTGACTTTGACCGCCACGACGTTTGTTCCATCCACCGGCCCCCTCACCCCAGCCCTCTCCCGCGAGGGGAGAGGGGACAAAACCGCGCCCCTTGCCGGAAATAGACGCCGATCTACCACCGAATCAGCGCGCTACCCCAGGTAAATCCACCACCGACGCCCACCGTCTGCACCAAGTCTCCCGACTTGATACGGCCATCGCGAACCGCAGTATCAAGTGCCAATGGAATCGACGCCGCCGACGTATTGCCCTGCCCTTGCACCGTCACAATCGTTTTTTCCGGAGCAACGCCGAGCTTCCTGCCCGTCGCGTCGATGATGCGCGTGTTGGCCTGATGCGGCACCAGCCAGTCGATATCAGCCGCGGTCATGTTCGCCATCGCGAGCGTTTCATTGCAGACCTCAGCCATGACGTTAACCGCCATTTTGAACACGGCGGGCCCGTCCATGTGCACATGCGGATCGCCGTAGACCACGCCGTTGCGCACGTGGCCGGGCACGTTGAGAATGGCACGGCGGCTACCGTCGGAATAGAGCTTGGTGGCAAGTATGCCCGGCACGTCCGAGCGCGTGAGCACCACGGCCCCCGCCCCGTCGCCGAACAGCACACAGGTCGTGCGATCTTGCCAGTTCAGTATTCGCGAGTAGATTTCGGCACCAATAATCAGCGCGTTTTTGTACCCGCCCGTCGATACCATTTTGTCGACGATCGAAAGCGCGTAAACGAAGCCGGAGCACACGGCCTGAATGTCAAACGCGACCGCGTTTTTTGCGCCGAGTTTGTCCTGCACGATGCAGGCGGTGCTGGGGAAAATGACGTCCGGCGTCGTGGTGGCGACGACCAGCAGATCGATGTCCGTCGCCGTGAGGCCCGCCGCTTCGAGCGCACGCTGCGCCGCGATTAGCGCGAGGTCGCTCGTCTCTTCGCCGTCGGCGGCGATGTGTCGGGCGCGAATGCCGGAGCGCGTACGAATCCATTCGTCCGACGTGTCGACAATTTTCGACAGGTCGTCGTTGGTGAGGATTTTTGCTGGAAGGTAGCTTCCGGTCGAGATAATTTTGGTGAACACAGGTTGCAGATTCACAGCGAGGACACTGATTTAACCAGCAAACGCGCTGATTCAGAAACGAACGCCAAGAACGCGCGAACGGGGCTTAAATGTTGCTAACAGCGGCGGCAGATTGCGCACACGCCGCCTGCGTATGAAACGCGGTGACACGCTCGGTCAGCTCGGCGATGAGGTTATGTCGAGCCTCGTCATCGGCGCGCTCGATCGCCGTGACGAAGCCGGGTACATCGGCGCCACCGTGACTCTTGACGACGATACCGCGCAAGCCCAGAAGTGTTGCACCATTGTGCTGCGAGGGATCGAGCCTGCCTTTGAAGCGCTTCAACACCGGGTAGGAGAAAGCCGCGGCCGCCTTCGACAGCGGCGTTCGGGCGAACTCTTCGCGCAACATCTGCGTCATCAACCGGGCGAGCCCTTCGGAAGATTTGAGCGCGACGTTACCGACAAAGCCGTCACATACGACCACGTCCACTTTGTCTGCGTAAATGTCCGTGCCTTCGATATTGCCGATGAAATTCAGGTCGGTCGCGCGGATCAATTCAGCCGCCGCTTTGACGATTTCATTGCCCTTGATGTCTTCTTCGCCGATGTTCAAAAGCCCGACCGTGGGTCGAGCTTTTCCTGTCAGCGTAGACGTCAGCGCCGCACCCATGATGGCGAATTGCAGCAGGTGTTCTGCCGTGCAATCCACGTTAGCGCCAAGATCCAGCATCAGCGCGCCGTGATCAACGTCTTTTCCGTGCCCCTTGAGCGATGGCATGACTGAAGCAATGGCAGGGCGATCAATGCCGGGCAGCGTCTTTAAAACGAAGCGCGCGGTGGCCATCAAAGCCCCCGTGTTGCCCGCGCTCACGCAGGCGTCGGCTCGTCCATCCTTGACCGCGTTTAGCGCAAGGCGGAGGCTCGAATTTTTCTTGTTTTTGAGGGACAGCGCCGGCGACTCATCCATGCCCACCACTTCCGTGGCGACGACGTACGTCACCCGACTGACGTCGGCGGCGGGGATGGTTTTTTCGGCAATCGCCAGAGACGACTGGAGCCCGACCAGCAGCACGCATGCGTCGGGGCGTCGGGCGAGAAACTGGGCTGCGGCGGGCAGCGTGACCGCCGCGCCGTGGTCGCCACCGTCTACATCAATGGCGATGCGCATTGGTGCAGACAGCGCGTGGCTCGGCGACCGGAACGGTATTCAGCGAGGACTAAGGCCGACTACTCGTCAGCTTTGGTCTGCACAACCTTCACGCCACGATAAAAGCCGGTGGGGCTGATGTGGTGACGACGATGCACTTCGCCAGTCGTTGGCTCAACGCCCAGATGCGGCGCGGTGAGGCCATTGTGAGCGCGGTGCATGCCACGTTTTGAGGGGGATTTTTTGTTTTGTTGAACGGCCATGATTGACTCCTACGTAACTATAAAAACTAACGCTAATTAAATTCGTGTGTGTGCGGCGCATCCGCTGCGTCGCACTTCGGGCATCTCGGTACATACGGTATCGAGAGCAACAATTCATCTTCTACCAGTTCGAGCGCCGAGGTTTTTTCATTGGCCTCAACGCACTCAAACGCTTCATCTTCCCAACTCGCGAGCTCTGCGGCGTCTTGCGCCACATGAATCACTGATCGCGAATCAACGGGCATATCAAACTCCGCACCGCAGGACTGACAGGTCAAACCCACCGATCCTGCCACCGACACGACAAAGCCGATGCGCCCAGAAATCTTTGCTTCGAGGCATCGCACCGAACCGGTGATCGCGTGAACAACCGCGTCGCTCTCAGCGGTTCGCGCCAGCATTTCGGTGCTGAGCGGCCCCGCGATCTCATAACCCAACCGCGCAAACTGCGATGCGTTCTGGCGATACTTCCAGTCGGCGTCAGTCTTCACTTTTTCAGGTTTTTGAGCGTCTTTGATGCTAATTTTGGCCTCCAGACGATCAATTCACGGGTCATTTGATCCGAACTGACATGCCTTCAGCCGGGAACACGAAAGCCCACGATTATAACTATTTTCTGAGGGCGGCGCTACTACACTTCCAGCAATATGACCTATCCGCTGATTCTCGCCTCCACCTCCCGCTATCGCCGTGAACTGCTCGAACGGATGACGATGCCGTTTTCGGTTGAGAAACCCGAGGTTGACGAGACACAGCTTGCGGGCGAATTGCCGTTGGCGAACTGCCGCAGATTGGCGCTCGAAAAGGCTTCCGCCGTCGCGACCAAGCACCCGCACGCCATCGTCATCGGCTCCGATCAGGTGCTCGATCTCGATGGCGAAGCAATGTCCAAACCCGGCGATTTCACCACAGCGCTGGCTCAACTCCAGCGCTGTCAGGGCCGCACGCTGATTTGCTACACGGCGCTTTGCGTACTAGCACCGGGACATACGCCGCTGATTGACGTCGTGCCGACCGAAATTGTGTACCGCAACCTGCCCGACGCCGTGCTCATCGCCTACCTCGAACGCGAAAAACCGTTCGACGCCGCTGGCTCGGTGAAGGTCGAGACCAACGGCATCACACTACTCTCAGCCGTGCAAAGCGACGACCCGACCGCGATCATTGGACTGCCGCTGATCCGACTCACCGATTTTTTGCGGGAGCTGGGTGCGCTATGAGCGGAACGCTCTACCTTGTTCCCAATCTTCTCGGGCTCAGCAATCCGGCCGACGTATTGCCCGCACGCACGCTGGCCACCGCGCGTCAACTTTCCCACTTCATCGTAGAAACTCCAAAAGTCGCCCGCGCCCTCCTTAAAACCGTGTCGCCGGAACGGGTGATTGCCAACATCGCAATGGTGCCGTGCGATCCGGCGAAGGCTGCGATTGAACAATGTGCGGCATGGCTCAAAGCGGGTATTGACGTCGGCGTCGTCTCCGACGCCGGTTGCCCCGGCATGGCCGACCCCGGCGCGACGTTCGTTGCGCTTGCGCATCAGATCGGTGCGAGGGTCGTGCCCCTGGTCGGTCCGTCGTCCGTGCTGCTCGGCCTGATGGCGAGCGGCATGAACGGGCAGCTCTTCACGTTTCACGGTTATCTTCCCAGCAAAGCGCCGGAGCGTGATGCCGCGTTGAAAGCCATTGACCGGCTAGTCAAAACCACGCACGGCACGCACATCTTCATCGAAACGCCGTACCGCAACGCGCCCATGATTGACGCGATACGCGCAACGGTCAGCGGCAACATTGATTTATGTGTCGCGCAAGCGCTTTCGACCGCGCAGGAAACTATCGTCTGCAAACAAATCAGCACGTGGACGGATACAGATCGCTCGGCACTTTCGCAAAAAGAGCCGACGCTCTTTTTGCTGGGCACTCGGCAATAACGCCTAATTTCATGCCAAGTTCGGAAGCTTGAATAAACAGCTTTATCGTGAAAGCGCCACTGCATAAGGGCTAGAAGATAATTATTGCATAAGTCGAGTTTCGCCATAAATAAGCGCTCGCCCCCATTAAAACGCCGTTTCACGTAAAAGTTACTTGACGTCTCGGCGCAGGCGGCGACAATGGCGCGTCGATCATTTTTCTTCGGCGTCGCGTCAATTCCATGCAATCCGCCATCCCGACTGACCTCGTGCGCCACGAGCTTGACGCGGTATGCGGCAGCGCGGCGTTTGTGCGCTCGCCGCAGCACCAGCGCCTGCTGCGTTATCTGGTCGAAGAGTTGCTGGCAGACCGGCTCGCGAATCTTCGCGAAATTCATCTTGGCGTACACATATTTGGACGCGCCGCCGCTCATTTCGATCCCGCCACCGATAGCACCGTTCGCGTGGAAGCGCGGCGCCTGAGGGTGCGCCTCAAACGCTACTACGCGAACGCGGGGGCCGAAGCACGCGTCGTCATCGAGTTGCCGCTGGGAAGCTACGTTCCTTTACTGCGCCGGTTAGCCCCAGCACCGCGCGCCGACGATGACAATAAGCCGCATCCCGTGCTTGCCGTGCTTCCGCTTGACGGCTTGGGTGACATCGAAAGTGGCGACATTGCCGCATGGAGCGACGCGCTCACCGAGGAAATCACCGATACGCTGGCGCGCATGCCCAACCTGCGCGTGGTTGCGCGCACTTCGGCGATGCAATTCAGGAACGTCCGCCGTGACATTCGCGACATTGCAACGGCATTGTCCGCCGACATCCTGATCGAGGGCAGCCTGCAACAGGAGAACGATGAGCTACGTGCCATCGTGCAGATTGTCGCGGCCAACGACGGGCTGCATCTGTGGTCGGACTCGGTCGTGGGCGCTGCTTCTGCTCGATTCCGTTTTTTTGATGCGGTGACGGCGATGGTGCGGGCGGCGTTGCCGACGGTGATCGCGATGCTGCGTCACGAGCCGAGCACCGGCGACACGAACATAACGCGCCACGACTTTCTGCCTGCTAAGGCTCATACCAGCGCGTCCGCCTCAAGCCCGGGTGCGCCCCGGGTCTCCGAAGCGGTTCGCGATCTGTTTGAGCGCGGCAACATCGCGATTCGCGTGCGCACGACCGATTCGATTGCGCGTGCCACGGCGCTTTTCGCGCAAGTCACAACCGATGCACCGGATTTTGCGCGCGGTCATGCGGCCTATGCCATCGCGCTGTTACAGGAGGTGGGCATGACGATGCGTGCGGCCACCGATGTGGCACCGCTCATGCGCTCAGCAGTCGCGAATGCGCTGGCGCTCGAACCGCAACTGCCGGAGGCGCACGCCACGCTCGGCATGTTTGCCTTCTACTACGAGCACGATTGGCCGAACGCGGAACGCTCGTTGTTGCGCGCCATTCACTTCGGCCCGAGCTATGTCTCGGCGCACCGATCTTATGCGTTCGGACTCATGTTCATGCGTCGCTTTGACGAAGCAGAACGCAACTTCTTGAACGCCCGAGCGCTCGATCCTCTCGATGCACAAACGCGCGTGAATCAAGGCACGCTGCGCCTCTATCAACGCCGCTTTGGCGAGGCACGCGCCGTGTTTGACGGCATGCTTGAGGCCAACGCAAATAACGTCATGGCGCGCACGCTATTGGCCTACACCTGTCTGCATTCGGGTGATGTGTCGCAAGCCGAGCGACACTACCGCGAGACCATCGTTCGCCACCCCGATCTCAGTATCGGCCACTGCGGGCTCGCGGTGACGCTGGCGCTGGTCGGCCGCATTGACGAGGCCAGGCGCGCGCAAACTGATTTGGTGAACTACGCCAAAAGAGCCTTCGTTTCGCCTTATCAATTTGCGATGATCGAATGTGCATTAGGAAACGATCTTGCCGCGCTTGATGAACTGGAGCGAGCGGCAGTCGCATGCGACTACAACTTCTTGTGCAGCGCCGTTGATCCAATTTTTGACCGAATGCACGGTACGGCAGGCTGGAGGTCCTTGATGCGCCGTTTCGGCTTGCCAGCGCACTAAATCTACGGCCGCCTGAGTCGCTTCGCTTTTTGACACAAAGTGTGTTTTTTGGCCCTTGTGTAACCTATCTGTAACCTGCTCTTCGTTGCCTGAGGCTGAGCGAACCCGCACAATGAAGTTGCGGTCGTTTCCGATGATCGGTCGTTCTGCCGTAGTCAAAAGGAGTTCGCATGACACTCGCTGCTGCGCTTCAACGCTCACTCCGCGCCGTCCTCACGGCAGCAGCGACGATGCTGATCGCGCTCACCGTATGGGCCGACCCGGCCGATCCCGCCGATCCGCGCGTGATCGCGCTGGCGACCAGCCTCGGCAACAGCCCGACCGCGATTCATCAATACGTTCGCGACAACATTGGCATTGAAATTTACGTGGGTAGTTTGCGCGGCGCGCGCGGCGTTTTGGCGAGCAAGGCGGGCAACGCGCTGGATCGCGCCAGCCTGACCATTGCGCTTCTCCGTGCGGCGAACCCGGCCATTGATGCGCACTATGTGCAGGGTTTGCTTGGCAATACCGAGGTCACGGCCCTAATCGGCCGCGCGTTCAGCGACCCGTCGCGCATTCTGGGTTGCGACAACCCGGCCCCCGGCTTCAACCCCGCCAATCTGGTGCCCGAGGCCCAGAACCACACCTGGGTTGAATACCGTGTGGGCACCAGCGGCGCTTACACCGCGCTCGATACCGCATTTGCAGGAGCGGCAGTGAATCAGACCTTCACGACGGCCAGCCAGACGTTCAACAGCATCCCGGCAAATCAACGCCACAGCACACGAATTCGTCTGGATGTCGAATCGTTCACTCAGGCGGCCGCCGCGTTTGGTTTGGGCATGGGCACCGCGACTGTGCTTGATCGTTCATTTGACAGTGCGGACCTTGTTGACAAGCCCATCACGGTCAGTCATTTCGTCAATACCTTTTCACCCCCAGGGCTTGCCCTTAGCGCGACGCAGAATACCTATTCGCCCTACCTCACGGTCGGTGACAGTCGATCCGGCGTTGACACCTATGACGTCATCCGCGGCACTGACTATGGCGAAATCATCACCAATTTTCCGTTGGGAAATATTCTCGTGACTGGCGTTTTCGTCAACATCGATATCGTCGATCCTTCGGGTCAAATTCAGAGCTATCGGCGTCCCATGTTTGACCGGGTCGGTTACGCGTCGCGCACGCTTGGTGGCTCCGTCAGCGTCGATCCGGCTAGCCTCACGCAACCGGTTCTAAGTGTGCTCGACTTGATGACAATCTCGATTGCGCCTTCAAGGCAGGCACTCGACGATTTCGCTATTCGTAAGTCGCGCCTTCAAGCGTTGCAGGCGCAACTGGCCACGCTAGCGCCGCAGGTACAGGCATTGCCGCCTCCAGCGCTGCGCGACCCGTCACAGCAGGCGATTGCCAGAAACGCCGCCAACACCAACCGCTACGCCCTGATCGCCATGCAGGAGATGGCACTTGCCACTTTTTTGGGTGCAGCGGATCGTCAAGTCGACGACCAATCCTTGCGTACTCTGGTCAAAGCTTACGTAGCCTCTCCGCGCGTGACCATCGCCCAGTCGAAGCTTAAAGCGGGCTCCTATGCGCTCTCGCTCGACATCCGAAAAAATGATCTGCGAGTTTTATCGCTGCCTGGCATCTCAGTCCTGAACACCAAAAATTTTGAACGCATCCGTGGCTTCGGCGAGTCAGTGCTTGAAGGAGAGGTTCTGTCGAGATTGACGGGTGATCCGAATCGATCGATTGCCAGCGTCTTCACTGGCCTCACCGACAGTGCTCGCTACCTGCCGATTGCCAGCGCCAACCTTGATGCCGTCAACGATTTAAATCTCTCCACCGAATCGCGCTTGCGCATTCAAGATGCCGTGCGCGCAGGGCGTGTTGTTTTAGCACCGATGGATGTGGTGAACGTACAAGGTACGCCCGTCACCGCCTGGCTTGAGACCGATCCGGCGACCGGCTACACCATCAGCACCCTGGAAGACGGCTCGCATGGTGCCTTTGTTGAATACGCGTTTAACCTGCTCGGAGTACTCAACTCTACTTTTGAGGACATACCTGCGCAATTCATTGGTCGCGTCAACGCTTTTGGTGTGTTCGGCGTGGCGTTAATGTCGGCCGTTATTGATTCAATCAGCAACGCCAACGCGTTTGGCGATTTTGGCGCGCGTATTGGCGACATCATGCGGCCCATCCTCAAAGGCATTCTCGGTCAGATCAAGGCAGAAATCACCGGTCTCGGCCTGCTCAACATTAATGTTTCGGGCAATGCAAGTCTGGTGGTCGCCCTGATTAGCGGACTGCTTGATGGGCTGGAGGATATGACCAAGGTGTTTGCTGGCGAAGGCGGTGATCCGCCACTGCCAAGCACGCTCTTCTCCTCGGCAATACCACCCCTGCCCGCGCCGCAAACACCGGGCGCAACGGCGGGGCTCACGCTCACCGCCAGCCTCGATACGAGGTTTACGGTGCCTTTCCTCGGTTCGGAATTCCCGTCCGTATATCTGGTGCGGGCAGTCAACACAGGCCCCGTCGCCGACAGTTTTCGCTTCGATTCCACCGGTAGCGGCAACAATTTAAACGTCACCGACGTCAGGTATGTGTGGCCGGTAGTCCGTATTGCACCCGGCGCAAGCTTTGAGTTCCATGTCTGTGTGGCGCCTGATCGCTTGATCCCGTCTGTTGGAACCACGGCCTTTGTTCAGATCTCGGGCACTAGTGTTACCTCGCCTTCGGTCAGCACGACGTTTACTGGCAGCTTCACCACACCCGCCGCCACGGCGCTGTCGATGCGCATCCGACCCAATCCGCAAGTAGCGTTGCCGGGGGCCGTGCTTCCACTGACGCTTACAGTGGAGTCGCTTGGCAATCAGAGCACGCCAGTGACCCTCGCCCTGCAAACGTCGTCCGGGCTTTCCGTAACGGGTGTCCCGGCTGGCGTGACGCTAGCCGCGGGCGAAAGCCGCTCGTTCCCGCTTGTGGGGACGGTAAGCTCAGCAGCGACCCCCGGCAGTCACCTCACAGCTATCGTCAGCGGAAATTTTGGTGCCGCGTTCCCGGTACGCGCAGCGCTGCCCGTGTCTGTCACGTCGGCTGTCGCCCAATGCGTGGCCCCTTCGTCTATTGCCGCAGCACAGATCGGGCGCACTAATCTGGCTGCTGTCTTAGGTGGACTCACCAATGACATTGA
This sequence comes from Burkholderiales bacterium, assembly GCA_025354165.1. Classification (GTDB taxonomy): domain Bacteria; phylum Pseudomonadota; class Gammaproteobacteria; order Burkholderiales; family Casimicrobiaceae; genus Casimicrobium. The sequence continues at coordinate 37,720 of JANXNI010000050.1, read as the reverse complement.
CCAACTCGCCGCGCAGCCCATATCCGACGCTTTGCGGCAACAGGTTTTGGCCGAGCTTGACACCGTGATCGGCCAGTTGACGGCACCGTTCATGACCCCGCTGGCATCAGGATTCACCGCTGCTCGGGCGACTCTTGCGGCGGCGAGCACCGCCTCTGTAGGCGCGGCACTTACCAATCTGGATACGCAATTCTGCGCACTGAAAACCGCGTTGCAGACGGCGTACGGCAACGGTTTCCGTGTTTATCTCGATCCTGCGGTGATGACCAATCTGCCCAACGCAAACACGCGCGTCGACATCAATATTTTTAACGACACCGCAAATCCACGCGCCATGAATCTCGCCATCACGGGCTTGCCGAGCGGGGTGACCGCTGCGTTCAACACGTCGCGCGTGGTCGTGCCAGCGAACTCTCGCACCAACTTCTATCTTCCAGAAGCGTACGCCACCTTCAGTAACGGCAGCGCGGCACTGGCTTTTGACTATCAGATCATCGTCACGCCCGAAGATGACCCGGCCAGCGTGAAGTCAACCGTTGGCCAGTTGACTGTCCGCTCGGAAGTGATTCGAGTGGTTGATGTCACCACCACCCCAACGTACGCCATCGCGGGCACGAGCTTTACACCCACTGTGCGTCTTTTGAGCGCAGTGAATGATGCGCGGAACGTCTTCATTCGCTATCGGATTCGTGATCGTAATAACGTGGTGACAGGTACGTCGGGACCGTTATTCTACACGTTTGCTATCGGCGACAACGTTCTCACGGTGCCGCTCAATGCGTTCTTGACGACGGGATACACCGATGGACCGTACACCATTGAAGTTGCAGTTTCCGACGCAAACGACAACGCGATCCCCGGAGCGACCGGCACGGGTTCATTCTTCGTCGGGCAACCTTTCGGCGCAAGTATCGCCGTCGATCCCACCTCCGTTGCGCCGGGAACCAGCACGGTGAACGTATCGCTCAATCTGGATCGCAGCCTCGTCGGGCAACAGAGTATCAAGCTGCGCAGCACGCTCACGCTGCCCGCATCGCCCATGACGTTTGCGCGAAATGGCAATTACCTCTATGTGTGTCAGGCGAGTGGAATCAGCATCGTGGATGTCTCCAATCCCGACGCACCTGTCGCGGTGCCACCAAGCTTCGGAACCGCGTTGCTAACAGGCGGCTACTACAGCGTCAATTGCAGCGTTTACAGCAATCGACTGATCGTAAGTTTTGATCGTGATCTGCCCACCAACACCGCGTCCCTGAAAGTCGCGGTATTTGACATCGCCGGAACCAATGCAACGACCCCTGTATTGGTCACCACAACGCCTATTGCCACAGGCAAACAATTTGGGTTTGGCGCGACGGTTCAGGGGACGGACGCCTACATTTTCACGCAAAAATATTTCTACAACGCCGTCTCACAGTTCATCTTCGAGCAACACGGCAACCTGCTGAAATTTGACTTCTCGAACCCCAACGCACCGTTGCTGTCAGGCGAGCTATATCACGCCTTCACCGCACCGACTGGGCCTGCTGATAATCAACCGGATAGCGGCGGACCGCATCTGGTCTACGGCGTCGCGCCGCACACGGCGAACCGGGCGCTGCTGGCGACGACAAGTTCGACTGATGGCAACTTCGGCGGCGGCGTAGGCCGGTTGCTGACCATCGACACCGCCGCGCTAAACACCAACTGCCCCGGTGCGGTCAACCCGTGCATCATTTCCACACTAGATGTACCGCTGGCGAAAGTCCTGAGCGGCGTTGCCTATCAAGGCACGGCAGCGCTCGCGTCGGGCGACACCGAGGGCATTTACGACAACTTGAGCGGCTTCACGGGTAACGTCACGTTCAGCGCGATCAGTCTCGCCAACCCATCAGCACCGACACTCACCAGCACGTTGATTACCGGGCTCAACTATCACGAATCCGAAACCTGTAACCCGGCGCGTCGCAATGGCGGATCGCCGCTACAAGCTTTGACCAATAACTACTACGCGATCGGCGCTTACAACAACGCCTCCTGCACCTGGGTGATGGCGCTGGTCGACGCAAACGATCCAGCGCAGCTACGCGTACTGCCCTACGACTTGCCGGACAGCGTACGTGCCTTCTCGCTCAACGGCAACCTGCTCTACGTCATCACAGCGAGCTCGGTGCTCGTTTTTGATTACACGGCAATCACCGGCCCATCAATCACCGCAAATGTCGTCGTGCCAAAAGGGACCGGCGTTGCGTTGGTGCCCGGCTCGTTCAACCTCGCGCCGTCGTTCATCACCAGCAGCGCGACCACGGACACCTACACCTGGTTGCAGCCAACCGTCGCGCCCATCACGTGGCAAGCGACCGTGAGCAACATGCAACCCGGCAGCAGTCGCAATGTGGCGAACGGCGGCGGCATCGCTTTCACTTTGCCGACGCTGGGCTCCGGCACCTTGCCGCTGGGTGCGGCTGCCGTCACGGCGAACCACGTCGTCTCGATATCGCCGGCAACTCACTCGCCGCCAATACAAATCGGAGCGCCAGCCACGTTCACCATCACGCTCAGTAACCCGAGCGCCTCGCCAGTAACCTATTCGCTCGCTGCTCAGGGCGTGCCCGCTGCATGGGTCAAAACGCTTGCGCCGAGCGTCACTGTCGCCGCCAATAGCAACGCAACGACACCGCTGGTCCTGCAAACCGACATTGCAGCCAGCGGCGGCGTATTCCCGTTCCGCGTCTTCGCGACAGCGGGCGGCGCGAGCGATGCCGCCGTAGCTGCGTTGGCCAACTACTACTCGCCGGATTTGGGTGGTGACTTCAGCAGCACGGTCTATAGCTCCACGGCTGTCGCTACGCCGAGCCCCGCCACCGGTGCGCTCGCCAGTACGACCACGGTCACCGTTCGCGTTACCAACACCGGCACAGCAAGCGAGACGTATTATCTCGGGATCAACAGCCTGCCGACCAACATCGGAAATTTCTACTGGGATGTGAGCTTTCCGCAAGCGCCCACTGCGGTTGCTCCGGGAGCGTTCGTAGATTTTCAGGCGCTGGTTTATGTGCCCAATCACGCCGTTCTGGGCGTCAATTCAGTTGCACTCAATTTGTTCGCGGGCGGCCTCCGCTCGACCATCACCGTTCCGGTTAACGTTGTTAACGCAGGCGTTTCCCTAGGTATTTCTCCAAACAGCGGCTCGTCCAGCACGCCGTTCGTAGCGACCGTCACCAATCTGGCCTCGGTCGCCGACACGTTCGACTTGACGCTCAACGGGCCGCTCGGCCCGACCGTGACCGCCGCGAGCACCGCTGTCACGCTTGCGGCTGGAGCGTCCACCACGGTGAATCTTGCTGTGGGCAACGCTGCATCGTTCTCGACACCGGGCACAAGTTCATTCGGCCTGCTCGCAATATCACGGGCGAGCAGCGCGGCCTTCGCGCGGGCGAGCGCTTCCGTGGCGATTTCAGCGGCGGCGGCTGTGAGCGTGATCGGGCAACCATCAAGCACGGCCATCACCAGCACGCCGCTCACGAAGTCAATCAATGTATTCGTGCAAAACATGGGCAACACTGAGGATGTGTTCGGCCTTGCAATCTTTGGCAGCACCGGGCCGGTCACCGCACAGCTGATCAACGCGTCAGGCGCTGCGGCAAATGCAATTGGCGGAATCGCGATTCCGGCGTTTTCAAGCGCCGTCGTCCGGCTCACCGCGACTGTCTCCGGTGCGGCGACCGTCACCGTGCGCGCGACATCACAGTCGAACGCGAGCATCCAGGCCAGCGCCACCATAACGTTCAGCAACGCGCCCACATGCAATCTGGATATTGACGGCGATGGCGTTGTACGGCCCAATACCGATGGCCTACTCATCACGCGCTACCTTTTGGGCTTAAGCGGATCGGCCTTAATCGAAGGCGCTTACAACCCGGCGTACGGAACGCTGTCGGACATCACGTCCAGGCTTGACATCCTGAGCAGCAACAACTGGCTGGACATCGACGGTAACGGGCAGTCTCTGGCCGCGAGCGACGGCGTATTGCTACTTAGAGCGCTATTCGGTTTCACCGGAACAGCGGTTACCGATGATGCCCTGGGCGCTCCGCCACAAGCGCGAAGCGACTGGGCTGCTATTCGAACGTACCTCAACACCACCTGTGCTCTGGGGCTGCCGTAGCTGCAACGATTCTTGCCAGCGCAATGAACCACTCGGCTGGCCCGCTAGAATTCAGTCATTCAATTGCATTGCCCGAATGGTGGAATTGGTAGACACAGCGGACTTAAAATCCGCCGCTTTCGTGAATAGCGGGCGTACCGGTTCGATTCCGGTTTCGGGCACCAATCGCGCCATGAGCGCGATTGGGTCAAATATGAGCCAGCCAACGCGGCGACCTCATGCCGTTTCCCAAGCAATTCAATCGTGCGTTATCCACCCGCTCCTGCTGTTAGCGCGGATAGCGTCACGCGACAGGGTCGCGACGCATGAAGGGCCGTAACCGCCGCCTGCCAGACCCTCATCGATCTAGAGCCCTACTTTGCGTTTCCACTTGTTCCACTGTTCAGTTTTGCAGTGCTCCTCCAATGGTGCCCTAGGATTGGAAGAACGGACTAACCATTTGGAAAACGACGCTCTGTGGAAGTTACGTTTGCACGGCACGTTGTTCAGACGTGAACGTTCAAATCAAAGCAGGTTGAATCGCACTATGCAGGCTACATCGACGAAGTCGCCCCAAAGTACTTAATTGGATTCCACACCACGTTCACCATCTTCAAGCTGTTGAACAGCGACGGTAGGCGAATACGCATATAGTTAAGTCGTCCGTCAAAATCCATCGCAAACATCTGCGCGTCGGCCTGGTCGACGCCGGGTATAGTGGTTCTAGTGTGATCCTTTCGCCGCATCGCGCGATGTTCCGCCGAGGAGAACATGTTTTGCACGAGTACGCTAACAAAATCGGTGGTTTCAAACACATAGCCTACCGGTTCGTTGTACGACGAATTGGCATCGTCGTAAGTGCCCGTCGCTTTTAGTACGATGCGATGCACCATCTCGTGTGCAAGCACACCAGCGGCCCCTCCATACGCTGCATGGCCCGTGTAATCCTGTGGTGTGAACGCGATGCCGGCGTCCGCGTTGCGAGAATGCGTATTGATGTACGGTGTGATAATGATGTTCGCACTTGCCGCTTGTGCGAGAACGATGGCACCCACCGGGTTGCGCTTCATGACGCTCAGCGTCTCCTCGATTGACTTGCGCCAAGTTGCCTCGGGCATCGGCGGGAAGCGCTGCATGCTGCCCCGTGCAAGGAGCTTAATCGTAGGAGCGTTGGTCGATGCGGTCGCGTCATTCCAGCTAAACGCGCGGTTCCCTTTTACTGGCACTGGAGCGATGGGAGGTACCCCGGGTTCCGACGCCGTCACGGTGCAGCCGTCCACCAAGCCACGAATGAAAAATTTTCGGCATCCGTTCTGCACGACGTGGGTATCGGATACGACATAGCTAATGGCGTTGTCACCTCCGCCAGCTGGGTCGGTCACACCAACGCTTACTTTTTGCGTCACGCCCCAAAGGCCAATCGTCACCGTCTCGTTCACCGAGCCAAGCCTGATTCCGCTTGATCGATCACGAATCGGATCCAGCGGGCGGCCATGAGGTACGTCAACAAAATGAGCCATGGTTCGTTCCTTCAAAAAAAATGAAGTCCTCGTCGCCAAAACGGGCGCTGCTGATTGAATAGACGAATCGTGGCCCTGAATAACGACACGGATAAATGTGCGTTCGTTTGAGGAGTGGCTCATTGCGTCGGTGCACCGAATCTCGATTATTCAGTGGGCGGCGGACAGTTGGGTGGTTTTAGAGGTACATAACGACGACGAATACTTGAGCCTACTTATGTGCAAGCCTCTGTGATTCCGGTCCTGCACCAATCGGGCCGATGGGCGCGAGTGGGTCAAAAATGTGCCACCCAACGCGGCTTCTTCAAACCGTTTCTCAAACCATTCGATCACGCCTGATTCCTGCGGTTCCGACACCGCAGGCCGTCACTCCGCGAACGCGCGCTCTAATTCGTCCACCAGCTTGCCAACGTAGGCGACCGCCCGATGAATCGGCGCTGGCGTGGACATATCGATACCACCGGCCTGCATCAGCTCCAGAGGCTTCATCGTGCCACCCGCCTTGAGCACGCCGAGCCAGCGCTGCACTGCGGGCTCGCCTTCTTCCTGGATCAGATTGGCCATCGCGGTAGAGGCCACCAGGCCGACCGAATAGGTGTAAGGGTACAGGCCCATGTAGTAGTGCGGCTGGCGCATCCAGGTCATGCGGGCACCGTCATCGATCTCCACCGTGTCGCCCCAGAATTTACTCAGGATGTCGCCCTTGCGCTGGTTCAGCACGGCAGCGGTAATGGACTGCCCGGTCTCGGCCAACGCGTAGACCTGGCGCTGCAATTCGGCCTCCAGTAGGTGAGTCACAAAGTTGTGGTGGTAGGTGCCTAGAACCTGCATGATGACGGAGCGGCGCAGGCGCGGGTCGCTCGTTTTGCCCAAGATGTGCTGCGCCAGCAGCATCTCGTTCATGATCGACGGTGCTTCGACAAAGGGCATCGCGGGACGCGTATTGACGTAGCGTTGGTGCTTCATGGCCAGGCCAAAATGCCCGCCGTGACCCAACTCGTGCGCCAGCGTGAACACATTCCTCATGGTGTTAGACCACGTGATCAAAATGTAGGGATGCACGCCGTAAGGAGATGCGCAAAAGGCACCTGACGATTTACCTATGTTGTCGCTGCGGTCGACCCAGCGCTGGCTCATGGTTTTGTGGGCAAAGTCGCAATACTCGGGGCCCATCACCGCCAGTGAATCAAGGATCAGTTTGCAGCCTTCGTCGTAAGTGACGCGCGGGTTGAATTCAGCATCCAGCGGGGCCTTGATGTCGCAGTACAACAGCTTATCCAGTCCCAACGCGCGGCGGCGGAGCCGGGCGTAGCGCTGCATATGCGGCGCAAGTTCGGTCCGGATAATTTGCACGATGTTGGTATACACCGCGCGCGGAATCTTGTGCGGCTGCAGCAGGTAGTCCTCGGTACTGGCGTAGCCGCGCAGCCGTGCCATCACCACATTCTTGTTGACCTCGGTGGCAAAGGTTGCGGCGTAGGTGTGGTTGTAGGCTTTGAGCCCGGCGCTAAAAGACTGCCAGGCACCGCGCCGCACGCTGGGGTCGCTGTGGGTTTCGAAGTTGGACTCGAAGCCATTGATGGAGTTGGCATAGGTGGTGCCCGCCGCATCGGTGAACGGCGCAAACTGAATGTCATTGCTCTTGGAGCGGCCGTACACCATGTAGGGAGCGTCCAGCACCTCCCCTAGCGAGGCCAGCACGCGCTCGGTTTCCGCGCCCAGATGGTGGGGTTTGACGTCGAGCAGATCCTGCAGGCGCATCTTGTGCACCGCCAGGCCGGGCTCGCTCGCCAAACACTCCTCCAGCAGGCCGTCGGGTAGTTGCAATATTTCAGAGTCAACAAAGGCGACGCTGGCACCGAGCCGGGCTTCCAGTGCATCAGCGCGCGCTACGGCGCTTTGCGACTGCGGGTTAGTGCCGTCTTGCGCATTGCGCAGACGGGCAAAGGTGCTCACGCGCACAAAACGCTGCTCCAGGGCTTCAACAGTATTGAGGCAAGACAGCAGCGTCGCTGCGCCCTCGCCCAATCGGCGCTGGAACGGGCTTACACTGTCGCGCGCCGCATCGACAGCAGCAAGCTCGGCCTCCCAGTCGGCCTCAGTTGCAAACAGGTCATCCAGGTTCCAGGTCTCATCGATTGCGACTTCAGCGCGGGACAGGCGGGTGTGCATACGGGCTCTCAGCAGGCGGGGGATTGACGAATGTCGACATCGTAGCGCCAATCTAGCCCACGCTTCACCACTTAGCACAACGGCGGGCTGCGAAACGTCAGGTTGACGCGGCTGCATTCTGCTCCGTGCGAAACGCTCTCGGAGGCGCATCCGGCGTCCCCTTTTCGATCCGCTCGTATTCCGAAATGACCTGCGCGCCGAGCAGCAGCAGCGTCGCGGCGATCTCAAGGCTCAGCAGCACGACGATGGCGGTGGTCAGTGAACCGTATACGACGCTGACCTGCGACAGCGTGGAGAAATACCAGAGCAGCACGTGGCGCGTGATTTCCCACAACAGCGCGGCGACGACTCCGCCAATCAACGCGTGCCGCCAGCGCGGGCTGCCCACCGGCATCACCAGATAAACCGAAGTCAGCACAAAAATCTCACCGGCGACGCCAAGCAGGTACAACAGTACGCCCGATACACCGTGCAGCGACCATTCGCGACCGAGAAAATCAACGCTCTCCTCGCCGATCGCCTGCAAGCTGCCGGCCACCAGCGTGACCAGCAGGAGCCCGACACCCAGCGAAAAAATGTAGCAATAGGGCAGCAGCGCGGAGACGAGATAGCGCCGACGGCGAATGGCAACGCGATGGACGAAGATCACAGACATTGCATTTTCAAGAACAGTGAAGGCAAGTGAGCTGAAGAACAGCATCGTCGCGAACAAGAGCCAGCCGACCGTGTCCCGGTGCGTCAGAAAGTTACCGAGTTCGCCGATGATCGATTTTGACTGGCCCGGGACCAGCCATTCGAGATAGCGCCCGAGCGTGCTCAGCAACTGGTGCTGGTCGGTCAGATGCGACAAAGCAATGACCGACAGAATCAGTAACGGCACGATCGACAGCAGCGCGTAATACGCAACGGCACCGGCCAGCAGCAGTCCCTGATTGGCACGAAATGCCTTCAAAGTGCCCCAGGCAAATGCCCCCGGATGTCTCAATATGTGCCTGGCCGACGGGCTCAGTATTTTGGTTCGCCACGACTTAGCCATCATGCGTGGAGTCTACCCTGCTGTACGGGCGACGTTGTTACGCCCCGCCGTGCTCACGCTATGTCTGCCGCTCGGCGTTGGGTCACCAATGATTTAGACATGGAATCACACAGCTGCGTTTACTGTTTGACTGATCAAAATGCCCAAATCAGCTTTCTCATAAAACCGCCGTTTGTAATGGGCTAGGCGTCAATAAACCACAATGTCGAGTTTTTACGTAAATTGATTAAAGCCCTTATGCAGTGGGACTTTCAGCAAAAAGCTATAGGTCATCGGTCGGATCAACTGATCGCAAATGCCTTCTGCCCCGACACAATGACAATGTTGGCGCTGGCGAATCGCCCGTCGGCATCCGACGCTGCCGTGCCGCTTTGCTGCCAGCACCAACTAGCGTCGGTGTCACGCTCGAACACGGGTTGCACATCAATTTCGATATTCAGCAGTCCGTGATGCCCAAACAGGCGTTGCAGGCATTGCCCCGACAACGGGTTGGCGACCTTGAGCGTTGTCAGAAAATACGCACGCCGCGTTTCAGTGTTGGCGTCGTCAGAATCGATGCTGAGTGTGGCCCAATCGCCGTCGATCACAACGATGCGGCCGCCGGAGCGCGTCACGCGAAGCAATTCGGTGAAGGCGCGTTCGGGGTCGAGCATGCGCTGCAACACGCGATCACTGCGACTGGCGTCGAAATAGCCATCGGGCCACGGCAGCGCAGCCGCGTTCGCCTGATGGTACGAAACCCTTTGGTCGACACCGTCAATGCTCGCCCGTCGCTGCGCCTCTACGATCATGGCCGCGTCGTAGTCAACGCCGCAGACCATGCCGCTGGCTCCGACCAAGTCGGCAAGTACGAGCGTGCCCGTGCCGGTACCGCATCCCACGTCCAGTGCGCGCTGGCCCGGAACGAGCGCCATCGCCTCGATGCTGCGCTGCCTGAGCCCTGCCATCAACGTTAGGCGCGCGGCGTCGCTACCGGATTCAGACATGGCTGGCCACGGTCGGGGAAGAGAGAGACGGCGAGATCAAATCAGACGACACATTGTTTCTGCCGCGCGGCCCGAACTATCAACGTCTTCTCGGCACGAATCTGGGCCAGGATATTGTCGGTGTTGCTGCGATCCGCCGACGACCACCAACTCAATTGAACCAGCACGTCGGACGCGGCAGCCAGCCCCTTTTCTCGCGACGCTTTGTCTCGCGCATTCGTGATCGCGTCGTGAGCGAAAGCGGCCGCTTTATTGGCGGCCGCGATGTCTTTAATCAAGTGGTCGCAACTTCTGTTTAGAAAAAATGTCAGCTCAGCGGCCGAGGCAGAAGCAGCAAACGACATCGACATAGCCGAGCTTGTGACGGCGATGGCAAGCAGGCGTTGCATGATTTTTCCTTCTCGATGATGCGATAAAGCAGTTTGTCTCTAACGATGCTGCAATTCACAGGGAAAAGGCGCGCCGCGCCTGCTCCCCGATGGCAACGCTATCCGGGCACGCAGAACTTCACACCCTCGCCGTCCCAGCCTTTCGCTACAAACTCGTCGTAAATCGCCCGGCTGGTGGTGAACCGATGATTGGGGTCATCCGGAAATTTTGCTGCGCCGCGGAACACGCGAAATACCGGTGTCAAACCCGCTGCACAAGACCCACCAACGCCCTCCACCGCAGGCGGAAACGCGTAGGAATCGACGCCTTCGTTGAACGGGAGTCTCGGACCCGGAGTATTGGTAGGATTCAATCCGTTGATCGCAGCAATCTCACTGTCGACCAGCGTGTAGAAATGACCATCCCTAGCACCGTTCAACGCGATCTTGTCAAAGCGGAAGCGGGTGATCGGTTGCGTACCCGCAGGGCGGTTGACGTAAACCGGGATACTCTGACCGGTACGTGCGAAAGCTGGCACCGAGTCAAGCAGGGCGATCTCGTTGGCACGCGAAGTGAGGAAGTAGTAGTTGAGTGACGCGTAAAGGTACTCGACCATGCTCGCCTTGGCAGTCAGGTCAACAGCGCTTTCTTTCAGACCGGTAATGACGAACGAGATCGTCCGCGCGGCTGCGGGAGAACCGGTTTTCTTACGAATAACAATTGTGTACTGGCCATCCGCCACAGGCGTGCCGATGATGACCTGCTTGAACACGTCGCCATTGCCGTCGAACCAGCCGGTGCCTTGAGTTGCGTTCGCAGTCCGGTTAGCCAGTGACGGAATTTTCCATGGATGGACGTCTGCCGACGGTGAACCGCCTCGCACCACCATGTCGAACTCGTAAGCCAGGCGAGACACCGTCGGATCAATGCCGTCGGTCGCCTTTTGCTCGACACCTTCGTCGTCAATCCACGCCATGTTCACGACCAGCGGTACACCGCCTTTGGCATAAACGGTGAAGCTCTCCTCTGAGGTCGAGTCCGCTGCCGGATTAGTCGTGCGCTCGACGATAGCCGCACCCCGACTTGCGCCAATAGAGCCGACCGCGCCGTTGTGTTTGATCGCGTTCGACGCGGCTTCAACATTGAGTAAACCCCAGCCAAACTTGTGGTCGGGTCCCGGGTTACCCAGATCTTCCGCCGTGCCCAGCATCAGCGCCTTGAGCGTTGACGAGAGCATGTAGTTCGGGTTCAGCGTTTTGTAGTACTGCTGGAGCAGAAGGCCCGCAGCCGCAGCGGCAGGCGCCGCATAGGACGTGCCGCTGGAGTCGCTTCCGGAACCGCTGTAGCAGTTGTCACACGGGGCTTTTGGCGTGGCCTTGTCGAAGGCTTGCGCAGAATCGATACCGGTGCCCCGGGCGACGATCTCCGGCTTGATGCGACCGTCGTCGGTCGGGCCCCAGTTGCTGTAGTCCGACATGGACTTGTCGGCGTTGACGGCACCGACGGTCATCGCGTTTTTAGCGGCCGATGCGCCGGTGATCAGGTCGTACCCGACCTTGGTCATATTACCGTTGCTTTGCTGCTCATTGCCACCGGCAACAAACGGCAGATAATGCGGTGCATTTTTAAGGACGGTGTCCCAGTTGCGTGCTTCTTCGTCATAAGCACCGAATTGCCAGACCGGCGTTGTGCTGTCGTTGGCCAAGCCGTAGGAGTGATTGGAAATCAGGTATCCCTTCGCGGCAAACGGTGCCATTTCTGCCAGATCGTTGGCGGAATCGTAGTTCAGCGCTGTGGCACCGAACGCGATGCCGCGCGCTGAAGGGTGACTGGCGAGATCCTTGCCCACCATCGTGCCTGAGACGTGCGTCATGTGGTTGTCAATCGCCATCGTCTGACCTGGCTGATTGGCGACTTGGCCTACCAGCAACTCATGTGTTTCCCGTACCGTGCCCGGATCCCATACGCCCGCGACCATGCCGGTGCCCGTGATGTTCACGCCAATGGAGCCCCCTGAATAGAGCTGGTCGGCCTTGATCAGCGCACCCGATTCACGGTTGCTCTTGGTTCCGTTGGCCCCCCCCCGTGCCTTGATGTAGACCGGGTTGCCTTCGGCACCGAGTCGCGACAGGTAATGCGTCGCGCCGTTTTTCTGAAATGAGCGCGACTGTCCGGGGTTGAGGGCAAGGTAGTCGCGGACGCGCGATTCCTGACGATCGAACTCGTCTCGGAGGTCGAGGCCAATCTGTTGCAGGGCCTCCGCGTTGACTGACTGGCTGAGCGCCTTTCGTTCGTCGGCAGACTGTGCTCCGGCAAGGGTGCCGATGCTTAGTGCGGCGGTTGCCGCGAGGTGGGGCCATGGCTGCTTCATACGTGAGTCCTTATCGAAATGTGTTTGTGGTGAGGTCAGGTGAAAAGCGGGGGGCAATTAACGTGACGGTTTTGGGTGCAGCGCTAGCGCGAGCCTTCGCCGGGTAAAGAAATTGCCTTGATGGGTTCAGCCGACGACCGATTCGTCGGTCTGCTGGCGCTGTTGGCAGCGCTCTTGGCGGTGATGTAAACCGGGTTGCCTTCGGCATCCATACGTGCGAGGTAGTAAGTCGATCCGTTCTTTTCAAACGAACGCTGGTGTTCGGGATGTTTGCTCAGGTATGCGAAAACGCGCGCTTCGTCGCGCTCGAATTTCGCCTGAAGCTCGACAGCCAGACGTGCGAGTTCGTCGGTTTGGATCAACTTGCTGATTTCCTTTCGTTCGTCCGCGCTTTGGGCCACAACAGTGGCGCTGACACATAGCGCAACAGTTACGGCAGATCGATGCCATTGATTAATCATGGGGCGCTAAACGTCGACTTGTTATCCATTAAAACAACGCGGTGTGGTGCGTAACGAACTATGTTCCTGCGCGGTGATTAAGTCTTTGGTTTCATCCTTAAACGTTCTTAATTGAACAACTGTGTCGTAAACTAGGAAAACCCTTAGCCACCCCTCTCTGCAACCCTCAGCGACAAGAAAAATACAGTGCTTCCGACTGGTGTATCGACCTCCCGCATTGCCAATAAAGAACTGAATTTCGACCGCTTTGTCATCCAAAGCACGGCCAGAAAGGTGCTCGTCGATGGCCAGCCGGCAAGGCTCGGCGCACGCGCGTTTGATGTGTTGATGGCGCTGGTTGAGCGTCGCGACACTGTGGTCAGTAAAAACGAGCTACTGGATGTCGTCTGGCCAGGTCTGGTGGTCGAAGAGAACAATCTTCAGGTGCATGTTTCGACTTTGCGAAAGCTGCTTGGGCCGCAGACGATCGTTACCATTCCTGGACAGGGTTATCGATTTGCAGCGCCACAGGGCGATGTGCTCGCCGCACCCGATACCTGCGGTACTTATTCAGTCAAACTGGCGGCAAACACCGCCTCTACGGAGACCGGAAATCTTCCGCCGCATTTGCCGCCACTCTTTGGTCGCGAAACCGAGCTGGCTGCGCTGGCTACACTTTTGCCGTCACACCGCCTGATCACCATCACCGGCGCTGGCGGTATGGGAAAAACGCGGCTTGCTCAGGCTGCGGCACTTGCGCTGAGGCATGATCGGTCGGCCTTTCCAGACGGCATTTGGCTGGTTGAATTCGCCCCGGTGAATGATCGGCAGCTGGTGTTGGCGAGTCTGGCACGCACGCTCGGCGTTACCCTCGGTGCAGACGCGAATGCCGATGAATTGGCCCAGCGCTTGTGCGACCGAAAAATGTTGATCGTGCTGGACAACTGCGAGCACGTCGCCGCTTATGTGGCAACGGTCGCTTCCGCGCTCTTGCGCGCTGCGCCGCATGTGCGCCTGCTCGCGACCAGCCAGGAATCGTTGAAACTTGCCGACGAGCAGGTCATGCGACTGGGCGCGCTTACGCTGCCGCACGATGCGAAGGACGACGCGTTGGACCACCAAAGTTACGGCGCTGTGACATTGTTCGAGACGCGCGCGCGCGAGGCGATGCCCCAGTTTGTATTGGGCAGGGATAACCGTTCCTCAGTCGTCGAAATCTGCCGCCGACTCGACGGCATTCCACTGGCGATTGAGTTCGCGGCCGCGCGCTTGCCGCTCTTGGGGATTGAAGGTTTGCGTCGCCGACTCGACGACCGTTTTCGCCTGCTTGTCGGAGGCGCGCGCCTCGCGCCGCCACGCCAGCAAACGCTTTCTGCTGCGCTTGAGTGGAGCCACGCGCTGCTTGCGCCCGATGAGCAGATCGTGTTCCAGCGATTGGGGGTTTTCAATGGCAGCTTTGGTCTTGACGCGGCGCAGGCGGTAGGAGCGAACGGCGATTACGACGAATGGGATGTGCTCGATCACTTGGCCGGGTTGGTCGACAAGTCCCTGATCATCAGCGAGCCAGGTGTGCAGCCGCGCTATCGGTTGCTTGAAAGTGCTCGTGCGTTCGCGCTGGCGCGTTTGCAGCAAACAAACGAGCTGCCCGCAGCGATTCGTCGCCTCACGCAGGCAGTACTCGCGAAATTTGAAATCGCCTTCGCGGCACGCTGGACGCTCACTACGGCGGAACTGCTGTCGACCACGCTACCGGACATTGACAACTTGCGCGCTGCGCTGCTATGGGCGGCGAGTGACGCGGGAGATCCGGCTCAACTGGCGGCGTTAGTCGGCGCTGCGAACTGGTTCTGGAAGCCAGCCAACGTCGCGGCTGAAGGTGCTCGCTGGAACAGAACTGCCACAGAGTGCATTCCCGCCAACACACCACCGGCCATTGAGGCGCGGCTGTTGCTGGGCTATGCCAGCCTGTCGCAACAATCGGAGGCGGGCAAGGAGCTCACAGCGCTGCATCGGGCGGTATCACTCTATCGCGCCATCGATGATCGACGCGGCCTTTACGAGTCGCTGACTGTGCTTGCGCAGAAGCACATCTGGCGGCACGACTTGCCGGCTGCTGAGATGGCCATTGCCGAGGCCAGCGAACTTTATGACGGCGCGTGGCCACCGGTCATGCGCGAGGGTTTGTTGACGGCGCGCACGTATTGGCTGGAGGTTTATGGTCGCGCCGCCGAGGGAGAACCGTTGATGGAGGAACTGGTGGCACTGATGCGCGAACACGGCGACGACCGGAAGCTGGATCACGCCCTGATGCAACTGGCAGAGAGTTTGTTCGTGCAAGGCAAGGCGGCAGCAGCCATTGATGTGCGCCGCGAGGTGATGCAGCGCATCGGCATGCGGCGCGTCAACTATGCAGCGAGTAACCTCGCAAATTTATGCGCAGCGCTAACGTTTAACGACGAGCTCGATGAGGCACTGCAAATCTCGCGCACCGCTTTCCCGCTGATCCAGCACGAAGGCTCTCTGCGCACCTATGCCGATCACTTCGCTTTGCTTGCCTGCAAACTTGAGCGCCCCGCCGACGGAGCGCGGCTTCTGGGGCGGTCGGACGCCAACTTCCGCGCCTCTGGATTCCAGCGCGAAGAGAGTGAGTTGCGCGCGGTGGTTATGGCGCTCGACGGCCTTCGCGCGACAATGTCTGCGAGCGAACTGGATGCGCGGTTGGCCGAAGGTGCGGCAATGACTGATGAAGCGGCGGTTCGTGCCGCACTCGGGATTGACCGGCGAAGCGCCGAGCGCGCCGCGTGAGCGTCGAAGGTGCCGTGAGTGAAGCGACATATGCATTCGGCAATCATGTCGTCCACCACCAGGCACGGCAGGTGCTCGTTAGTGGCTCGCCCGCCAGGCTGAGTGCGCGGGCGTATGACGTGCTGGTGGCGCTGATCGAGCGTCGTGATCGCGTCGTCACCAAAAGCGAACTTCTCGCCATCGTCTGGCCCGGTTTGGTGGTGGAGGAGAACAACCTTCAAGTACACATCTGGGCCCTGCGAAAGCTTCTCGGGCCGCTGACCATTTCGACCATACCAGGGCGTGGCTATCGCTTCACGGCGTCGCTGACGTCGGACGCCGAAGCTGACGAGGAAACATTCGGGGCGACGCTTGCGATCCCGGTACGCGCAGACGATGCCGTCGACCTGACTAGCGCTCTGTTCGGTCGCGAAAAGGATCTGATCGACTTGCCGCAATGGCTCACCAGCCATCGCCTCGTCACCATGATTGGCTCCAGCGGCATCGGTAAGACAACGCTGGCGAAGGCGGTCGCGGCAACAACAAAAACGGCGTTCAACGATAGCGTCTGGCTAGTCGATCTGGCAGCCTTATCCGACGGTGAGCAGTTGGCGCCAGCGATAGCTCGCGCGCTGAATTTGACGCTTTCCATCGGACCTGCTGCCGATGCGCTGGCGAAAGCACTGGCGGATAGACATCTGTTGATCGTGCTCGATAACTGTGAGCATTTGTTGCTGCCCATCGCAGCGCTCGTACGCGATTTGATGAACGCGGCACCACGACTGCATCTGCTCGCCACCAGTCAGGAACCCCTGAAATTGCATGGCGAGCAGCTTTATCGTCTCGGCCCGCTGGCCCTGCCCGAGCAAATCACTGTGGCTTCGGCGCAGCGGACGGGTGCTGTGCGCCTGTTTGTTGAGCGCGCACGGCAAGCCGATTTACGCTTCGAGTTGTCCAAAGAAAATGTTGCTGTTGTCGTAGATATTTGTGCCCAGCTCGATGGCGTGGCACTGGCCATCGAGCTGGCGGCAGCGCGCATTGCCTTGTTAGGTGTACATGGGGTGCGTGATCGTCTCGGTCAGCGTCTGAGTTTGCTCGGCAGTACACGCATCAGGCCTGGCCTGGCAGCTCGCCATCAAACGTTGCGGGCCGCATTGCAATGGAGTCACGGCCTGCTCTCCGTTGACCAACAAATCGTGTTCCGGCGGCTCGGTGTGATGTCGGGGCGTTTTAGCCTTGAAGCCGCGCAGTGGGTTGCAAACGACGCAACAATCGACGAATGGGCGGTGCTCGATCACCTCGGCGCATTGGTCGAAAAATCGCTAGTTTCGGCGGAGCCAGATACGCGTGGTGAGATGACCTATCGCTTGCTCGAAACCATGCGTCACTTCGCGCTCGAGCTGATTGCAGACGCTGGCGAAGAGCTCGCCATCCGTGAGCGTCATCTCGCGTTTTGCCTTGATCTCGCCGAACGCGCCGCCGGACCCTTGGAGGGGCCGCAACAAGGTGCGTGGCTCGCACGAATTGACATTGACCGCGACAATCTTCTCGCAGCGCACGCCTGGTGTGACCGCGCCGAGAACGGCACAGAGCGTGGGCTGCGGCTGGTAACGTCGCTGCGCCGTTTCTGGCTCAGTCGCGGCATGATGGTGCAGGGGCAGCAGGCAACCCTGGCCGCATTGACCCGACCCGGCGCAGAAAATTTTCAGCTGTTGTTTTGCGATGCACTCCTTGAAACAGGCCATCTGTGCTCGTATCGTGGTCTCGACGGCGAGTCGGTCGGATACTACGAGCGCAGTATCGCTGTTGCTCGACGTGAGGGCTTTTCCGGTCAACTGGCGTTAGCACTGTCGCGCCTTGGATTTGCACAATTGAGCTTGGGTGAGCTTGTGCTCGCACGTCGAAATCTTGAAGAAAGCGTCGCTATCTCACGAGCGATGCGCGAACTTAGCAGCGTGGTCTATATCACTACCAATTTGCTGGCCGAGCTTGAACGTACGGAGGGCAATATCGCGGCTGCAAAAATGCTCTACGAAGAAGGTTTGCGCAGAGATAGAGCACAGGGTGACCGCCTCAGCACGATGATTGCGCTCAACAACCTGTCCATGTGCGCCGTCGTTATGAACGAGCCCGCACGAGCGCGCGATATGTTGCTCGAATCGCTTGCCATCTCCGATGAACTGGGCTCTCGGCGTGGGCGGCTGGTGGTGATGGAAGTCTGCGCCGGACTCGCCGCAGCGCTCGCACAATGGCCGCTCACGCCACGCTTCGACGCCGCGGCCGACATCCACACGGTGCAGATGGGTCGCCGCCGCGACGCGCCGGACGCGGCGTTCCTGGCACCGTTAGTCGAACAAGCCCGCACTGCGCTCGGCACCGACGCCTATGCCGCGATGGTCGCAGTGGGGCGAACGCTTTCGTACGACGAAGCCGTGACAGAAATGACCAAATGGTTGCGGAATTTAACTCTAACAGCTTAACGCTGTAACGACGGCTGCATCGGGGCTAAATGGGCATTTAATGAAGAATCGACTTCTTCATGCAATTGACTGCCACCCTCTTATAGCAGTACTTTCCGCTAAAAGCTGCTGTAATCTGGCAGCTGCTGGGCCGGCACTTTTTCCGTAGCGCTGCAACAGCGCGAGTTTGTCCGTTTCATGGGGTTTGACGCGATTTGCCATAGCGGTGAACGCATCGAGTCGCGAACTGGCAATCCAGTTGCGAAGCTCGGCATTTTTCGACCAGCGGCGCTGGTTCGCCATATTCACCGCGAGCATCGTGAGCCAGTGCAACGGCCGATCCGGCATCGGAATCACCGAGCACAGTTCGTTCATTTCAGCGTCGCTCATGGTGTCTCCGTACGTGCTTTCGACATGTGCAATCAGCGCGCCACTAAATGTCGGTTGAAACGTACGCACCATCTGAGGCGTTATCTTGTTGGCATCAAAAATTGGCACTATCGGTCGCCGCTCGACGGCGGTGGCCGAGCAGTCCACATACAAGCGATTTGGGTCTGAGGCGACGGTGCCGTCTGCGAGAACAATGCGATCTGCCTCGATCCGCTGCACACGGCCCAGCCGCACAATATCTTTGATCTGCCGAAGCTCCGCCAGCTCCGCTTGCGAGACCACTGCGCCGTGATACATCGTCGGCCGAACGCTCGCGTCAAGCCGCAGCAACTGGCCGCTGGCTTCCAGTTTGACTAAGAGCTCATCGACCGATTCTGACTGCGCAAGCACTTCCATTTGCGTCGCGAAAGAGCCATAGGACTGCGTGAAAAATTCCTCACCCGGTTGCACGTTGGCGCGATCCTGAAACCAGGAATCTCGCGGCATGATCCAGCAAATATCTTTCGGCGCAACGCCGTTATCGAGCAACCACAGCGTCGCGTCAATGCCGGTCTTTCCAGCGCCGATCACCACATAGCCCGAGGGTACATGTTTTACGCGCGGCAGTTCATTCAATGGAATGCATTTCACAGCCGGCGCGACGGCGTATTTTGGCGGATGCGTCGACGGAACTGCCGTATTAAAGTAAGACGTATCAACGATCTTTTTCCTCGCGTTAACGCGCCGAATTTCGCCGGACGTCAGGGACTGGAAGGTATGCTCTGACTTGTAATCGCCAACGTAGTTACACATCGGAAAATATTGAACCCGGCCCGACGCCAAAAACACCTGCATCAGCTGCTCGTAATAGCTCACCAGTTCAGCGCCGGTAGCGCGATCACACATCCCCAGATTCAGCCGGGTGGCATCACGCACCTCTGTGCCTAATTTACGCGAATTGACTCCGTAATACGCGGAAGGTTGGTGCAAACGAACGTACGGATACGCATCGTTCCAATGTCCGCCCGGACCATGGTGTCGATCAACGATCACCATGGGCGCTTCGGTCTCGTGAAAGAGCGCGTCGGCGAAGGCCATCCCGACGGCGCCACTGCCGACAATAAGGTAATCACAGTCTGGAATATTCATCTCTACTTTCAATAGAACGCTGGGCTAACTTTCTGCGCTCAAGTTATTGGCAAGATTCGTGATGATCCCCAGCAACACGCTGCGCGCCGTCGCCAGATCATCGGCTGACAAACCCGTGGCACCAATTCGGTTCACTTCCTCGGCGAGCGGCACCAGCTTTTTCTTCAGATCACGGCCCTCGTCAGTCAAAAAAATGTGCACGTTTTTCTTGTTAGTCGCCATTTGCTGACGCACGATCCAGCCGCGCACTTCCATCGCACGCACAACCGTGAACGTGGTGGGCTCCATTACGCCAACCTCATCGCTCAATTGCTTTTGTGTGAGGCCTTCATGTTCCCACAGCACGCGCAAAAAAGTCCAGTGTCCGAACGGTACGTCGTACTCTAATAGTCGTAGCTGCAGTGCGCGTTGCAGCGAGCGTGTCGCGTCCTTCACCAAATGCGCAAAACGGTCGTCGGGCACCGCTTCCCGCCAGTGACGAAGGATGGCTTGCGATTCACTACCTCGCACAGGCTTGCGCGGAATACGACGCGGCGACTTTCTCACGGCAGGTGAACTCATGGGCACTTCATTGGATGATTATCGCTGCCACGGAACCTGCCACTCAAGGGCAACATCAAAATCGCCGCGCGCTGAGGCGAGAATGGCGAGGCAAGCCTCGGTCGTCGCACGCGCCCACGCACCGTCGTGCCGCGCGCTCGCGCCCTCACGCAACGCACCCCAGACTTCGTCGATCACCTCGCGACGTGGTGTGTCAGAAAACGGAGTTGGCACAAAGTCACGCGCCGCGTCCGCGTAGACCCAAACGCCGGTCGGCGTCAGCCGCAAATCAGCACGATCACAACTGACAATGATCGGCCCAAAATGCTCATGTGCCGTGGGCATCGGCGCCGCGACGTAAGCCGGGCCGCCGTAATTCCGGGCCGCCTTCGCGCTGGCTTCGTTGCCCGTGCTTGCGGCAATCGCGTCGAGCCGCTTGCGCGCCCGACCATAGGCGCTTGCATCGGTCACGAAGCCAAGCTCTCCAAGTCCCTCCATCCATTCATCGCTGTCGAAATGACCGTACCCGCTGTACGTCATGTTCGCGAACGCACCATTCTCAAATCGCAGCAGCGCGCTGTATGCGCCTTCGGTCGCGCGCGTCGCGTCCCACTGCCCGGTAAAAGCACGCACGGTGCGCAACATGCCGCCACCAAGCAAGCGAATGACGTCCATCTGATGGGCAGCCTGACTGTGAATCACGCCACCGCCCTGTTCTGTTTTCAGCTCTGCGGGGCGGCGCGGGCGATACAAAAAATCGGTGTAATTCAGCGCGTGAATCATGCGCACCTCGCCGACTGCCCCGGTGTCGATAATCCGTCGCGCTTTGAGCACGGGCGCGTCAAAGCTATGCCCTGGCCCGACGATTAGCTTGCGTCCCGCCGCGCGCACCGCGTCAATCGCGAAGGTGCAATCGTCAACCGTGATCGCCATCGGCTTTTCGAGCAAGACATGCTTGCCGTGCGCTGCGGCCACTGCGACATGTTGCGCATGAAACTGGTGTGGCGATGCGATGTAGACCAGCTCCACATTTTCGTCGGCGCACAACGCTTCGGCCGTTTCATAGGTGCGCCCAGAAAAATCCCTCTCGAACTGCGTGCGTGCTGCCGCATACGGATCGCACGCAGCGACGAGCCGCACACGAACGTCTCGTTGAAACGTATTGAGCATTAATGTAAATGCCCGACCGAGCCCGATCACGCCAACGCCTACCCCTGGGCCTGTGCCAATCGATGCCGCACTCACAGATCCAGCACCAGTTCGCCTGCCGCCGCGCGGGAAACACACACCATGATCTGACTAGCCTTTTCTTGGTCACTCAACACCATGTCTCGATGCTCCACCTCGCCGGAGATAAGCCCTGTCTTGCACGACCCGCAGGTGCCGCTTTCGCACGAGCTGCGGACGACGCAACCGCTGGCGCGCAGAGCCTCCAGCAGAGTCTGCTCAGGACTCACGGAGACACGTTTCCCCGAGCGCTGGAGCATCACATCGAACGCTGTGTTTTCCGAAAACGCCTTTGCGTCTACGCCAAAACTCTCAAAGTGAATGGCCGCCGAAGGCCAGTGACCGGACATGTCTGCCACGCTGTCCATCAATCCCTTTGGCCCACAGCAGTAAACATGCGCAACCATTGGTTTCTCAAAAATGGGCCAGAAGTCAAACGAGTTGTTAATGTCGCCGTTGTCGTGGTGAATAGTAAAAAGTCCCGGAAATTCCGTATGCAACACATCCGCAAACGCCGTGGATTCTGCATCGCGCGTGCAGTAGAAAAGTTGGAACGGATGCCCGCTTTCGATGCGCTTCAGACCGCGCATCATGGAGAGAATCGGCGTGATGCCAATGCCACCTGCGATAAACACAGACTTGCTCGCTCGCGCTGACAATTCGAAATTATTACGCGGAGCACTAACGGTCAGGATCGTGCCTTCATGCACCTCATCGGCCATGCTGATCGAGCCGCCGCGCCCATTGCCATCGCGTTTCACTGCGATTTCGTAGTGCATTGTGTCGGCTGCGTCACTACACAGCGAATAGTTTCGACGGCCCCCCATCGGCGTGATGACGGTCAGATGCGATCCGGGCGTAAAGGTCGGCAACGGCATGCCGTCCAGCGCCACCAGTTCGAACAGAATCATATCGCGCGCAACCACTCTTTTGCTGGCGACGCGAGCCTCGAACAGACGTTCCTGCTCCTTGTTCTCTAGTGCTTCTGAGCTTGTCATTTCACTCCTTCGCAATGCGGACTTGCGTTTTTGACAACGCTCATTTATCTTAGCAAACTAAGTATATTTCCGCCCTTTCTGATGATAACCAAGCGAGCAGAAAAATCATGCTGACTCATGATGAAAACGAACTGTTGTGTCGTGTCGAAGGCACTGCGCCGATGGGTCAACTCATGCGGCGACATTGGACACCAATTTGCCTCATTGAGGAAGTCAGCGAACCCGATGGTGCACCGGTGAAAGCGCGCGTTTTCGGCGAAGATCTGGTGGTGTTTCGCGACACCAATGGCGACGTCGGCGTCATGGATGAGTACTGCCCGCACCGTCGTGTATCGCTCGTATTTGGCCGCAACGAAGATTGCGGATTGCGCTGCCTGTATCACGGCTGGAAGATGGATGTGAAGGGCAACGTCGTCGAAATGGTGTCGGAGCCCGCTGCCTCCGTCGCGGCGAACAAAGTGAAGCACACTGCGTATCCGGTACGGGAGTGGGGTGGGTTCGTCTGGGCCTACATGGGCAAAGATTACGGCACGCCCACGATGCCTGAGTTCGCGCCACCTGCGTGGGCACCGACCGCCGATACACAAGTGACAATTGCGAAGGCGATTGTCCCCTGCAATTGGGCGCAAATTCTTGAGGGTGCGATTGACTCGGCGCACAGCTCCAGTCTGCATTCTTCCGATATGCTTCCCGCGCGTATTGCTACCGCGCAAACCACAGAAACGACGTGGCTGCGGCCATCTACCGACAAGGCCCCGCGCCTCCAGGTCGAGCGCACCGGATATGGATTTCGCTACGCCGCGATTCGGCGGCCGATCATGAATGCAGCAAGTAATGACTACGTGCGTTCCAGTGTGTTTGTTGCCCCTGCGACGACGCTGATTCCACCGAACAATCTGTACAACGTTGCCAACATCAACGTACCGATGGACGATACCAACACAGCGTTTTATTTCATGGCGTGGGGACACAAAAGACAGACGCCAGACACCGCAACCTGGCGCAAATTTTTGGGGCAAACGGTGGGCGTGGATCTTGACGCCAAGTATCGGCCGCTACGCAATCGCGACAACAATTTCTGGCAGGATCGAGATGCGATGAAAGCGGGTAATTTCACGGGCATCACCGGTTTCCCGAATCAGGATATTGCAATGTGGGTCACGATGGGGCCGATTGCGGATCGCACGCATGAGCGCCTTGGTGCGAGCGACTTAGCGATTGTTGAATTTCGCACACTGATGCTGGACGCGTTAAAGGCGTTTCAGGCGGGTCGCGCTGCAATTGGGACTGGCGATTTGGCAATTCCGTCTACCGTTTGTGCCTTTCAGGCGATTGTGCCGAAAGCGACGGATTGGCGGACTTATGCGGCGAGCTATGTTTGGGATGAAGCCGTGCCCGCGCTTGATCCGTCGTATTCGACTTAATTCTTCTAGAGATTTGTCCTAGCTCCTGTCGCGTGAGAGGAGCCCGACGGAATCCCAAATTCCCTTACTTCTCATTTCAATCGCAGCACCATGTCCAAACTAAAACTAAGCTTCGCCTGCTGGAACTACGACCGCACCCGCGCACTGATGGACGGCTCGGTGCAGCCCGATGGCATCGATCTCAATTACCTGAATCTGCCCGTCGAAGAGACGTTTTTTCGCATGGCGCGGCATCGCGAATTTGATGTGGCCGAAATGTCACTCTCGTCGTACTGCGTATCGCTCAGTCGCCCGGAAAAGCCATTCATCGCGCTACCCATTTTTCCGTCGCGATTCTTTCGGCATTCGTCGATTTACATCAATGCCGCATCAGGCATCAATGATCCGAAAGACCTGATCGGCAAACGCATCGCCAGTCCGGAATATCAGATGACCGCCCCCGTCTGGATTCGCGGCATCCTGCAGGATCATTACGGTGTTCCCGTTGACGCGCAGCCTTATTTTTACGGCGGCGAAGAAGAAACCGGGCGCATCGAAAAATTAAAGCTCGATCTGCCACCCAACATCAAACTCAAACCCATCGGCCCGACGCAAACGCTCTCCCAAATGTTGCACGATGGCGAGATCGAGGCGCTCTACACGGCACGAATGCCCTCTTCGTTCAAGCGCAACGATGGCAAGGTGAAGCGGCTCTTCGAGAACTATGCTGAAGTCGAGCGGGCGTACTGGCGCGAAACCGGCATCTTCCCGATCATGCACACCATCGTCATGCGCCGCGATGTGTACGAAGCCAATCGCTGGATCGCACAGTCACTGACCAAGGCGTTCTACGAATCACAACGCAAAACCTATGACGACCTCGCCGAAACCGCTGCATTGAAATCAATGCTGCCCTGGCTCGTCGCTCACGTCGAAGAAGCGCGCCGCGAAATGGGCGAAGACTGGTGGCCATACGGGCTGGAACGCAACCGAAAAGCGCTGGAGACGTTTACCCGGTATCACTTTGAGCAGGGCCTGTCGAAACGACAACTATCGCTAGATGAATTGTTCGCTCCCGAATCGCTGGAAGCTTTCAAGATTTAGTGAAAAGATCCGACCTTGGCGCCCTGACGCGGCACTGCTACCCTAACATGGCGCACCCAACAGCCCTCCGTGTCACCACATGCCCGATACCGCAGTCCGTAACTCCGGCCTCTCATACCAAAGCCTCTGGATTGCGATTGGCGTGTTTCTCGTCGTGTTGCTGCTATACGGCTCGCTAGCACCCGCCAAGGCGCTGCCTCTCCTTCGCGGATCTGACAAGTTTTGGCACGCCGGAACGTATTTCGTGGTGATGGCTTATTTTTCGCAGATATACGCGCCAGTTCGACAGCGACTTTTGATCGCCGTCGCGCTGGTAATGCTCGGGGTGACCATCGAATTCGTCCAGCCTTATGTCAATCGACAATTCGACTGGTATGACGCGCTGGCCAATAGCGTGAGGATTGTTGCTGCTTTCCTGGTGAGCCTGTCACCGCTGGGATCACTATTGCGCGTCGTCGACGGCCGCCTGACGCACGTTTTGCGATAAACCGTCGCAGATGTAAGTTTCCCTGACAGCCGAACGACAAAGCGCTAAAACCGTCTTCTTAGTCGTCGCCTAAGCGGTCAGTTAGCGGTATTAAATGCCGAAAGAGCACACATGAAATCAAAAATCGCATTGTTGGCCGTAATCGCGGTCGCAATCGGGGCATTCTTCTTCTTCGATCTGGGACGTTTTTTGAGTCTCGATGCATTCAAGGCGCAGCAGGCAACCCTCGCGGGCTATGTCGCTGAAAACCCATGGCAGAGCGCGCTGGCTTTCTTCGCTGCGTATGTGGCGGTCGCTGCATTGTCGCTTCCCGGTGCTGCGCTAATGACATTGCTTGGGGGCGCAATTTTTGGATTTAGTCGCGGACTGGTGCTGGTATCGTTTGCCTCGGCAGTCGGTGCGACGCTCGCGTTTTTCTCATCCCGATTTTTGCTCCGTGATTGGGTTCAAGACAAGTTCGGTGACCGGCTGAAACCGATCAATGATGGTGTAGCGAAAGACGGTCCGTTTTATCTGTTTGCTTTGCGACTTGTTCCGCTCTTCCCCTTTTTCGTGGTGAATCTGGTGATGGGGCTGACAACGATCAAGACATGGCCTTTTTATTGGGTGAGCCAGCTGGGCATGCTGGCGGGTACCGCAGTATTTGTGAACGCCGGAACGCAGCTCGCGCAAATCAGCTCGCTCAAGGGCATTATTTCTCCAGCGATTTTGGGCTCGTTTGCATTGCTCGGTATCTTCCCGATCATCGCGAAGAAAGTACTGGATTGGTTGAAAGGCCGCAAGGTTTACGCGCGGTTTGCGAGCATGAAACCGAAGTCATTTGATCGCAACGTGATTGTGATTGGCGCGGGCTCAGCTGGCTTGGTAACGAGCTACATCGCGGCCGCGGTGAAAGCAAAAGTCACGCTCATTGAGAAGCACAAGATGGGCGGCGATTGCCTCAACACCGGCTGCGTACCATCGAAAGCATTGATCAAAACCGCGAAGCTTTTATCGCACATGAAACGTGCTAAGGAGTTCGGTTTGACGAGCGCATCGGCTGAGTGGAATTTTGCCGACGTGATGGAGCGCGTGCAGCGCGTCATTACAGAGGTCGAGCCGCATGATTCGATTGAGCGATATACGGGTATTGGTGTCGACTGCGTGACTGGCAGCGCGCGAATTGTTTCGCCATGGGCCGTCGAGATCACCGCTGCGGACGGCAGCAAGTCGACGATGACGACAAAGAACATCGTCATCGCGACGGGCGCGCGTCCATTCGTTCCGCCGATTCCGGGTCTGGCAGACATCGCGTATCTGACTAGCGACAACGTGTGGAACCTACGCCAACTGCCGAAGCGCCTGGTGGTGCTCGGCGGCGGCCCGATTGGCTCGGAACTCACGCAATGTTTTGCACGATTCGGTTCTCAGGTGTCTCAGGTGGAGATGGCGCCGCGAATTCTGCTGCGCGAAGATCCGGAAGTTTCGGAACTAGTGACGAAATCGTTTAAGAAAGATGGCGTAGCCGTGTTGACGGGGCACAAGGCGAAACAGGTCGTTATCGAGAATGGCGAAAAGACTCTCATCTGCGAACACAACGGTACAGATGTGCGGATTCCGTTCGATGAGATTCTGGTTGCGGTCGGTCGTACTGCCAATGTGACGGGCTTCGGTTTGGAAGAACTGGGGATTCCGACGCGTCCGAACAAGACGATTGAAACCAACGAATATTTGCAAACGCTGTTCCCGAATATCTTTGCTTGCGGCGACGTCGCGGGCCCGTTCCAGTTCACGCATACGGCCGCACATCAGGCGTGGTACGCGGCGGTGAATGCGCTCTTCGGTCGGTTCAAAAAGTTTAAAGCGGATTACCGCGTGATTCCGTGGGCGACTTTTACTGATCCGGAAGTCGCCCGCGTTGGTCTCTCCGAGTCCGAAGCGAAAGAGAAAAAAATTCCGCACGAAGTCACGGTTTATAGCCTTGATGATCTCGATCGCGCGATTGCCGACAGTGAGGCGCATGGCTTCGTGAAAGTGTTGACAGTTCCGGGCAAGGACACGATTCTCGGTGTCACGATTGTGGGCGATCACGGTGGCGATATTCTGGTGGAATACGTCACCGCGATGAAATATGGCATCGGCATGAACAAGATTTTGGGCACGATTCACACCTATCCCACACTCGGCGAGGCAAACAAATACGCCGCCGGTGTATGGAAACGGAACCATCAACCGACGAAGCTACTCGAATGGGTGGCGAAGTTTCATGCGTGGGAGCGAGGATAGGCGGCCCTTCCGTAGGGTGTGCATCTGAGCGCGCACCATTGGTTCGTAATTTGCGCAGTGCGATACATGCAACGATGGTGCGCAATTTGATGCGCGCCTGATCGACGAAAGAATTACAAAATGAAAATATTCAAGACAATCCTTGTGACAGCGACTGCATTAGTCGCGTCCACCGCCTTCGCTCAATTCGATCAGTCGCATAAAGCATTCGACGATTTGCTGAAAAAGCACGTTACGCTGATTAGCAATGGCAACGCCTCGCAGATTTCCTACGCAGGCGTCGCACGCGATCACGCTGCCCTGACCGCCTACCTTGATTCGGTTTCTGCCGTCCCTGAAGCCACATACAAATCTTGGAACAAAAACCAGCAGCTCGCATTTTTGATTAACGCGTACAACGCGTACACCATTGAGTTGATCCTTACGAAGTACCCGAACCTCAAATCCATCCGCGATCTGGGCGGTACGTTCACCAAGCCTTGGGGCGTCAAATTCTTCAAGTTGTTCGGCAAGGAGATGACGCTCGACGGCATTGAGCACGGCATGATCCGCGCTGAAGGCGTATTCAACGATCCGCGCATTCACGTCGGCGTGGTCTGCGCGTCGATCGGTTGCCCGATGTTGCGCAACGAAGCCTTCACGGCGGAAAGAGTGGATGCGCAACTTGACGACGGCATGCAGCGTTTTCTCTCCGACAAGTCACGCAATCGCTACAACGCAGAGAAGAAAACGCTCGAAATCAGCAAGATTTTTGACTGGTATAAAAAAGACTTCACCAAGGGCTACAAAGGCTTTACTTCGCTGGAAGCGACGCTGGGCAAGTACGCGGACAAGCTGTCGGCAGACCCTGCGGCCCAAGCCGAGATCAAAACCGGAAAGGTTGCTATTTCGTATCTGGATTATGACTGGAATTTGAACGACAAGAAGTAGCCTTTGTTCACGATTGAATGGGCCTGCGTGGCCCACCACGGTTGACCCGACGATGAAGCCCATCGTCCTCGTCCTCTTTCCGCAGGAATATGACGATCTTGCGCTTGCGCCGCTTGAGGCTGCGCACAGCGAGCACGAGTTCGTGCGGGAAGGGTTCGATCTATTCACGTTTCCGTCGAATGCGCGCCTGCTCTGGTTCAACGTGGAATTGTTTGTTCAGAAATTAGAGCGTAAGTTCCGTTCTAGAAAAATCGCGGCAGTTGTATCCACACACGAACAATTTGGCGCGCTCGCCGCGAGCTTGCTCGCAGAAAAATTGGGGCTTGCCGGAACGCCGTTGAAGGGCTTGCTCACCGCGCAACACAAATATCTCGCCCGTCAAATACATCGCGACGTGCTGCCCGACCACGTGCCGCCGTTCTGCGGATTTCGGTATGACGCGGACGTGACAAAAGCGATCACCATTGACTACCCGATCTTCGTGAAGCCGGTAAAAGCAGCGTTTTCGGTGCTGGCGAAACGTTGCCAGGACGAAGCTGCGTTGCGCGCGCACCTGAAGTTTCGGATCTGGGAAAAGATCATCATCAAGCGGCTGACCTGGCCGTTTCGGCGCGTCTCGGTCAAACATATTGACTGCGAGATTGATGCTGATTGTTTTATTGCGGAGGGCTGTGTCGACGGCGCGTTGCAGTTCTGCGTAGACGGCTATGTTCAGGGCGGCAAGGTGAATATTTTGGGCACCATCGACTCGGTCATGTATCCGGGAACGAATGCATTCATGCGCTTCGAGTATCCATCACAACTCGCGGGAAAGGACGTGGAGAAGCTTGAAACCGTCGCCAAACGGGCAGTAGAAGCCGTTGGACTGACACATGGCCTGTTTAATGTCGAACTATTTTTCGATCCGAAAACGGAGCGCATCACGATCATTGAAATTAACCCGCGCATGGCAGGGCAATTTTCTGATCTATATGAACGGGTGGATGGCAAAAGCTTGTGGGCACTGGAGCTCGATCTCGCTTTGGGGAAAGCACCGGTTTGGCCGCGTCGAGCAGGCAATTTTGGCTCTGCGGCCAGCTTCGTGTTTCGTGAATTTGGTGATGCGGTCAAACAGCCGCCACCTGATCACGACCAGCGTTGGTTAACAAAAACCTATCCGGACGCAAAACTCTTTCTTGACATTAAGCACAGCACCTCGCGCGCCCGCGAGACCAAGTGGCTGGGCACTTATCGCTACGCGCTCGTCCACATGGGCGGTGCCGATCACGACGACCTGATGGCGCGTTTTGCCAACGTGTGTGAGCATCTGAACTTTGACGGCAAGGCATCGCCAGAAGCAGTATCCCGATGGCAAATTTTGCGAAGATCCTTTTAACGGCGGGCTTAGTTGTATTTCCAACTTTTCTTACCGTAGCTCTGGCGGCGGATGGTGTCGCAGCGGGTGCCGCGTCGATTCCACACTTTTCAATCAAAGCGCCTGGCTCGGTACCACAGGAATGGGCTTTCCAGCCCGTTCGTGGTGCCAAACAATTCACCCGTTACGCCTATGTGCGAGACGATGAACTGGGGACAACGGTGCTTGAAGCCGTTGCCGATGCGGCCGCAGGCGCGCTGATCTACCGTTTTGATGCTGATGCCCGCATCAGCTCAGTGCTTCGATTCAAGTGGAAGCCCGGCAATCTAATTGCGACGAGCGACCCACGTACCAAGGCAGGCGATGATTACGTGGCGCGGATATACATCACGTTCGCCACCGATCCCGAGCACGCAAGCGTCCAGGAAAAAGCAGAAAATGCCGTAGCACATATGTTGTACGGCGATACGCCGCCCCATGCGGCACTTTCGTATGTCTTCACGCACAAAGCTGCGCTCGGAACAATCATCACGAGCCCCTATACCCATCGCGTGAAAAAAATCGTGGTTGATGCTGACCCGAACTCCATCGGAAAGTGGAAGGGCTTCGTGCGCGACGTCTACGACGACTACAAGCGCGCATTTGGCGAAGAGCCGCCACGGATTTCAGGCATCGCCATCATGGTCGATACCGACAACACGGGTGAAAAGGCCAGCGCGCGATTCGCTGACATCACGCTGTCGGCCAAGCCGTGACTCGCTCGCAGGGATGCCGTGAAAACCGTGACATTTTCAGCATCGGAGTCGCGACCGCCCGGCTATCGGGGCGAGCGATAGAGCGACAACTTTTCGCTGAAACGCCCTCTGCAAAGTTGCTTTGGCGTCAGAATGACTTTAGTCGACTTATGCAAAAAATACGTCACAGGCCTTTAGCAGCTGTACTTTCAGAGAAAAGCTGATACTTTTCCCGTGTTGAATTTAGTGCATCAGCGCTGATAGAGCGCCGGGGCCTTTGCCGCTGGACGCCAGCACCGTTGCCGCCGCAACATCCATCTCCGCAATCGTGCCCTCGTCAATCGGCACCGCCAGCACCCTCGCTTTGCGCGACTTCCGCTCCGGGTCGCCGGGCATCAGGATTTCGTCGTGGCCTTCCATCAACCGCGCTGATTTCACCCACTCCACAAACTCGCGCGTCGACGACTCAAATGCAGTTTGCGTACCGAACCGAGCCGGATCGAACACAATGGTGAGCATGTTGTTCCACACGCCCGCTTTCGGCTGATTTTTCGGGATCGTCACGCAACCGCCAGTCAGCGCGGCGCCCAGCAGTTCACACACCATCGCCAACGCATAACCCTTGTGCGCAGCCATCGTGGTGAGCGCCCCCGTTCGTCCATCTACGGGCTCAAATAACACGCCCGGATCAGTCGACGGTTTGCCCGCGTGATCAATCAACGCACCCGCTGGGGTTTGCTTGCCAGCGTTGTACGCCACCCGCACTTTGCCCTGCGCGATCGCGCTCGTAGCGAAGTCCAAAACAAACGGCCCGCCATCGGCCTCGGCACGCGGGATTCCCACGGTAAAGGGGTTTGTCACAAACCGCGCCTCGGCACCACCATACGGGGCCACCCAATGCTGTGAAACGGCGTTGGTGAAATGGATCGAAATCAAACCTTCGGCAATCGCCTGTTCAGCCCAATGCCCGACCCGTCCCAGATGATGCGAATTGCGCAAACCCATCACGCAGACGCCGGTGTCCTTCGCCCGCGTGATTGCGATCTCCATCGCCTGATGCGTCACGCTTTGGCCAATGCCCCAATGCGCATCCAGCACCAGCAAACTACCGCTATCGGTCACCACCTCGACGTCAGTGTTGAGCACCAATTCACCCGCCCCAATCGCCTTCACATAGCGCGGCACCATGCCCACGCCATGCGAATCATGGCCGCTCAAGTTCGAGAGCACGAGGTGATCAGCGGTGAGCTTTGCCTCGGTTGCCGATGATCCCGCCGCCAAAAATAAATCGACCACCCAGCGGTGGAGTGTGTCGGGGGGAATGGTGCGATCAGTCATGGGGCGAGAGTTTAATTACTTGAGGTGGGTTTGTCGGGCTGTGTATCGTTTCACGCGTAGTCCCGTGTCGCAACCGTATGCGCATGCGCATGCGGATTAGACTAGCGTGATTCATCCAAAAGAGCAAACCGCAAAATCATGATCGAAATTCATCACCTCAACGAATCCCGTTCACGTCGCATCACCTGGATGCTGGAAGAGTTGGGGCAAGACTACAAAATCATCAGCTATCAGCGCGATCCGAAAACGCGCCTGGCACCGCCGGAGCTCAAGGCTATTCATCCGCTAGGAAAGGCTCCGGTCATTCGTGACGGTGACGAAGTCTTGATCGAGTCCGGCGCGATCATCGAATATCTCGTGCGCACTTACGGCAACGGTCAATTTGCTCCCCCGATGGGAACGTCTGCGTACAACCGCTACATCCAGTTTCTCCACTACGGCGAGGGCTCCGCGATGTTGCCCCTAATGTTGAAGCTTTATACCAGCCGTCTCGGCGAAGCGGGCGCGCCACTGCAACCGCGCATCAATAGTGAAATTCAAAACCACATGGGTTGGCTAGACAGCGAGTTGGTCAATAAAGCCTATTTCGTCGGCGATTCGCTCACCGGCGCAGACGTACAACTCTCATTCGTCGCACAGTCCGCAATCCGAGGCGCAGGCGCGGAAATGTTCCCGAATCTCGCCCACTTTGTTGCGACGATTGAAGCGCGTCCGGCGTATCAGCGAGCGATTGCGAAGGGTGGGGCTTGATGGCGTTTACTGCTCACACAGTGGACTGATTCGATCAACTGAAATTGTTGGTGACAACGACTCGATTTTCGAAATGGCACGAGGGAACGCTCGGCTCCCTCTAGTGTTCAACTATTTCGACGCAGCAGTACTCGCGACACGAACCCGCGCGGCATCACGGTTCAGTCCGCTCAGTATCGCCTTGAACGAAGCGGTGACGATGTTGCTGTCCATGCCGACGCCGTGCAGCGACGGCCCATCACCCACGCGCATTTCGATGTAGGTGATTGCCGTGGCGTTCGCGCCCTGGCCGATGGCGTGCTCGTGATAGTCCATGACTTTTACGGGTGCGTGCAGTTCGCTCGCGATGGCGGCAACGAAGGCGTCAATGGGGCCATTGCCCATGCCTTTTGCCTTGTGCGCGTCGCCGTCGATGACGACCTCGGCGTGCACTTCAACGGCCTCGGGACGTGACGAATCTTCTGCGAGTTTGTGGCCGACATATTTGTACGGCGCGGCTTTGCTGAAGTACTCGGCATCAAAAATATTCCAGATGTCGTCGGCCGTCATTTCCTTGCCGGTGTCATCCATCACTCGCTGCACCACTTGCGAGAATTCGATCTGCATTCTGCGCGGCAAATCTACGCCATATTCGCTTTGCAGAAGATAGCTGATGCCGCCCTTCCCTGATTGCGAATTGACACGAATGACGGCCTCGTAGCTGCGGCCAACATCCATCGGGTCGATGGGCAAATACGGCATATCCCAAATGCCGTTCGGGTTGACTTCACGGTGTGCGAATGCCTTCTTGATCGCGTCCTGATGCGAGCCCGAGAAGCTCGTGTACACAAGGTCGCCCGCGTACGGATGGCGCGGATGCACGGGAATCTGATTGCAGTATTCCACCGTCTTTTTGATCTCGTCGATATCGCTGAAATCAAGGTTCGGATGCACGCCCTGCGAATACATATTCATCGCGACGTTTACGATGTCCACGTTCCCCGTGCGCTCGCCGCTACCGAACAGACATCCTTCCACGCGATCCGCTCCCGCCATTAACGCGAGTTCAGCAGCCGCCGTGCCAGTGCCACGATCATTGTGCGGATGCAAAGAAATCAGGATGCAATCGCGTTTGGCAACGTTGCGGTGCATCCATTCGATTTGATCGGCGTAGCAATTCGGCGATGCGTTCTCCACCGTGGTCGGCAAGTTGATGATGATTTTGTTTTGTGGTGTCGCGCCGTAAACCTCGACGACCGTATCGACTACACGCTTCGAAAACTCAAGCTCGGTATTCGAAAACATCTCCGGCGAAAACTCGAAACGCCATTCGGTCTCAGGATTCTTTTTCATAAGTTCGCGTACTTGCTTTACGTGCGGAATCGTCAAATCATTGACTACCTGATCCTGAGTCAGACCGAACACGACGTTGCGCATAACCGGCGCGACTGCGTGATAGAGGTGAAAAATCGCGCGTTTGGCCCCTTTGAGCGCCTCGAAAGTGCGCTCAATGAACTCCGCGCGTGCCGGAGAAAGCACCTGAATCCACACATCATCCGGGATCTGCTTTTGCTCGATCAAATGACGAACGAAATCAAAATCGGTCTGCGAGGCTGAAGGAAATCCAACTTCGATTTCTTTGATACCGACTTTGACGTTCAGCGCGAACATTTTTTTCTTACGCTCAACATCCATCGGTTCGATGAGTGCCTGATTGCCATCGCGCAAATCGGTGGCGAGCCAGATCGGTGGTTGGGTGATGGTTCGGTTAGGCCAGGTTCGATCAGGCAATCGGATCGGTTTGAACGCGGCGTACTTTTGGTTAGGCTGTTTCAACATGGGCATGGTGAATCTCTTGAACTTAAAAATGGAATACGGGAATGCAACGGCATCGTCCCAATTCAGGGATCAGAACGCGGCGCGACGGAGGGGAGTGGGGAAATTTATGTGCGCTGGGGGCGCAGCAGCAGGAACGCAGCAAGGCGATCCAGCTGGGTCAGCAAGGCGATCAGACGCGACGAGACAGCCGGAAGATCCGGGCTCGGAATCGCGAAAGAGGCTATTTGCTGCGAAGGCATGGCTCGAATATAGCGCAGGCGCGCGCCTTTTTCAAGGCGTCCCCAAACCGTGAGTGGCCAGAAATGACGCCGAACGCGACCCCATTTCGCTCCTTGACCCGGTTGACCGTTGCCACATAAGTCCGATTTATCAGCGCTTTAGCGATGTGTAGGGGTTTTGTAGGGTCTCGCCAACTAAATTGCTTCCAGTTCGAGTAGCGCTCAATCGCGCAGGCTCTTGTCACGATCCCAGCTTCCTGGAGAAACACTATGGCAACCAACCGATTTCGCTCCCCTTGTGTGGCAATTTTTCGCCGCTTCGCAGCCAGCTTCGCCGCAGCAATAACGCTATTCACATGGGCGATTCTGACAACGAGTCCGGCGCTGGCTGCCAATTTCGTTGTCAATATTGGCACCACGGACCTTACAGACAGCAATTTGGCAGTGTCCGGTTGTGACGACGGCACCGGACATTGCAGTTTGCGAGCCGCAATTAACCAGGGCAACGCGCTAAGTGGGACCCACACCATCACTTTCGCGGCGACCGTGACTACCGTCAACGTCATCAATGGCGACCTGCCCTCGATGGCGGCCCCATTCACCGTCATCGGCACCGGAATCACGATCAACGGCAACGGTCACGGCTGTCTCACCCTGACCGATTCAGGAACCGTCGCACTCGGGCATGCCACAGGCGCAACCGGTTCCTCGATCAGCAACCTGACCATTGGCAACTGCGGCGGCTTTGCTGCTATCGACGCTAACGGTCACGGCTATACGTTTACCGGAAACCATATCGGTGTCGACGTGACCGGTCTGATCGCGATGCCCAATACTGGACACGGCATTGCGCTGTCAGCCTCTCATGTTTACCCCGATACCAGTACCAACTTCCTGCAGAACCTCTACAACAGTTTGCCGGTACAGCCCGTTGATGCCTCCGCAGATCTCAACGCGTTTTACAACAATATGGCGACCAAACTGGCCTCGCTAAACCCGATCTTCGTCACCGGGAACGTTATCTCCAGCAACGCTGGCAACGGTATTGATATCTCTAGCGAGAATCTGGGCGCAGTGCTCGCGACCAACAACATGATTGGTACAGATATTACCGGTAACGTCGCCAAGCCCAATGGTGGCGCAGGGGTTCGCATGGCAGGTTCGACCTTCGGTAATCTTATCGGCCCCAACAACGTTATCAGCGGCAACACGGGTGACGGCGTACGCGTTGAAGCAGGCGCGGTTTACCTGCCTAACATCATTTTGGGTAACCGCATCGGACTTTCGTCACTCAATGTAGGCGCACACATTGGCAACGGCGGCAACGGGATTTACAGCAGCACAAAACCCGACACGAGTCCGACCAATCTCAACCCGAGCATGATTTCGCTCGTGATCGGACCGGCCAATCTGATCAGCGACAACAAAGGCGGCAGCAATAGCCCCGACCCTGACACGCTTGGAAGCGACAGCGCGGGCATCCTCATCACGTTAGTCAGCACGGGAGTCAAGGTGGTTGCCAACACCATCGGTATGGCTGAATTTCCCCTTGGAACAGTGGTTGCTTCCAAAGCTTATGGCAACGCGGGCGATGGCATCATCGTCAGCACTTCAGGTAACACCATCGGCGGCAGCGCTCCGGGTGCCGGCAATAACATCGCGGGTAACGCACGGCACGGCATTCTGGTGAAGGGAAGCGCGACCACCGCCACCACCATTCTCGGCAATTCCATCGGTGTTCATGCCTCGATACCGGGCAATTTGACGGTCGGCAACGGTGTCGACGGTATCCACATTGACAATGCCAGCAGTACCAGTATCGGTGGCTCGGGTGCCACGGATTTCAACGTGATCGCTGGCAATGGCCGCAACGGTGTCAAGCTGCTTTTCGGCGGGTTAAGCAACGGCTGGAGTAACCTGTCTCAGCGCAACCGCATTTATGGCAATAGCACGCTTTTGCCGGGAATTGGTTTCGACCTTGATCGCCTGCAAAACGCGACCAACATCATCCAGCCCGAGTTCCCTCAAAACTACGCAAATCTCGATCAGGCGTCACCGCAAATCTGCACCGGCCCGGCTGATACTGGGGCGTGCAGTGGCTCGGCTGCGCCCGCATCGGTGGGCGGCAATACGACGATCGACTGGACAATATCCAGTCACGGCCCGGCCAGCTTCCGAATGGAATTCTTCAAGATCGATGCCGCCACCGACAATGCCGCCACGGGCATGACGTTCCTCGGCGAGCAACTTGTCACGACCGATGTGAGCGGTTTACCGAGCAATAGTGCTTCCTGCTCGGCAGGACGCTGCAGCGCAGCGCTCGCAGCCAGCAGCGGTGGCGGTTATGTGGTTATGAGCGCGACTGATATCACGCCGCTCACAGATCAACCGGGCGTATCGGGTGACTGGAAAGCGGGCCTCAAATGCTTCATCGGCAATCTGGGCATTATTCTGTCCGCGTGCAACACCAACAACACCTCCGAGTTCTCCAACGTCCTGAGCGTGCCGTTGTCACCTCCGGCTGCCACGACGACTGCTGCGTCAACGATCGCTGCTGTCACCGCCACTGTCAATGGCACGGTAAGCGCAAACGGCTCGGCAACAGTCGTGACGTTTGACTATGGCACGACCATCGCCTACGGCGGCGCGGGCAGCCCACTCATGGCCACGCAGAGCCCGCTCTCAAGCGGATCAGTTAGCGCGCCAGTGTCAGCCCTGTTGTCTGGCCTGACCTGCAACACGACATATCACTTCCGCGTTAACGCCAATAACG
>JANXNI010000019.1 GCA_025354165.1 Burkholderiales bacterium | reverse complement strand
TCATGGCTGAATTCTTTCTGTATCGGGCGTTGCTTCGGGAGGCTGCTGCGCCAATGAAATTGCGTGCCGCAATTCCGGGGAGTGGCTCGCTTCGCTCGCCTTCCCATTAAAAATAATTTACAGAAAGAATGTTGCACTACCATCTCGGCCCGACTTCAACTTGAATGGTCGTGGAGACAGATATGCCAAGTGTTACCGTCCGACTCGCGACTGACCAGCAAACCCACAGAAACGTTCGGTGCTTCTGGTATCACGTGTATTGTGAAGTCCGAGGCGTGCTCCGTCACAAGGCAGACCATAGTGCGAAGGAATTAGACGATCCCTTAATGCGAAAAGCTCGACTGTTTGTGGCAGTAGGTGATGACGATGCGGTCATCGGGACAATTATGTCGACGTACGCGCGGGAAACGGATCTGGAGCCTTATACAACCCAGTATGAGCTCAAGCGGCATGCGTCGTTTCCACATTCAGCTTCAATCACCACTAAGTTCATGGTATTGCCTGGCCGACGCGGTAGTCGAGTAGCCGTAAGGCTTGCCAAAGCCGCGTTTGATCAGGGGCTGCGAGATGGAATCACTCACAACTTCATCGACTGCAACCGACCATTGTTCCCCTTGTTTGAGAGTCTCGGTTACCGCGCTTTCGTTGGCTGGAAGCAAAGCGCGGAGTTCGGCGATGTTTGCATCATGTCGCTTGGCCTTATAGAAGATGAGGCATACATGCGGCAGATCGGCAGCTTCTTTGTTCGGGAGTTAGACACCGATTGACGCGTTGAGGGTCGCGGAGAGAGCCGACTCTCAGCTTCCCGGTGCCGCCCATGCGGAGCATTTTTTTCGTATCGAGTCGTCGCCCTTTCTACCAACCGCATACAGTCCCACAATCGCGGGTAGCAAAGCTCGATGGGGCCAAGCAAAGCTCGAAGGGGTCAGGTTAATAGTCCAGTGACTTTGCCATGGCGCGGCGCGGAAGCCGAGGGATTTCCTTGCTGGCGGCACCCGCTTTACGTTAGCTATTGGTTTGGTTGGCTCGGGGCTTCGCTCGTGGCGCAGAGCGTGTGGCCGCTAATCGTTGCGGTAGTCATGGGTTTCGTCTATTTCCGAACAGCGTTGATGGAGGAGCGCAACTTTAAGTCGGCCGAACTCGGCGACGAGTATGTGAGGTACTCCAAGAGGAGCAAGTTGCTCATTCCTTGGGTCATCTAAAGGCCTAGCGCAAGCACAAGGCGCGTATAAATCGCCCCTCACAAAGCATCCGTTCCGTAGCCTCGAAACGACTGGCGCATAATTCGGAACCTGACCACTTGCCAACGATTCACCGTAAAGTTCGCTTGTCATTCTCACGCGCAAATCACCATGAACCGCATCACTGCTGACCCCAATATTTGCCATGGTAAGCCCTGCATACACGGCCTTCGCTACCTCGTACAAACTGTGCTCGAATGGTTAGCGGGAGGTATGTCGATCGCGGAGATTCTGGAGGATTATCCAGACCTCGAAAGTGACGATATTTATGCTGCATTGGCCTACGCGGCGAGGCTTGCTCAAACCAATCGCATGGAGTTACTGGCTGCGTGAAGTTCCTCGTTGACGCGCAGCTTCCTCGAAAGCTGGCGACGCTTTTGTCAGCGAACGGCCACGAGGTTGTCCATACGCTGTGGCTGCCTGAAGGCAAGCGCACGAAAGATTAATACCTTTGTCGTCTTGCCGACGCGGAGGGCCGAATTGTCGTGACAAAAGATGCTGACTTCGTGACGTCGCATCTGCTCTTCGGAACGCCAGCAAAGTTGTTGCAAATTTCTACCGGTAATTTGCCGAACCCTGCTTTTTGTGCGCTGATGCTGGGAAATCTGTCGAGGATCGACGGGGCATTCATGCACGCAAGTTTCGTTGAGCTTACGGCTACGAGTCTGATCGTTCACAGGTAGCGTCGGAATTGCACAAGTCGGGTCGCGTTTGAGTTCCATGGGTCGCTGCCGACTCACTTGATTTCAAACGCACGTAGTAGCCGGGGTGGATCATGTCGATTCAAACTTAAGGTTTCCAAATGTTGTGTCTGAGAATGTCGGCGGCATATACTATGATATATACCGCGTTCTCGGAGGCAACTATGTCACAAACCGCCAAGCTTTTCACGAACGGTCGCAGTCAGGCAGTGCGCCTGCCTCTGGCGTATCGTTTTGATGCCAAAGAGGTGTTCATCCGGCAAGACCCTGAGACTGGCGATGTGATTCTGTCGCGCAAGCCGTGGACGTGGGAAGGCTTTTTTGCAGCGGCTAAGTCGGCAACTGAGTTGGCCGATATTCCGGCTGATTTTTTGGGCCAGCAGGAACGCGCTGATGGGCAGTTAAGCGCACAAAGCCGCGACCCATTCGAGGGGCATCGCGAGTGACGCGATACTTGCTCGACACCAATACGGTGAGCCATTTGATCAAGTCGCATCCGCTGGTAGCGAGGCGGGTGACGCAGGTGCCCATGGCGTCGCTTTGCATTTCGGCAATCACCGAGGGCGAGCTGCTTTTTGGTTTGGCCAAGCGGCCCCATGCGACGCGGCTGCACGCCGTGGTGCAGGAGTTTTTGCGACGCGTTGATGTGCTGCCGTGGTCGAGCACCGAGAGCTACGGGGCGGTCCGAGCCGACTTGGAGAGCCGAGGTAAAACGCTGGCACCGCTTGATTTGTTGATCGCCGCGCAGGCGCGAGGAATGGACGCAATGCTGGTGACGAATGATCAGGCGTTTGCGCATGTACGGGGGCTGAAAATTGAGGATTGGACGCTCGCGATCAACGCTTGATAATCGTCGCAGACAATGAATTTGATGTCAGTAACTTTTTGCTGAAAGCATTATTTGGTGCGGGCTAGATGCGAACTTGATCATAAATCGACTGTGTTCAAATAATGCAGCCAGTCCAAGTAAGACAACAGTTTTACGATAAAGTTGATTGTCAAGCTCAACTCGAAGCAGCCAAAAACAGCCAGCGTACCTACCGTTTAGCCACTGTTTTCGCCAATCGTTTCAGGCTAGTTTGCATGCGCTCACTCTTGATGCGATCTGCGGTGGACTTCAGTTCTCGCTGAGATTCGGCTTTCGGTAGCTCTCTGAGCCGAGTGGCCGATGCACTGTTTGATTGCGTCTTCAACGAAATTTCGTTAAATTTCAGTCCCTTACGGTCTAAATTTGTGAGCATTTCGGTGCTCAAGAGGCGCGTCAAGTGTGCGGCCTCGGCGGATGCGACGGTAATACTCAGCGTTGAACCTGAGGCGGACATAGCCACGACAAAGCGCTTCAGACGCTCGGGCACGGCCTCAATCAGCACATCGAATTGACGTGAGCCTTCGCGGGCATGTAGTAACGCAGCGCTCAAAGCGGGCAGACGATCCAGAAATTGGGTCAGCGCTTTGGGACGCGGATAGAGTGCTTTGCCAGCGCCAGGATTATTGAGGAATCTCACTTGCAAATTATCGTTGTTTCGAGCGACTTTAGAACCAAGAAGTCGTTAAACGTCGGCCTGCCGCAGGTCATTGGCCTGACGTTTGTCGCGCTACTCGCGCTGGGTCTGACCGCCACACTCGCCAATTACTTGTCGCTTAAATACGCCGCTACCAGTAATCATCCGCTGATCCGCAGCGTTTTGCTAGCTGATCAACATGCCGAAGCTAAAGAGCGTCAGCAGCAGATTCAGGACAACATCAACAATCTGGCCGTCAAACTCGGTGAAGTGCAAGCGCACATGCTGCGGCTGGACGGGCTCGGCGAGAAGCTCGCCAAGGTTGCTGGCCTGAAGCCCGCCGAGC
The DNA here is from genome assembly GCA_025354165.1 of Burkholderiales bacterium. Classification (GTDB taxonomy): domain Bacteria; phylum Pseudomonadota; class Gammaproteobacteria; order Burkholderiales; family Casimicrobiaceae; genus Casimicrobium. The sequence continues at coordinate 337 of JANXNI010000019.1, read as the reverse complement.
TGCCCAGCGCCACCGCCAACAGCGGCCGCGGCGGCGCAGCAACGGCTGGCGCGCCCCTCTCGATTGACGATTTCGCCAAACAGCTGGGCGAATTGAACAAAAACGTCGACGTGAAAGCCGACCAACTCTCCGTGCTTGAAGCGCTCTTGGTTGAGGGCAGCGCGCAGCGCAAGTTCCTGCCGACGCTACCGCCGGTTGAAAACGTTAATTACACCTCGAACTTCGGTTACAGGATTGACCCGTTCAACGGCCATCAAACCTTCCACGAAGGCGTGGACTTCGCTGCCGAAACCGGCACCGCAATCAATGCAGCCGCCAGCGGCAAAGTGATTTATGC
>JANXNI010000091.1 GCA_025354165.1 Burkholderiales bacterium | reverse complement strand
CTGAAGGCAAAGTTCAAAATTCCGGTTTTTGGCGTTATCGAACCTGCAAGCCACGATGCAGTCGAAGCATTAAAAGGAAAAAATACCGGTGCGACATCAGATTTAATTGCAATTATCGGGACCGATGCAACCGTTCAATCTGGGACGTATGAGGCATTTATTAAAGAAATATGCCCAAATGCCCATGGATGCAGCATCGAGTGGTCAGACACCATCGAGAATGCGTTTGCAAATATGGGCGTCTCAGTAGCAATTTGCGCTGCCGATAAACCGCTCAACTGAGCGGTTGTCTCTCAACCACCAACCCCCTCAACGCCTCGCGTTTTGGGGGTTTTCCATTTTTTATGGCGGTTGCAAGATGCAGTCGACCTAACGGGCATTCGTTAACAACCGTGCCGGCGCACATACCCGCGCCACAGATCCAGCGCTTGATCGATAGCCGCGTCATCGCCCGGATAACGCTTGATCAGCAACGCGCGCAGATCCAACGCGTTTGCAACCTGCAAATCCCTCGCAATGTTCACTGCCACCTGCAACATCTCAAACACGGTTGTTGTCATCGCTCACCAAGAAAGGCAGTCCGCCAATCACCACGCGCCCTGCGGTACACACCGCTTAGTTTTACACTTTTTGCGATACACATGAAGTAGTAATACACGGTTGTTGGACTGCCTCCCCAGGCACCCAGCCGTGTCTGTCGCACTCCCCGCGCATAGTGTTTCTCGATGGGCGAGAACGCAATTTTTTGGGAGAAAATAATGGCAGACAACTACTACGACATGACTGGCACGATCACACTGGACAAGGTGACTCCGGTCATCAAGGCACTATTTGGCCCGTTCGAACTGGATGAAAACTATCCCGGTGACGGGACTGTGTACATCGCAAATATCGCTGAGAACAGCAACTGTTCATGGGATGAAGTGTTGGATAACCTGCAGGTGCTGGCGTCAAGCCTCGGCCTCACACCGCCGGGAAACGCTGAACGGAACGTGGAGAACTACTTCCGCGTACTCGCAAGACATTTTGGCGTCGACAAGAATCCAGAGATTGACCGGTTGATCGAGGACAACTCGTTTGACGGCGACGCCAGTGTCGAAACGCTATTTGCATTGGCGCTGCACTTCGACGATGGACACGGCATCAAAGCCGTTCAAACAGAAGGGTCGTGGCATTGCAGTAGACCGCATCTTGGTGCGTTTGGCGGTTGCGGTGAATTCCACGGAAGACATGTATCCGTCGCGAGATCATCGCAGCAGGCCGCACGCTTGGGTGACGAACTGGAAGCTGCGCTTGTCGCGAGTCAGTTCGACCGCGCTGCCCAATGCATCTTGGATGACCTCACGAGCACGTTGAACGGGGTTGCCAGTGACGAAGCGCGACGGGCAACAACTTCGAAACTACGTGAGCTCCTGTCGCAGATGAAATAACCTCATACCCCTAGGCCCCTTTTACGCCTCGCGTATTCGGGGGCTTTTTCTTATTTTTGGCATGACAGTCTTAAAACGCGCTGTACGGTTGCGGCATTGACATCGAGTTTCCTTTCAATCTTGGCCTTCCTTGCCCTGTGGTTTACGCCTGACGGTTTCGCATCCCTTCAATAGCTCACCTTAAACGTCGGCGAATCCTCCGGCCGCGTCGTGCGCCGATCATAGATACGCGTAGTCGCGATACTGGCATGCCCCAGCCACGCCTGCACCTTGGCGATATCGGCCTGATGGTCAAGGGCATTGGTCGCCGCCGTAGCCCGTAGCGCATGCGGCGCAAAGCGCTCCGCGGCGATACCCACCTGTTGACCATAACCAGTGACGATGGCGTACACCCCATCCACCGTCAGCGCCGTCTCAGTGTGTCCCACGCGGTTATTGATCATCGGCCGAAACAACGGTGAATCGCGTTGTGCCGCGTGGCCCGACGCCTGCAAATAGGCATTCAGACAACCCGCGGTCTGCGGATGCAACGGTACATAGCGCAGTTTGCCGCCCTTGCCCTGCACCTTCAAATGATTGACACCGCGTCGCTCCACCACGTCGCCCACGGTGAGCTTGCACAACTCATCGCGGCGCAAGCCATGAAATAGAAACACCGACAAAATCGCCCGATCCCGCTTGCCCTTGAGCGTTTCCGCATCTGGCGCATCAAGCAGTGCCCGCGCCTGATGATCCCCGATGGCTGGGGTCTTCCCCTCGGTCGTATCCACCTTCGGTCGCTTGACGCCTTTCACCGGGTTGATGGCCACCGAGTTCACCTCACACAGGTATTCGAATAACGAAGACAATGCCGCGAGCTTCCGGCGAATCGACGCCCCCGACAACGCCTGGCGCTCCAGCTCCGCACGCCACGCCAACACATGTGCACGCGTCACCAGGCGAAACTCCCCGGATGCACTAATGCCAGCAAACGTCATGAACGCGCGTAGATCATTTTGATAAGCGCGGCGCGTCTGCTCACTGTCCAGATTGGCAAACCAGGACGACTCCGGAGGCACGTCAGCGAGGCGATGAAACTCCGGCGCAGTCAGCGCCCTACCGCCGTCGGATCCCAGCAACACCGGCAACGCGATTGATCCTGATTTCACAGCCATTCACTAATGATAATATTTTTTATCAGTATTACATAGACGAACTCGTCTCAGACTGACTTCAGCATCGAAGTCAGCCGAACTCGGCTACCGTGAACGGAAGCGGGGTCTGCTGGCGCGTGCGATTAAAGAAACTTGCTGACGAGCTCCAAAGCAGCAGCGATCAGGGCGATCACCGATGCCAGGAGCTCGATGCGTTCTTTGCGCATGGAACCTTTGCATATGAAAAAGCCCGCGCAAAGCGGGCTAGAAACGAAAAAGCCACCGTAGAGGGTGGCTTCAACTGTGAGCATTCGCGCTAGACGCACTTGCCCAAGCGAATTTCACATCTGTTTTGCGAAAAAGTCAAATCGCGGCCTGCTGGTGGCCAGAATCGGCAAACGCATAAATAAGATGCAAGCAGCAATTCCGCTGCTTCACAAAACAAGGATCCTTCATGGAACTAATAAAAATAGAGCACTTCGGCTACCCGTTCTTCAGCACACTGATCGCCACGGTCGTCGCCACCACTCCGACGCATCATTACGTGATGTTGCGAGTTGATGACCGATTCGGCGAGACGGGCTATGACATGAATCAGCAGCAGTAACCGCGACATCGAAAAAGCCGCCCGAAGGCGGTTTTTTTGCATCTGGCCTTCGGTGCCGGAATGTGATCATCAATCCCGCCGTAGAAATCGCGCTGGAGAGAGCGTCGCGTCGGGACGCTTATTCGTATCAGTAGAACCATAGACTATTTGCCAAATAAATCGGAACCTACGCTGACAGGGTTTGTCAATAAGGCTATTCACTTATTGCGTTTGTTGCGAATAATGCGAATAATGCAGCCTAATGGGAGCACACTATGAACACTGATCTTTTGGATAACGTCTTATCCACCGAGGAAGCCGAACTGGCCAAGGTAGCGCAGCGCTGCATCATGGCATCACTCGATCATTCGCGTGCACACCGCATCGCGTTGATTGATAGCGACGGCGGGACCGATTCGTCACCGACACTCGAATTGCCACCCAAGGTACTTCGTTTCTTCGCCGAAATGCTGGGTGCTATGGCAGAACAAAAGCTTGTCACCTTGGTGCCGCAGAAGCACGAGCTGACGACCCAAGAGGCCGCAGCGTTCCTAAACGTGTCGCGACCGTTCGTGATCAAGGAAATCGAAGCGGGCAAGATCCCGCATCGCAAGGTGGGGAGACATCGCCGCGTCACGTTCACTGATCTTGTGAAGTACCAGCGCGCATCACAAGCAGCAAGCGATCAGGCGTTGCAGGATCTGACCGACCAAGCGCAACAGTTAGGCTTAGGTTACTGATGGCCGGTTCGGCGACGTATACGGCCGTACTGGACGCCTGTGTGCTCTACCCGGCACCGTTGCGAGACCTGCTACTCAGTCTGGCCAGTGCCGGGCTCTTCCATGCGCGCTGGACGCCGGACATTGAACACGAGTGGACGCGCAATCTGCTGGCCAACCGACCAGACCTTAACCTGAAGCAGTTGCAAACTACTCAGGAACGCATGATTGCAGCGATTCCCGATTGCATGGTGACCCACTACGAGCCGTTGATCGCGGGATTGTCGCTGCCAGATCCAGATGATCGCCACGTGCTCGCCGCCGCCATCGCGGGCCATGCCGATGCGATTGTGACGGTCAATCTCAAGGACTTTCCAGCTGCAATCCTGGCAACCTACAGTCTGGAAGCCCAGCACCCTGACGATTTCGTCATGAACCAGCTGGAGCTGCGTGAGTATGAGGCGCTTGCTGCCATCAAGCGCATGCGCGCCCGACTGCGCAACCCGCCGCGCACGCCGGAGGAATTTATCGACACCCTTCAACAGAATGGATTGGTTCAGTCAGCGAGACGATTGCGGCAACGCATCAACCTTATCTAGCGAGCAGCGACGATGATCCGATTGGAATTCAACGGCAAACCCTTCGATCCGAAGACCTTCACCGATACGATCATGCAGTCGCTCATGCAACAAGCCGCTGACAATGTTCGCGACAGAATCGGTGCCATCCGCGATCCCGACACCGGTGAATTTCCGACCATCGTCGTTCACGCCAACGCGCTCAATGACATTCAATGCACGGTTGAAGGCTCCCCCAAGCTGCTCGCGCTCGTGAAGGAACGTCTCAACCTGGAATCCGACTCAACCTCCGACAATAGCGAGCAAGCAGTGATGGCAACCCCAAAAGTGTTTTTAAGTTACGGCGGGGAAGATGCCGCAGCCGCGACGGCCATCGCGAAGCAATTGATGGCCAAAGGCATTGACACGTGGTTCGCGGTATGGGACTTAACGTCGGGCGACAGTTTGCGACAAAAAATAGACGAGGGCGTTGGCAATTGCACGCACTTTGTCGCGCTGTTGACCCCTCGCTCGAAAACGAAGCCCTGGGTCAATATCGAGCTGGACAGTGGGCTGAGTCGCAAAGCAGCGGGACGCGCAAAAATGATCGTGCTGCGCTATGAACTCAGTGCCGCAGATCTGCCACCCACGCTGTCTGGACTGGTATCGCCCGAAGTATTCGGCCCGGATTTCGACGTGAGCGCTTTGATCAACGATATCCACGGGATCACAAGGAAACCGCAACTTGGGCCGTCTCCACACGCAGCCTTGGTCAAGCGCAATCAATCGACTGGCTATTCACTCGCCGCCAATCTGATTGCAAGGCTTTTCGTGGAAACGACGACCAGCGCCGAAAGCGTCAATCCACAAATTTCACGAGAAGATCTATTGGAAAAAACCGGCTTGAACGATCACGATGCAATTGACGCGTTGTATGAGCTGCGCAACTTTATCGTCACAGACCAATGGGATGGCGTGGCGCGTCCAAAACACGAACTGTACGCGGAATTTGATCAATACTGGATGCCGTGGAACCCAGCCGACGACGCGATGCGCTTGGCGGCCGACCTGTTCAACGACTCAACGTTCCCGACAGAACCTGGAGAAGTTGCAGCGGGCTACGCCTGGACCGCCAGACGCCTTAACCCTGCCATATCGTACTTATTGTCGCGTGATGTATTGCAATCGCTTTACACGCTCTGCAGCGGGCCGTGGATCGTTGCTTCCCTCTACAAGAACGATGACACTTTGCGTCGATTCGTTAAAAGTCGCACGTAAGCTTCTGCACCCAACTCATCCGACTTCACCTTGCGATCGGTCAACATGTCCCGACTCAACTTGCGGATGACGAGCGCGTTGCGTGTGCTTAGTAGCGCTAATCCTTGCGCGCGATAACCGTACAAAAGCGCTTCACCGTGTCGCCGGGCGCGGCGAACTCACTGAACTCTATCCGCTCAATCGTCCAGTTCTCGAATTCATCTCGCAATGCCATTGACGCGAACAGGCAATGATCCGCCGGGTTGAACATGCCCATATAGGTCGTACCTTCCACCAGGACGTTGACCGCCGCGATGCCGCCCGGACGCACATGCGCTTTCAAGTCACCGAGAATTTCCATAGCCCTTGCGCAGTTGAAGAACATCAGTAAGCCAATGGAAACGACGGCGTCATAGTGGTCCGCTAGCGGATAGTCACGCAGATCAGCGAGCGAAGGCGACACAGGCAGCCCCGTAGCTGAGGCACGTGAGCGGATGTGCTCAATCGCAGCGGGACTTGCGTCCAATGCCGTCACCTTGCAGCCCTGGCGCGCAGCCGCGAACGACAGGTTTCCCATGCCGCAGCCGAAATCAAGCACTTCGCCCTTGAGGTAGGGCAGTGCTAGTTCCTCGAACGAGTTCAGGGTTAGCGCGACGCCCTTCGATTGCTCGCGAAACTGCTCGTCGAAGAACGCAATACTCACAGAGTCAGCCATGGTCTTTACCGGTCACGGGTCGTGGTGCCGAAACTCAGTGCGTGTGCGCATGATGAGCGTCCGGCACGTGCGGATGGGAGTGCGTCTGTGGTCGATGATAGTGTGCATGCGAATGTCTCACGCCCTGCGTCAGCGGTTCACTGTGCGTGTGATCGTGGTGATCGTCCCCTGCGCCATGCGAGTGGCTGTGCGTGTGTGACAACGCTTCGTGCTCATGCAGGTGCCCATGCTGCTCGGACAAGTGCAGCCAAACACCAACCGCCATTAGGGCGCCAGCCGCGATCAGTGACGCAGTAATCGGCTCACCCAGTAACAGCACCGACAGCGTCGCCCCAAGAAACGGAGCTACGGCAAAGTACGCGCCTGCGCGCGAAGTACCCAGATGACGCAGCCCGATGATGAAAAGCACCAGACTAACGCCGTAGCACGCAAACCCCAGCAGCGCTGCCCAGCCAACCGCAGAAGCAGGCGGGAAAGCCGCTCCCAGCGCCAACGCGATCACAAGATTGGTCGTGCCCGCCACCAGCCCCTTGACCATGGCGATGAACGACGCGTCATTCAGCGCCACTTTGCGCGTGAAATTGTTGTCGAGCCCCCAGCCGAGGCAAGCTCCCACTATAGCCAACGCCGACAGCCAGTTGCCACCGCCTGTTTCACCCCAACCGAGCACAACGCTCCCGGCGACGATGCAGACCAATCCGAATGCGACACGCCGATCCACGTTCTCTTTGAACACAATCCACGCAATCACAGCCGTCAAAACCGCTTCGGCGTTGAGCAGTAGCGATGCGCCAGACCCGGTCATCCCCTGCAAGCCGAACACGAGTAGTACGGGTGCGACGATACCGCCCAGCAGCACCGCGAGCAGCATCCAACGCCAGTCGGCGCGGCTAAGCATCGGCGTCTTAGAACGCATCACGATTCGCGCAACGTAGAGTCCGAGGCCAGAGCCCAGATACAACAGCGCTGCCAGCAGCCAGGGTTCGATTTTGGTGAGCAGCAGCTTGGCCAGGGGTGTGCTGGCTCCAAACAGCGCCGCCGCAAGCAGCGCGCTTGCAACACCGACTTGTCCAGTTCGATAACTGCGCATGACTTAATGCTCCGCGTGGCAGGCACAAGCCTCGCCGTGCGCTGCCGAAACCAATTCGTGCAGGATGCCGCATTCCTTGGTTGAGTGAGGCTCGCTACACTGACGACGCAACGCCGTGAGTTGTTTCTCCAATGCGCGCATACTCTTCAGACGGGCCTTGACGCGACCGATTTGCTGGTCCACGAGCACGTTGATGTCGCCACAATCCGACGCGGGACGATCCACAAAATTCAGCAAACGCGTGACGTCCGCCAGCGGCATATCGAGCGCCCGACAGTGACGGATGAACGCCAACCGTTCAAGGTGCGTTTTGCCATAGGTCCGGTAGCCATTGGCCTCACGCGCGGGAGGTGGCAATAACCCTGACTTCTCGTAATACCGGACGGTTTCGACATCTACGCCGGTAGATCCTGCAAGTTCGCCAATACGCATCGTTAGCCTTGTAAGCGACTACTGTTTTAACAATTACCCGATTTTACGCTTGACTCTGTAGCGGCTACAGGGTTTCTAATATGGCTATTCTGTCGCCAAATCGGCCTATCTATGTCCTCTGAAAAGATTCCTGCAACCCAGTCAACATGCACAAGTTCCGCGTGCTGTGACGCGCCTTCGCACGTCGCGTTGACGAATCCGTTGCCAGTCGTTGCTTCGCCGAAAAGCACGCTTTGGCGAATTTCTACGATGGACTGCGCATCCGAAGAAGGTGAAATTCGTCGCGCGCTGGAGCCGATTGCAGGCATTCGATCATTGTCGTTTCAGCTCGGTGCGCGAACACTTGCGATTGATGCGGACGCGGTCGCCTTGCAACCCGCGCTTGAGGCGATTCGCAGGGCTGGCTTCTCGCCGCAGCCGGTTGCCGACAACACTCGCCGCTCCGATACTGCGAGCGCGCCTGGCGACGAGTCGCATGAGGGACACGATCATCACGACCATGATCACGGTAGTGAATCGGGAAGTGGCTGGTCAGAAGTGGCGCGCTACGTCGCAGCACTCGCCTTTGCCGTCGCGGCAGAAGCGCTGTCGTTTTTCGCGCCCAATGCCATGCAGTGGAAAATTGCCGGCATGGCGCTCGCCGCCGTTGCCATTGGATTGGCCGGACTGTCCACGTACAGCAAAGGCTTTGGCGCGCTTCGTCACGGAAGATTGAACATCAACGCCCTGATGACGGTCGCCGTCACGGGTGCCTTCCTCATTGGCCAATGGCCGGAAGCTGCGATGGTCATGGCTTTGTACGCGATAGCCGAACTGATCGAAGCGCGCTCCGTGGATCGTGCGCGCAATGCCATTAAAAGCCTCATGGCGCTGGCGCCGGAAGAATCAGACGTAAAGCAGGGGGACGGAAGTTATGCGCGCATGCTGTCGAGCGCGGTGCCGCTCGATGCGGTCGTGCGAGTGAAGCCAGGCGAGCGGATCCCGCTAGACGGTGTGATCGTCAGCGGCAACAGCGCGATCAATCAGGCCCCTGTGACCGGCGAGAGCATCCCGGTCGACAAGCAACCGGGTGACACGGTGTTTGCAGGCACGATCAACGAAACGGCAACGCTTGAGATCAAGATCACCGCCTTGGCGAGTAACAGCACTTTGGCTCGCATCATCCACGCCGTTGAGCAAGCGCAGGGCACGCGCGCGCCAACGCAGCGTTTTGTGGATCGCTTCGCTGCTATTTACACGCCAGCCGTTTTTGCGCTTGCACTGGCGGTAGCGGTGCTTACGCCTTGGCTGCTCGGCTGGACATGGACGCTCGCTGCCTATAAAGCGCTCGTATTGCTGGTCATCGCTTGCCCGTGTGCGTTGGTGATCTCCACGCCCGTGACTGTCGTGAGCGCGTTGGCGGCAGCAGCTAGACGCGGTATTCTGATTAAGGGCGGCACCTATCTCGAAGAAGCGCGCAACCTCAAGGCCATCGCGCTCGATAAAACCGGCACCATCACCGAAGGAAAACCCAAGCTCGTTGCGTTTGAGATGTTGGCAGAGAGCCACTCGCGTGTAGCCACAGCAACGCTGGCGCATAGCCTCGCGGCGCAATCGGATCATCCGGTGTCCAAGGCAGTTGCAGCAGGCTTGGAGGCTACGCCGCAAGCCGTCGAAGCGTTTACGGCGATTGCCGGTCGTGGCGTCAGCGGCATCATTGATGGCACACAGCATTGGCTCGGCAATCACCGTTTGATCGAAGAGCGCGGCATTTGTAGTCCTGCAATTGAAGCCAAGCTACAGGAACACGAAAATCAGGGCCGCACGGTGACGTTGCTCGCGACCGATAAAGCAGTGATCGCACTGTTCGCGGTGGCCGACACGATCAAGCCCTCGTCACAACAGGCGGTGGCCGAATTGATTGCCTTGGGTATCACGCCGGTCATGTTGACTGGCGACAATGCCACCACCGCGAGCACGGTCGCAGGTCTTGCCGGGATCAAAGATGCCCGAGGCAATTTGTTGCCCGAAGACAAGCTCAAAGCCATTCACGACATGCAGCGGCAATACGGCGCAACTGCGATGACGGGTGACGGCATCAACGACGCCCCCGCACTCGCGCAAGCCGACATCGGCTTCGCCATGGGCGGGGCTGGTACCGACACAGCGATGGAAGCGGCTGACATTGCCGTGATGAATGACGACCTACGTCGTATCCCGGAAACCATTCGTTTGTCGAAGAGGACGCACAACATTCTCTGGCAAAACATCACGCTCGCACTCGGCATCAAAGTGATATTCATGGGGCTCGCGTTGTTCGGCAATGCGACGATGTGGATGGCGGTATTTGCTGACATGGGCGCGAGCCTGCTGGTGGTGTTCAATGGGTTGCGGCTGTTGCGGTCATCGGAACCTTCCGGGCAATCGATACACTAAGCACCCATGCGTCGGTTTGTAATTTTCTTGTTGCTTTGCGTCTTGCCGCTCCAGTTCGCACTGGCAGGCGCGGTGGACGCGTTCGAGCACGCGGGTAATGGGCATTCCGAGCGTTCGCACGTGGTTGGCGCGGATGCGAAGGCTGCTGCGGTTGATGCCGACGACAACACTGATGCGTCGCCGCGTTGCCATGGCGAATGCGGCACGTGCCATTTCTTCCACGCGCTCGCACTGTTTGGATCGGGCATAGAAGCACTTGCCATAACGTCAGCACCCGACGCACTCTCACGGCCTAGCGCTGACCATCAAAACCGCGTCACGGCACAACGGCCCGAACGTCCTAAATGGTTGCAGCTCGCCTGATTCGGCGAGTTCGACTGCTCATCTATCTCTAAGATTTTCGTGTAGCTAACGCCTCGCCGAATTCGTCCTTTTTTGTTTCAACAATCAGGAGAATTCGATGCGCAATCCTGCGTTTCATTCGGTGTTATTGCCGCTTACTATTGCGGCCTTTTCAATAATTTCAGTGGCAACCGCGGCTCAGTCCGTGTTGCCCGATTTTGGGTCCAGCAACACGCCCGTCTACGCGCCGACGACAGAGCCTGCGGCAACGCTAACGCTAGCGGCAGCGATCCAGCTCGCGCTTGCGAACAATCCGGACATCGCCCTCGCACGACGCGAATACGCGGCGACCGAAGGCGCGTTAATTCAAGGACAGGCGCGCCCCAATCCTGAGCTTTCCTTCGTGCAGGAGGATACGCGCAGCGCGACTCGCAGCAGCGCCTTGCAGATCAACCTGCCCATTGAGATGGGTGGCAAACGGCAGGCTCGTATTGACGCATCGCAGCGCGGTCGTGAGCTGGCCGCCGCCGAGATGACACAGCGACAAGGTGAAGCGCGTGCGGCGGTGATTGGCGCGTTTTTCGATGTACTTTCTGCGCAAGAACGCATTCGTCTGGCCCAACAAACGCTCTCTCTCACCCAACGCGTCACCGAAGTCACCAGCAAGCGCGTGATTGCCGGAAAAATCTCGCCGGTCGAAGAGACCAAAGCCCACGTGGCCGAGGCTCAGGTGAAAGTCGAACTGTCACAGGCGCAGGGTGATTTGCGTATTGCACGGCAGAAGCTCTCTGCGCTTTGGGGCAACGCGACGCCGCGCTTTGAGCGAGTGGATGGCGCGGTCGTTGATCTACCGGAAGTGCCATCCGCCGTGGTACTTGATCGACGCATATTGCAGTCGCCGAGTCTGCGCCGTACCGAAGTTGAACTACAACGCCGCGTAGCGCTGACCCGCGTGGAGCAGACTAAGCGTACGCCTGATCCCACGATCAGTCTCGGTGTGAAGCGCGCACCAGAATCAACGAATCAAATCCTGTTGGGCGTGTCGTTGCCGTTGCCGTTCTTTGATGGCAATCAGGGCAATCTGCTGGAGGCGCTGCGGCGCGAGGACAAGGCGCGTGACGAGATCACCGCCAACCGCCTTCGTCTGCATAGCGAAGTCCTGCAAGCGCGCGAACGTCTGTTGACCGCGCGCACGGAAGTGGATGCCTTGCGTAACGAGGTGCTGCCCGGCGCGCAAAGCGCCTATGAGGCCGCGGGCAAGGGCTTTGACGCCGGCAAATTCAGCTTTCTGGAAACGCTGGATGCGCAGCGCACGCTGATTCAGGCGAGAACGCAATATCTGCGGGCCTTAGCGGAAACGCATCGCGCCGCCAGCGAAATCGAACGCTTGCTTGGCGATCCGTCCATCGAGCAAAAGCAATAGGAATGGATGATGGCAACGCAATTTAAACAATCACTGATGAGTAACGGCAAGAAGCAGTTGATCGCGGTTCTGGTGATACTCGCGCTCGGGGTCGCCGCAGGCGCGTATCTGCTGCGAACCGAGAAACCGAAAGACGACGGCCATGGTCACGGCAACGCGGCGCACACCGAGGCCAAAGCGGGTGAGCATAAAGACCACGCGGGCCATAGCGACGCCGAAGCCAAGGAAGGCGCGGCGACCAAAGGCCCCAACGGCGGCAAGCTCTTCGTAGAGGCCGGGTATGGACTTGAGATGACGATTTTTGATACCGGTGTAGAGCCCGAGTTTCGTATCTATACCTACAAAGATGGCAAGCCGATCGCGCCGAACTTGAGCAAAGTGACAGCGACCATTGAGCGGCTGGGACGTAAGCCGCAAGAGTTTGTTTTTGCGCCAGAGCGGGACTACCTCAAAGCCAAAGGCACAGTCGACGAACCGCATTCATTCACGGTGCAAATCCTGTCGCAATACGACGGCAAGCCGTACATCTTTGACTACGAGCAGATTGAAGCGCGCGTCATGCTGACTGATGCGCAAATGAAGAGCAGTGGCGTGGAAGTGGCCGCTGTTGGGCCGGCGAGCATCAAATCGATGTTGCAGCTAACGGGCGAGATTGGTCTGAATCAGGATCGCTCGGTGCAGGTCGTACCGCGTCTTACCGGTTTGGTGGAATCGGTATCGGTCAACGTGGGTGACCGTGTTCGTCGCGGTCAGGTGTTGGCCGTGGTCTCCAGCCAAACGCTCGCAGACCAACGCAGCGAGCTGCAAGCAGCGGGCAAACGCCTCGCCATGGCGCGGGGAACCTTTGATCGAGAAAAGAAACTCTGGGAAGAAAAAATTTCTGCGCAGCAGGACTATTTGCAGGCACAGCAGGTGTTGCAGGAAACAGAAATTGCGGAACAGTTGGCACGGCAGAAGCTCGCGTCCCTCGGCGCATTGACCTCCAGCGCAGGGAGCTTGACCAGCTACGAAATTCGCTCACCAATTGACGGCGTAATCACCACCAAAAAAATCTCGGTCGGCGGGGTGGTCAAAGACGATGCCAACATTTTTGCCGTGGCGGATTTGTCGACCGTGTGGGTTGACCTCAACATTTATGCCAAAGACTTAAACACGATCAAGACCGGCCAGAAAGCCACCGTCAAATCCACAGCATTCGAAGCGAGTGCGGCGGGAACAGTCTCGTACGTCGGCGCGCTGATCGGAAACCAGACGCGCACCGCGCCTGCACGCATCGTGCTGCCCAATCCGAAGGGCGTCTGGCATCCGGGACTGCCAGTCAACGTTGAACTGGTGGCGGATGAAGTCACGGTGCCGATGGCTATTTCAGCAGACGCTCTACAAACCTTGCGCGATGCGCCCGTCGTGTTCGGTCGTTACGGCGACAACTTCGAAGCCCGCCCTGTGGTCACGGGACGCAGCGACGGCAAGATGGTGGAGATCACGCAGGGCCTGGAAGTTGGCGAGAAATACGCAGCTCGCAACAGCTATGTGATCAAGGCAGACATTGGCAAAGCCAGTGCCAGCCATGACCACTAAGCGAGGGTAGCTTTATGTTTGAGAAACTGATCCGCTTTTCCATTGAGCAGCGCTGGCTGGTGCTGCTCGCCGTGCTCGGCATGGCAGCACTCGGTGTTTACAACTACCAGCGCTTGCCGATTGATGCCGTGCCCGACATCACCAACGTACAGGTGCAAGTCAACACGTCCGCACCGGGCTATTCGCCGCTCGAATCCGAGCAGCGAATCACTTATCCAATTGAAACCGCGATGGCGGGCCTGCCCAAACTCGCGGAAACACGTTCCCTCTCGCGTTACGGCTTGTCTCAGGTCACCGTTATTTTTGAAGACGGCACCGACATCTTCTTTGCGCGACAGTTGATCAACGAGCGTATTCAGGAGGCGAAAGAAAAGTTGCCGCCTGGAGTCGTGCCAGCGCTCGGGCCGATTGCCACCGGCCTCGGCGAAATCTACATGTGGACGGTGGAGGCGAAAGAAGGCGCGTTGAAGCCCGATGGCCAGCCATACACGCCCACTGATCTGCGCGAGATTCAGGACTGGATCATCAAACCGCAGCTTCGCAACGTGCCCGGCGTGACCGAAATCAACACCATCGGCGGCTTCGCCAAAGAGTTTCAGGTCGCCCCGTTTCCTGATCGCCTGATGGCGCAGGGGTTGGCGCTCTCTGATCTGGTTCAAGCGCTTGAGCGCAACAACGGCAATATGGGGGCGGGCTACATCGAGCGACGCGGCGAGCAATACCTGATCCGCGCGCCCGGTCAGGTTGCAAGCCTGGAAGATATCGGCAACATTGTGATCAGCGCGCCGCATGGCGTACCAATCAAGATCAAGGACGTTGCCGATGTGATGATCGGCAAGGAGCTACGCACGGGTGCTGCCACCGAGAACGGACGAGAAGTCGTGCTCGGCACGGTGTTCATGTTGCTGGGCGAGAACAGTCGCACGGTGTCGCAAGCTGTCGACAAAAAGATGCGGGAAATCAACAAATCATTGCCCAAAGGCGTGATTGCACAAACGGTTTACGACCGCACGATTTTGATCGACAAGGCCATTGCCACGGTCAAGAAAAATCTGCTCGAAGGCGCTTTGCTCGTCATCGTGATTCTGTTTCTGTTCCTCGGCAACATTCGCGCGGCGATCATCACGGCCATGGTGATTCCGTTGTCGATGCTGTTCACGTTTACCGGCATGGTGAACAACAAGGTCAGCGCCAATCTCATGAGTCTGGGCGCGCTCGACTTCGGCATCATCATCGATGGTGCTGTGGTGATAGTCGAGAACTGCGTGCGGCGGCTCGCCCATTCGCAAGCGCACTTCGGGCGCAAATTGACGCTTGCTGAGCGCTTTCATGAAGTGTTCGTCGCGGCGAAAGAATCCCGGCGCCCGCTGATCTACGGTCAGTTGATCATCATGGTGGTGTATCTGCCGATCTTCACGCTCACGGGTGTTGAGGGGCGCATGTTTCACCCAATGGCGTTTACGGTCGTGGCGGCGCTGATCGGCGCGATGATTCTGTCGGTCACGTTTATCCCTGCGGCGGTCGCGCTACTGATTGGCGACAAAGTACGTGAGAAAGAAAATCGTCTGATGGTGTGGGCCAAAAACGGCTATCGCCCATTGCTGAACTGGGCGCTATTGAACAAGCCGATAGTCCTAGCGGTGGCCGTCGTTTCCGTTGTTCTCAGCGGCGTCATGGCAACGCGCATGGGCAGCGAATTCATCCCGAGTCTGAACGAGGGTGATATTGCGCTGCATGCGCTGCGCATCCCTGGCACCAGCCTGACGCAAGCCGTCGAGATGCAGGCCGAGCTTGAGAGAACGGTGAAAGCGTTTCCCGAGGTCGACAGAATTTTTGCGAAGATTGGTACCGCGGAAGTCGCGACGGATCCTATGCCACCGAACGTTGCTGACAACTTTGTGATGCTTAAGCCGATCTCGGAGTGGCCTGATCCAAAACGTAGCAAGGCCGATTTGGTCGCCGCGATTCAAGCGGCCGTGGAAAAACTGCCCGGTAACAACTACGAGTTCACGCAGCCGATTCAAATGCGCTTCAACGAACTCATCTCTGGCGTTCGCAGCGATGTGGCCGTCAAGGTGTTTGGTGATGACATGGACATCATGAACCAGACTGCGGAGCAAATATCCAAAGTGATTGGTGGCATTGCGGGGGCCAAGGACGTCAAGGTTGAACAGACCACCGGGCTGCCGATGCTCACCGTGGGTATTGACCGGGCGAAGATTGCGCGACTCGGGCTCAACGTCAACGAGGTACAAGACGCGCTATCGATCGCCGTGGGTGGTCGTGAGGCGGGACTTTTGTTTCAGGGAGATCGTCGTTTCGACGTGATCGTGCGCCTCCCTGAAACCCTACGTACCAATCTGGAATCGATCAAGCAAATCCCGATTCGGTTGCCGATGACCGAAGGCGCGCGCGTGGGCTATGTGCTGCTGGGCGATGTGTCGAAGTTCGACATCGCGCCCGGCCCGAACCAGATCAGCCGTGAGAATGGCAAACGCCGCGTAGTGGTGACTGCGAATGTGCGTGATCGCGACATCGGCTCGTTCGTCGCGGAGGCACAGGCAGCATTGGATCAGCAGGTGAAAGTGCCCACTGGATACTGGACGACCTGGGGCGGCACTTTCGAACAATTGCAATCGGCAAAAAAGCGTCTAGAAATCGTAGTGCCGGTGGCGTTACTGCTCGTGTTCGTCCTGCTCTTCGCGATGTTTGGCAACGTGAAAGATGGATTGCTGGTGTTCACCGGCATTCCGTTTGCACTCACGGGTGGCATCCTTGCGCTGTGGTTACGCGACATTCCGCTTTCGATTTCCGCCGCGATTGGTTTCATCGCACTGTGCGGGGTGGCGGTACTCAATGGACTGGTGATGATTTCGTACATCCGCAGTTTGCGTGAGGACGGCATGGGTCTCGATGAGGCGATCAACGAGGGTGCGCTGACGCGGCTGAGGCCCGTGCTCATGACCGCGTTGGTTGCGTCGCTCGGCTTCATCCCGATGGCGATTGCTACCGGCACAGGCGCAGAAGTTCAACGCCCTTTGGCGACGGTCGTCATTGGCGGCATCCTGTCGTCAACACTGCTCACGCTGCTTGTGCTGCCGTTGTTGTATCGATTGGCTCATAAACCGGATGAATCAACGCTGGACGTCAGTGCTGATCCGCCACATCCCATTGCTACCACCGAAGTGAATGCGGTTAAACCATGAGCAACGAGCACGCCCACGCCATTCCGGTTAATCAAACCGAGCGCTCGCTGTGGTGGGCGCTTGCGCTGACCTTCAGCTTTTTGCTGGCGGAAGTGGTTGCCGGTGTGCTGCTCAACAGTCTTGCGCTGTTGGCCGATGCAGCACATATGTTCACCGATGCTGCGGCACTCGCCGTGGCGTTGGCAGCGGTACGTATCGCTCGTCGGCCCGCCGACGCGAAGCGCACCTACGGCTATCACCGCTTCGAGATTCTGGCGGCGGCGTTCAACGCGCTGCTGCTATTTGGCGTGGCAATTTACATCCTCTACGAGGCGTATCAACGCTTCCGCAATCCAGTCGCGGTGGAGTCCACCGGGATGATGGTGGTTGCAGCCATCGGCCTAGTCGTCAATCTCATCAGCATGCGCATTCTGTCTGGCGGCAAGGACAGCAGCCTGAACATGAAGGGGGCGTACCTCGAAGTCTGGAGCGACATGCTGGGGTCTATCGGCGTCATTGTGGCCGCGCTGATCATCAAATTTAGTGGCTGGACGTGGGTTGACGCGCTCGTTGCGGTCGGCATTGGCTTGTGGGTATTGCCACGCACCTGGCAGCTACTTAAGGAAAGCATGAACATACTGCTGGAAGGCGTGCCGGACGGCGTCGATGCGGCGGCGGTCGGCCAAGCAATCGTTAGCACACCCGGCGTCGTCAGCGTGCATGACCTGCATATCTGGGCGTTGACCAGCGGCAAAAACAGCCTGACAGCGCACGTTGTGCATGACGCAACAGCTATTCCCGCCGCAATCATTGATGCGATCAAAGTCAAGCTCGCCGATCAATTCAAGGTCTTTCATACGACGTTGCAGCTTGAAATCAAACCGTGCGAACACACGGAGGATGGCTGCAACTTCATTGATCCTCGACCTCCGGCGGTTGCGACCGAACAGAGGGGCGCAGCGATGCGCGCGACCTAAGTGCGCAACCCCACCGCGCGTCCTTATCCTTAACTAACAAACAACACGCTCAAATTTCTTTAATTCGAAAGGAAACACCATGAAACAGAAGTCCCCCTTTATCGCTCTCGCAGTCACGCTAGCGCTCGGCCTAGTTGCCGCACCAGCCGTATTTGCAGCGGGTGGGCACGGAGACGATCACAAACCCAAGTTCGGCGGCATCGTGTCGGAAGGCAAAGCGTTCGACGCGGAACTGCTGGCCAAACCGGATCTCATCACGGTCTATCTGAGCGACCATGGCAAGCCCATGTCTGCCAAGGGCGCGAAAGGCAAGATCACCCTGCTCAGCGGTACAGAAAAAGTGGAGGCTGATCTCACACCCGTCGGAGATTCGAAACTTGAGGCCAAAGGCAAGTTCAATGTTGCTACGGGCACCAAGGCGGTCGTTGTGATTACACCCGAAGGCAAGTTGGCCAGCACGCTGCGATTTACGATCAAGTAAGAATCGGATGCCCGTCATGCGCACGATGGCTGATTCGCTCGTGCAGTATCCAAGAAAGGGCGCAGCAGCTTCTTGCGTTAGCCGCCATTTTCTATGGAGCGAGAAGCTCAAATTGACAAAGTCGACTTTCCAAAATAATCGGCTCCCCGCAGCTACAAAATAATGGACTCATCGTAAAGCTGTAGATACCTGCACATGCGAACGAGTGCAACATCAATCAGCCGCTCACGCATCGCTATCGACGGCCAGACTGGGGCGTTCGCGGCAGCTACAACGATCAATCTGTTGTTTTGTTTTGGCGGGAACTTAGCAATCCCAATTTGATCTCAGCTACACTTTCGACATAACTGTAATGAACATTTCTCGCCAATTTCGTCGTGCTCTATTGTTGCTTCTGAGTCTGACGATCAGCATGCAGGCAATGGCTGTTGCGTCGTTTGGCGAATGCCATCGGGTCAAGGCACTTGCGGCCTTGGCGGCTACTGTTACGTCAACAACGCACACGCAGCGCGGCGTTTCATTGGCTCACCACGATGCCGCGACCGGACATGGCGAACATCAGTCCACTGCAGCGCACAACAACGACACAGGTGATGGCTCTACCCAAGACGATACTCGCAGCAAATGTGCAGCCTGTGCGGGGTGTCATCTGTGCAGCGCTGTGCTCAGCGATGCAACCGTTGTTGCGGACATTCCCGCAGCCGAATCAGCGTCGTTTCCTGAATCCGCAGTTTCTCGCGTACGCAATGTCGCGAACGGTCTAGAACGACCCCCACGAGCCTAGCCACACCGTTCCGGTTGTGATTGCCTCACAGCCGGGATAGCCGCTCGTCCACGTTGCGCAGTTTGCAGCGTGCTCTTCGATAAACCTGACTGCCTCCGAACTTCGGGCAGATCGTGCATCCGAGATTTCTTATGTTTTATTTTTCTCCCCGTGATGGGTGCGCGCGTCGTATGCGCGCCCCTGTCGCATTCAGCATCGGCGCAACGATGGTCTTTGCTGGCGTTGCGTACGCCCAACATGATCACGCCATGTCCGTCGCACCCGAGACGCTCTCCGCGAGTGCAACAACGCCTAGCGCGCCGCCCGTCGCCCTTGGTGCACCCGTGCCGCTGCGATTTGATTCGGTACTGTCGCGCTACAAGCCCATGACTGACCAGAAGCTGGGTTCATGGCGCGAGGCCAACGATACAGTCACACGGATTGGTGGTTGGCGCACCTATCTCAAGGAAGCGCAAGCGCCCGAGGTCACGGAATCATCCGTACCGACTACCCCTGCCAAACCAAGTGCCCCACCCACTCCAAATCCCCACGCTGGCCATGGAGCTAAACCATGACGAGTAACTCGAAACAGACGCCTGCTGCATCGGCATTCCGGGTACGTCCGACGCGGATGGTGCTGGCACTTATCGCAACGGGCACACTGATTTTGGCGGGATGCGCCACCGTCGACGTCAAGCAGTCGATTGCGCGAGTCAATCAGGATGTCGGCAACCTCACGGGCGGCAAACTCGCCCTCGCTCAGACTGACCGAGAACGCGTTGACCTACAAGCCACAGCCACACTCATCCTCGCCAAACCACTGAGTGCCGATGACGCAGTTCACTTGGCGCTGATCAATAGCCCGGCGATGCAAGCGCTGCTCGCGCAAAGCTGGGCCGACGGCGCAAGCGCGGCACAGTCGGGCCGGTTGCCGAATCCATTACTGACACTCGACTGGATTCGATCCCCCGGCACCATCGATGTGGGCCGCATGCTGGGGGTTGGATTACTTGACGTACTCACCTTGCCTAGGCGCAACCGTATCGCGCAAAGCAGGCTTGAGCAAGGGCAACTGCAACTTACCGCTGACGTTGTCGACAAAGTGACACAAGTTCGTCAGGCATGGGTCGCCGCCGTGAGCGCCCAGCAATCGTTGGCCTACGCGAAACAAGTCAGCGATTCAGCCGAAGCCAGCGCCGAGCTTGCGCGACGTATGTTGGCCATAGGTAACTTCAACAAACTGCAACGAGCGCGGCAGCAGGCGTTTTATGCCGATGCTTCAGCGCAATGGGCTAACGCCTCGCACGCAGCTACAGCGAGTCGAGAGACATTGGTACGGTTGCTGGGTTTGACTGACAGTCAAGCGCAACAACTGACATTGCCGGGACGCCTACCAGACATTCCGACGGCTCCTCGCGCACCGGACGAAGTAAGCGCCGCAGCATCGAGGAGCAGACTGGACATCAAGACCGCTCAGGCTGCCGTCAATGCGACAGCGGCAGCGCAGGGATTGAACGTACTGACAAGCTTCACCGACATCGAACTGAGCGTGATTCGCAACACGTCGAAAGATCGTGCCGACGGGCAACGCACTCAGGCGCGCGGTTTCGAAGTGGCCTTGACGCTGCCCATATTTGACTGGGGTGACTTGAAGCGCGATGCGATAAATGCGCAGATGCTCGCCGCCACCAATCGCCTTGAAGGCACGGTACGTGCCGCCGGGTCCAATCTGCGTGAAAGCTATTCGGCCTATCGCACTACCTATGACATCGCAAAGCACTATCGCGACGAAATCGTACCGCTGCGCAAGCTCATCGCCGACGAAAACGTGCTCCGCTACAACGGCATGTTGATCGGCGTGTTCGAGCTGCTGGCCGACTCGCGCGACCAGATCGCCAGCGTGATTGCTGCTATCAATGCGCAACAGCAATTCTGGCTGGCCGACGCTGCGTTGCAATCGTCCATTTTGGGCAAACCCATGATGATGCAAAGCATGGGTGCTGGTCCCGCGCCAACAGGAGGCGGCGATGCAATGCACTAGCCCCTCGCCAACGAGTGCCCTCACCCCTACCTATTGCGAACCCACGTACTCAAGGATTGTTTTATGAGTTCCAGAAGAGATTTTTTACGTTCAGCAGGCATTGCCGGCGGTGCAGTGGCCGCCGCCTCCGTCAGCCGCGTTGCGATGGCAGCACTGCCAGAGCCAGTCATGCAAATGAAGGCGGACACCATGCCACCGCTAGTCCCAAGCACCGGGCGACCGTATAACCCCGTGGTCACGCTCAACGGCTGGACATTGCCGTGGCGCATGAATCAGGGAGTAAAGGAGTTTCACCTGGTCGCCGAACCCGTCGTGCGTGAAATGTGCGAAGGGTTCAAGGCGCATTTGTGGGGCTACAACGGGCAAAGTCCGGGGCCAACGATTGAAGTCGTCGAAGGAGATCGAGTACGTATCTTTGTGACCAATAAACTCGGTGAAGTCACCAGCGTGCATTGGCACGGCCAGCGCCTGCCCAACGGCATGGACGGCGTCACGGGCTTGACGCAACCAGGCATTGCGCCCGGAAAAACCTTCGTCTATGAGTTCGTTGCGCGTCGTCCCGGCACGTTCATGTATCACCCGCATGCGGACGAGATGGTGCAGATGGCGATGGGCATGATGGGTTTCTGGATTACGCATCCGAAAGACAAGCATCCGCTGATCGATCCGGTGGATCGCGACTTTGTGTTTCTGCTCAATTCGTACGACATTGATCCCGGTGCCTACACGCCAAAGATCATGACGATGGTGGACTTCAACCTGTGGACATGGAACAGCCGCGTGTTCCCCGGCATCGACACGTTGAACGTGCGGCAGGGCGATAAGGTGCGTATTCGCATCGGCAATCTCACCATGACCAATCACCCAATCCATCTGCACGGGCATGAGTTCTTCATCACAGGTACCGACGGTGGGCCGACGCCAAAGTCAACACGATGGCCCGAAGTGACGACGGACGTGGCGGTCGGACAAATGCGGCAACTTGATTTCTTGGCGGATGAGCCGGGCGATTGGGCGTTCCACTGTCACAAGAGCCACCACACCATGAACGCGATGGGCCATGAGGTGCCCACGATGATCGGCGTTGACCATCGCAGTGTCGCCAAGAAAATCACCAATTTGATTCCCGACTACATGGCGATGGCGGAGCGCGGCATGCACGACATGACCGAAATGCAAATGCCACTGCCAGACAACACCGCGCAGATGATGACCGGCACCGGCCCGTTCGGATCAGTGGGCATGGGCGGCATGTTCAGCATGGTCAAAGTGCGCAAAGAGCAAAAACCGGGTGATTACTCCGATCCCGGTTGGTACAAGCATCCGCCCGGTGAAGTGGCCTACGAGTGGACAGGCACGCTGCCTGACCCGGCGCGCTTCAAGGCCGAAGCAAACAGCGCTGGACGCGGCGCTATGCCGGCCGAGCGCATGCCCGCCAAAAACATCGAGGTGCAGGTTCGCAAACCCATTGACCACAAAAGCATGGGCCACTGAACCGCTCCAAACAACATCTACTCACACAAAGAAATGAAAGAAGAATCATGAAAAAAATGGCCAAAATCCTCGGTGCAGCACTGTTTGCACTGACTGCTGCAACGCTGGTTCAAGCGCACGGCGACGAAGACCACGCCAAGAAGTCCGGCATTGTAAAAAAGGAACAAAAGGAATGGGGCATCGCAGGCGACGCGAAAGCCGTTAAGGGAACCGTCACCCTAACGATGTCTGACGCCATGCGTTTCACACCGGACAAGATCGAAGTCAAGCAAGGTGAAACCATCAAAATTGTCGTTAAGAACGAGGGCAAGCAACTGCACGAGTTCGTGATCGGCACGAAGAAAGAACTGGAAGAGCACGCGGCCTTGATGGTTAAGTTTCCCAATATGGAACACGATGAGCCCTACATGGCTCACGTGCCCGTGGGCAAAACCGGCGAAATCATCTGGAACTTCAACAAGGCCGGTGACTTCGACTTTGCTTGCCTGATCGCCGGTCACTACCAGGCTGGCATGGTGGGGACCATCAAGGTCACCAAAGGTGACGGTCATTCACATAAACACTAACCATCCGGCGCACAACGATCACTCAAAGTCGTCCAAACCCATTCGGACGCGTTTCGTCACTCTAACTCCCACAACGTAATTTCTCGATTGAAAGCATCACCATGAATCTGTTCAAAACACTTTTAGCCACGACCGCTATCGCGATGACCGCCAGTTTCGCCGCAACAGTGTTCGCCGATGAGGCCGATATGACCAACGCCGAAGTACGCAAGGTCGACAAAGACGCCAAGAAAATCACCCTCAAGCACGAAGACATTAAAAATCTGGATATGCCCGGTATGACGATGGTGTTTCAGGTGAAGGACGCCGCACTGCTCGACAAGGCAAAGGCGGGTGACAAGATTAAATTCAAAGTTATCAAGGATGGCTCTGCGTACGTGGTCACCGATATCCAGCCAGCAAAGTAGCGCACGATGCTGACCGGTCGCTGGTCAAACCAATTGCCATGGGTAGGAGTGCTGGTAGCACTCCTACTCGGCATCGCCACACGCGATTGCATCTTGCTCGCAAGTTCGGCCATGCTCACGGTCTATATTGCACGCATGCATGTCGAACACCGTGAGGCGGTGGATCTGTTGCGCAGTGCGATTCATTGTTGGGTCGTGGGGAGCGCGTCGCTATTGGTTGCGCTTGCTCTAGTGGCATGGGTAACAGCAATGCACGCAGGTTTCTGGGGCGGCAACGGCATCGGTACGCCTTCGATGTTAGGCATACTCGGTTTTTGCGTGTTAACGGTTGGCGTTACCGAAGCCAACATGATCACTACGTCACGTCGCGGAAAGGAGTTTGCGGGCTTCATAGCGTTTGGGGTTGTGATGGTAACGGGTGCTTTCGCAGCGCGCGTACTCGACGCCAGCGGCCCCTGCGTTTTCGCGCTCGGCGTTGCCGCGATCACCGCGACGTCAGGATGGCAGCTAGCACGCAAGATTGGCGCTGAGCTGGCGCGCTCTGCGGTACGGATTTAACCGTTCCGGCCAGTCATGCCGCACGAATTCAAAGCGATTATGGATGCGCCGCCGGAGCTGTTAGCCCGCGTCGCACCGCTGATGGCCGTCATGTTCGTCGCAATCATTGGCGGTATCGGCTGGCTTGCGTTCCGCAACCGAAAGCTACGTCACGAGCGTCGTCATTACACACCCAAGAAGCCTCGAACGCGACGCTGAAACTAGGCTTCAGCGGTTTGGACGTTAGCTAGGGTCGCGATGATTGGACATGGAAGGCTTTTCTTGGTGTGCTCGCACTGTTCCACCAGAAGACTCAACACACTTCGCATGCGTTCAAGGTCGGCGATTTTGTGGTCAATCTGGACGAGTCGTGCATTGGCAATGCGTCGAATCGACGGGCGATCAGCGCCATCTTCCAGTCGTAACAGTTCGGTGATTTCGGCCAGTGTTAGCCCCAGTTCCTGCCCTCGTTTGATGAAGCGAATGCGACCGACCAAATGAGCGGAATAGCGCCGATAAGCACCTTGCGCGACAGGCACTGGTAACAGTCCACGTTCCTGGTAGTAGCGAATCGTCTCGACACCCACGTTCGCCGCACGGGCGAGGTGGCCTATAGTGAGAGTCCCCGCATTTGAAGCCGTTGCAACAGTTTTCATAAAAAAAGCTTGACTCTGGGGTCGAGTACAGAGTTTACGCTTCGTGTGTCCTTCCGATTGTCCGCAATGTTCACGCCCGAGAGGCTGTCATGAATCATGCTTCACCTGAACCCACCGCCGTCAAAGGCGACACAAACGCAAGCTCGTGTTGTGGCGGCGGTCATGCGCCAGCAACGGTAGTGCCCGCAAGCGCAGCGTTAAAGGATCCCGTGTGCGGTATGACCGTGACCGAACAGTCTGCGCATCAGTACGAACATGCAGCGAAGATGTATTACTTTTGCAGCGCAGGTTGCAAGACCAAATTCGCGGCTGATCCGGCCAAATATTTGACACCGAAGCCGACGGCTCCTGGGGTGAGCGCCGCCGCGTCACCAGCAGCTTCAATTGCGGCGATGTACACCTGCCCCATGCATCCCGAGATACGTCAGGATCATCCCGGCACCTGCCCGAAGTGCGGCATGGCGCTGGAACCCGAAATGCCAAGCCTTGACGAGGACGACAACCCGGAGCTGGTGGATTTCACACGACGATTCCGGTGGACGCTACCGCTGACCGTGATCGTCACTGTGCTTGCCATGTTCGGCCATCAACTGGGATGGTTTGCCATGGCAACGCAAAGCTGGATTGAGCTCGTTCTGACGGTACCGGTCGTGTTGTGGGCGGGTTGGCCGTTCTTTGAACGCGGCGCGCAGTCCATCATCAACCGCAGCCCCAATATGTGGACGCTGATCTCCATCGGCACTGGTGCGGCGTTCGTCTACAGCGTGGTCGCGACCGTCGCGCCAAATGTGTTCCCCGCTGCTTTTCAGTCAATGGGCCGCGTTGCGGTGTACTTCGAGGCGGCTGCGGTGATCATTTCGCTCACTTTGCTGGGACAAATCCTTGAGCTGAAGGCACGCTCACAAACCTCAGCCGCCATCAAATCGCTGTTAGGTCTCGCACCGAAAACCGCGCGACGCATCAACAGCGACGGAACCGAAGAAGACATCCCGCTCAATCACGTTCACGTCGGCGACAAGCTGCGCGTTCGCCCCGGAGAAAAGTTGCCTGTGGACGGCGTGGTCGTCGACGGAGAAAGTCCGGTAGATGAGTCCATGCTGACCGGTGAGCCGATACCTGTCACCAAACGCATAGGCGACAGCGTCATCGGCGCAACGATGAACGGCTCCGGTGCGTTGATCATCGAATCGCAGAAGGTTGGCGCGCAAACCATGCTCGCACAAATCGTACAGATGGTGGCGCTGGCGCAGCGCTCGCGCGCACCGATGCAACGCATGGCGGATTCAGTGGCGTCGTACTTTGTCGTCACAGTCGTTGCCATCGCAATCGTCACGTTCTTTGTTTGGGGCTGGTTTGGCCCTGAGCCCAGCTGGGTTTACGGTTTGATTGCAGCGGTGTCGGTGCTGATCATTGCCTGCCCATGCGCGTTAGGCCTCGCGACGCCGATGTCGATCATGGTGGCCACCGGTCGCGCAGCGACGCAAGGCGTGCTGTTTCGCGACGCAGCGGCTATCGAGAACTTCCGCAAGGTGGATACGCTGATCGTCGACAAAACGGGAACGCTGACGGAGGGTAAGCCGCAGTTTGACCGCGCGATAGCGTTTGCCGGTTATACCGAGTCCGAAATACTGCGCCTTGCAGCAAGCCTTGATCAGGGCAGCGAGCATCCACTCGCCGAGGCCATCGTGCGCGCAGCGCGCACGCAAGGGCTCAGTTTGAGCCGTGTCGACACGTTTGAGTCGAGCACAGGCATCGGCGTGCGCGGCGTGATCGATCAGCAACCGATGGCCTTGGGCAACACCGCACTGATGGAAGACCTGGGCGTGATTGTGGAGAGTGTCACCGTGCAGGCCGAGGCACTGAGACAACAAGGGGCGAGCGTGATGTATCTGGCCGTGAAGCAAAGGCTCGCAGGGCTCATTGCGGTGTCTGACCCGGTCAAAGCCAGCACGCCGGAGGCGCTCGCCACGCTGCGCGCTAGCGGAATTCGCGTGGTGATGGCAACTGGGGATGGGTTGACCACTGCCAAGGCGGTCGCCGCGAAGTTAGGGATCGACGAGGTGTACGGAGAAGTCAAACCCGCTGACAAACTTGCGCTGGTCGAGCGCTTTCAGCAAGCGGGCCGAGTGGTTGCAATGGCAGGTGACGGTATCAATGACGCACCCGCGTTGGCGAAGGCAGACATTGGTATTGCCATGGGCACAGGAACAGATGTTGCTATGAACAGCGCCCAGGTTACGCTGGTCAAAGGAGATTTGCGCGGCATTTCAGTTGCACGCAAATTGTCGCAGGACACGATTACCAACATGAAACAGAATCTGGGCTTCGCGTTTGTTTACAACGCGCTCGGCGTACCACTTGCGGCTGGCGTACTGTTCCCGTTAACCGGGTGGCTACTGTCACCCATGATCGCAGCGCTGGCAATGAGCTTAAGTTCTGCTTCTGTGATCACCAATGCTCTGCGTTTAAGAGGAACCAAGTGATGCTGCAATTACACGCGATCACGAGAATGGCGACTGTCGTCGGATTGAATGTGCTGGCGCTCAATGCGACTTCACGCGCTGAGCTCATCGATATGAAATGGAATACCGAGGGCAAGTTCGATCACACACAGTCCATCGCGCCCGGAAAGTTTCTGGAAATTTGTGAAAATCTGGCGAAGGGGAGCGCCGTTACGTGGCAATTCAAGGCGTCCGCCCCGCTGAATGTCAACGTCCACTTTCATCAGGGGAAAGAAGTAGCCTTCCCTGAAAAGCAGGATAGCGTGTCTGAGCTGCAGGGAGTCTTGGTTGCGCAAAGCAAAGAGGACTATTGCTGGATGTGGACAAACAAGGGCTCGAGCTTGTCGCTCATAACGCTGACGCTGTCACGCGTTAGTCCGCGTCGATAGCAGGCTTGCTGGGTGAGGCGATGACTAAAGGAATAACAGTTGGCGGTCGGCGTTTGAGGGTTTGGGTAGCGAAGGACTTTGAAGTGATGCGATCCACAGGAAGGTGATGTTGCCGCGCCCATTTGATTCGGCCTGATAACACGTTATGCAAGCACATGGTTGCGAGTTTTGGCGAACGATAGGTACGGGT
This sequence comes from Burkholderiales bacterium, assembly GCA_025354165.1. Classification (GTDB taxonomy): domain Bacteria; phylum Pseudomonadota; class Gammaproteobacteria; order Burkholderiales; family Casimicrobiaceae; genus Casimicrobium. Next base: position 15,715 of record JANXNI010000091.1, on the reverse strand, counting down.
TGCTGAACACTTGATCATCGGTCGATGATGGCAATTTCCTTGTATCGACACGAACTGCGGCCCCCCTTTTTTGCCGCGGACGCCTTAAGTGTCACATAAGGTTCACAGAGTACGCTCAAGGCGCATTTTTTTTTGCACACACACTTTGTACCAAGCCAACGCGTCAAGCGAATTGGCTCACGGCTAGCTAATCAATTAAGGTTTTCACGTTGAACAATCAGTTGTCGGACTCACTATGGGTCGCAAACAGATGCGCGTTTGCCGCAATTGCCGCGTTGTCAGTGGCACCCGCGCCGCAGCGCGCAATCGCACAGACTCCTGTCGTATCAGTGGTTGAATATTACCGCGCGGCGTCTGATCAGTATTTCCTCACTGGGCGCTCCGCTGAACAGGTGCTTCTAGACGTTTCAGATGCCTTTCGGCGAACCGGGATGAGCTTTCAAGCGAAAGCCCCTAGTGCTTCCACTGACGCAGTGTGTCGCTATCGTATCGAAGTAGCGCCGACATTGGCTTCGACGCATTTCTATGGTCTGAGCGATGACTGCGCGTTGATTGCTCGTAGCCAGCCAGCGAATTTTTTCTACGAAGGCATCGATTTTTCAGTAACCCCTCGTTTGAGCGACGGTACCTGCCCAGCAGATACTGCACGCCCCGTGTATCGAGCGTTTCGCGCGCAGTCATCGCTCGCCATGGCCAATCATCGGTACTTCACCAGCGCACGCACGTACGACGCGGCAGTGAGGCAGGGGTGGACAGGCGAGGGCGCGGTATTTTGCGCAGCAGCCGTGCTCGACGAACAAATGAGTGCACTACCGATAGCACCGTCTCTCGCATTCGGTCAGCCCCTTCGTGCACTCTCGCGGCTCAAAAACGCCAACGCCATCGAACGACGGTTTGAAGCAACGCTAATCGCATCACCGACCAGCATCCAGCTAGCTGGCACCAACGCAACCGAATTTTGGAGTTACAACGGCAGCGTACCGGGTCCGATGATTGAACTCTACGAGGGCGACAGCGTACGCATACGATTTGAAAATCGACTGCCGCAACCATCGACGATTCATTGGCACGGACTGCCTGTTCCGCCGTCGCAAGATGGCAACCCTATGGATCCTGTGCCTTCCGGGGGCGGTCGTGACTACGAATTCACGATACCAATCGGTAGCGCCGGTACGTACTGGTATCACCCTCATGCGCACGGTGTGACTGCGGAACAGGTCTATCGGGGGCTTGCGGGTGCGTTGGTGATTCGTTCTCGTGACAACCCATTGCCCGAACATGTACGAGAAAGGCTTTTGTTCCTGTCCGATCTGAAGCTCGCGTCGGACGGTTCCATCGCTGGTAGCAGTGCAATGGACGCGATGAACGGTCGGGAAGGCCAGTATTTGCTGGTCAATGGTGGGTTACAACCAACGCTGGATGTGTGGCCAGGCGAAACGCAACGTTGGAAGCTCTTCAATGGCACAAATGCGCGCTACGTACGCTTCGCGATTGACGGGTTGCCGTTCCGCCAAATCGGTACCGACGGTGGGCTAACCAATGGCCCGTCTCCTTTGCTCACCGAACTGCTCTTGGCGCCCGGTGAACGTGCCGAAATATTGCTGACCGCACCAAACACCTCGTCCACTGTGCGATCTATTCAGGCGCTGGCGTACAACCGCGGCACCATGGGAATGGCGGCTAGTCAGACAACTGTGGCGATTGGCAACTTGCGCACGAGCGTCGACAACGTTGCCGCCTCCGTCTCGCTACCGTTGAGCTTGCGCCCTATCCATTCGTTGCTGGCACAGGGGGCGGTGCCAACGACACGGCGCTTCGTACTGAGCGAGAGCGGTGGAATGGGGATGTCGACGAGCGGCGGCTTCCTTATCAACGGAAAATCATTTGATCCCACGCGAATTGATACGATCACCCGCGTCGGCGCTGTCGAGCGCTGGGAGGTACAAAATGACTCGACCATGGATCATCCTTTTCATCTGCACGGCACGCAGTTTCAAGTTATTTCTCGGACGGTAGCTGGGCGAGACGTAGTCGACAGTTTCCCGGCTTGGCGCGATTCGGTCAACGTGCCGCCCAACACAACGGTTTCTTTTGTCGTGCGCCAAGATCAAACAGGCAAGCGGATGTATCACTGCCACATACTTGAACATGAAGATCAAGGCATGATGGGTGTGCTCCAAGTTGATCTTTGAGCACTCGACTGAGGTCCTGTATTTTTTGCGTGGATGAGAACGTCACTGTCGTGGCGGGGGAGCGTACAACGGTGGAGCTTGCCAGTCGTTACTCAATCGCTTGCCGTGAGACTTCTGTTTCTATCGTTTTTATTGCTCGACACCGTGTCCGCCTATCTAAACAGAAGGTCAACGGTAAAGTTGTCGCGGCAAGGAATCTCCTATCGGTTTACGCGCTCCAAGCTTTGAACGTTGCCAATTTAGGAATCTCGCCCCCACATTAGGGCTTGAGTAACTGCAATAGTTCTTGCTTCTTCGTCAGCGCTGCCGTTTGGCCGGACGCTATCAACCAATCGCAATCGTCGAATCCCAGTTGCCCAGATCGCTTGATCTCGGGGCGAATCACAAGGTCGGCAGCGGCCACTTCGCGATTCTTGATTTGGTTCCCGGCGATCATGAATGACTGAAAGAGCACACCCAGCGCGTTGGTTACATCGGCGTGGTCGGGCGGATACGTCGCGTCCACAGCGATCACGATGTCCGCTCCCAAAGTGCGAGCCGCCACCACCGGCAGTGGACTACTGACCTGACCGTCGACGTAGAGTCGTCCGCCAATCTTTGGCGGCGTAAATAGCCCTGGAACCGAAGATGAGGCGCGAACCGCAAGTCCAGCGTTGCCGTGCGTGAACAACATGGTCTTACCGGACTGAAGGTCGGTAGCGGTAATCGCTAGTCGACGCGGCAACGACTCAATTGGGCGATGCGTTACCAGATCATCCACGAATCGCTGTAAACGCTCGCCGCGAATCAGTCCCAGCTCGTTCGGGATGAACGGCAATCCGAAATTCGAAAATGCAATGTCCATGAACAACGACTTATCAAAGCGCTTTGCGGCATCCTGAAGTTGATTGGCTGTCATACCTGCTGCATACCCCGCGCCCACGATGCTGCCCGCGCTGGTTCCCACGATGAGATCGGGTTCGATGCCCATTTGCTCCAGCACGCGAATTACACCGATATGCGCAAAACCGCGCGCGGAGCCCCCCGAGAGCACAAGGGCCACCACAGGGCGCTTTGCGTCAAAGGCTCGGATCGCGCCGCCGCGACGTTCCGGTAGTAACGAGACACCCGCCGTCGGCGTGGTTGCACAGCCACTGATTTGAATGACCGCTAACGCGGTTAACGTTAGCCGCGTGACGGATCGACCTATCGCGCGAACGCCCCTGCGATTACGTTGAAGCGACTTCATGCCGAAGCCTCCACTGTTGCCGTGTCTTCAGCAGTGCGTCGCGCCTTCCGCGTCCGCCGCATTAACAAATAAACCGCAGGCACCACAAACATTGACAGCAGGGGCGCTGTGATCATGCCGCCGACCATCGGCGCTGCAATGCGCTGCATGACTTCCGATCCAGTGCCGCTACCCCACATGATCGGGAACAAGCCCGCGAGGATGACAGCCACCGTCATTGCCTTCGGACGCACCCGCAGCACAGCCCCTTCGCGAATTGCGTCGAGAAGATCATCATTACTCGTTTTGCCCTGCGCGATGCGCTCGTCCCACGCATGTTTTAGATACAGCAACATGATCACGCCAAACTCGGCCGACACGCCGGCCAGCGCGATGAAGCCCACGGCACCGGCCACCGACAGGTTGTAGTCGAGCAGATAGAGCAACCAGATGCCACCGACCAGCGCGAAAGGCAGCGTTGCCATGATCAGCACCGCCTCATCCATGCGTTTGAAGGTCAGGTACAGCAGCACCAGAATGATCAGCAAAGTGAATGGCACCACCACCTTGAGTTTGGCGGTCGCACGCTCCAGAAACTCAAACTGTCCCGACCATGAAACGGAGTAGCCCGCCGGCAACACGACTTTGTCGGCCACCACCTTCTGCATGTCCTGCACGGCCGAGCGCAGGTCATGCCCACGAATGTCGACATACACCCAACCCGACAGCCGCGCGTTTTCGCTACGCAGCATCGGCGGGCCATCGGTGACGCGAATATCCGCAACGTCCGAGAGCACCAGACGCGCGCCACGTTCGCTGACAATCGGTAGTTTGCGAATCTTCTCCAGCGAATCTCGAATTTCACGCGGATAGCGCACGCTGATTGGGAAGCGTTGCAAGCCTTCCACCGTCTCGCCAATGTTGTCACCCCCCACGGCGGCGGTGATGACCGACTGCACGTCGGCGATGTTCATGCCGAAGCGCGCCGCATCATCACGACGAATGTTCACGTCGACGTAGCGACCCCCGGTGAGTCGCTCGGCCAGCGCACTGCTGACGCCGGGCACGTCTTTCAGTGCGCGCTCTATTTCACCCGTGATGCGATCAATCACCGCGAGGTCGGTGCCTGCCACTTTGACACCGACAGGGCTCTTTATGCCGGTGGCCTGCATGTCGATGCGGTTACGGATCGGTGGCACCCAGATATTGGCGAGGCCCGGCACCTTGACGATTCGATCCAGTTCGTCGACTAGCTTGTCCTGCGTCATGCCGGGACGCCATTGATCGCGCGGCTTGAACTGAATCGTCGTCTCAAACATTTCGAGCGGTGCCGGGTCAGTCGCAGTCTCGGCGCGTCCCGCCTTGCCGTACACACTCAGCACTTCGGGCACCGTCTTGATCAGGCGATCCGTCTGCTGCAACAACTCGGCCGCTTTGCCCGCAGAAAGCCCTGGTAGTGCGGAGGGCATGTAGAGAATGTCGCCCTCATCCAAGCGCGGCATGAACTCGCCGCCGATGTGTTGCAACGGCCATATGCTCAAGCCCAAAATCACCGCTGCGAAGGCCAGCGTGAGCTTCGGCCACGCCAACACATAGTTGAGCAGCGGACGATAAATCGCGATCAGCAAACGGTTTAGCGGATTACTTTTTTCATCTGGGATACGACCGCGAATCAAGTAGCCCATCAGCACCGGAATCAGCGTGACCGACAGCCCTGCTGCCGCTGCCATTGCGTAGGTTTTGGTGAAGGCGAGCGGCGCAAACAGACGGCCTTCCTGCGCCTCCAGCGTGAACACCGGCACGAACGACAGCGTGATGATCAACAGCGAGAAGAACAGCGCGGGGCCGACCTCAGCCGCTGAATCGCCAATCACCTGCCATCGCGCCTCGCCGTCGAGCGTTTCACCCGGATGCGCATGGTTCCAGTGCTCCAGATGCTTGTGCGCATTCTCGATCATCACCACCGCTGCATCCACCATCGCCCCAATCGCGATGGCGATGCCGCCAAGCGACATGATGTTCGCATTGACGCCTTGATAGTGCATCACGATGAACGCCGCCAGAATCCCGAGCGGCAGTGAAACGATGGCGACGAACGCCGAGCGCAGGTGAAACAGGAAGATGAAGCACACCACGGCCACCACCAGAAACTCTTCGAGCAGCTTGTGCCCAAGGTTCTCAACCGCCCGTTCGATCAGCCCGGAGCGGTCATACACCGGTACGATCTCAACGCCCTTCGGCAGCCCCGCTTGCAATTCGCGCAGCTTCGTTTTGACCGCAGCTATGGTTTCGAGCGCATTCTTGCCCGAGCGCATCACAATTACGCCGCCTGCCGCTTCGCCCTCACCATCCAGCTCGCCAATGCCACGGCGCATTTCCGGGCCAACTTGCACGCGCGCCACGTCGCCCAGGCGTACGGAGACACCTGCATCGTTAGTCGTTAAAGGCACTTTGCGAAAGTCGTCGAGCGATTGCAAGTAGCCTGACGCGCGCACCATGTATTCGGCCTCACCCAGTTCAAGCACTGAGCCACCCGCCTCCTGATTGGCGCGCTGAATCGCGTTGACCACTTTGGTGTGCGAGATGCCGTAGGCCGCGAGCTTGTCAGGGTCAAGCACGATCTGGTACTGCCGCACCATGCCGCCGACTGCGGCCACCTCCGCGACATTGGGCACTGTCTTTAATTCGTATTTGAGAAACCAGTCCTGCAAGGCGCGCAGTTGCGAGGCGTCTTGCGTCCCCGTACGATCCACCAGTGAATACTGATAAATCCAGCCGACGCCGGTTGCGTCAGGCCCAAGCGTGGCTTTGGCTGAGGGCGGCAAGCGCGACTGCACCTGATTGAGATATTCCAGCACCCGGGATCGCGCCCAGTACAAGTCGGTGCCATCCTCAAACAGCACGTAAACAAACGAGTCGCCGAAGAACGAGTAGCCGCGCACTGTCTTGGCACCGGGCACCGAGAGCATGGTCGTGGTGAGCGGATAGGTGATCTGGTTTTCGACGATGCGCGGAGCCTGACCGGGAAACGTGGTGCGGATGATCACCTGCACGTCGGACAGGTCGGGCAGCGCATCTAGCGGTGTCTTGAGTACCGAATAGACCCCCCAGGCGCTGACTATCACCGTGGCCAGCAGCACCAGAAAGCGGTTGACGATTGACCAGCGGATGAGACCCGCAATCATGGTTTCGGCCCGGCTTTGGGTGCGGTCGGCGCTGCCTTTGCCTCTGGAGCCATTGGCGTAATCACGGTGATTTGCGGTATCCCTTCTGCCGCTTCGTAAAACTCGAATGTGACGCGATCCCCTGCCTGCACGTTGCGTGGCAATCCTTTCTCCGGCGGCTTGAAATCCATCGTCATCGACGGCCATTTGATCGACGGAATTGGGTCGTGTGACAGCGTGATGGCATCGCGGGTAATCGCCTCTACCTTGGCTTCGCCCTGATGCCGTTTGGCGGTGTTGGCCGCGATGGGCTTCGGTGCGTCATTCAGTCGCGCCTCGACCCCTTTGAGACTCGCCTCCGAGTCAATCAGGAATTGCGATGACACGACGACGCGCTGGCCGAGTTTCAAGCCGCGCTTGATCTCGGTCTGGTTGTCGCTCTCGATGCCCGCTTCGACTTCGACCGGACTGAACTTGCCGTTGTCTTCAGCCACCATCACCACAGTGCGCTTGCCGGTTTGGATCACGGCTTCGGTCGGGATAAGGATCGACTTTTCTGCGCGGTTGTCGGTTAGTTGCATGGTGACAAACATGCCCGGCACTAGGCGCGCGCCGGGATTGGCGAGTTCGAGTCGGGCCTTGATCGTGCGGGTCGCTGCGTTGACCTCGGGCAGGATCGCCTGCACCTTGCCCTCGAAAGTCGTGCCCGGCACGGCTGGGCTCTTGGCAGACACCTTCGCACCGGGACGCAGCAACGCGGCCTGCGTCTCTGGCACTTCGGCGTTCGCCCAGACCGTGCCCAAACCATTGATGCGAAACAACGTCGCACCAGACATCACCGTCATGCCTTCGCGTGCCAACAATTCGACCACCACGCCATTTTGCGGCGACGTCAAGGTGACACGAGGTTGGATCGTGCCGGTCGTCTCCACGAGACGAATCTGCACGTCGCTCATGCCCACCTGTCGCATGCGCTGACGTGCGCCATCAACGAGCGACGCCAGATCAGTGCCCTGCATGCGACGCACCGAGAGAAACTCCTCTTGTGCCGCAATCCAGTCGGGCACGTAGAGTTCTGCCAGCGCCTGACCTTTCGCCACGCGATCCAGCGTGGCGCGTACGTGCAGGCGCTCGACGTAGCCGGTCGCTCGCGCCTGCACAATCACCTGATCGCGTTCGTTGTAGGCGATGCTGCCGACAGCAGACACCTGTGGCGAGAGCATGCCTTCCACCACCGGGGCCGTGCGCACGCCGAGATTTTGTTGAATGCGCGAGCTGACCGTGACCTTGCTCTGATCAGAATCGCCTTCGTTGTAGACCGGCACCAGCATCATGTCCATGAAGGGTGACTTGGCGGGTTTGTCGAACTTGTTTCCCGGCACCATGGGGTCGTGGTAGTACAGGATTTTTTTGCCGGTTTCGGGGTCGATGTCACCGGCCTTGATGCCTGCTGTGATGTGGCGTTTGGTGGCCGCTTCGCCCTGGGCGATACTTTGCGGGCCGCTGTCCGCGCCGGTTGCGCCGCTGGCGGAGGTGTCCGCAGTGCCTCCCGCCATGCCCATGCCGCGTTGCATACCGAACATGTACAGGCCGTAACTCGCAGCACCAGCGATGGCGATTGCTGCGATGATTGAAAGTGTTGTCTTGAGTTTCATGGTGCGCTCCGTACAGTGGCAGCAATGGGTGCGTCGCCGTGGCCTTCGGGATTCAAATAGTTGAGCTGCGCCCACAGGCGTGCGGTGTCCATCGCCAGGCGCAGGCGCTCCATACGGGCATCAATCTCGCCGCGTCGCGCCTCAAGCACCGTGGTCAAGCTACCCGCGCCGCCGCGATACGCGGCCAGCGCCGCACGAGTGCGCTCGCTGGCCAGCGGTATCAGTGAACTGTCATGCCGCGTCAGGCGTTCGCGGTTGCTTTGCCATTCGATGACCATGCCGCGAATTTCTGCGGCGTGTTCTCGGATCATCTCTTCGGTTTGCGCCCGGGCTTGCTCGACCATGGCCAGCTTGGCGGCGAGTTCTCGATCCTGACGGTTTTTCTGATCCCATTGAAGGGGCACCGACAGGTTGATCGAAATCATGTTCGAGAACGCGGAACCCCGTTGACTGAACATCAGCTCCGCACTCCAGTCGGCGTGCTTGTTGGTCTTCGCGATCACTACGTCGGCCTGCGCGACATCCTCCTGACGTTTGAGCACGGCGATTTGCGGGTGATGCGCGACCACGCTGTCGAGCAGCGTCAATTCCACGTTGGGCTTGTCCATCGCGGGCAAATGATCCAGCGGCTGCGCGGCGGCGTCGCCAATCCAGCGCGTCAGCTTGGCGTTGGACGCGAGTACCTGTCGGTCTGCCTGCGCGATACGATCCTCGATTTGCGCGGCGGCGGAGCGGGCAGCAAACACATCCGCTTGTGATCCCTTACCGGTGCGATAGGCGGTATCGGTCGCTTCGATTTGCAGCGTGGTTTCGTCGCGCTGTTGAACGAGGACTTCACGCATGCGTTCGCTGTAGTAGCGCTCAAGCCAGGCCATGGCCGTTTCGCGTTGAAGGTTTGCGATGGTCACGGCTCGACTCGCGTAAGCGACCTGCGCTTCGCTCTCAAAGCGCACTGATCGCGCTTTGCGCTTGTCACTACGTGTGAATTCCTGCATCACGCCAATCGAGCGCATGGTCATAAAGTCCCGCGACAGACTGAACCGATCCGAGCTGGTTACAGGTAGATTATTGATGCCGAGTTTGAGCGTCGGGTCGGGCAACTGCCCTGCGGATACCGCCATTTCGCGAGACGCGGTAGCGGCGCTGTCTTGTGCGAGCAGGAGCGAAGAGCGCGTCTGCGCAAGCTTCAGCGCAGACTCAAGCGAGAGCGATCCGCTCGGCAGTGATTGGGCAAATGTGATACCCGACGAAACGGCAAACGACAGTAGTAACCAGCGCGCAGCAGCCTTGCCATGCGCAACACGATGAAGGAGGTGAAACATAAAAATCCAGACGACAAGCGGTTAAGCGTGTGCGCGGCACCGTGACACGTCAATGCGTGCAAAACGTGTAAAGGGCGAGCGCGAAGAACGCGCCAAAACCACCGTTCAGATGGTCAGCGCGAAGTCGTCGGGAAGATCAGATGCGAAAGCAGCAGTGCAGGATCGCGTGCGGCGGAGGCAGGGCAGCGTGGAGAACGCTGGCTTCGGGTGTGTCGGAAACAGCTTCAATTGGCGTTTGGGTAGCTAGCCAATACAGCGTGGCGAAAAAGGCGGGGGGCAACATCGGCGAGTCTGCGTGATCCGCGCTTTGTTCGTGGTTATGGCAATAAGCGGAACAGAGGGTGGGGGCTGCGGGGTCAAGCATCCCTGCCATTTGATCGCAGTCAACGGGCATACTGTCTGTAGTTTGGACGGTGCCCGTCGTGTCGCCAGACTTGAGCAGGCTGGGGCACGCATAGGCAGACACTGCCATCTGCACGAACAGGATCGCGGCGATCAGAAGTCGGCAAATATTTCGCTGCACCATGTTTCGAGCGATCATAAAGTTTCAATGCACAGGTAGTTTACGGCTTGCGCGGCGTGTGGGCTTGCATTTCGCTTATGTGGACTCAACAGCACCGCAACAGTTCAGCTCGGCGCGCATATGGTCGACAATCTGTGCTGCGTCGAAGGCAGACGCAACCAAAAAGACTTAAGCAAGGGCACTGTTCCCGGAAATCTAACCGTTGGAGACGTGGCGAAGTGACGGAACTATGCTGCGACACGTTTTATTCCTTTTAACAATAAATTTATGCCTAATTGTTCGGGAATTTTTGTTATGTTAAATGGAGCGAGTTTTTCCACGAGGCACGTTCGGCCATTTGGCGATGACCCCCTGCGCGCAAAACTATGGCTGAGAGGAATTCCGCGCGGTTAGCTTCAACAGTCGTAAGTTCCGCGCCTGATGCTCCGATGAGACAGTTCCAATGCTCTCCATGGAGAGTGGATACTGGGTGAATGCGTGGCAAGGCGGAAGCTCACTGCTTGTAATCTGGATACTCACGATCGATACGAGCCGCGTAGATTTTTTGTGGCGGCATAAATTCAGTCTTGAGCAGCAAAATCAAAATGTAGCTAGCTAAAGTCCACTCCAACGTCAATCCTACGCGTGTTCGCTAGGGCAACCGCGTCACCCCATCCTCGGGCCTCGTCGCTGACCTCTTCAATCACCATATCGGTGGGTAAATCGTTCAGGAAATACTCTGCCACGGGATCGACAATGTCGACACTTTTTGAATCGAGCTTTGATTGATTTGACGCAGATGGCAATAAACAGCTTCGTGGTGTTTTGACGGTTGATAACCATAGGAACAATGTACACCGATAAATTAGTGCGAAGTAGCGCTGTCGAGAGCGGAAAAGGGAACGCCGCGACAAAAATCTTTGGAAATCTAAGGCAATTTTTTGTGTTTTCAGCTACTGTTGGATTCGGTAAAAATTCGACACATTGAGAATGAAGCCACCTACGCGTTCCGCTGCAATCGCCCTCATATTTTTTCTTCTGACCACCACGAGCTGGGCACAGGCGACGGCCGTAAAGCAGACTGTCGAACAGCGGCTCAATGAGATCGCGAACAACATCAGTCAGACGCTTCCCAAAGTGCTGGACCAACACACTCGATGGGATACGTCAGCTGCTGGGCCGGATCGCAGATTGACTCACTCGTACACCCTTCTCACCATTACGGCTGGCAGCTCGATCGGGAATCGTCTTACAACCGCGCTACGACCGCAAATCGTCGCTGGATTTTGCACCGACCCAACAATGCTTTATTACCACGATAACAACGTCACGATGACCTACTCCTATAGAAATGCGTCTGGCGCTTTCGTCACACGTTTTGATGTAAACAAGAAGGATTGCGGTTAAATTATGGCCATGTCAGGCTCTGTCACGTATGCCCTGCGCGTGCGCGGCGAAAGCATGAAAACCCCCGATGGCAAGCCTTCGTACGCTAACGGCAACATCATCTACGTGGATCCGGATCAAGAGGGAGTGTCTGGCAACCGGATCATCACGCGCCTGGACGATCGTTGTGAAGCGACGTTCAAGCAGCTGGTCGAAGAGGATGGCAAACGACTACTGCAGGCGCTTAATCCTGACTAGTCGCCGCGTTATTTGGAATTGAAAGTTGACATCACGTATTGTGGAAAGGTGATTGGGAAATGGGTGCCGGAATACCATGCAAACGCATTACGACAACCTGAAGGTTTCGCGCAGCGCGCCACCAGACGTCATAAAGGCAGCGTACAAAACACTTGCGCAAAAATATCACCCTGACCTGAACCCCGGTAGCGAACAGGCGGCGCGAATCATGGTGATGTTGAATCGAGCGTACGCGGTGCTTTCTGAGCCTGCGCGCCGTAAAGAGCATGACGAATGGATTGCAGATCAAGAGCAAGAAGCCGCAAAACGTACGACCACTAGCGACCGTTATGCCTCATACGCGCGTTCTGGCGCAGATGCAATGCGGTCCGCCTACGGCGCTGACATTCCACCATCACAGGCAGACGGAAATTGGCGAAACGCCAATCGTGGCCTACGATCATCGCCGCCATCTTCCCCTCCTCCACCAGCGCAACATCGTGCTGCGCCGCCGCCAGCCCCCGTAGATCCTAACCTCAAAGTGCGTAGCAATATGGCAGTTAACTACATGGGCGGTGCACGCCGAGTCTGGGCTGTATTAGTCACGCTGCAGTGCCTAATTACTGGGGGAATCGTTTTAGCTTTGTGGTCAGAGTCTGGCCCAGCTGGACCAGCTAAGAGTTTGCTCATGCCTTGCTTGGGTGCAGCAGGCGGCGCGCTCTACGCAAGCATCAAACTCGCAGACGAAGTAGCCAAAGATGCCAATGGTGGTAAGTTCGAGGCTCTATTAATGTGCCTATTGCCGGTCGCCGCGACTATTGCGTTTTTCATCTACCTCGCAGGCGGGCTCTCAGTGTCGGGTGGTTGGAGTCCAGCATTTTCGGGAATTTTCACCAATTTTCTTGGGGGAGCTCTATTTACGTTGTTAGGTACTTTATGCATATTAGCAATTCCTCTTCTTCCATTTGGCCTCTTAGCGTGGGTCGCAAATGGCTTCCGGTCGAAGTGACCGTACCCCAAGAAACCACAGACCATTGAAAGCTTGATGTCGTCGAACAAAACGCTAAACACCTACCTAAACTCTCGGGCGGTTTAACTATTCAAAGCGTTGCACGGACAGGCAGTACTTTGATTTTTAGAGTCTTGGCGAACGATGAAATTGATTGGTTCGTGATTAGTATGGCGATGAACAATCGCACTTTTCAAAAGCGAATTTGTGAGCACGAGCCAGAAAAAAGCACGCTCCAAGGTAAGGTAAGCTTTGGGTGGAATTACTTTGATCGTACCGGCAAGTTACTGGAAACGCAGTTCTGACGCCCTCCGATTCAGGACGATCGGCACCCGCGCTATGCAATCGCCGTGATGGGCAAATCCACCTGCTTCGCTGGGTCGACGGCGGCGTGCTTGAACAGACGCATGGGTGGTAACTGAATCAGACTTAGCGCGTCTTCTGCGTTTCCGGTTAGCCATAGCGACCAATCGGCGGCATCGATCGGCACCACGGTGCGTTTGTCCTGCTTTTCAGGGGGCAAGATAGTGCCCTCCTTGTCTTTCTCGGGCTTGTGCATGAGCTTGAGCAGCGGATGCGCGTCGCAGTTCATGGTGATCATCGTGTAACTGGGCACGACTTCGCCGGTTGCTTTGTCGGTCCAGGTGTTCCATAGGCCGGCCAGCATCCAGGCGTCGCCGTCTTGACGGTGGAAGCGCCACCAGGTGTTGAACGCGTTGTTGCCCCAGTACGGTTCGTCCCAGGACGTCGCCGGGATCAAACAACGTTGCCCGTTCTTCCAAGCGTCGCGGAAGGTGGCACGGGTGGCCATCGTTTCCGAACGCGCGTTGTTGGTCATCAGCGGTCGGCCCTTGGGGTCTTTTTCGGTTCGGGTGGGAGCGTTCGGACGAATCATTCCCCACTGGCCGAGCATCACGCCCTGGCTTGTGATGAACGGTCCGGTGTCGCGGGGGCCGAGACGGAGTTTGTAGGCCATCGAGGAAGGCGGCGCACCGGTGATGCCGGATTCATGGAAGCGAGTCCATTCCGCCTGAAGGTAGTCTTCGGTGGCGGGTTCATACACATTACACATGGTTGCTACTCCCTGTAAATGGGCTTACACACCCATTCCTGAGGATAGTAGTCGCACTTCGACTTGTTGCTGCTGCGTCGTGCGACGACCTCCTGACCCGCGACCAACAGCCCCCGATCGTTGATGCGCAGGATGACGGCGCTATCGATCGGGGGTAGCACCATGTCTTCGCTTTTGAGCTCCAGCAACTGTGCCGTGAAGACTGTGAGTCGTATCTGCTGATGCCGGATGCGGGCAGCAAACAGCAAACGGCCAATTTTGGGTTGCGTCTGGCGAGCCTGCTCCGAGAGCTTCACCCCGTTGCTGTACAGACGATAAACTTTGCATTCCACTGTGTAGATATACAGTTCCTCTGCGAGCACTGCAATTGGGGGTGTTTCTTGCCCAAGCGTGAAACGCATGGCTTAAGTACATAGACCGTTTCATTGCTACTCGCTCCATTGGGGTCCCTCGTTTTCTGTGGTGACCCCTATTTGTGCCGTACCCAGTGCGGCGCAGCACCCACGATTGTCCCGCAGCACTCCTCCTGCATAGCAGTTCTCGATGGGCGAGAACGCATTTTTCAGGAGTGACAAATATGGCAATGAAGGTGGTTGACCTGGAGCAAGGCACACCGCAGTGGTTAGCCTGGCGAAGAGCAGGTATTGGCGCATCAGAGGCACCAGTCATCATGGGCTTGAGCCCGTGGTGTACGCCCACATTACTGTGGCTGCGCAAGCGGGGGCTCGCGCCAGAGCAAGCCTCAAACCCGCGCATGGCAAGAGGGCATGCGCTTGAGCCAATTGCGCGCAAACGGTACGAGCTGATGCGCAACGAGATCATGACGCCGGCCATTGCGGAGTCAGGCGAGTTTTCGTTTATCCGTGCATCGTTCGATGGTCTCTCGCTGTCGGGTGAGCTGGTTCTCGAAATTAAATGTCCTGGTGAACGCGATCACACAACCGCACTGAACGGCACCGTACCGCAAAAATACATACCGCAAATCATGCAGCAGCTCTACGTAGCTGAGGCGGACGTTTGTGACTATGTCAGCTACGACGGCAGCAACGATCCGGTCATTTTGCGTGTCAATCGCGATCAGCCGTACATTGATCGACTGGTGGATGAATTGCAGCGGTTCTGGGATTGTGTTCATTCCGGCGTGCAACCCACGTCGCAGACGTGGACTGTTGCGGCCGATCGGTGGTTGCGTGCGGACAAGGCGCTCATTGCAGCGAAGGCCGCATACGCCGAAGCTACGGACGCGCTCGAAGTGTTGATGCCACCGGGAGTCTCCTGGATGGCTGATAACGGGGTCATGGCGGAATACAAACCAAGGGCTGGCACATGCGATTACGACCGGCTGCTCGCAGCCCACAAGGTGCCTTTGACGGCGAAGGATGCTTATCGGAAGAAGGGTTCTCGCGTTTTCGACGTCATGCCGATTCCCTATAGCGCCGCGATCACCAAAGCTACATTGCAATGAGCCGACATACGCCTTGCACTCCCGTGCGAGGCTGATGTGTTGTCTCTTGATCGCGGTCAACACAAACCAACCCCCTCATTCGCTTCGCGTGTGAGGGGCTTTTTTATACCTGTCCGTGTCGCGCGCACCTACAAAGCAAGCATCTTCGATGGGCGAAGAGACTTCTTCACAGGAGCACCACATGGCAATCACAATGACAATTTTTCAGCATCACGCCAACGGCGTTCAGAAAGTATGGATCCGCACGGCCAACGCTTACGGCATGGCCACGCTGCAACGTCCCCGCGTGACACGGACAGGCGTCGCATCATCCGCGTCCCTGTCGAAACTGACCGAACTACGTCACAAAGAAGGATTTAACCTGACGCTCGGCATCACGGGAATTCGCTGCGCCACGGCCGAATCGGAAAAGCAGGCCATTAGCGACACAACGATCCTGCTACGCACGATGTATGCAGGTGGCCTGTATTTTGGCAACGCCGACAACCTCAAACGCTTTGGGAT
>JANXNI010000073.1 GCA_025354165.1 Burkholderiales bacterium | reverse complement strand
CCCGTCGCGACAGAAATCGCGGTGGAACCGCTCCCACAGTCTTAACTGAACCGTATTGAGTCAACGTCGTTGCGCGCGTGAGAGTCAGTCGGACGACGTATAGCTTTTTCAAAAACGCCAGACAGCATAAGGGCATAAGGCGCAAAATAGCATTTCTCGACAAATGCACATTACGGCTCTTAGCCCTTATGCAGTGGTCGTTTTAGAAAAAAGTTGTTAGCGAAGTCAAACCGCCACCGAACCCGCCGCCACAGGTGAGCGCGAATGAAACCCGGGCTAAGGCTTCACGCTTTTAGCGCGCAGGGCGTCGAGCTTTTCTTTGATTTTCGCTTCCATCCCGCGATCAACGGGCTGATAGAAGCGCTGCGCTTTCATGTCGTCGGGGAAGTAGGTTTCGCCCGCCGCGAAGCCGCCCGCTTCGTCGTGCGCGTAGCGATAGCCATCGCCGTAACCGAGGTTTTTCATGAGCTTGGTGGGGGCGTTTCTGAGGCGCAGCGGTACCGGGCGGGTGCCGCTTTCGGCGGCGGCTTTGCGGGCGGCTTTGTACGCGGTGTAGACGGCGTTGCTCTTGGCGGCGACCGCGAGAAACACGCAGGCTTCGGCGAGCGCCAGTTCGCCTTCTGGCGAGCCGAGACGCTCGAACGCGGCGACGGCGGACAGCGTGATTTCCAGCGCACGCGGATCGGCGAGGCCGATGTCTTCGGAGGCCATGCGCACCATGCGGCGCCCTAGATAAAGCGGGTCAGCGCCGCCTTCGAGAATGCGGCAAAACCAGTACAGCGACGCATCGGGATCCGAGCCGCGCACGCTTTTGTGCAACGCGCTGATCAGGTCATAAAACTGCTCGCCGCCTTTGTCGAAGCGGGCTCTGGCGCGAGTGATCGAGCCTTTGACCACTTCGAGCGTGACGTGCGTGAGCTTGCTGGCCCGAACGGTCGCGTCAAGCTGCTCGATGGAATTCAGGAATCTGCGACCGTCGCCATCCGCATAGTCGATCAGCAACTGTTTCGCGTCGTCATCTAGCGTGTAGGCCGCACCCATCGCGGCCAACGCTCGCGTCAGCATGACAGTCAGCGCCGCCGCGTCCAGCGGCTCCAGCACGTACACCTGCGCCCGCGACAGCAACGCCGAGTTCACTTCGAACGAGGGGTTCTCGGTGGTCGCGCCGATGAAGGTGAACAGGCCTGATTCGACATGCGGCAAAAACGCGTCCTGCTGCGATTTGTTGAAACGATGCACCTCGTCAACAAACATGATGGTGCGGCGACCGAACTGGTCACGCGTGAGCTGCGCGTGTTCGATGGCTTCGCGAATGTCTTTGACGCCTGCCATCACCGCTGAGAGGCCGATCATTTCGGCGTCAAAGGCTTCGGCCAACAAGCGCGCCAAAGTGGTTTTGCCTACCCCCGGCGGCCCCCAGAAAATCATCGAATGTGGCACGCCCGCTTTGATTGCGTTCGCGAGCGGCTTGCCCTCGCCCAGCATGTGGCGCTGACCGACAATGTCGGCGATGGTTTTGGGGCGCAGGCGCTCAGCCAGCGGCGCTGTGGATTTTCCGGCAGGGGTTGCAGCAAGTGACATGGCGCAATCGTAACAAGCGGCCGCTCGCCGCCGCGCGACTAGCCAGCGTTGTCGCGAATGAATTGATCGACGCGGTCCACCACTTTGCCGTCACCGCGCAGCACGCGCGTGAATTTGGCGATGATGGACAAGTGATCCTCGCCGGGGATGAGATCGAACTCAACCTTCGCACCGGCTGCACGAAGCTCGCGGGCAAGATTGATCGAATTTTTCGGATACACCCGCTTGTCTTTGTCGCCGTGCAGCAGCAGCGCCGCAGGTATCCACGCAGCAGGCCGCTTGACGTAGCTAATCGGCTGCGTCTTGTTCAGGTCTCTTTCGCTGGAAAACAGCGCGATTACGTTGGGTTCGGTAAACGGCAAAAAGTCGTAGGGCCCCGCCAGACCGACGAAGCCCTTGATAGCTGTCATCGGCACCTTGTTTGCCGCCAGATAGTCCGGGTCCAGCGCCAGCATCGCGGCGATATGCGCCCCGGCGGAGTGTCCCATCAGAAAAATTTTGCTGCGGTCACCACCAAAGCGCTCAACGTTTGCGACGGTCCACGCCACCGCAGTCGCGCCATCCCGCAAAAAGTCAGGATACATCACCTCGGGATAAACGCGGTAATCGGGCACGACGACGACATAACCGCGCTGGGTTAGCGCCTCGGCGACAAACAGATAGTCGCTACGCGATCCCTCCTGCCAGGCACCGCCATAGAAAAACACGACAACGGGCTTCAGCGATGCGGTTCCGACGCTCACCGTCGGCTGGAAAACGTCAAGCCGCTGGCGCGGGTTGTTGCCCGCGACGTAGGCGATGTCGGCGGTTTTTGTGAGCCCGGAAGTAGGCGTGAGGGCATTCACCAGCTGCACCGGCGAACACGCCGCCACCGCGCCGAGCACGGCAACCAGCAACACCGAAACCGCAAGAATTCTCTTTTTGAAGGACATAATTTTTAGGGGTGCCCTGTACGCGAGCGACGAGTTTGATCCTATTTCACTACGCGCGGAATGGTATTTTGGTTTGCAGATCGTTGAAATGACACCACTTGCCCTGAGAGCGCCGTTCTGTGGGAACGTCCGCGATAAGGTACCCTATTCTTTGGTCGCTACGTAAAATCAGCCAATGTCCTCTGCGCCGTTTGTTCACCTCCGCCTGCATAGCGAGTATTCCATCGTGGACTCAACGCTGCGCATCGCCGACGCGGTGGCGCTGGCAGCGAAAGACGATCAGGCCGCGCTTGCGATCACTGATCTGAACAATTTGTTTGGCTTCGTCAAGTTCTACAAGGCCGCGCGTTCGAAAGGCATCAAGCCGATCTGCGGAGTCGACGCGTGGATCGAGTCGCTCGACTCGGGGCACGAGCCGACGCGAGTGTTGTTACTCGCGGAGTCACATGGCGGCTACCTCAAACTGTGCAACTGGCTGACGCGCGCGTTTCGTGAAAATCAGCAGCGTGGTCGGGCGTTATTGAAGCGTGAATGGCTCACCGATCCTGCCGAAACCGAAGGCGTGTTTTGTCTGTCTGGGGGATGGTACGGCGACATTGGTGGTGCACTGAGAAACGGGCAAAACAAAGCCGCCGAACGGGCTGTGAAATTTTGGGCGGCTGCGTTTCCGGGCCGCTTTGCGATGGAGATCCATCGCGCTGGTTTTGAGAACGAGCATCACTTTGTAGAAAGCAGCGTCGCGTTGGCGTCGCCGCTGCAAATCCCGGTCGTAGCGACGCATCCCATGCAGTTTGCAACGACCGATGACTACAAGGCACACGAAGCGCGCGTGTGTATCGCCGAGGGTTACACGCTCGGCGATTCGCGTCGGCCTAAAGTATTTACCGAGAAGCAGTGCTTTGTGACGCAAGCCGAGATGGTCGAGAAGTTTGCCGACTGGCCGCAGGCCGTCGCGAATACCGTTCTGGTGGCGCAGCGTTGCAATCTCGAATTGACGCTGGGCAAGAACTATTTGCCCGAGTTCCCGATCCCGCCTGGCGTGACAATTGAGTCGCACTTGACGAGCGAAGTTTTGACCGGCCTTGAGCGCCGACTTGTCGTGCTTTATCCCGATGTCCCGGAGCGCGACGCTGAGCGAGCGCGCTACGTCGCACGCTGCGAATTTGAGATCGGTGTGATCCTGAAGATGGGCTTTCCCGGCTACTTTTTGATCGTGGCGGATTTCATCGGTTGGGCCAAAAACAATGGCGTTCCGGTCGGGCCGGGCCGGGGTTCGGGTGCGGGTTCGTTAGTCGCCTATTCGCTGGGAATTACCGATCTTGATCCACTCAAATACAACCTGCTGTTCGAGCGATTCCTGAATCCTGAACGCGTCTCGATGCCCGACTTCGATATCGACTTTTGTCAGGACGGACGTGATCGTGTGATTGATTACGTTCGCCAGAAATACGGCAGCGAGAGCGTCGGCCAGATCGCCACGTTCGGCACGATGGCGGCGAAAGCAGCGGTGCGCGATTGCGGACGTGTGCTCGACATGCCGTACACCTTTGTCGATGGTGTGGCGAAGCTGATCCCGTTCATGCCGGGCAAATGGATCACGTTGACGAGGCCTGAAGGCAAGCCAGACGCCAATACGATTGTGGCGCGCGACGCCGAGCCCTTGCTGGTGCAACGCGAAGAGCAGGAAGAAGATGTGGCGTCTCTGCTCGCGCTGGCCGAGCAGGTAGAAGGTCTGCCGCGGAACGTAGGCATGCACGCTGGGGGCGTTCTGATCGCTCCGGGGAAATTGACCGACTTCTGTCCGATGTATTCGCAGGACGAAGGCTCGCCAATGGTGAGCCAGTTCGACAAGGATGACGTGGAGGCCGTGGGTCTCGTGAAGTTTGACTTTCTCGGGCTCACAACGCTGACAATACTTGACTGGACGGTGCGTTTTTGCAAGCGGCTTGATCCGACCTTTGAGATTGATCTGCAAACCCTGCCGCTCGATGACCAGTCGGTCTATCAGCTGTTTCGCGAAGCCAACACCGTAGCGATATTCCAGTTTGAATCGTCGGGCATGAAAGACTTGCTGGCGAAAACCAAGCCTTCAAGACTCGAAGATTTGACCGCGCTGAACGCGCTGTATCGTCCGGGCCCGATGGATCTGATTCCAGACTACATCGCGCGCCGCAACGGAACTCAGCAGGCCGAGTATTACGATAATCGCCTGAAACCAATGCTGGAGGAAACCTTCGGCATCATGGTTTATCAGGAACAGGTAATGCAGGCCGCGCAGATTATCGGCGCGTACTCGCTCGGGGGTGCCGATTTGTTGCGCCGCGCGATGGGTAAAAAGAAGCCCGAAGAAATGGCGGCGCACCGCGTCATCTTCAACAAAGGCGCAACGGGTAACGGCCTGACCGAACAGCAAAGCAAAGTGCTGTTCGATGACATGGAGAAATTCGCGGGCTACGGCTTTAACAAGTCGCACTCCGCCGCCTACGCGCTGCTGGCGTATCAAACGGCGTACTTCAAGCGCCATCACGCCGCCGCCTTCATGGCCGCCAATATGAGTGCGGTGATGAACGACACCGATAAGGTTCGTCAACTACTGGAGGACTCGCGCACGATCTGTGGACTCAAGTTTGAGCCGCCAGACGTCAATCTGGGCGAGTATCGATTCGTGCCGACAGATCGGCGCACGATTCGCTACGGCCTGGGTGCGGTGAAGGGCACCGGCGAAGGCGCAGTGATCGAGATTCTTCGTGCGCGAACCGAAGGCGGACCGTTCAAGGATTTGTTTGATTTTTGCCGTCGCGTGAATACGCAGACTGTGAATCGACGGACGGTGGAGGCGCTGATCAAGGGCGGTGCGTTCGATCTGCTTCACGCCAATCGCGCTAGTGCATTTGCAAGCGTCGCCGCCGCGCTGTCCGAAGCAGAGCGCGCGCAAGCGAACATTTCTCAGAACAATTTGTTCGGTGATGAACCGAGTGCGAATCATGTGCCACTGCTGGATGCACGGCCGTGGGAGCTGCTGGAATCGCTCGCGTTTGAAAAGACCGCGCTGGGGCTTTATCTGAGCGGTCATCCGTACGATGCGTATCGCAAACATCTGCAACCGGTGACGACGATGGCGCTGGCACGCGTTGAACCGTCGGATAGCAAGCAGCGCCTTGCAGGGATCGTCAACGCAGTGCGTGTGATCAATTCACGCAACGGGCGCATTTGCTTTCTCGCGCTGGACGACCGCACAAGTGTGTGCGAAATCATGATTCCAGCGGCCGTGTTTGAGCTACATCGTCACTGGCTGAAAGAAGATATTCCTATCGTCATCGAAGCGAAGGTCACCAACAATCGCGACGGCGGAACGCGGGTGATTGCAGACTCGATTTACGATATCGAGAAAGCGCGCGAGCAGTATGGTCGGCGGATGGTAGTTACGCTCAACGGTGCCAGCGCCGAGAAAGAGGCGTCAGCGCTACTTGCGACGCTAAAGGCGTATCCCGGATCGATGCCTGTTTACATTCGTGTGGCGAAAAAAGGGTTCGGCGGGGACATCGCGCTGGGCGACGCGTGGCGCGTACGGCCACATTCGGATTTGCTGGCAAAGCTTAAGGCTGAGCTGGAGTTTTAGCCGCCTAGCGCTGTGGTGGGTGGACACATTGCGTCCACCGACTCGCGCCATTTTCGACGCCAGTCTTCCAACATTCCGGTGCTCCAAAAGCCTAGGGTTTGCAACTTTTGCGTTCGTGGGTCAAAGCAGAAATATTGCGTCGGATTCGGCGGCGAGTCGCTCCGCGCCGTGATTTTTCGGACGACGCCCTCTTGTGCGAGGCGATGCCATTCGTCGATCTGCGGTGGCGTGAAAACGACGAGTCGACTAAGCACGTCAACCGTTGGCATCGGCAGTCCAGCCAATGTCGGAAGTGCCCCTTGTGCGTTGCGCGCAAACGGTACGTGGCCCAGGTGATCCGACAGTAAAACCAGCCCATAGTCCTGCGATGGCATCGCGATAGCCGCACTTCGGAACGCGACCTCCGTGCTCTGCATTTCACGCGAGGCGCGCAGCCATTCGTCGGTAACTCGCTGCTGCCAGAACGCCATTGCACCGAGAAGCACAACGATCGCCGCGAGCGTAGCTCGTGACGATGATGTCGCTGCACCGGCAACCGTCAAAGCGATGCCGACAGTCGCCAGATAATAAAGGCGATAACCGTCACCTTCACCGGGCGCAGCGGGTATGTAGATCGCTATGGCGGTGACCACCGTGGCGATGAAAAAAGCGCCTGCGACGACGAACGACTTCTGCTTGCCGCGCCCCGCGACCGTGACAATCGCGACCAATGAAACGAAACTGATGGCAACGATCCATGCCGCCACCGGCGCAAGCGACGCCAAACCCAGTGGGAATTTCAGGTGGGCCCAAAACTGACCCGCTAGTTGCGTGGGATTGAGTTGCGGCCCTGCGGCGTAAACGTTGAGCGATGAGGCTGGAAAAAGCGTCGCCCGCCAGAAAAGATAAGTGGCCGCGACCAGCAGGTGCGTGACGAGCAGGATTCCGCGTTTTTTGAGAGTTTGATGCAAAACCGCTTTCAGCGACACGTCACTCGCTGTTTCGCGATGCGAGGCCTGTAGCGCAATCACCGCAATCCAAACCGGAAGCATGAGCGCGCTTTCCTTGCTGGCATAAGCGCATGCGCCGGACACGAGGCTCAGCGCGCACCACCGGTCAAAACCATCGCTCCTGAGCGCGGCCCATAATGCGAGCAGGACGCCAAGTGTGGCCCAGCCGTCGAAGCGGCCGGCAAGCCAGATCACCACTTCAGGTGACCACGGAATCAGAAGAAATACCGCGAAACCGACGGCCCCGGCGCGAACCCGCTGAGTCACGTCGCAGCAGATCAAACCGGTGACGCCAGCGCAGGCAATATGAAGCGCCAGATTTGTAACGCGCCAAAGCCCGGCATCTGCGCCCCAAAGTTGAGCGTCCAGCGCAAAACTCGCATAGGGGAGCGGTCGCCACATAGTGGAGCCGGGCCACAGCGGTTGCGAAATGTGGGCAAAGACATCTGCGAGCAGAGTGCCGTGTTGCGCCCGCTGCGAGAGATCAACCAGCAGGCCCAGATCATCGGCAAATCCCGACATCCCCAACGCATGGTGATGCGTCCATGCAAATAGAGCGAGCGCTACGACAATGACGAAACGCGGCCAGCCGCGCATCGATCCCGTCATGCTGCGGCTGCTTTGCTGGCTTTGCTAGACAGTCGACCCGCGACGGCAGTGAGGCCTTTGAGAATAAACCGGATCAGTATGACAAGGGCGACGATGAATATCGCAAGCAAGATCAAAAAGACTATCGGGTTGGCGATCGCAAGCGCCAAGCCGCCTGCAACCATCGTATCTTCAGCCAGTGACAGACCGATATTAGTAAACGGCTCGGGAGACGTGTTGGCCACGGCACGCGTACCGGCTTTTCCGAAGTGAGTGCCTGCTGTCAGCGTGCCGCCTATGATGGCGGCGGCCATTGCGACGCCTTCGCCGCTGTCACCGAGCATGCCCGCGGCCAATGCCGCCCCCGCAGGGATGCGCAGGAAAGTGTGAATGGCGTCCCACGCGCTGTCAAGCCACGGAATTTTGTCGGCGAAGAATTCGATGAAGGCCATGAAACCAGCAGCGCCCAGAACAATTGGATTTGCGAGCAGCGTCAAGGTATCCGGCAACGGTACGTAGCCGAATTTTCCCAACAGTCCGACGACGAAAACCACGAGGTAGAGACGTAGACCCGCGCCCCACGCCATAGCGGCCGACATCGCGAGTTCAGGCAAATGATTTTGTAGCCATCCCACAGTGCTCTCCTTACGATTGGCGACGTTTCATGGTGCGCTGGGCCCTAACGCGGGGAAACCCTCCTTGGTGTACAGTTGCCGCTGTTCTAACAAGGAGGAAATATGGATTACATCATTTTGGCGCTGGTTGGACTCGTTGTTGGCGCGATTGCCAAGTTTCTGGTGCCGGGGAAACAGGGCGGCGGCATCATCGTCACAGCGCTATTAGGCGTCGTTGGCTCGCTGCTTGGCACGATTGGCGGTCAGCAGTTGGGCATCGTGTCAAAGGCGGCCGGAACGCACTGGATCGCGTCAATTTTGGGCGCTATTGTTGTGGTACTCGTGTACAGCCTGCTGACGAAAAAATCCGACGCTGCGTAATTAACAGCTTTTCGCTGAAATGACGATTGCATTGAGGCTAGACAGAAAATAGGTTTGTTGTCGACTTTAGTCATTTTAAGGTGTTAGCCCCTGTGTAGCGGAGCATTCACGTAAAAGCTGATCAAACAAGAAGAACAAAAAAGCCGGGCAAGCCCGGCTTTTTGACACCTACAGAATAGAAACTATTCTGCCTTGTCCTCAACGATAGTCGCGTCAGCCGAAGCCGGGCGATCCATCAGTTGCACGAGGGCCATCGGAGCGTTGTCGCCCTGACGGAAGCCGTACTTGAGGATCTGCACGTAGCCGCCGTTGCGGGCGGTGTAGCGCGGGCCAAGCTCATTGAAGATCTTGCCGACGATATCGCGATCACGCAGGCGATCAAACGCCAGACGACGGTTGGCCAAAGATGGCTTTTTGCCAAGCGTGATGAGTGGCTCAACGACGCGGCGCAGCTCTTTGGCTTTTGGCAGCGTGGTCTTGATCACTTCATAACGAAGCAAAGCGGTTGAAAGATTCCGCAACAACGCCTGACGATGGGCGCTGGTTCGGTTGAGTTTGCGTAGTCCGTGACCGTGACGCATGAGTTCTTCTCCTATCCGCTCTTAGTTGCCGCGATCTAAACCAGCCGGAGGCCAGTTGTCGATCTTGGTGCCCAGCGCGAGGCCGCGCTGCGAGAGGACTTCTTTGATTTCGTTAAGCGATTTGCGGCCCAGATTCGGAGTCTTCAGAAGCTCCGTTTCACTGCGCTGTACCAAGTCGCCGATGTAGTGAATGTTTTCTGCTTTGAGGCAGTTGGCCGAACGAACGGTGAGTTCGAGATCGTCCACTGGTTTGAGCAGAACTGGATCGAACGACGCGGTGGCGCGCTCGAGTGCTGGCATGTCAGTGCCCTTGAGATCAGCAAACGCGGAGAGTTGATCCACGAGGATGCTGGCCGCATAACGAACCGCACCTTCAGGCTCAATCGCGCCGTTGGTTTCGATATCAAGTACGAGTTTGTCGAGGTCGGTGCGCTGCTCAACGCGAGCGGACTCAACCAGATAGCTCACGCGCTTGACCGGGCTGAACGATGCGTCGAGCAGGATCGAGCCAACTTTGCGGTTAGCCGTCTGCCCTGCAGCGGTACGAACCGTTGCTGGCACGTAACCACGGCCACGCTCAACCTTGATTTCGAGTTCAAGTTTGCCGCCTTGGGTCAAAGTCGCAATCAGGTGTTCCGGATTGACGATCTCAACTTCGTGCGACGATTCGATATCCGCTGCCGTGACGGGGCCTGCGCCCTCTTTTTTCAGCGTCAGCACCGCGTTGTCGCGGTTGTGCAACTTGATGACCACGCCTTTGAGATTCAAAAGCAGGTCAACCACGTCTTCCTGCACGCCTTCCAGCGCGGAATACTCATGCACGACGCCGGTGATCGACACTTCGGTCGGGGCGTAGCCGGGCATTGACGACAGCAATACGCGACGAAGCGCATTGCCCAGGGTGTGGCCGTAGCCACGCTCAAACGGCTCCATCACAACGCGAGCGCTGGATGGGCTGGTGGCGTGAACC
>JANXNI010000066.1 GCA_025354165.1 Burkholderiales bacterium | reverse complement strand
GCTTCGTCACGCTACCGACCATCGCGGCCAGCGATCACTGGGATCACCGCACCGCAAACAGCGAACTTAAGCAGCGACAGCAGCAGGCGCAGCAGCTTTAGCCGCACCCTTGGCCAGACGCGAAACCGTGTCTGACATTTGCGCGCCCTTGCTGGTCCAGTGCGTCAAACGCTCTTGAGCGATGCGCACGTTCTCAGCGCCTTCTTTGCCGACCGGGTTGTAGAAACCCAGACGCTCAATGTAGCGACCATCGCGACGATTACGCGAATCAGCAACAACGATGTTGAAGAATGGGGAACCCTTGGAACCACCACGAGAAAGACGAATAACGACCATGACGGTATGCGCAGTCAAAAATTAAAGTTAGCCTTAGATTATAGCTCGGGAATTGGCGATTTGTTTGCTTTTGTGTTGCCAATGGGCTGCAAAGCCTGATGTCTTCAAAAACTGATCGACTTTAATCGAAATGTGCGGTTAACCCCTGCTCCACGGTCATTACAGCGAAAAGCTGTATACAGACTTCACCTACGCGGCAATGACGCTGGCGGCGACCAAAGTACGCAATTCCGGCAAACATGAGCCGCAGTTGGTTCCGCACTCCTTTGCACTTTGTAACGCTACGAGCTTGCCCGGTGCGTCGCCCGACGTCGCAGCGCAGAATTCAATAATCTCGCTCTCGGACACGCTGAAGCAGTTACACACCACTTTGCCGCGCGCTTTGAAACCCTCAGGCGCTGCGGCGCTGCCAGCAAGTAAGCGCTGACGTAGCTCGACAACCGAGGCTCCGGATAAAAAGAAATCGCGCATCCACGGCTCGGCGGCAAGATCGCCCGCGAGGCGAACGCCGGCCAGTCGCCCGTCCTCGATGCGAACGCGGCGGCTCAAATTGCGTCGAACATCATCGTAAGCCAGCGTGGCAAGTCCGGTCAGGCCAAGTACACGGTCAATTTGTTCGAGTGCGGTTCGCTCCGGCGCTTTTTCTGCGGCCAAGCGCAGTACGACACCCGGACGCTCCGAACCGATGAGCGTGGTGCTGGCAAACGTCGCGCCTCCTGCGACCGACCAATCGCGCGCGATCTCCCGAAGCTCATCGCACACTGCGACCGGGTCACGCCCGTGTTCCGCATACGCAAACGCGACGAGCGACCACGCTAGTTCAGCCCGATCCACGCGCACCGCAGCGTGTTTGAGTTCGGGCTGCTTCGACACCGGATCGAACGTCGAAATTGTCAACGCGTTGATACCGTGCGAGCCCGATGCGGCAAGCGAGAGCTTGCCCCAATGCATCGGCAAATAGCATTGCGCCGAGCGCACATCATCACTCACCGCAAGGCGCAGCATCAGCTCACCGCGACGCGACGCAACTTTCACAACTTCGCCGGCCACCAGACCACGACGTGCAGCGTCGTTCGTGTTCATGGTCAGCATCGGCTCCGGCTCGTGACCATAAAGCTGCGGCACGCGACCAGTGCGGCTCATGCCGTGCCATTGATCGCGCAGACGACCGGTGGTGAGTGCCAACGGGTAGCGCGCATCAACCGGCTCGGCCACGCCCTTGTACGGCGTGACTTTGAACTTGGCCTTGCCACTGGCAGTCGGGAAAATTCCGTCTTCGTAGAGACGAAGTCTCCCAACAGTTTCTCCTCCTCGAAGCGGCCATTGCTGCGGACCATCAGTGTCGAGCAACGCGTAGCTCATGCCCGTGATATCTAGGTCTCGACCGCGCGTGCTTTCGCGATGTTCGTTGAAGATTTCTTCCGGCGATTGGTACGGAAACAGCGTGGCCCGGTTCGGGTGCAATTTCGCCTCCAGCCGCCGCGCGAACTCAACCGCAATGTCCCAATCATGACGCGCCTCGCCGGGCGGCGGCAGCGCACCGTTTACATGCGTGATACGTCGCTCGGAATTGGTCACCGTACCGTGCTTTTCACCCCAAGTGCTGGCGGGCAGCAAAATGTCCGCGAGTTTTGCTGATTCAGTCGTGCGAAACGCTTCCTGCACGATCACGCATTCGGCGTTCTCAAACGACTCGGCGACGGCCCGCAAATCCGGCATCGACTGCGCCGGGTTCGTGCAGGCGATCCACAAAAGTTTGATCTCACCGCGCTTCACGGCGTCGAACATTTCGACAGCGGTTTTGCCTGGAACAGGCGGTAGCGATTCGACGCCCCACAGTTTCGCGATTTCAGCGCGATGCTCCGGGTTCACGACGTCGCGATGTCCCGGCAGCAAATTAGCGAGCCCTCCGACTTCGCGTCCACCCATCGCGTTTGGTTGCCCGGTCAACGAGAACGGTCCCGCGCCCGGTTTTCCGATCTGCGAGGTGGCGAGATGCAGGTTGATGAGCGCTGCGTTTTTGTCAGTACCGCTCGATGACTGATTGAGGCCCTGACAATAAAGTGAGAGCGTGGCCTTAGATTCCTTCCACCACGTCGCCAGCGCAACGATTTGCGATTCGTTCACGCCACATATGCGCGCCGCCCACGCGGGCGAGCATTCGCGCACGGCGGCTTTAAGTTCAGCGAAACCTTCTGTGTGTTCGGCGATGTAGGCGTTGTCGGTCGCGTCCTCCCACATGAGCCAATGCAGGATGGCGTTGAACAGCGCCACGTCAGTTCCGGGTAGGATCGGCAAATGCAAGTCGGCGGCGCGCGCTGTCTCGGTACGACGCGGATCGATGCAAACGACTTTGAGCGCCGGTTTTTTTTCTTTCGCATCCTCAAGTCGGCGATACAAAATCGGATGCGCCCAGGCGGCGTTACTGCCGGCAATAACGATCAATTCCGCATGGTTCAAATCGTCGTAGCAGGCCGGAGGTGCATCGGCACCCAGCGTCGCCTTGTAGCCCGCAACGGCGGACGACATACAAAGTCGTGAATTGGTGTCGACGTTGTTGGTGCCGATCAAGCCTTTGGCGAGCTTGTTGAAGACGTAGTAGTCCTCTGTCAGCAATTGACCTGAAATATAGAAACCGACGCTATCTGGGCCGTGCTCAGCGATAGTTTTTGCGAACTTGTCGACCAGCGTATCGAGCACAACATCCCAACTTACGCGCTTGCGTGGCTCCTCCCGAGAGGTTCGCATTTCGGGGTGTAGCGCGCGGCCGTAGGGCGTTGTCGTCAGATGAAGCGTGCTGCCTTTGGTGCAGAGACGACCGAAGTTCGCGGGGTGCTCTGGATCGCCGCGCACGGCGGTGATTTTCGTCCCATCCGTCGTCGCCAACACGCCGCAGCCGACACCGCAATACGGGCAGGTGGTTTTTACGTCAGGCAATGTTGCGCCCCGATCCACAAGGGCTCGGCATGCCACCAACCCCTCACCCTAACCCTCTCCCGCAAGGGGAGAGGGGACAGAATCCGCATCTCGCAAAAGTGCATAAACGGACTCGGGCTCAGCCAAGGTCAACGAAGACCTCTCCACCATCAACCTTCACCGGAAATCGCTTTGTGCAGCCCACATCCGGCGCGACGGCTTCGCCGCTCTTCAACTCAATCGACCAGTTATGTAGCGGACACGCGACGCGCTCGCCGAACACGATGCCCTGTGACAGCGGTCCGCCCTTGTGTGGACATTTATCCAGCAGTGCGAACACGACATCTTCACTGTTGCGGAACACGGCAACGTTGCCGCCGTCCGCGTCGCTACGCTCCAGGACACGAGCCCCTAGTACTGGCAGCTCGTCTAATTTGCAAGCAAATCTCCAACTCATTTCTGTCACTATCGCACTCATGATTTATCGGGTCAAACGGTTGCTACGGTATCGGTGGCAATCGGTTTGATCGGGATGAACTGCCTTGTGTCCACGCGTGCTTTTTCAAACTCGAACCACGGATCCGGTTCGCCATCGAGGGCGAACTGTAAACGCTCCCACAGCGCCTTTCGGTTCGCCGCATCTTCAACTACTTTTTGTTTGGCGTTATCGAGACCGACGCGAGCAAGGTAGTGCACCGTGCGCTCAAGATACCAGCCCTCTTCGCGGTACAGCTGAATGAACGCGCCCGTGTATTCGAGCACTTCCTCGGAGGTTTTGACTTTGACGAAAAACTGCGCGACTTCGGTTTTGATACCGCCATTGCCGCCAACGTAGAGTTCCCAACCGGAATCAACGCCGATCACGCCGACGTCTTTTATGCCAGCTTCGGCGCAATTGCGCGGACACCCGCTGACGGCAAATTTCACTTTGTGCGGCGCGTACATCTTCCACATCGCACGCTCCATGTCCTTGCCCATTTGCGTGGAGTCTTGTGTACCGAAACGACACCACTCGGAGCCGACGCAGGTCTTCACCGTCCGTAGCGCCTTAGCATACGCATGACCTGAAGGCATGCCGATGTCTTTCCACACGGCAGGCAAATCTTCCTTCTTCACACCGAGCAAATCGATGCGCTGACCGCCCGTCACTTTCACAGTCGGGATTTTGTATTTGTCTACTGCATTGGCGATGCGGCGCAACTCGTCTGCCGTCGTCTCGCCACCCCACATACGCGGGATGACGCTGAAGGTGCCGTCTTTCTGAATGTTGGCATGCGCGCGTTCGTTGATGTAGCGCGATTGCGGATCGTCGACGTACTCTTTCGGCCAGGTCGAGAGCAGGTAATAGTTGATCGCGGGGCGGCATGACGAACAACCGTTCGTCGTGCGCCAGCCGAGCGTTTTCATCACCTCGGGAACCGACAACAACTTCTGTTCGCGAATGGCGTCACGCGTGTTCTGATGCGTGCTGTCAGTGCAGGCGCACATCGGCTTCATCTTCGGTGTCGCACTGTAATCACCGCCCGCGGTGAACATGAGAAGTTGCTCGACGAGTCCCGTACAGGAGCCGCATGAGGAGGAGGCTTTAGTGTGCTTCCTCACCTCGTCGAGCGTAAACAAACCTTTTTCTTTGATCGCTTTGGTGATCGTGCCTTTGCACACGCCATTGCAACCGCAGACTTCGTCGGTATCTTTCATCGTCACTGCGCGGGTGTTGCCTTCATGGCCCACGTCACCGATATTCGATTCACCGAACATAAGTTGGTCGCGAATTTCGGCAACGTTTTTGCCTTCGCGCAGCAGCTTGAAGTACCACGAGCCGTCGACCGTGTCGCCATATAGACACGCTCCGACGAGCTTGTTGTCCTTGATGACCAAGCGCTTGTAAACGCCGCCCATTGGGTCCGAAAGAATTATGTCTTCTAAGCCCGCGTCCTCCGGACGCCCTGACGCTGCGCCTTGAAAGTTACCCGCGCTGAAGAGGTCAACGCCAGTAACCTTGAGCTTGGTGGACGTCACCGACCCGACATAGCGACCAATGCCATATTCGGCCAAATGATTCGCGCAGACTTTGGCCATTTCGAACAACGGTGCAACCAGACCGTACGCCATGCCGCGATGATTGACGCACTCGCCAACCGAGTAAATACGTGCGTCGGTCAACGTCTGCATCGTGTCATTCACGACGATTCCGCCGGGACGTGGGCTAACTTGCAAGCCGGATTTTTCAGCGAGCGCAGTGTTCGGTCGAATGCCCACAGCCATCACCACAATGTCCGCAGGAATCTGTTCACCCGTCTTGAAGCGCAGCGCCGCGACGCGACCCGATTCGCCCGCGATCAGCGCTTCGGTCTGCGCCTGCATCATGAACCTAATGCCTTTGGCTTCGAGTGAGGCTTGCAGCAATTTACCCGCCTTCTCGTCAAGCTGGCGCTCCATGAGCCAAGGCATGACGTGTACCACGGTTACATCCATGCCTCGCAGCTTGAGTCCGTTCGCCGCCTCAAGTCCGAGCAAACCGCCGCCGATGACGACCGCGTTTTTGTAAATCTTTGCCGCATCAATCATCGCCTCGGTGTCGGCAATGTCGCGATACGAAATCACGCCTGGCAGGCCCTTGCCTTCGATCGGCAGGATGAACGGATTCGAACCTGTAGCGATCACCAGGCGGTCATATTGGTACTTCTCGCCGCTACCCGTCGTCAGCTCACGCCGCGTGCGATGAATCTCGGTGATCGTCTTACCGGTGATCAGATTAATACCGTTGTCGGTGTACCAATCCCAGTCGTTCAAGACGATGTCCTTGATCGTCTGTTCACCCGCCAAAACCGGCGACAACAAAATGCGGTTGTAGTTGGGATGGGGCTCCGTGCCAAATACGGTGATCTCGTATTTGTCAGGCGCGATTTTCAGCAACTCTTCAATGGTGCGGATACCGGCCATACCATTGCCAATGACCGCGAGCTTTTGCTTGTTACTCATGGTAATTTCGGCTAAGCCGCCTTCTTCTGCTTGGAGTACAAAAACTCGACGACAGCCTTGCGATAGTGGTGATAGTCGGTGTTTTCGGCCAGTTCCAGACGATCTCGTGGACGCGGCAGTTGAACATCCAGTATTTCACCAATCGTGGCAGACGGACCGTTAGTCATCATGACAATTTTGTCGGACAGCAATACGGCCTCATCAACGTCGTGCGTCACCATCACCACCGTTGATTTAGTGTCGGCGACGATACGCAGGAGTTCGTCCTGCAAATGGGCACGCGTCAATGCGTCGAGCGCGCCGAAGGGTTCATCGAGCAACAGTACGGCGGGCTCAATTGACAGTGCTCTGGCAATGCCGACGCGCTGTTTCATGCCACCGGAAATTTCGTTCGGATGTTTGTGCATCGCATGCGTGAGGCCGACCATCTTGAGCGCTGCTTCGGTGCGGGCGGCGAGTTGGGGCTTCTTTTCCGTCGACGAGAAAACACGTTCAACAGCCAGGTACACGTTGTCAAAACAGGTGAGCCAAGGCAGTAGTGAATGATTTTGAAAAACGACACCGCGATCCGGTCCCGGCCCCGAAATTTCTCGACCTGCGCATACGAGTACGCCGTTCGTTGCGACGTCGAGACCGGCAATCAGATTGAGCAGTGTTGACTTGCCGCAACCCGAATGACCGATCAGCGCTGTGAATTCGCCGCGTTGAACGCGAAGGTTGATGTCGCGAATCGCGATGAATTCACCCTGCTTGGTGTTGAAGCGTTTGTCCACATTGTCGACGACTAGATGAAACGGGTTTGACATGCTGTTCTTCCCTTAGACTTGTCAATCAAATTGGAATCGTTTGGCAATCCAGATCAGCGCCTGTTCAAGCAGGAGACCGACGAGTCCGATCGTGAAGATCGCGATGATGATGTGCTCGACGACCAGATTGTTCCACTCGTCCCACAGCCAGAAGCCAATGCCGACACCACCTGTGAGCATTTCCGCCGCGACGATCACCAGCCATGCAACACCAATGGAAAGCTTTACCCCGGTCAACATGTAAGGCAAAACAGCGGGAAACAAAATCTTTGTAAATACTTTCCATTCGGACAAGTTCAGCACGCGCGCAACGTTCAAATAATCCTGCGGAATTCGCTGCACACCGGTCGCAGTGTTGATAATCATCGGCCAGATGGAGCAGATGAAAATCACCCAGATCGCCGCAGGATTGGCTGCCTTGAACACCATGAGTCCAATCGGCAACCAGGCGAGCGGCGACACCGGGCGTAGCAGACTGATAATCGGCGAGGTCATGCGGTTCAGATACTCAAATCGCCCGATCATGAATCCGGCCGGAATCCCAACTAAAGCCGCCAGACCGAAACCCAAACCCACACGTTGCAACGAGGCCAGAATATTCCAGCCAATGCCCTGATCGTTCGGACCTTTTCGGTAGAACGGATCGCTGAATAATTTCACCGCACTGTCCCACACTTTTGCAGGGCCGGGGATTTGCGTAGCCACGTGTGTGAGGCCTTGCCACAAGAGCAGAAAAATCAGAATACCGACCAAGCCGGGCACGATGCTTTGCACAAGGCTCGCAAGGCGTTCGCGACGGCGGCGAACGGCGAGCTGCGTTTGTGCTTCGCGGTCGGCAGCGGCAGCGATTTGTTTGGCGGTCAAGGCGGTGATTTCTACAACCGCTTCGGGCGCGGGCATAGCAGCTACGAATGCGTCTCCTGGGGTCGTCAGCATCGCGTCAATAGTCAATGTGGCGGTCATATTTGGGCTCAATGATCTTGAAGTTTTATGCGGAGGGTACGCATCAGAATGCGCACCCTACGGGTGTCATGACATTTACACTTTGATCTTGAAGCCATCGGCGTACGCCTTGGGGTTACTGCCATCCCACACAACGCCATCGATCAATTTCGAACTGCGCATGTCGCTCTTCGGAATCGTGACCTTGGCGGCGGCTGCCGCTTTCTTGTAGATATCGATCTTGTTGATCGATCTGGCAACGCCCAGATAATTGGGATGCTCTTTGAGCAAGCCCCAGCGTTTGTGCTGCGTGAGAAACCACATGCCGTCCGACAAGTACGGAAAGTTGACCGCACCATCTCGGTGGAATTTCATGGCGTTGGCGTCCGTCCACTTTTTGCCGTTACCGCTGTCGTACTTACCTTCCCAACGGTCTTCGATCACTTCAACAGGCGCGTTAACGTAGGACTTGTCAGCAAGAATCGTCGCTGTTTTCTTCTTATCGACTTCCTGGTCGATGAAACGCGAGGCTTCGAGAATGGCGGCGACCATCGCGCGCGCCGTGTTTGGGTACTTTTTGGTGAATTCGTCGGTAGTGCCCAGCACCTTTTCGGGGTGATCCGTCCAGATATCCTGGGACGTGGCAACGGTGAATCCGATCTTGTCGAAAATGGCGCGCGCGTTCCACGGCTCTCCCACGGAGAAACCGTCCATATTGCCGACGCGCATATTGGCGACCATCTGGGGAGGCGGCACGGTAATCACTTTGGCCTCGGTCATCGGATTGACGCCATTCGCCGCGAGCCAGTAGTAGAGCCACATCGCGTGCGTGCCGGTGGGAAAGGTCTGCGCAAACGTGTATTCGCGCTTCTCTTTTTTCATTAGCGCGGCGAGCGAAGAGCCGTCCACCGCGCCTTTATCTTTGAGCTGATTGCTCAATGTAAGCGCCTGACCGTTGTTATTGATCGTCATGAGCACGGCCATGTCCTTTTTCGGGCCACCGATGCCAAGGTGAACTCCGTAAATCAGGCCGTAGAGAACGTGCGCAGCGTCGAGCTCGCCGTTCACCAATTTGTCCCGTACCGACGCCCAGCTTGACTCTTTGGTAGCGATGATTTTGATGCCGTATTTTTCGTCGAGCTTCAGCACCGACGCCATGACCACACTGGCGCAGTCCGTTAGTGGAATGAAGCCAATCTTGACTTCTCTTTTCTCGGGTGCATCGGAGCCTTGAGCCCAGGCGCCCTGACGTACGAGCGGTGGCACCAGCGACATTAAACTAGCTGTGCCTGCGGTTTGTACCAGCTTGCGACGCATGGCTGACGCCGGCTCATTACGACTCGACGCCGTGGCTTTGTCTGCAAGGACTGACGACTCGGGCACAAGACTCATAAAAAGAACTCCGTAAAAAGAAAAGGGGGCGCGTGACCTTGCGATCACGAGCCCCTGTGCTCAAAGTAGTAAAGCTAGTTGTTCGGACTGGAGAGACTGTTGCGATCATCATTGATCGCCGCACCCTTGCATAGCGAAAGTCGTGCCACCACAACTTCAGAGCAAACGCCGCCACATTTCAGCGAGTACGCACCAAGTCTGTGCGTCCCCGCGTGGGAACGCGCGGATTACGCACCACTGTTCGCGAGAACGCGCTCGGCGGCTTCGGCAATCGAGCAACGCGTCTGCATCGCCTGTGAGCGCAGGAGCGCGTACGCATCGGGCTCACTCATGCCACGGCGGCGCAGCAGCGCTTTGGCTCGTGCAATAGCGCGCTCATTCGTATTTTTTTGTTGTGCGAGCCGACGCGCTTCAGCTAGCTGTGCAAATTCGTGCTGATCCAATTTAAAGCGCTCTAATGCCACAGCTATTACCGAGCGCAGCCGTTTCGTGTTTAGTCCTGCTACGACATAGGCAGACACTCGGGCCTGCATCGCCAAGCGCATGGCAATCGGATCGTCGTTTTCGGTGAACACCACAATCGGCCGCTCGCGGAACTGCGACACCACGCACACCTGCTCCATCACGTCGCGCGCCGCGTCGTCCGAAGCAATCAGGATTAACTCCGGATTCCAGCGCTCGATTTCGTCCTGCAACGTCAGCGCGTTGACCGGAACACTTCGCACGTTGTAGCCGTGCGCCGCCAGCACCGATTCAACGGCGGGCAAATCATGCTGAGTGTCGTGTAGAAGTAGAACTCGCAATTTAAAACGCCGTGACGACCCATTTTTTGCACTCAATCGGGACGATCAAGCTGCACAAACGTATTTATGCTGCGCCACAGCAAAATTCGTGCAATGAAGTCTTGCGATGCACTTTTTGCAGCAGCTTTTTGACATATCCTCCACTTCAGAAGGGCTGGAAGCGCAATTCAACACAAGTCGACATACAGGGAAATATGGTCTTTCCCCCAATCGAATGGCGTTAATGCGAAAAAGCTGTTGAAACGTCTCTGTCTGTGTCGCAATTCAGCGACGGTGTTGTGACGATGTTGCAACATAGACGTAACTGATGGGAATTGCCTAACGACGAGCTTTTTTTGCTCAAATTCCTATGGCTATAATCGTCTGGTCAAATCAGTGGTTATGACGTGTGAGAGACCCTCGCTCGGTATAGTCTCTGGGGTGACTTAGTTAGAATCAACAGCAATTTGAGGCCGGGGCAAAACCCCGGCTTTTTTTTGCCTGCGTTTTCACAAATGCCTTTAAATCAACGACTTAGCCGCGAATTTACGCCGTGAAAAGTGCAATAGATTCGACGTGAGCGGTGTGCGGAAACATGTTCGCCACACCTGCGCCCATGAGCCGATAACCCTTTTCATGAATAAGAATTCCGGCGTCCCGCGCCAGCGTTGACGGGCTGCAACTGACATAAACCAGCCTCTCCACTCGCCCACTGGCCGCTTCTGGTAGCGCTTTGACGACTTGCACGGCACCGTCACGCGGCGGATCAATCAACAGTTTGTTAATCGGTCGCGAAGGCGTCGAAATGGTGTCAAACCAGTCCTCCGCGATCTCAAACAGGTTCGCCACGGCGAATTCGGTTTTGTTCGTCAGCCCGTTCAAAGAAGCGTTTTCGTGCGCTCGCGCGATCAGCCCTGCCGAGCCTTCGATGCCATAGGTCGACGCCGCACGCTGCGCAATCGGCAACGTGAAATTGCCCAGCCCACAGAACAAATCGGCCACATGATCAGTCGGTTGAAGATCAAGCAACCGCATCGCGCGACGCACCAGCATGGCGTTAATGTGCGGATTGACCTGAGTAAATTCGGTCGGCTGAAAGCTGAAGCGCAGGCCGAACTCGCCCAACTTGTAGCCCAACGTGTGCTCCGCTCCGGGGAGAGGGTGCGCAGTGTCCGGGCCTTTCGGCTGCAAATACCACTGCACGTGGTGCGCTGCGGCAAAGTCCCGCAGCAGCGCGAAATCCGCGTCTGCCAGCGGCTCCATGTGCCGCAGCACCAGCATCGGCAACCCGTCGCCCTCGGCATACTCAATCTGCGGCAGGCGATCACGAATACTCGTGCTGCCAATCAAGTCACGCAGAGGCATCAGCAATGCCGAAACATGCGGCGGCAAGACATGACATTCGCGCATATCCGCGACAAAGCTCGATTTTTTTTCGTGAAAACCCACTAACACGGTATTCTTTTTCGCGACGTATTTCACGGAAATCCGCGCGCGCTGACGATAGCCCCAATGCGGGCCTTCAATCGGCGAATACACCTGCTCGGGCTCGACGTTTCCGATGTGCTTCAGGTTGTCTTCCAGCACCCGCTGCTTGGCGGCAAGCTGCGCCCGAGCGTCGAGGTGCTGCATGCTGCATCCGCCGCACACGCCGAAGTGCGGGCACTGCGGCGTCACGCGCATCGCGCTCGGCTTGATGATGCGCTCTACGACGGCCTTTTCGAACGTCGGTTTGCTACGCGTAATTCGCGCTTCGACAATTTCGCCTGCGAGCGCGCCCTCGACAAATACCGCTTTGCCATCGTTGCGAGCGATGCCCTGGCCTTCGTGGTCGATGGATTCAATGGCGAGCGTGATGGACATGGTGGCGTGCGGCGTTAGCAGGATTCAGCGAAGGCGCAATTCTAGGCGGCGTGTCGCTGCGGCCGCCCGCGCCTAGAATCGTGGCCTATGCCTAGCATCCTCGCCATCGAAACCTCAGCGCACATCGGTGCCGTCGCCATTCTGCGCGGGCAACGTTGTGAAGAAGTGCTCGCGGCGGAGTTTGTGCGCGATGATCAGAAGCTCTCGGCTTGGGTATTGCCTGCGATTGAACGTGTGCTCGTTGCGTCTGGGTTGACGGCGTCGGCGATAGACGCCATCGCGTTCGGCGCGGGGCCGGGCAGCTTCACGGGCGTGCGAACGGCTTGCGCGACGGCGCAGTCGCTGGCGTACGCCTGGCAGCGCCCGCTCATCACCGTCGATTCACTGGAAGCGCTGGCGGAAACTTCAACAGCGGCCGCCGTTTGTGTGGTTCTCGACGCCCGCATGCGAGAGGTTTTCAGCGCTTCGTTTGTGCGACGAGCCGATGGCGATTTACAGCGGCTCGCGGCAACGACCCTTTCGGCGCCCGACGCCGTCGTCGTCGCACCGGGAGCCGTGTTGATCGGTTCAGGAGCGCATCTATTGCCCGAACCGCACGTTTCCAATTCGACAGCCAGCGCGCACTCTGAAGCCCACTGGGCGCACGGCGTAGCTCGGGTCGCCGCACGCAAACTGGCACGCGGCGAAAGCACTGATCCCATGCATGCCGAACCCCTCTACGTTCGCAATAACGTCGCCCTCACCGAGGTCGAACGCCAACGGGCACGCGAGGCCGTGGCATGAGCAGCCTGAGCTTTTCAACCGCCACCGTTGAATTGTTAAGCACAGCCGACATCGAGGCGGTCGTAGAGATCGAGCGTCTGTCGAACTCGCATCCGTGGACAGAGCGCAATTTTCACGACGCGCTGGCCTCCGGCTACCTCTGCCTCATTGCACGCGACCACGGGGCTGTGAGCGGGTTTGCCGTGGCGCGATTGCTGGTGGATGAGGCCGAGCTGTTGTTGATTGCAGTGACGCCTGCAATGCGGCGGCAAGGCGTCGCGCTTTTGCTCTGGATCGAACTGGCCGAGCGATTGCAGGGGAGCGGTGCGCGAACCGTGCATCTGGAGGTTCGCGAATCAAATCTTTCGGCGCAAGCGTTTTATCGCACGCGCGGCTTCGCGCAGTCAGGCGTTCGGCCCAAGTATTACCCGAATGGCACACGTGACAGCGAGCGCGAAGATGCGGTGTTAATGCAGGTATTGCTATGACCCGTCGCGAAGTCATCCTGCGCGAAATGGGTTTGACGCCAATCTGGGTTAACCACCCGGGTGTTACCGAAGCAACCGTCGACGAATTGCCCGCTCCGATGGTCGCGACGGTCGTGTCTCCGGAACGCTCTGACGAACCGGAGCAGTCCGCAGCGGACCGGGAAGCAGTGATCGCGGGTCTAACCTGGGACGAGCTAGTTGCCAGCATCGCTGCCTGCACCGCGTGCAAACTCTGCAACACCCGCACAAACGCCGTGCCTGGCGTTGGAGATCGTTCGCCCTCGTGGATGGTGATCGGCGAAGCGCCGGGCGAGAACGAAGACAAGCTGGGCGAACCGTTCGTCGGCAAAGCTGGTCAATTGCTCGATGCGATGCTTGTCGCGGTGGGCAAAAAGCGCGCCGACGGCGTCTACATTGCGAATGTCATCAAATGCCGCCCGCCTGGCAACCGCAACCCCGAGCCGGATGAAATCGCTGCCTGCACCCCGTATCTCAAACGTCAGATTGCATTAGCGCAGCCCAAACTGCTACTGGCCGCAGGCAAATTCGCTGCTCAGACATTGCTGAATCGTGACGACACGGTCGGCGCGATGCGCGCGTTGCCCGCAGCCAGCAGTCAACGCGACGGCGTGCCCATCGTTGTCACTTATCACCCGTCCTACCTACTGCGCAGCCCGCTCGAAAAGGCCAAAGCATGGGATGACTTGATGAAGGCCAAGGCACTGGTGGCGTAACTTTTCATCGCTGGTCGCATAATCGCGAAAAAATACAGCCCTTGAAAAACTGCCCCAGTGCGGGCATATTGCGATCACTTTCACAAACTGCGCTCTCCCCCACCTGCTGTGAGCGCCAGCGGAGGACTTAAAAAATGAAACGAATTCTTCTAGCATTCGCGGCCCTGGCTGCCACGCTCGGCCTCTCCGGCTGCGGCTACAACGACATGGCGCAGGGCGATCAGTCGATTAAAGCGGCGTGGTCGGAAGTGTTGAACCAGTATCAGCGCCGCTCGGACCTCATCCCCAATCTGGTCAACACCGTCAAAGGTTACGCGTCGCAAGAGCAGGACACGCTGACCAAGGTCGTGGAAGCACGCGCACGCGCCACTGGCATTCAAGCCACGCCTGAACTCATCAACAACCCTGAAGCGTTCCAGAAATTCATCGCTGCACAAAATCAATTGCAAGGCGCGTTGAGCCGATTACTCGCCGTTTCGGAAAACTATCCGAACCTCAAAAGTGACGCACTCTTCCGCGATCTCACCGCGCAGCTAGAAGGCACCGAGAATCGCATCACCGTGGCGCGCAATCGCTACATCAAAGCGATTCAGGGTTACAACAACACGGTCGTTTCGTTCCCGACGAATTTGATGGCCATGGTGTTCGGCTTCAAGGAAAAGCCACAGTTCACCGTAGAAAATGAAGCCGAAATCAAGACCGCACCGAAGGTTGATTTCAATAAACCTGCCGTTCCTGCGAAACCGTAGTTTTCCTATCGTCTGCACCCTGTAGGAGCGACTCCGTCGCGCCCCAACGTTGATTGAGCATGAAAATTTATTCACCGTTGGGTCACGGCATAGCCGCTCCCGTCAGGCCCAACTCCGCAAGGGCCACCCCATAGTGCTTTCCAATCAACGCTTCTGCCTGTATGTCGCCTCATTTCTTGCGGCGCTGATGTGCACGTTCGCGTTCGCCCAAGACGCCCCAATTCCGCCGCTCGTCTCCCGCGTCACCGACGCTGCGGGCATCCTCGGCGCGGATGGCAAACAGTCACTCGAAGCAAAACTGACTGCGTTTGAACAAACCACCGGCGGACAACTCGCGGTACTTATTGTCAAAACCGCTGAACCGGAAACGATTGACCAATACGGCATTCGCGTCGGCGAAGCCTGGAAGATCGGAAAAAAAGGCAAGGACACGGGAGCCATCCTCATCGTTGCGATGAAGGAGAAAAAACTTCGCATCGAAGTCGGCTACGGCTGGGAAGGCGCGCTGCCTGACGTGGAGGCCAAACGCATCATCAGCGACACCATCACACCGTTCTTCAAGAAGAGCCAGTTCGCGCAGGGTATCGAGGCGGGCATCGACAAAATTCAACTCGCTGTTTCTAAAGAAAATCTGGCGGCGGCGACCACCGTTAACGACAAAGGCCAGTGGGTGCAAAGCCACAACGCGACTGCGACGGATAGCATGATCGAATCCCTCGCGGGGATGGCTCCGGTATTGCTAGGCGTGGTCGCGGTGCTCTCGTTTGTGCTGCCAGCACTGGTGGTTGGCGTGATCGCTGGCATCGGTACATTTTTCTTCACCAGTGCGTTGCCAGCTGCTGGTATTGCCGCCTTTGTCGGCTTCGTCGGTGCCATGATTTTGAAGGGTATTTTCGGCTCGCTTGGTCGTTCGCCGTTGGGAGGCACCAGTGTGTATCGAGGTGGCGGCGGTTTCGGTGGCGGCGGCTGGTCATCCGGCGGCGGTTTTGGGGGCGGTGGTAGCGGAGGTGGTGGCGGATTCTCGGGCGGTGGCGGCAGCTTTGGCGGTGGTGGTGCGTCCGGTGGTTGGGGCGACGGCGGCGGGAGTAGCTAATGAGTCGCATACTTAAACACGCAGCGACGACTCGCGCCGCTGTCAAGAAAGCGCTGCCTACCTCGGCGATGGACGCGTTGGAGCACGCCATTGGCATGGGTGAGCGTGGGTCAAGCGGGCAAATTCGCCTCGTCGTCGAGGCTCACTGGCCGCTCATGCATGTGAAGCACATGCAACCAAGACACCGAGCAATTGAGTGGTTTTCTCAGCTTCGCGTATGGGATACCGAGCACAACAACGGCGTGCTGTTGTACTTGTTGTTTGCCGAACGTCGCGTGGAAATTGTCGCCGATCGCGGGTTTAATCAATTCGTAACTCAGGCGCAGTGGGACGCGATTTGTCGGGCGCTAGAGAAGCACTTCGGCAACGGCGCGTTCGAGGCCGGATTGAGCGAAGGCATCAAAGCAATCGGCGAGCTGCAGCGCGAGCATTTCGCAGCCGACATGGGGCCGAACGAGCAATCAGATCGTCCGGTTTTGGTCTGATCGGCACCTGACTTGGTTCGCATCGCCCTTATCCACGCGCTAACGCATTCGATCGCGCCGATCAACGGCGCGTTTTCACGTCTCTGGCCCGACGCCGCGCGACAGCATCTGCTTGACGACAGTCTCTCGGCTGATCTTGCCGCAAACGGTGGAACTCTCGACGAGCCAATGCACAAGCGGTTTACAACGTTGGCCGATTACGCAGTTTCCAGCGGCGCGCAGGCCATCCTTTTCACCTGCTCCGCATTCGGGTTGTGCATCGAACGGGTCGCCGTGCAGCATGCAGCGATTCCGGTGCTTAAGCCTAACGAAGCCATGATTGCCGAAGCCGTCGCGTCTGGGCAACAGATCGGGCTGATCGCAAGCTTCGCGCCGACGCTTGTCTCAATGCCGCCGGAATTTCCTCCCCACGCGCAACCGCTGTGTGAGCTCGTAGCGGACGCGATGAACGCGCTCAACGTCGGCGATATGGCATCGCACGACCAACAGGTTGTTGACGCTGCGCTACGCTTGAAAGCTCAGGGCGCGGGCGTGATCGCGCTCGCACAGTTCAGCATGGCACGGGCTCGCGATGCGGTCGCAACCGCCACCGGTTTGCCCGTCTTTACGACACCCGACAGCGCAGTGCGTCTGCTCAAAGCAAAACTTTCATGATGCAGATCGCGTAGCGATCGATACACTT
Source organism: Burkholderiales bacterium (assembly GCA_025354165.1). Classification (GTDB taxonomy): domain Bacteria; phylum Pseudomonadota; class Gammaproteobacteria; order Burkholderiales; family Casimicrobiaceae; genus Casimicrobium. Next base: position 27,597 of record JANXNI010000066.1, on the reverse strand, counting down.
CACCGCTCCCGTAGTTGTCGTTTTTCAGGAGCCGTCCCACCATGTTCACTCGCCTTTTAGCCGCGCTCGTCGCGCTCTCCGCTGTGCTTTGTTCAGCGCAGGCCTGGCCTGGTAAACAACCCATCAAGCTAGTGGCGGTGTTTCCACCCGGCGGCTCAGTCGATCAGGTGGCACGCATCCTGGCGCAACCGTTGCAAGCGCAGTTGGGGCAAACGGTCATCGTCGAAAACAAAGGCGGCGCTTCGGGCTCAATCGGCGCTGCATACGTTGCGCAAGCACCGGCTGACGGCTACACCTTCGCGGTGGTTTTTGATTCGCACGCGGTTAATCCGGCGCTGATTCCCAGTCTCCCATACGACACGAAAAAAGACCTCGCCCCCATCTCGTTGATCGGAACCGCGGCGATGGTGATCGCCACGCCCGCCAGTTCGGAATACAAAACGTTCGGCGACGTCGTGACCGCGCTGAAAGCGAACAAAAATGTGAGCTACGGCAGTATCGGCAATGGCAGCCTAGCCCACCTTGCGATGACCTTGCTCGGCAAAAGCAACAACCTGAACTGGCAACATGTGCCGTACAAAGGCGGCGGTCCAATGATGCAAGACGCGGTGGGCGGTCATGTGCCGCTCGTCACGGGCTCCGTGTTCGTCGTCAAGCCGCATATCGATAGCGGCCGTGTGCGTGCGCTTGCGGTGACAACCGCCAAACGCACTCCTGAGCTGCCGAACGTACCGACGCTTGCCGAACTCGGTTACGGACAATTCGACGCGCCCGCGTGGTGGGCCGTGCTCGCGCCCGCAAAGACGCCGCCAGAAATCATCGCCCGCATGAACGCAGAAGTAAACAAAGCGATTCAGAACCCCGAGATCGCGAAAAAACTTCAGGCGCAAGGTATCAATATCATCGGCGGCACACCTGAAACCGCACGCGTGTTCATCGAGAAACAAATTGATATCTGGGGCAAAGTGGTCAAGGATTACGGCATCAAAGCGGACTAATGAGCGTTCATCATGAGTAGCAAACCCATCATCGTCGTGCTCGACGACTTCGAGCGCGTCGCGCGCGAGTACGCAGACTGGTCTGGCATCGACGCTCGCGCCGAGGTGCGCGTACACACAGAACCGCTGCGCGGACAAGCACTCGTGGATGCGCTCAAGCCGGCGAGTGCCATCGTGCTCATGCGCGATCGCACGCCACTCTTGGCCGACCTCATTGATCAATTGCCGCACCTGAAACTCGTGCATTTCACCGGCACGCGCAATGGCGCACTCGACACCAAGGCCCTCGCCGCGCGCGGCATACCGGTACTGCACACGGGTTGGGGGCCGAACAAGGACGCGACCAACGAGATGACGTGGGCGCTGATCCTCGCTGCGCAAAAGCGCCTCGTGAGTCACAGCAATGCGATGCTGCGCGGCGAGTGGCGACCGCACGATTCGATGCTGCCGGTGCTGCACGGTCAGCGCATCGGCGTCGTCGGTCTCGGCGAAATCGGCGGGCGCGTTGCCAACATCGCGCGCGCGTTCGGCATGCAGGTTGTGACCTGGTCGCCCAACATGACGCCCGAGCGTGCGGCGGCCAAAGGCGCAACCTCCGTCACATTCGATGAGCTGATCGCCACATCACACCTCATCACGGCACATCTCGTACTTGGCCCGACGACGAAGCATTTGTTCGGCGCTGCGCAGTTCGGCGCGATGCGATCCGACGCGATTTTTGTAAACACCTCGCGCGCTGGACTCGCCGACGAAGCGGCGCTCGTCACCGCACTGAAGGCAGGACGCCCCGCAATGGCGGCGCTTGATGTGTTCAGTGAAGAGCCGCTGCCGACCACGCATCCGTTCATCGCGCTGCCGAATGTCGTACTCACGCCGCATCTCGGCTTCGTATGCGAGCCGGTGTTCCGCAAGTTCTACGGCGACGTCGTGGAAGCGCTCAACGCGTGGCTCGACGGGAAGCCGCTCCCGCGTGTGCTCACGGCATGATCACTCACACCAGCCGCCAATGAAATTTCGGCTTTTTGCCTAGCATAAAAAAGTATTCAGCTTTTTCGTTAAAGCCTTATTGCACTGGGGCTAACAAGTCAAACGGCTGAATATCAACTATTGCCATTTATCAGCTCCAGCCCCTGTGCTTAATGAGCTTCAGCGAAAAGCTGCTGGAGCCCGTGACGCGCAAACAACCTTTGTGGCACAATTCGAAAAGTTTGTCACAATGAGAACCTATCCGCATGCAGACGCTGGGCATCCGCGAAATACGCCAACGCTACGAAATCCTCAAGGAAACGCTCGAAGCCGAGGGCGAAGTCATTCTGACGCATCATGGCAAGCCGTTTGCCAGAGTGCTGCCGCTTGAGCCGGTGAAGCCGCGCCCTAAGTGGACGTCGCACGCTGAGCTGCGCGCCTCAATGCCGTTGCAGACGGTGGGGAGTGAAGTGCTTTTAGCTGAGGAACGTGAGCGCGACTTTTGATTTACTTCGATACCAGTTCGCTCGCAAAGGCCTACATCGAAGAGGCCCGAAGCGCTGACGTAGATGAATTTTTACACGCACAAACCGAACGCGTTGCCATCAGCGATCTGTCCATTCTCGAAATGCGTAGTACCGTGGCGAGGCGGCAGCGCGAGGGCCGCTTTGACACCGTGACTGCCGCGCGAATCTGGTCTACATTTCAGGCGGACATCAACGACGGCCTATTCGACGTCATTAGTGCAGCGTCGGGCGATTTCTCACTCGCCACGCGCATGATTGACCGCGTCTCCCCGCTACCACTGAAGACACTAGACGCGCTTCACCTCGCCATCGCCGAGCGCGTCACAGCGCTTGGCTTCGTAACATCAGACAAACAACAGCTCAACGCGGCGAACGCGTTGGGATTCAAAACCATTTCTTTCCTGCCGGATTGAGCATGACGACCATCACACCCGACACCGCAACCCCGCCCCAAGACGAAAACCACATCATCGCCGAGCGTCGCGCCAAGCTCACCGCGCTGCGTGAAAAAGGCCAGGCCTTCCCGAACGATTTCCGCCGCGACCATCTCGCGGGCGATCTCGCCGCAACGTACGCAGATAAGACGAAGGAAGAACTTGACGCGCTGAACGATGGCGCGGGCGCAACCGTAACCATCGCCGGTCGCATGATGTTAAAGCGCGTGATGGGCGGCGCATCGTTCGCAACGGTGCAGGACATGTCGGGCCGCATCCAGCTCTACATCAACGACGCGGGCGTCGGCGCTGAGACGCACGAAGCGTTCAAGCATTGGGATATGGGCGACATCCTCGGCGCAACGGGCACGATGTTTCGCACGCAAAAAGGCGAGCTTTCGATCAAAGTAAAAGCGCTGCGTCTGCTGACAAAATCCCTTCGTCCGCTGCCAGAGAAATTCCACGGCCTCACCGACACTGAAATGAAATATCGTCAACGCTACGTTGACCTCATCATGAGCCCGGAGTCGCGTCGCACCTTCGAAATTCGCTCGAAGATGATCGCCTTCATCCGCAATTTTTATGTGCAGCGCGGCTACCTCGAAGTCGAAACGCCGATGATGCACCCGATCCCCGGTGGCGCTGCGGCCAAGCCCTTCATCACGCATTACAACGCGCTCGATCAGCAGATGTACATGCGCATCGCGCCCGAGCTTTATCTGAAGCGTCTCACCGTCGGCGGCTTCGAAAAAGTGTTCGAGATCAACCGCAATTACAGGAACGAAGGCACCAGCACGCGGCACAACCCCGAGTTCACCATGCTCGAGTTCTACGAGGCGTATCAGGACTACAACTACCTGATGGATCTCACCGAAACGCTGTTCCGCGAATGCGCGCAAACCGTGCTCGGCAGCACCACCATCAAGTTCGGCGAACTCGAAATTGATCTGGGCAAGCCGTTTGATCGCCTCACCATGGCGCAAGCGATCATGAAGTACAACCCGCAATACACCGAAGCGCAATTGAACGACATGGAGTTCCTGCGCAACGCCGTCAAGCGCTCGGGCACAGAGGTGCGCGACACCGACGGCCTCGGCGTGCTGCAACTCAAACTCTTCGAAGCCAACACCGAAGAAAAACTGATCCAGCCCACGTACATCATGGCGCACCCGACGGATGTGTCGCCGCTCGCCCGCGCCAACGACGCGAACCCGGATGTCACCGACCGCTTCGAACTCTTCATCACCGGCCGCGAAATCTGCAATGGATTTTCCGAACTAAACGACCCCGAAGATCAAGCCGCACGATTCCAGGCGCAAACCAAAGCCAAAGACGCCGGCGACGAAGAAGCTATGTTCTACGACGCGGACTACATCAAAGCGCTTGAATACGGTTTGCCACCTACTGCGGGTGAAGGCATCGGCATTGATCGGCTAGTGATGCTGTTCACCAATTCCCCAGCGATTAGGGATGTGATTTTGTTTCCGCAGTTGCGCAAGATGGAATAGCTGCCCAAGGTCACCGTCGAATCCAAGCTCCTCACTGCATTTCACAATATTAGGCATCGCGCTATGAAATATCGAATCTCTGAAATTGAAGTTTCTGAAGACGATATTTTCAAGAACGACAAGCTAGAAAGCAGAGAAGTAGTCGAATTCCTCGCCAACCACATATGCAAGGTCAATGCTCCGTACGTCGTTGCCATTGACGCTCCCTATGGGAACGGCAAAAACGACCTTAGTCAAGATGCTTCAGGCACGTATTAGTTCGGAATCGATTCGTTGCGTGTACGTCGATTTGTGGGAGCATGATTTCAGCGGTGACCCATTAGTGCCACTTGTGGTTGCGCTACAGGAAGCGATCTCTGCAGGGGCTAGCCGCGAGCAGTTGGAGGCGGTCAAAAAATGGACGCGTGCAATTGTCAAACATGGTGTTGTCGCGGCGGCACGGATAGCTACGCTCGGAGCGCTAGAACTCGACAAAGATATTGAGAAAGTCACGGCCGACGCCACGGGATCATTGGCAGACGATGTCGTCTCGGCCTTTCAACAAGAGAGACAGAGTATTGCGGCCTTTAAGGAGGCGGTCGAAAAGGCAGTCGCAGCGAGCTCTGAAACAGATCAAAAGAAAGTCCTCGTACTTGTTATTGATGAGTTGGATCGCTGTCGCCCCTCATTCGCAATTGAAACGCTCGAACGTATAAAGCATCTCTTCAATGTCGAGACCTTGATATTTGTTTTGGCAGTAGACAAATCACAACTAGAGGCGAGCGTCGCTTCAATCTATGGCGAGCGCATAAATGCAGCAGAGTATTTGCGCAAATTTTTCGACATTGAATTCGGGGTTCCGGTGAACGCCGATGAGCGAATTACCGACTCCCTGCTGGATCGATTCGAACTTGGTGACATTTTCTCTAGCAGAACAGGGTACTCGATCTCACGCGATCGCGACAATTTCGTTAAATTCTTTACGGCGATAGCAGACATGTACAACCTGTCGTTGCGAGCACGTGAACGGTGCATCGCGAGACTTTGTGTTGTCCTCAATCAAACCGGGCCTAACAACTACTTGGATCCCGCTCTTGTCGCACTGCTCCTTGCGATTCGGTCTCAGGATCGACTACTTTTCCAACAGATCGCTTCCGGTGCAATCGGCAGCCAGAAGGTCGTCGAAACGATAGAAGCATTGCCACAGTATTCGTCTAGTCGTCATTCTGCTATTTTGGCTGCGATCGAAGGCTACCTTCTTGCAGGTGACGTGGACGAATCTCGTCGGCAGCAACGTTTTGAATTTCTGTCGGCGGGCACCGCAACTGCCTCAGATGGCTTGGGAAGAAGATACGAGCGTTCAGTTAGCTTATAACAATCGTTGGCGGGCGGTGAAAGAGGTGGCATCAATCTCAGCGCAATTGTGCGAAAAGTTGATATCGCTGCGAACGTTCGTAAATAGGATACTGGTGTCTATCAGACGAAAGAAGCAAGTTAAATCTACCGCTGTGTCTCATGCCTTCTCCAATTTCTCTAGCTTCTCCTGCAACCAAACCTTGATCAGCGATTGATACGGCACGTCGGGTTTGTTGGCGGCGTTCTTGATGCCTTCGAGCATGTGCGCGGGCAGGCGCAGCGAAATGCTGTCCGTGCTGGGCTTCAGATTGGGTAACGTGACGCGTTGCGCCTTCGAGAGATCGAGATAGTCCGTTGCGTCATGCGTCTTCCAGAACGCGCGTTCTTCGGCCTCGCTTTTGAATGCGGGGATCGGTTTGAGCGAACTAGCTGATTTGCGTGGCATACTTTTTCTCTTCCCTAGAACTCGCAAGTACCACTCGCGATTGAATAATCGCTAAGCCCGAATCACTGTCGCGCCAAACTTCGGAATCTTCTCGTCGACGGTCAGCAATTTGAGCTTGCCGTGCTTTGCTTGCGCGTAGAGCAAACGGTCGAACGGGTCGCCGTGTTGCGTTTTGAGTTCTGACGAGATCAGGATGGCTTCGAGTTCGATGGTGCGCTCGTGCAAACCCGACGCGAGCGCGGCTTCCGCAATCGCGCGAGGCTGGATGTTGATTTTTCCTTTGCGCCATTTGAGGCCAATTTCCCAAATCGAGGAGAAGGAGAAATAGACTGTTTCCGCGTTGCGGATCAGGCGACGCGCTGCTGGCGTGAGTTCAGGCGCATCGTTCAACAGCCAGATCAGGCAATGCGTGTCGAGCAGCAGTTTCACTATTTTCCTGATCTGCCTGAAGTGAGCAAATCGTCATCCGTCAGCGGTGCGAAAAAGTCTTGCTTAAGCTTGATCTTTCCGGCGAGCGCGCCGCCGAAGGTGACGCCGCTTTTGCTTTTCACCGTTCCAACAGGCACCAGGCGAACCAGTGGTTGACCCGCGCGTGCGATCACCACCGTTTCGCCCGCGATGGCACGATCAAGCAGGTTTGAGAGTGCTGATTTTGCTTCGTAAACGTTAAGTTGCATGGCGTCATACTCCGACTTGGTCAACTTGCATTTTATCTGACCAACAAGGTTAAGTAAACTGTGTCCTGCTTTGCCAAATAATTGACCGATGGATAATATTTTCGAGCGCCTCACAAAGTTCGTAAACGAGGACGAACTTCGCCACATTACGCCGCTCAAAATGCTTGGGCTGTACCGTGAGCACATGCGCGTCGTTCAAATCGCCTTGGATGGCGAGCATGCGTTTCTGATGCTCTCACCGCGCGCTGCAAGTCAGTGGGACACGAGCAAATACCCTTCCGCGTCGCTCATAATTTATCCGGTGCTTTCGGCGTTACCTTCGGCAGCGCTCATTGATGCTTGCGCACGCGCGATTCTTGAGAATACGGGCACAGAATCGTTCGTGGTGAAGTCTTGCGACCTGGCGCTTGTTGCGGCGTTGCGTGCGCTGTGCCCCGCACTGACTTATCAGCGCGCGCTTTTGACGTTTACGCGTGCTGCGAATGTCGATGACGGGTTGGTTGAACTAAGTCGCAAACTGCCCGTAATTCGATTGACCGATTACATTCCGCCCGAAGCGGCGGCGCTGCTTGCTGCGCATGACGTCTACAGCGTGAGCGAACTCAAAACCATGTTTACCGATGGCTCTGCTCGCTGTCTGTTGAGTTTCGATGGCGATGCGCCCGTGGCAATTGCGCTCACCTTTCCGAACACACCGACACTGCATGAAATCGGTTCGCTATATGTTGCGGAACGTGCACGACGCGCAGGGCACGCGCACGCGTTGGTGCGCGCTGCCCTGGCTGATGTGGCTTCGCGCGGCCTCGCGGTGCGCTATGTGGTGGACGCGACCAACGCGCCTTCGATTGAGTTGGCGCAGCGTTGTGGTCTGCGTGAAGTGATGCGGTTGGAGCATTGGCTTTCTGCGTAAAAAACCCGGAGGCACGGCAGCACAAGGGCCACAGGTATCCCAGTTTGCTCGCCGTCAACCCGCGTGACCAACGCGGCGTTACCTCCCCGCCGCTCACGGAAATGTCTCTCGAAGCGCGCATCAAAACCAGAGGAGAAATCTGATGTCGTCCCTTCCAGATACGGTATTCAAAGCGTCGCGCCGCGAATTTATTGTGGGTTCCGCCAAAGTCGGCGCAGTCGCTACAGGCGTTGCGATCGCGCCTATGGCCTTCGCGTCGAGCCTGTCCTATGCGCCCTTCGCAGACACTGCCGCGACGCTCGGCACGATCAGCGCCGCAACAGCCAACACCGACTTGCTGCACGCGCTTGGCACCCGCATTGGGCTTGAAATCGCCGACGAAATTGGCGATGCCAACGACGCGGGGAACAAAGCGTCGCCGCTCGCACTCTCCTACGCGGACAACGCGGGCCCAGCGATTGATCCGTTGCAGGCGGGCATTGCCCATGCGATGGTGTTGGCCTGCGGTGCCGACGGCGCGGCGTGCATCGAAACCAGCGCGCCGTACGCGTCGGTGCTCGGCGTTGCGCTGATCAGCAACCCGGCGACGGGGCGCACGGCACGCGTGGAAATTTTTCCGGAAGCGCTGAGTCACCTCACGATGATTCAGGAAGCAACTGCGAGCGCGTCACTGCAAAAGCAGGCGGTAATGTCGGCGAACTCGGATACGTTTTATCGGGTGACTTACTCAGCCTGAGTCGTCAGTTCTGGTGTTCAAACCGCAGGCGGGTACTGCCCACCTTACGGGAACAGCTCTAGTCTGAACTCTATATTTTGCGGGGGCTATAGGCCGATTTGTGCATAAAGTCGACTCTATGCGCATTTCAGCCTTAGCCCTCGTTCACTGGTAGATTTACGATAAAGCTGTAACGGTCTAATCCGTCCCTGCCCATATTTCGCGCATCGCGTTCGCAAACGCATTCGACGTCGATCGCTGTGCAGGATGCGCGCCTCCAGTCACTACCCAGCGCCCCGCAACCATCACGTCGGCGAACGCATTTGACGGACTGCTGAACACCATTGCGTCTAGTGTGCGCATCGGCGGAATGCCCAGCAGCGCGGGCTCCGAGGCGTCGACAACCAGCGCGTCGGCGCGTGCACCGACGACCACTCCCCACCGTGACTGACCCGCTGCCGCAGCAGCGCCCGTAGACACGCGTGAGTACAACCGCTCCGCCGTCGCCGCCTGCCCCGTTCGTGGCGACGCCGCAATATTGCGTGCGCGATGCTGCAGGCGCTGACCGTATTCGAGCAAGCGCAGCTCTTCGCGCCAATCGCGCGTGACGTGGCTGTCGGAACCAATCGCGAGCGCGCAGCCGCTGTCCAGCCAACGCGCAACATCGGTCGTGCCGTCACCGAGGTTCGCCTCCGTGCTCGGGCAAATGACCGCGCAAGCGCCGCTCCGGGCAACGCTATCGATCTCGTCTGCGGTCACGTGCGTTGCATGAACCAGCTGCCAGCGCGAGTCGAGCGCATGATGCGTCGCGAGCCACTGCACCGGTCGCAACCCGGTGACCGTGATGCACTCGTCCACCTCGCCCGTTTGCTCGGCAACGTGCACATGAATGGGGCCGCCTGCCTGCTCGATCAGTTCGCGAATCGACTCGGCACTCGCGGCGCGCAGGGAATGAATGGCAACGCCCGCGTTCATCGTCGCGTTCGAATGAAGCGAGGCCTGCGAAGCAATGCGCCGTTGCGCGTTCAGCACCCATGCAGCGTCGGTGGCAAAGCGGCGCTGATCTTCGCGCAATGTGGTCGCCGTGAAACCCGAGCGCTCATACAGCACGGGCAGCAGCGTGATGCCGATGCCCACGTCTCGCGCCGCTTCGACGAGCATCCAGGCCATCGTGAGCGGGTCGTCGTACGGCGCGCCGTCGGGTGAATGCTGCACATAGTGAAATTCGCAAACGTGCGTGTAGCCACCGCGCAAAAACTCAAGGTAGAGCTGCGACGCCACCGCCTTCAATTGATCCGGTGTAATGGCAAGCGCAACGCGATACATGCGGTCGCGCCAACTCCAGAAATCATCGTGTTCGTTTTCGCGCCGCTCCGAGAGACCGGCGAACGCGCGCTGAAATGCATGGCTGTGGGCGTTCACCATACCGGGCAACAACGGCCCGGACAGAATTTGTGCGCCGACTGAGGCAGCCTGATTTTTTGAAACGCCGGTCGCAATTGAAGACCAGTGCCCGTTGCCATCAACGTCAAGCAGAACGTCCCGTGCCCAAGCACCACCGGCGCCGTTGTTGAGCCATGCGAGCGGCGCCCAAATGCGCTTTTCAACTGACTCAGTCATGCGATGGCTTCCAGTCGAGCATGACTTGCAGCAGTTGTTTCAGCACCGGTTGAATGTGCGTGGCCTTGGCTTCGTCGTAGGCGAAGGGTGGCACTTCCTGCATGTACAGCGACTGACACATTTCCATTTGCACGGCGTGGATACCCGCGTCCGGGCGGCCGTAGTTGCGCGTGATGTAGCCGCCCTTGAAACGACCATCAACCGCGAAAGAGCACTGCTGAGTTCCGGCCAACACCTGCGTCAGTTGCGTCCGCAGCGAGGCGTCGCAACTGGCGCGGCTGGCGGTGCCAAGATTCAGATCCGGCAACTTGCCTTCAAACAGCCACGGGATTTGCGAACGAATGCTGTGACCGTCCCACAGCAGCGCGTAACCAAATTTATCCCGCGTGCGATCAAGCTCGCTGCGAAGGGCCGCGTGGTAGGGCTGCCAGTACATCTCACGCCTTTGATTGGCATCATCGGCGGTTGGCTCCATGCCGTCGCGATACAGCGCGTCGCCATTGAAAAAGCGCGTCGGACACAATTCAGTATTGGCAGCCCCCGGATACATCGGCGTGTTATCTGGCGGACGATTCAGGTCGATCACGTAGCGCGAAAATTTCGGAACGATGACGCTGGCCCCGAGGGCCACCGCAAAGCCGTAGAGCGTTTCGAGATGCCAGTCCGTGTCTTCCACCTCAAGCGCGCGATCGGTGTAGTGATACCTGATCTCGTGCGGAATTGCGGTGCCAACATGCGGCAAACTGAGTACCAGTGGCGTCGTCCCCGGATGCAGGGAGAAGGTGCTTTCGTTCATTAATTTTTTACCTGATTATGTTCGAAGGTCGCGCTGTCGACCAGACGCCCGGCAGACACCAGTTGCCGCAGCGGATGATGACCAAAACGATAGACGAGATCGCGTGGATGCTCGGCGTCCCACACCGCGAAGTCAGCGCGAAAACCCGCCCGCAGTCGCCCGTGCGTGTCTTGAAGGCTCAGCGCCCGCGCGGCATTCACGGTAAACCCGCGCCACGCCTCTTCCGGCGTTAGCCGAAACAAGGTACACGCCATGTTCATCATGAGCAGGGGCGAAAGTGTTGGCGAAGTGCCCGGATTGTGATCCGTCGCGAGCGCGATTGGCACGCCCTTTTCGCGCAGCGCAGTGATCGGTGGCAGCTGCGTTTCACGCAGAAAATAGTACGCCCCCGGCAACAGCACCGCGACAGTGCCGCACGCTGCCATCGCGTCCACGCCTGCGTCGCTCAGATATTCAAGGTGATCACAACTCAGTGCGTTGTACGACGCGGCGAGCGCTGCGCCGCCCTGATCGCTCAGTTGTTCTGCGTGCAATTTCACGGGTAAATTCAGTGCTGTGGCCGCATCAAAAACTCTGCGCGTTTGCACAATGCTGAAACCAACGCGCTCGCAGAATGCATCCACCGCGTCGATCAGTCCATCGGCATGCAACTTTGACATCCAGGCGCAAACCGCATCTACATAATCATCCGACCGCCCTTCAAACTCCGGAGGCACTGCGTGCGCACCGAGGAACGTCGTCCGTATAGTGAGCGGCAAAACGTCTGCGAGTTTTCTGGCGACGCGCAATGACCGCCCTTCGTCCATTTCAGACAAGCCGTAACCCGATTTGATTTCAATTGTGGTGACGCCCTCGCTCATCAACGCGCGGGCACGCGTACCCGCCAGTGCCAGCAGTTCGTCTTCGCTCGTAGCGCGCGAGGCCGCAACCGTCGAACGAATGCCGCCGCCTGCGCGCGCGATCTCTTCGTAGGTTGCGCCTTGCAGTCGCAGCTCAAACTCGCGCGCGCGGTTTCCGGCATAAACGAGATGGGTGTGGCAATCGATTAAACCGGGCGTGACACACGCGCCGCCAAGGTCGTGCTCACGCGTCACATTACTTTTGATATGAGCAGGCATATCGCTCAACGCACCGACCCAAACCATAGTGTCGCCCGCAGTTACCATCGCGCCTTGTTCAATCCATCCCCACGGTTCTCCGTCGTGGAAGGTCGCGATGCAGGCATTTCTCCACAATTCGGTTTGCATGATCACACCGCCCGCGTAGGAGCGGCCAAAGCCGCCAACGACCGTTGAATGGCTAACGCCTGTTCGCGGTTTTCACCGCTCCTACAACTCATTTGCTCAACACGCATTGAAACCCCCAACAGCGCTCCACCGGACTAACGCTCCAATCACGCACGTCATTCGCGCTCCAGACCAGTGAGCGTGGTGGAATCACCACGCTTTCTCGTCGCGTTCGAACGGTGGTTCCGAGCCATGAGAATACGCCGCACAGCGTCGAAATATGCTCTGTTTGCGTAGCCAACCAATGCGTCTTTCCTCCCGATGGGTCGTCCAACACCATTCGCCGCAGCCAACCGGACGCTCGTTTCGTAGCGATCATCAAATTCAAATCCGTGGTTGGCCCAGCGGTCAACGTACACATCGGTGCAAACCGCCCGTCGAATGAATACACGGGCAAGCCCGGTTCGAGCTGCACATTAAACGGTTCGCCCAGCTCCATCCCCACACCCGTCAGCGCTACGATCCAGCGCTGAACATCAGGAAACGCCGAGAACGGCCCGTCCTTTTCGATGTCGGCAACGCTGAGTCGCAATATCCAATCGTCGGCATTCGGCCACGTCAGCAACTCGCGCGTCACGCCACCACCGTTGCGCCACGGTTGCGGCGCCACGTCGTCCAAGCTCACAACATTTAATGTCACGGTTTGAATACTCCGTCAATCTGATAACGCCCCGCCGGGTGAACGAGGCGGGCCTGCGTAATGGGCACGCCGCGATTGACTGTGCGGCGCGAAACGATCAGCACCGGATCGGTAGTCTTAAGCCCAAGTAATTTCGCTTCGCGCGGAGTCGGTAATCCGGCGGCCACCGCAAAACGGGCCTCCCACAACGGCGCGACGTCAAGCAGGTAATGTGTTGGCGTCATTCTGGTGAAATCAACGGACAGATAATCTGGCGCGCATTCTGGGTTGACATAACGATCCTCACATTGCAGCGCCACATCGTTTTCGTGGTGCACGATCACCGTATGAAAAACCGTCGCACCTACGGCAACGCCAAGCCGTTGCGCCACGGTGGCCGTTGCCGTCTCTGCTTTGGCGAGATGAACGGTGGCGTGATGGGTGTGGCCGCGCTCCAGCACTTCTTCGTGAATATCGCGAATGGTCAAGGACGACGACACGCGATGCAACTGCGCGGCAAACGTGCCGACGCCTTGCGCCCGGTCAACGAGGCCCTCCAGTTGCAGCTCCCGCAGCGCCCGATTGACCGTCATGCGGCTCACTGAAAACTGTGTGACCAACTCCGCTTCCGACGGCATCAGCGCACCGGGCGTCCAGTGGCCGCTTTCCAGTCGCTCTTTCAAATACAGTTTGATCCGTTCGTAGGGCGGGACGGCACGCATACGCGGACGCTCGGACAATTTGCTTTCGGCACTTTCGGATTTCATAGGGCGATGCTACTGCAAATTTTCCCTCTTGCGCAAACTTGTCTAGACAAGTATATTTTGCGAAATCCGGGAAAAAACTCCCACCACTTTACTGCGAGGTACGCCGATGACCAACCCCAACCATCCGCCCGTGTCGGCACTTCCGCGAACCGTTCGCGCGCCGCGCGGCACCGCGATCACCTGTAAAAACTGGCTGATCGAAGCTGCGTATCGCATGCTGCAAAACAATCTTGACCCCGAGGTAGCAGAGAACCCCGACGCACTGGTTGTTTATGGCGGGATCGGAAAAGCCGCACGCAACTGGGATTGCTTCGAAGCGATCATAAAGGCGCTGCACGATCTCGGCGAAGAAGAAACACTCCTCATCCAGTCCGGCAAACCCGTCGGCGTGTTCCGCACCCATGTCGATGCGCCGCGCGTGCTGCTGGCCAACTCGAACCTCGTGCCGAAGTGGGCGACTTGGGAGCACTTTGATGAGCTGGACCGCAAAGGTCTCATGATGTACGGTCAGATGACCGCAGGCTCGTGGATTTACATTGGTAGCCAGGGCATTGTGCAGGGCACCTACGAAACGTTCGTTGAAGCCGGTCGCCAGCATTACGGTGGCAGCCTCGCGGGCAAGTGGATTCTCACAGCTGGCCTCGGTGGCATGGGTGGCGCGCAACCGTTGGCAGCGACCTTTGCAGGCGCGTGCTCGCTCAACATCGAATGCCAGCAATCCAGCATCGAGTTCCGCCTGAAAACGCGCTATGTTGACGAGCAGGCCCGCGACCTTGACGACGCGCTCGCCCGCGTTGCGAAATACACCGCCGAGAAACGCGCCGTTTCCATAGCGCTGCACGGGAATGCCGCGGAGCTGCTGCCCGAGCTGGTACGCCGCGCCAACGCGGGTGGTTTAAAGCCGGACATCGTCACCGATCAAACGTCCGCGCACGATCTGGTGAACGGTTATCTGCCGATGGGATGGATGCTCGACCAATGGCAGGCGGCCCGCGCCGACGAAAGCCAGTTTGCAATGTTACGCGAGGCGGCTGCCAAATCCTGCGCCGTGCATGTTCAGGCGATGCTGGACTTTCAGGCGATGGGTATTCCGACGGTTGATTACGGTAACAACATTCGTCAGGTCGCCTTCGATCAGGGTGTGAAAAACGCGTTTGATATTCCAGGTTTTGTGCCCGCCTATGTGCGGCCTCTGTTCTGCCGGGGCGTTGGTCCATTCCGCTGGGTCGCGTTGTCGGGCGATCCCGAAGACATCGCAAAGACCGATGCCAAGATGAAGGAGTTGTTCCCGGAAAACGCGCACTTGCATCGCTGGCTCGACATGGCCGCCCAGCGAATTGCGTTTCAGGGGCTGCCAGCGCGCATTTGCTGGATTGGTCTTGGCGATCGACATCGCGCCGGTCTTGCATTCAACAAAATGGTGAAGTCGGGTGAACTCAGGGCACCAATCGTGATTGGCCGTGACCATCTGGATTCCGGTTCTGTCGCTTCGCCGAATCGCGAAACAGAATCGATGATGGATGGCTCGGATGCGGTATCCGACTGGCCGCTGCTTAATGCCCTCTTGAACACCGCTGGCGGCGCGACGTGGGTATCGCTGCATCACGGCGGCGGCGTAGGCATGGGGTACTCACAGCATTCCGGCGTGGTGATCGTCTGCGACGGCACTGACGCTGCGGCGAAGCGCATTGAGCGCGTGCTCTGGAACGACCCTGCGACTGGTGTGATGCGCCATGCTGATGCGGGCTATGAGATTGCACGTAAATGCTCTCGCGAATGGGGATTGAACCTCCCGATGGTTCCGAAAACTGTATAGCGAAGGCGACCATGAAAACCATCACTCTAAACGTCGGCACGCTAGCCCTCAATGACCTGCATACGCTCCATGCAGGCGGCGTAAAACTCACGATCACTGAATCGGTTCGCGAGACCATTCGCGTTAGCCATAACGTTGTGGCACGAGCCGCTGCGGGTGACGCCGCCGTATATGGCGTCAACACAGGCTTCGGCAAGCTTGCAAACAAACGCATCAGCGCCGAAGACCTGGAAACGCTACAAGTCAATCTCATCCGTTCGCATTCGGTGGGCGTTGGTGAACCGCTAGCGCCTGCAGTCGTCCGTCTCATGTTGGCACTTAAGGCGGCGAGCCTGTCGCGCGGCTACTCGGGTGTTCGCGAGATCGTCGTTGACACCTTGCTTGCCGTCTACAACGCGGGACTGGTGCCCTACGTGCCGAGTCAGGGTTCGGTCGGTGCGTCCGGTGATCTCGCACCACTTTCGCACATGACACTCGCTTTGATTGGCGAAGGCGAAATGCTCGAAAACGGCCAGCGTGTTTCCGCTGCTGCCGCGCTCGCTAAAGCGGGTATCGCTCCCTTAAAGCTCGCGGCCAAAGAAGGCCTTGCTCTAATCAACGGTACACAAACATCGACCGCACTTGCACTGCATGCGCTACTCACATTCGAGCCGGTTCTCGAAGCTGCGCTCGTGGTGGGGGCCATGACGGTCGACGCCGCGCGCGGCAGCGATGGGCCGTTCGATCCGCGTATCCACACGGTACGTGGACAACCGGGCCAGATTGATGTGGCGCAGTACTACCGCGCTCTGCTCGCGGGTAGTGAAATTCGCCATTCGCATGAAGAAGACGATGATCGCGTACAGGATCCGTACTGTCTGCGCTGTCAGCCGCAGGTTGTTGGGGCCTGCCTTGATCAACTGCGTCACGCTGCGCTCGTGCTGCTGCGTGAGGCGAATGCGGTGACTGATAATCCGCTCGTGTTCGCCGACACCGACGAGATGATTTCGGGCGGCAATTTCCATGCAGAGCCAGTGGCACTCGCATGCGACGCGATGGCTGTCGCGATTGCCGAGGTAGGTGCCATCGCTGAACGCCGTATCGCCATGCTGATCGACGGTAGCGTTTCCCGCTTGCCGCCGTTTCTAACGGCGGATGCGGGGCTCAATTCAGGTTTCATGATTGCTCACGTAACAGCGGCTGCGCTCGCCAGTGAAAACAAATCGCTCGCGCATCCAGCCAGTGTCGACAGCCTGCCTACATCGGCCAATCAGGAGGATCACGTTTCGATGGCGACATTTGCCGCGCGACGCCTGCAGGCGATGATCGCCAACACCTCGCACATTCTCGGAATCGAGTTGCTCGCGAGCGCGCAAGGCATCGAATTTTTGCGCCCGATGAAAAGCTCGGTTGCCCTTGAAGAGGCACACGGCTTGCTACGTGCCGAGTGCAAATCGATCGAACGGGACCGCTACATGGCGCCGGAGATTGAACGTGCGACACTGCTGGTTCGTAATGGTGCGCTGTCGAAGGTTTTCCGCGCTCTGCCCGCTGCCGATAATCTGCCGACACTCTGGATTCCAGCCTGATTTCCACTTAAGTAATCAACTCAACACCCGAAAGAACCGCATGAAAAAAACTCTGATCTCCTTAACGCTTTGCGCTATGGCATCAACACCAGCGTTCGCTCAAGAAACCAAAATTGCCATCGGCATCTCTGGCTGGACTGGCTTTGCTCCACTCACACTGGCAAAAGAAGCGGGTCTGTTCAAAAAGAATGGGCTTGACGTTGCCATCAAGAAAATTCCACAAAAGGATCGTCACCTTGCCGTCGCATCAGGCGACATTCAGTGCGCCGCAACAACCGTGGAAACCTGGGTTGCCTGGAACGCCGCTGGGGTAACGACGACACAAATTTTCCAGCTCGACAAGAGCTACGGTGCCGACGGAATGGTCACCAGGCCAGGCATCAACAAAATCACCGATCTGAAAGGTAAGACGGTTGCCGCCAGCGCGCCCGGCACATCACCTTACTTCGCGCTCGCGTGGATGCTCAAGAAAAATGGCATGACCCTCAAAGACGTCTCCATCGTCAATCTTGAGCCGCAGGCCGCTGCAAACGCCATCATCGCGGGATCCGCCGGCGTTGACGCGGGCATGACGTATGAACCCTACCTGAGCGCCGTCCGCGCCAAGCCAGAAGCCGGCAAGATCATCGCCACCACGCTGGACTATCCGATGGTGATGGACACGTTTGGCTGCACGCCAAAGTTTCTCGCCGAAAATCCGAAGGCTGCACAGGCGCTGGCAACCTCATACTTCGAAGCCCTGGACATGATCAAAAGCGATCCCAAGAAAAGCTACGAAATCATGGGCGCAGATGTGAAGCAGACAGGTGAGGCCTTTGAGAAGAGTGCAGCATTCCTGCGTTGGCAAGACAAAGCCGCGAACCAAAAATTCTTCGCGGGTGAACATGCGCAATTCAGCAAAGAGGCCGCAGATTTATTGCTTGAAGCCGGTGTGATCAAGGCAATTCCTGATCTCACAAAATTGGCCGATACACGATTCATTAAGTAGTGAATCAGTCTGTAGGAGCGGCTTGCCGCGACCCATCGTAGCGAATATCCACAGCAGTTCGTCGTGGCACCTATCGCGGCAAGCCGCTCCTACAAGTACGGATCAATGAAACCTCTCACCCCCGTCGCTCCCGCCACGCGCGTAACGCTAGGCATATCGTTCTTCGTGATGTTTGTCGCGATCTGGGCCGCTGCAACGCTCGGCGGCTTCGTTTCAAAAACGTTTCTCGCCGACCCGATTACGATGGTCAAAAGCGGTTATACGCTGCTCACTGAAATGGGCTTTGCAAAAGACATAGGTATGACAGTGGGTCGCGTGTTGGGCGGTTTCCTGATTGCAACAGTTCTGGCGTTACCGCTTGGCGTGATGATGGGGGCATACAAACCGATTGAAGCGTTCTTCGAGCCCTTTGTTTCTTTCGCCCGCTACCTGCCAGCATCTGCCTTCATTCCTTTGCTCATTCTTTGGGCAGGCATCGGCGAGGCGCAAAAGCTTGCAGTCATTTTTATCGGTTCGTTCTTTCAGTTAGTGCTCATGATCGCAGTTGCGGTCGGCAACACGCGTCGGGATCTCGTAGAGGCCGCATACACACTGGGTGCCAGCGACTCAAGTCTGGTGCGCCGCGTGCTCATACCGGGCGCAGCACCCGAGATCGCCGAGATTTTACGCATGGTGCTCGGTTGGGCATGGACGTATGTGATCGTTGCCGAACTGATTGGCGCATCGAGCGGCATCGGTCACATGATCACTGATAGCCAATCTCTGCTCGCGACCGATCAAATTATCTTCGGCATCATCGTGATCGGCCTGATCGGTCTCGTCAGCGACATGCTGTTCAAGCTAGCCAATCGCAAGCTGTTCCCTTGGGCAGCTTTAGGGAAATAGCGCGATGAGCATTCTTTCCGTACACGGCGTCTCACGCAGTTTCGAATCAGCGGGCCGTGCGCCTACGGTCGCCCTTCAAGCCACCGATCTCGAAGTCACCGAAAACGATTTCATCACCATTCTCGGCCCTTCAGGCTGCGGCAAAAGCACGCTGCTGCGTATCGTCGCGGGGCTCGACAAACAGACGTCCGGCGAAGCGATGCTCGACGGAAAGCGCATTAGCGGGCCGGGCGCTGATCGCGGCATGGTGTTTCAGAGCTACACATTGTTCCCTTGGCTTACCGTCCTTGATAACGTCTGCTTTGGGCTGCGCGAGCGCAATTTACCGCGTGCGCAGCAGCTCGAAATCGCGCATTCTTTCATCCAGAAAGTGGGCCTACGCGGATTCGAAAGTCATTACCCGAAACAGCTCTCTGGTGGCATGCAACAACGCACTGCGCTCGCTCGCGCGCTAGCCAACAATCCGCGCATGCTTCTGATGGATGAGCCGTTCGGCGCCCTCGATCATCAGACGCGTGAGCTGATGCAGGAGCTGTTGCTTGGCATCTGGGAAGCCGAGAAAAAGACCGTACTTTTCGTCACCCACGATATCGACGAAGCCGTGTTCATGGGTAGCCGCGTGGTCGTGATGAGCGCGCGCCCAGGGCGCATTAAATTGAATCTCGAAGTGCCGATGCCGCATCCACGGCACTACTCGGTTAAGACCACGCCCGCATTCGCCGAACTCAAAGCAGAATTGACCGAGCAGGTTCGCGTGGAAGTGCTCGCCGCCCAAAAAGCCGCAATGGCCTGATCAACCCAGAGAGCCTAGCGCGGCAAGGTGATGGTCGTCGTGACCTCGCCAATCGCGGTCGCAACGTAGCTCGGAGGATACGGCCAGCCTCGCTCCGGTTGCACGGGTTTGCCGACGAGATAACCCTGTATCAGATCAAAGTTCATCACGGCGCAGATGTGCGCTTCGGCAGGTGTTTCAACGCCTTCAGCCAGCGCGATGGCACCGACATCGTGAACAATTCGCACCAGTTGCGAAACGAGTTGCTGTTTCTTTGGGCTGGCCCGATCAATATCGCGGATCAAGCCCATATCAAATTTCACGTAGTGCGGTGGCGCATCGACCAGCTCCACCAGTCGCGCCTGACCGGCACCAAAGTCGTCGTACGCAAACTGGACGTTGATTTCTTGTAGCCGCCGCGCCATATTTTTCACGTCTGCGATTTGCGTCACCGCAGTTTCATGAATTTCGATCACAATCTGTGCAGTCGGCACCATCGCGCGCAGCAGACTGATAGATCGATACAAGGCCTCGGTAAACATTTCGCGCGGATGCACATTGACGAATAGCGTCGCATTAGGCGCAAACGTCGCAGCAGCCGTCAACCCCGCCCAGCGAAACGCTTCACTCAACTCAACCTCTTTGCCGAGCCGGCCCGCCATAACAAACATGTCAATCGGTGTCTGCGGCAACTCTGGTATCTGACCCCGCCCAAGGACTTCGAATGCCCGCAACCGGCCGTCACGCGCATGCACGATAGGCTGCAGGGCGGTGTGCACTGCGCGTGCTTGCAGCATTTCGAGGAACTGCCGCTCGAGCATGACGAAATGCTCACTGAGCGCAGGCGCACGACTTATTAACACCGTCTGGTCGCTATCTGATACCGCGAGTGCGTCAAACACATTTTGTTCAACGTGTCGCACCCTAAACTCTGTCGTACCAAAGTGCGCCACGTCGCCATCTGCGAGCAAAACCGAGCCGAAAATTTGGGCGCGATTAACAAACGTGCCATTGGCGCTGTTGAGATCGGTCAGACGCAGACATCCCCCAATGTCGAGATCAATCACCGCATGCTGACGCGACGTTTCAGCCGACGCAATGGGCAGATCGCACGCTGCATCGCGCCCGATCAGGAACGGAAACTGCGAGATGCGAATCAGCGCATCCGCATCTTTGAATGTCACCCCCTCGAGACACCAACCAGCCATGTGCACGACCTGTAACTAAATCTGTCAATTGATCTGGAGTTTAGACGTGATTTGCGCGGACGTGGAAGCGAAGATTCAGTCTCTGCGAAGCTACTTGCGGCCGACAATGCTCTGCGCAACAGCCTCGGCCACGCGAATCCCGTCGATCCCGGCCGACATAATGCCGCCCGCGTAGCCTGCGCCCTCGCCCGCCGGAAACAGTCCACGCACGTTCAGGCTCTGTAAATCGTCATCACGCCGCGTGATTCGAATCGGTGAGCTGGTGCGGGTCTCAACGCCCGTCAGCACGGCGTCCGCCATGAAAAACCCCGGAATCTGTTTTTCAAACGCCGGGATCGCCTCACGGATAGCAGCCACCGCATAGTCCGGCAACGCGCTCTCCAAATCAGTCAAGGTCACCCCCGGCTTGTAGCTTGGCTCTACGCCGCCCAACGCGGTCGAGGCAACGCCCGCCACAAAATCGCCCACGAGCTGCGCCGGAGCGTAATAGTTGCGGCCACCCAGCTCGTAAGCGCGGCTCTCCCACTGCTGCTGAAACGCGATGCCGGCTAGCGGATGACCGGGATAATCGTCGGGCGTGATGCCGACAACAATACCGGCGTTGGCGTTGCGTTCATTGCGCGAATACTGGCTCATGCCGTTGGTCACCACGCGGCCCGCTTCGGACGTCGCGGCGACCACCGTACCGCCAGGACACATACAAAAACTGTAGACCGAGCGACCGTTGGACGCGTGATGCACGAGCTTGTAATCGGCCGCGCCGAGAATCTCGTTGCCTGCGCTCGGGCCGAAGCGCGCGCGATCAATCAGGCCCTGCGGGTGTTCGATGCGAAAGCCGATGGAGAACGGTTTCGCCTCGATATGCACACCGCGATCAAACAGCATTTTGAACGTGTCGCGCGCGCTGTGTCCGATGGCGAGAACGACATGATCAGTGCGCAGCGTTTCACGTAGTCCCTCGGCGTTTTCGGTCACGATTGCGCAGATTTTTTTGACCGGACCTGCATCATCAAATTCAACATCGACCACCTTGTGCTGAAAGCGAAATTCACCACCTAACGCGATGATCGCAGCGCGGATATGTTCGACCATTTTCACCAGTCGAAAGGTGCCGACATGCGGCTTGCTGACGTACAAAATCTCCTCCGGCGCGCCCGCCGCAACAAACTCTTGCAACACCTTTCGCCCGTAGTGCTTCGGATCCTTCGTCTGCGTCCACAATTTTCCGTCAGAAAAAGTACCCGCGCCGCCTTCGCCGAACTGCACGTTGGACTCGGTGTTCAGTTCACTCTTCCGCCACAATGCCCAAGTATCAAGCGTGCGCTCGCGGCCCACTTTGCCGCGCTCCAGAATGATCGGGCGCAATCCCATCTGCGCAAGAATCAACGCAGCCATGATGCCGCATGGCCCGAAGCCAACGACGACCGGGCGCAAATGATCGGTGTCTAACGCATCTGCGTTAGCAACAAATTTGTAGCTTGTATCAGGCGTCGGCAACAGATTGACGTCACGCTTGAATTTTTTCAGCAAATACGCTGCAACCGCATTCGGCACCTCGAAATCAAGCGTATAGACGAGTTGAATATCCGCTTTCTTCCGCGAGTCGTACCCACGCCGAAAAATCACGAATTTTGTGATCTGCTCCGCACGAATGCCGAGTTTGGTGGCGAGCGCCGTTAGCAGATCGGCCTCGGCGTGATCGAGAGGCAGTTTGAGTTCAGTGATACGCAACATATTTTTCATCCCTGGGCGGAAAGTTAGTCCGCAACGAAGGGCGATGTTAGCGCGGGCGCTGTTTCGATTGCAGCCCAAATCGTTCCAGCAACTGATGGAAAGCGTCGACCGCAACCAGTGGTGCGAGCAGCGGATCGATCTGCGCTTCGGCAAAACCTCCTTCGTGCGAATCGGCCGCGAGCGTCAGCCACTTTATTGCTTCGTCCAGCTCGCCTAGTTGCGCGTACAGCGCAGCCAAAGCGGAAGGATTTGTCTTCTCAATCAAGCTACTCGCGCGCACCGAGTGCACAATTTTTCTGGCTTGCCTTTTATCGCCCTCGCGTGCAGTCAGGAAGGCCAGTGCAAGACGCGCGCTGGCGTCGTCGGGGTCGTGCTCGATCACCGCATTCAGCTCAGAGCGAGCTGCCTCGAAAGCACCGCACAACGTCAGCGAGTTCGCCAGTGACAACCGTGTTCCGGTTCGCTGCGGATACTCGGTGAGCAACTCCAGAAAAACGCGATTGGCATCGTCGAACCGGCCGGCAAAGTAATACGCCACACCGCGATTTGCACGGATCGCAGGGAACAGCGGATCGACCTCTTGCGCAGCATCAAAATGACCGAGCGCGTCATCCAACGCTCCGTTATAGGCGGCCAGTGTGCCAAACAGCATGTGCACTCCAGGCTGCCGCGGAGCCAGCTTGCGCGCGGTCAAAAGTAGGGCCTGCGCCGCCGGGAAATCGTACTCATAAAAAATCTTGTCGCCCGCGAGATTAAGGTAAGCACTCGGCTCCAGTGGATCAATCTCCAGCGCACGCTGTGACGCTGCACTGCCAACACGCCACGCCTCCTCGGGCGTCACCTGCTCATACATTGAAAGATTGCCCATTGTGGCGGCAAGTGACGCGTATGCCATCGCAAAATCGGGCGCAGC
Organism: Burkholderiales bacterium; assembly: GCA_025354165.1. Lineage (GTDB taxonomy): Bacteria > Pseudomonadota > Gammaproteobacteria > Burkholderiales > Casimicrobiaceae > Casimicrobium. Next base: position 4,110 of record JANXNI010000066.1, on the reverse strand, counting down.
GGCGATTGAAGATTCCAGCAAAACACGCGACTGAGCGTGCCCCTCTGCCGTGCCCAACGCGCTCGCCCGGCGGGCCTGCACAAACGCATCGGTCGCTTCGCGCGAAACGCCTGTAAAGCCCTTGCGCGGCGGCGGCAAGATGTATTCACCGGGCAGCAAATCAGCCAGCGTATGCAGGCAATCATCACGAATCTGGCGACTCAGGCGTTCAACGAACGCCGCGTCGGTTTCGTCGTCGCCGCGCGCGTAACGTTTGCTCGCCATCATGTGGCCGTACGGCGCTGACAGCAGCATGGTGTGCACATGTTGCTCGTCGCGTGCGCCCGTCACGCGAACCCACCGCGCCGACAATACGGCCTGCGCATTCACACGCCTCGCAGAATCTAGCGGCTCATCGTCCGCCACTGCGCGTGCCGAACGGGAGCCGAGTACAAGCACCTGCAGGACCGACTGCAACTCTCCGATGGTGGATTCAAACAGCAGCGTCGCCAGCGGATCATCGCGCGCTTCGCTCACGAACGGCAACACCAAAAACCGCGGCGCTGCGAGCATGCGTGCACCCAATTCGACGAACTCCGCGGCGTAGCGTCCTTTCGGCAACTCAATGCGCACCTGCGGCGGCGTCTCGAACATCGCGTAATGCTTGACCAGTCGTTCGCGCAGACGGCTCACATTTACGCGCACGATGGGGTCATTCTTCGGATCGTACGTCGAAGGGTTGCGGTGAAACACTTCAATGCCAATCGACATCTCGCGCAACGCGCCGGGATCGTTGGCGAGGCTGCGCTCAACCAGATAGCGCAACAGCCGCAAGTGACTCGGCGAACGGCGCAGCCAATCGCTCGCGAGCAGTCGATCCAGTTCGTTTCGAATGAGATTTCCGCTCTGCTCGCTCATGAGATCACCCCGGTGTTGTTGGCAGCAACTGTAGCGCGGAAACGTGAGTTTTCACTCGTCGGCGTAACAGGTTGTTACGTGGCGGTAGCTCTCGGCAGGCCCGGCACGCCGAAGCGTTCGCTCATCCCTTGCAGACCAAATGTGTCCAGGACCTGTTGCAGCCGCTCGGTCGCCGCCTTACGCGGCAAATTCTTGAACTGCGCGATGATCAACTCATTCTTCATCGAATGCTCCCAGCCGACCAGCTCGGTCACCGTGACTTTGTAGCCGTTGGCTTCGAGCAACAGGCAGCGCAACACGTTGGTAATCTGGCTGCCGAATTCGCGGGTGTGAATTGGGTGGCGCCAGAGCTGACTGATGCTCTTGTTAGCAGTGGTTTCACCTTTTTCGTTGCGCAAATGCGCTGCGACTTCGGCCTGACAGCAGGGCACGAGTACGATGAATTTGGCTTTCTTTTCCAGGCCGAAGCGTAGCGCGTCATCGGTAGCGGTGTCGCAGGCGTGCAATGCCGTGACGACATCGATTTGCGCTGGCAGTTTTTCTGTGTTGATTGCGTTGGCGACAGATTCATTGAGGAACGCCATTTGCGAAAAGCCAAGCTGTTCCGCCAGCTTGACCGCGCCCGCCACCAACGGCGCGCGCGTCTCGATGCCCCACACCTTGTTTGCTGGATATTGCGCAGCGATGGCTTTGAAAAACAGGTCGTAAAGGATGAAGCCGAGGTACGACTTGCCCGCGCCGTGATCGACCAGCGTCACGCCACCGCGCTCGGCGAGCACTTGCGCGAGCAGAGGTTCGATGAATTGCACGAGGTGATAGACCTGCTTTAACTTGCGACGCGAATCCTGATTCATCTTGCCGTCGACGGTCAGGATGTGCAGCGCTTTTAAAAGCTCGATGGATTGACCAACGCGGATTTCTGGCATCGCTGCAGCGGTCGCGGGTTCTGATTTTTTCTTTTGCATGAGGCTGACTCTACACGAAGGTGCTCCGCGAGCGCTTCCGGCGCAAAACAATCCAGCTCGCTGCCAAGAATTTTTTGAGTCTTGGTTTTGCTCGGTTCGTGGTGAGCTTGTCGAACCACGCTGGTGGATTTAGAGCGACCTTGATGCCTCTATCACTATTTCGCTTAACAACCCCAGCGCTTCTGTCGCGTTCATGGTTCGACGAGCTCACCACGAACGGGTTGGAGAAACGAGGAAACGTTAAGCAAACTTCCCGGCAACAAACTCCCCCAACGCCAACGAACTGGTCAACCCCGGCGATTCAATCCCGAACATATTCACCAACCCCGGCACACCATGATCCTGCGGCCCCTGAATCAGAAAATCTCGCGCCGGCTCGGTTGGGCTCTGAATCTTCGGACGAATCCCTGCGTACCCCGCTTGCAGCGCACCGTCGGGCAACTCCGGCCAATACTTGCGCACCTCGGCGTAGAACGCGTCGCCGCGCGCGGGATCGACGGTCAGCTCTTCGGGCGAATTCACCCACTCCACATCCGGCCCGAACTTCGCCTGCCCGCCCATATCAATCGTCAAGTGCACGCCCAATCCCGCCGCCTGCGGTACGGGATAAATCAGCCGCGTGAACGGTGAACGACCTGACAATGTGAAGTAATTGCCCTTCGCAAAAAATGCGGGCGGCACATGCTCAGCAGCGAGGCCCTCGATGCGATGCGCGAGCGCTTGCGCATGCAAACCGGCGGCGTTCACCAGGCGCTTACACATAAGTTGCGTGCCGTCCGCCATCGTGAGTTCTATTCCGTCCGTCGTGACTTTCGCGCTCGCCGCCGACGTGTTGAACGCCACCATGCCGCCCGCGTTTTCGAGATCGCCCTGCAGCGAGAGCATCAGCGCATGACTGTCGATGATGCCCGTGCTCGGCGAATGCACGGCGGCGACGCAGCTCAGTTGCGGCTCCATCGCTTGTGCCTCGGCTTGCGTGAGCAGCACGAGGTCGTTCACGCCGTTGGCGGCCGCTTTGTCGATGATCAATTGCAGTTGCGGCAACTGGTCATCACTCGTCGCAACCAGCAATTTGCCGCAACGCCGATGCGCAATGCCGCGCTCCGCGCAATACGCATAAAGCAGCGCCTTGCCCGCAACGCACAACCGCGCCTTCAGCGACCCGGCTGCGTAGTAAATGCCCGCATGAATCACCTCGCTGTTACGCGAACTGGTGCCCGTGCCGATAGCATCCGCCGCCTCCAGCACCAGCACCTCGCGCCCACGCAAAGCGAGCGCCCGCGCGACCGCGAGGCCGACTACGCCGGCGCCGATGACTACGCTGTCGATTTGATCCATGTTGGTATCGTAGCGGCAACGGCTCCCTCCCCTCTTGCAGGGGAGGGTTGGGGTGGGGTAAGACGTTGGTGATAGCAGCCATGACTGCTCTGACAATCACCGGCTTACCCCCTCCCAACCTTCCCCCGGCGACCGGGGGAGCAGCTTGCCCGACGTCGGGCGGGCAATGCCCGCCTTGTGCCCTTCGGAAAGCGCTGATAATTGTGCGATTCCCCCGATAGTTCAGGCTGCGGGCAGTAAATGAAAGTACCGGCCGCTATGCATCCTCTCGATGAATTATTTAACTGGTTTCCAGACTGTGACTTTGGTGTCATGGCGCACGGCTTCCTGCCGCACGGACGCGACTATTCGATTCTGGTGGAAAACAACTTGGGTAAGGTACGGGGTCGCCACGCCCTCTGCTTTACGCATGTCGTCGAAATGAGTTATTCAACCGGCGTCGAAGATGACACATGGCGCAAGTCTTGGGGGGAGGATTTCATAGACTTCAAGCGGTGGGAGTCTGCGGGCGAGCCAGAAGGATACGTTTGGGGAACTGATTGGTCTGGGGCGTGGCCTGGTATGCGCGCCGTCACGCCGTCCGATAAAGCTGCGTTGTGGACTATTCGCTTGGGAAAACCAATGTTCGAAGTAGAAATCCACACAGACCGTTTCCGCATGAATCTAATATTCCACAGCTTACAAGTCGCCCATGTAAACGACGACGTTTCAGTCGTATCGGTTTCCGTAATTCCATTAGAGTGAAATCCAGACCGGCCAGCGTAGCCAAGTAGATACCGTCTTGAAAGTCAAGTCTACAAAGGAAACGAATTGAAGTTTGGGTCATAAGGTTTCTGGGAATGGATCACACCGAAACACAGATGGGCAAGCTTTCGCATCGCGGCACCGATGGCTGACATCTTTGACTTGC
>JANXNI010000010.1 GCA_025354165.1 Burkholderiales bacterium | reverse complement strand
GTCGATATGACGCCGTATGACTTGACACGGGCACGGATTACATTCCGCGCCAAATAACCAAAACAGGAAACGACACATGAAAGTCAACGCTTCGGTAAAGAAGATTTGCCGTAATTGCAAAATCATTCGCCGTAAGGGCGTGGTCCGCGTGATCTGCACTGATCCGCGTCACAAGCAACGCCAGGGATAGGGAAGGAGACCAACTATGGCACGTATCGCCGGGGTCAACATCCCCAATCACAAACATGCATGGGTTGCGATGACCGCAATCTTTGGCATCGGCAACACGCGCGCACGTAAAGTGTGTGACGAGGCTGGCGTCGCGCAGGACAAGAAAATCAAGGATCTCACCGATGCTGAGCTCGACAAACTGCGCGAGCAGGTTGGCAAGTTCGCTGTTGAGGGTGATCTTCGTCGTGAAGTCACGATGAGCATCAAGCGCCTGATTGATCTTGGTTGCTACCGTGGCACGCGTCATCGCAAAGGCCTGCCAGCGCGCGGCCAACGTACGCGCACCAACGCTCGCACGCGCAAAGGTCCGCGCAAGGCGATTGCTGGTAAGAAAGGCTAAGAAATAAATCATGGCACAAGCATCAGCAAAAAACACGGCCGCTGCCCGCGCTCGTAAGAAAGTCAAAAAGAACGTGTCCGAGGCAATTTGCCACGTACATGCTTCTTTCAATAACACCATCATCACGATTACTGACCGTCAGGGCAATGCCCTGTCCTGGGCAACGTCGGGCGGCGCTGGCTTCAAGGGCTCGCGCAAGTCGACGCCGTTTGCAGCTCAGGTTGCAGCCGAAGCCGCAGGCAAAGTCGCCGTTGAGTGTGGCGTGAAGAACATCGAAGTTCAGATCAAAGGTCCGGGTCCGGGTCGTGAGAGCGCAGTTCGCGCACTGAACGCGCTGGGGATTAAGGTCACCAGCATTTCCGACGTGACGCCGGTGCCGCACAACGGCTGCCGTCCGCCTAAACGTCGTCGCATGTAATTCACGAGAGGAGAAAACTAATGGCTCGCTATACCGGCCCCAAGTGCAAGCTCTCTCGTCGTGAGGGAACTGACTTATTTTTAAAGAGCGCACGTCGCTCGCTCGACAGCAAATGCAAACTGGAAGTCGCTCCAGGTCAGCATGGTGCCAAATCTGGTCAGCGCCTGTCGAACTATGGTCTGCAACTGCGTGAAAAGCAAAAGCTGCGTCGTATCTACGGCGTACTTGAGCGTCAATTCCGCCGCACGTTCGCGGAAGCGGATCGTCGTAAAGGCTCAACCGGTGAGAACCTGTTGAAACTGCTCGAATCGCGTCTCGACAACGTCGTCTATCGCATGGGCTTCGGCTCAACGCGCGCAGAAGCCCGCCAACTGGTTAGCCACAAGGCGATCCTGGTTGACGGAAAAATGTGCAACATCCCATCGGCAATTATTTCGGCTAACGCGGTGATCAGCGTATGCGACAAATCCAAGGCACAGGCTCGCATCATCGATGCAGTCGCCTTGGCTGAGCGCATCGGCTTCCCGGGTTGGGTCGACGTAAACACCAAAGAGATGAAGGGTACGTTCAAGCACGCGCCCGACCGCAGTGAGTTTGCATCCGACATCAACGAAAGCTTGGTCGTCGAGTTGTACTCGAAGTAATCGAATTCCCTCACTGTAAAGGACGCGTATGCAAAGTACTGCTTTTTTGAAACCGCGCAACATTGAGGTTCACGCCACCAGCCCATCCAGCGCTCGCGTTGTGATGGAGCCGTTTGAGCGTGGCTACGGCCACACCCTGGGCAATGCGCTTCGTCGCGTATTGCTGTCGTCAATGCCCGGCTACGCCCCGACCGAAGTGTCGATCAC
>JANXNI010000005.1 GCA_025354165.1 Burkholderiales bacterium | reverse complement strand
AATTAACTTGGACTACAACCCGCTTCGCTTGCTGCCGTCCCGTCAACCGCTGCAATCAATGTGTTTCATCAGCGAAGACAGAAATTATGCCACTCCTTTTCCTATCTTGCAACTCATTACCCACATTTATCTCCTAAAACTGCTCGCAAAGCTGACGAGTTTTTAAGCACTGCATCGCTGCAACCCGCATCAAATAAAGCAATATGAAATAGTTAAAAAATATTTGTGCTTCAGCTCAATTTCAAGCGCCAAACGCAGCTCATCAGCTTTTTCATTTTCTTTACATCGCATTTGGGCTGAGACGCGTTTAGAGAAGAAGTCGATTTACCAATAATTGGCAACGCAGTCCCCATAAATACTTCGATTCAAGAAAAAGCTGTTAAACGCAATTTGTGCTGTTTTCCTACGCCGCTTCCTTGCGGCGCAGTTCTTCATCGCGCAATTCACGACGCAGAATCTTGCCAACGTTAGTTTTTGGCAATTCATTGCGGAATTCGATGTACTTCGGTAGCTTGTAACCCGTCAAATTCTCGCGGCAATGCGCCATAACCTGAGGCGAGGTCAGGGAAGCGTCTTTGCGAACCACGAAAATCTTCACGACTTCGCCCGATTTGCCATCGGGAACACCTATCGCGGCAACCTCCAGTACCCCAGGATGCATGGCAACCACCCCCTCCACCTCATTCGGATACACATTGAAGCCCGACACCAGAATCATGTCCTTCTTACGGTCCACGATGTAGAAGAAACCTCGCGCGTCCATCTTGCCGATGTCACCTGTAGCCAACCAACCATCGGCATCAAGCACTTTGGCAGTTTCATCGGGACGGTTGTAGTAGCCCTGCATGACCTGCGGGCCGCGCACGCAGATTTCGCCGGGCGTCTCGTGGTCATCCAAGGCAACCCATGCGCCGTCGTCAAGGCGTAGTCGTACCTCGGTCGATGAAATCGGCAAACCAATTGATGCGTTGTAGCCGCCGTCACCAATTGGATTGATCGTGGCACCGGGCGATGTCTCAGTCAGGCCGTAAGCCTCAATCAGCGGCGTCCCCGTGACACGATGCCACTCTTCCGCCGTCGCTCGCTGCACTGCCATGCCGCCGCCCAAGCCATATCTCAACGTACTGAAATCAAGCTTCGCGAAATCTTCGTGATTCATCAGCGCGGTGAACAGCGTATTGACGCCGGGCAGCACAGTGAACTTATGCTCAGCGAGCGTGCGCACAAACGCAGGCACATCGCGCGGATTAGTAACCAGCACGACCTTCGCACCCGTCGTCACGTAGACGAAGGTGCACGCGGTAAGCGCAAAGATGTGGTACAGCGGCAGCGCCGCGATGATGCATTCCGGGCGATCATCCTGCTGAAATCCAAACAACCATGCGCGTGACTGGAGAACGTTGGCGACGATGTTGCGGTGCGTGAGAACAGCCCCTTTGGAAACGCCCGTCGTACCACCCGTGTATTGCAAAAACGCAATGTCATCGAGGCTGATCGGCTCACGTTTGAGCGTACCGCCCGCGCCTTCGGACAACGCGGCGTTAAAGCGAATGGCCGAAGCGAACTTGAATTCGGGCACCAGCTTTGCAACATGGCGCACGAGGAAGTTCAGGCCCGGCCCTTTCCACCAGCTCAAGCGATCTCCCAGGCCCGTCGCCACAACATGCTTGACGTCGGTCTTGTCGATCACTTCAACGAGCACGCTGGCGAAATTTTCAATGACGAGAATGCCCTTCGCGCCTGAGTCTTTCAACTGGTGTTCCAGCTCGCGCGGTGTGTAGAGCGGATTACAGTTCACCACCGTGAGGCCTAGTCTCAAGCAACCCATCAGCGCAATCGGATATTGCAGGATGTTCGGCATCATCAGGGCGAAGCGATCGCCCTTTTTGAATCCATGCTGCGCGAGATGAACTGCAAACGCGGTGCTCAACCGATCCAGCTCACGATACGTGACGTCCGTGCCACCGCAATGAAACGCAACTCGGTCGGCGTACAGCGTCAGCGATTTCTCGATCATTTCCGCGAGATTGGCATACGCGCTGATGTCGATTTCCGCCGGAATCGAAGACGGGTATTCCTTAAGCCAAGGCTTGGGCACTGCTGAATCGGTCATGGTTTCCTCCTGTGCTTATTGTAGGCAGGCAGTGAGCAGCGGAGGAAGAGAAAGTGTTACTGGGTTGCGTCTACCGCAAAACACGCCACCAGTCGCCCTGAGTTCGTTTTGAGCATAGGCGCTTCGACCTTGCAACGCGGCATGGCTACAGGGCAGCGTGTGTGAAATGCGCAACCACTGGGCGGCGAGATAGGAGAAGGCAGCTCACCTTTCAAAATGATCCGATTCTGCCGCGCAGCCTTGTCCACGGTGGGCGTGGCGGACAGTAGTGCCTGCGTGTATGGATGTTGCGGGTTATAAAACACAGCATCTCGCGTGCCTTGCTCAACCACTTTTCCGAGATACATCACCATGACCTCGTCGGCCATGTAGCGCACCACGCCCAAGTCGTGTGAGATGAAAACATAGGCCACGCCCAGCGCTTGTTGCAAATCCACGAGCAGGTTCAACACCTGTGCGCGAATCGACACGTCGAGCGCAGATACCGGCTCGTCCAGCACCAACACTTTTGGCGTCAGCATCAATGCACGGGCAATAGCAACCCGCTGTCGCTGTCCACCAGAAAACATATGTGGATAGCGTGCGAAATGCTCCTCGCGCAGACCCACCTGCCGCAGCATTTCGCGGGCAGCACTCTCACGTTCGGCGGCGTCGCCAACGCCGTTCACCAGCAACGGCTCCATCAGCGCGTCGCCAACCGTTTGCCGCGGATTGAGCGACCCATATGGATTTTGAAAAACGATCTGTACGTCGCGGCGTAGGGCACGTTGCGCCTCGGGCGAGGATGCGTCTTGACCGTTGATCTGAAGTGTTCCGTTAGTAGGCGGTTCAATCATCGTCAACAGACGTGCGAGCGTGCTCTTGCCACAGCCAGATTCGCCAACAACTGCGAGCGTGCGACCGGCTTGTAACGAGAGCGACACGCCCGACAGCGCACGCACGAGCGCCGGTGCGGCAAACAGTCCTCGCCGCACAGCGTAGTACCGCTGCAAATTTTCTGCGATCAATACCGGGGCTGGTTTTGTCATAGCGGTCACGTCGGTACTCCGCCACGCAGCGGTGTGTGACACAGCGCATCACCCAGTTCGGCGCTTGCATGGGAGGGCGCAACCGCACATCGTGCCTGAGCAAACGAGCATCGCGGCGCGAACACACAACCGGGCGGACGATCAAACTGCCCCGGCACTAATCCGGGAATTGCAGCCAATCGACCTTCGCGGCCGGAGGCATGCTCGGGAAGCGCAGCCAGTAGCGCTGAGGTATAGGGATGATGTGGATCAGCAAATAAATCTGCCGCCGTGGCAGACTCCACCTGTCGCCCGGCGTATTGCACGATCACACGGTCAGCGGTCTCACCGACGACGCCGAGGTCGTGGGTGATGAGCACAAGCGCCATCCCCGTATTGCGCTTCAGGCTCAATAGCAAATCAAGAATCTGCGCCTGAATCGTGACATCCAGTGCGGTCGTCGGCTCATCGGCAATCAACAGCCTTGGCTTGCAGGCCAGCGCCATCGCAATCATCACGCGCTGACACATACCGCCTGAAAGCTGATGTGGAAACGAACTAACGCGGCTCGGAGCGTCAGGGATTCCGACCTGCTCCAAGAGCTCAATCACGCGCTGGCGGCGCGCCTTGCGGTCAAGTTTTAGATGCGTTGCCAATGCTTCGCCGACCTGATATCCAACGGTGAAGCACGGGTTCAACGAACTCATCGGCTCCTGAAACACCATCGCGATATCGCGCCCGATGAGGGCTCGACGTTGCTTGGGAGTCAACGCAGTCAGTTCTTGTCCGTCGAAGCATATGCGCTCGGCAGTTACCGTTGCCGTCCATGGCAACAAGCCCATGATCGCAAGCATCGCCACCGATTTGCCGGAGCCCGATTCGCCAACAATGGCGAGCACCTCGTCGCGCTCAACGCCAATATCAACGCCATCAACGGCGGTGAATGCGCCGCGCTTCGTAGCAAAGCTCACGGTAAGGCCGCGAATATCAAGTAATGGCGCGGTCACGGCTATGAGCGCCTCATCTTCGGATCAAGCGCATCGCGCAGTCCATCACCCGCGAGATTGATCGACACAACGGTGATCAAAATCGCGACACCAGGCAGCGTGACAAGCCAGGGATTGGAGCGAATGAATTCACGCGCATCGGCAAGCATGGTGCCCCATTCAGCGGTTGGCGGCTGTGCACCCAAACCGAGAAAGCCCAGCGCTGCTGCTTCAAGAATCGCGTCCGAAACGCCAAGCGCGGCCTGCACGATAAGCGGCGAAAGGCAATTCGGCAGCACCGTCGTAAACATCAAGCGCCAAGGCCCAACGCCAGCAACCCGTGCGGCGGTCACGTAGTCCTTGCTCAGTTCAGTGAACGCCGATGCACGCACCAGCCGCACATAACGGGGCAGATAAACAATCGTCACCGCAACGATGGTGTTGGTCAAGCTCGGGCCAAGCACAGCGACGACCAGAATCGCCAGCACCAGACTTGGCACTGCCATGATCAAGTCCATCAGGCGCGTTACAACGACGTCCACCGTATTGCCCAGCGACACACAGGCCAGTCCGAGCAACACGCCGATGATGAACGACACGCCCATCACAGCTGCGCCGATGAACAGCGAAATTCGCGCACCGTGAATCAGTCGCGACAACATGTCGCGGCCCAATCCGTCAGTGCCCAGTATGAAGCGGCCACTGCCGCCGTCCGTCCACATCGGAGCGACGCGCACGGCATCGCGGAATTGCTCATTCGGCCCGTACGGAGCAATCAAGTCGGCGACGATCGCAATCACCACGATCAGCAATACGACGAAGAGTCCCGCCACCGCGCCACGATTTTCTTTGAACGCATCCCAGAAAGCGCGCAGCGGCGACACGTCCTGGGAAACCGTCGGCGGCGAGACTTGCGCCACGACATCAGCCATGTCGAATCCTTGGATTGATGAAACCGTAGGTCAAATCAACGAGTAAATTCACGCCAATCACCACCGAAGAAATCAGCATTACGCCACCCTGCAGCGCTGGATAGTCGCGACGAGCGATCGACTCAATTAACCACTTGCCGACACCTGGCCACGAAAAAATAGTCTCGGTCAACACGGCACCCGCCATGAGCGCACCGACCTGCAAGCCAATGATGGTGACCACCGGGATCAACGCATTACGCAACGCATGCACGCCTATCACACGCCAGATTGGCAAACCTTTTGCACGCGCTGTGCGAACGTAGTCCTCGCCCAGCACCTCAAGCATCGCGGAGCGTGTCATGCGTGCGATCACCGCCAACGGGATCGTTCCCAAAACAATCGCGGGCAACACCAGATGATGCAGCGCATCCTTCACAGCGCCCGCCTGGCCCGACAACCAAGCGTCAATTACCATAAACCCGGTGACTGGCTCAAAGTAATACTTGATGAGGTCAATCCGACCCGAAACCGGAGTCAACCCCCAGCGTTCGGCCACGAACATGATCAGCAACAGGCCCCACCAAAAAATCGGCATCGAATAGCCGGTGACGGAGAGCCCCATCAGCGTCTGATCATAAATACTGCCGCGCCGCGCCGCTGCAATCGTACCCGCTGGAATGCCTAACAACACCGCGAACAACATACCCGCAACTGACAGTTCGATGGTCGCTGGAAACAGCGCCGCAAATTCTGTAAGTACCTTTTGATTGGTGGCGATGGAAGATCCAAAATCGCCATGCGCCAACTGCCACGCATAGTCAGCAAACTGTTTCCACACTGGCTGATCGAGACCGAGTTCATGACGAAACATTTCTAGCCGCTCGGCCGAGATGCCACGCTCACCGACGCGCACTTCCACCGGATCGCCCGGCACCATGCGTATCGCAACGAACGTGACGAACATCAGCGCGATGAACGTCGGGATGGTCAGCGCCAGTCGGCGCAGAAGAAAACGGAGCACGAGCTTTACTACTCTGTCACTACGGCTGTCAGCACTAGGCGTTCATGGTTCGACAAGCTCACCACGAACGGAGGTAGCGAATGACCGAGAAACCTTCAGCCAGTATTACTTGACGTCCACCCCGTTGAATTGGTGCGAGCCAAATGGGCTTTGCTTGTATCCGGACACCCCAGCGCGCATGACCTCGTAAACAATTGAGTGCGCAATGGTGAAGCTTGGCGCTTCGTCATGCTCGATGACCTGCATTTCCTGATACAGCTTGCTGCGTTCTTTCACCTCCGCGACCGAGCGGGCCTTCTCAAGACGGCTATCAAATTGCTTGTCGCACCATTTCGACAGATTTTGTCCGCCTGGGCGAGCGGCTTCACATCCAAGCAGGAAAAAGAAGTTATCCGGGTCGCCGTTATCGCCCGTCCAACCGAGCATGCCGGTCATGTGCTCGCCCTGCTGCATGCGCTTGCGATACTCGCCCCATTCGTAGGTCACGAGCTTCGCATTGACACCCACTTTCGCAAGGTCCGCCTGCATCATCTCTGCGATGCGCTTGGCATTCGGGTTGTATGGGCGCTGCACAGGCATGTACCAGAGATCAATTTCAAGCGGTGTTTTCACACCTGCTTTGGCCAGCATGTCCTTCGCTTTCGCCGTGTCGAACGCGTAATCTTTCACCGCGTCGTTATATGACCACATCGTCGGTGGAATAAGGTTCTTCGCGCCCTGCCCCGCGCCGAGATACACATCCTTGATGATCGATGCTTTATCAATCGCCATCGACAGCGCCTGACGGACTTCTTTCTTGTCAAACGGCGGTTTCTGCGTGTTGAACGCCCAGTAGGCAATGTTCAAACCGGGTTGGTTAATCACACGCAGCGTTCCATCTTTCTGCATCTCAGGCAAATCCGCCGGGCGCGGCGCGATCACAAAATGGCATTCGCCCGCTTTGAGCTTGCTGTAGCGAGCCGTCGGATCGGGTGTGATGGCAAACACGAGGTCATCGACCACCGCTTTTTCGCCCCAGTAATCCTTGTTCGCCTTGTAGCGAATCACCGCGTCTTTTTGATACGTAACAAACGAGAACGGCCCCGTACCGACGGGTACCTGGTCCAACTGTTCTTTTTTGTTCGCCTTAGCCAAAAAGTCCGCATATTCCGCCGAATGGATACTCGCAAAATCCATCGCCAGATTGGCGATCATGGTGACATTAGTCTTCTTGAGCGTGATGCGCACGGTCATCGGATCAAGTTTTTCCAGCGCGACCATATCGTCCTTGAGCCCCATATCGGCAAAGTAGTCGTACTTGCCACCGGATATCTTCGCGTATGGATGATCCGCCTTCCACTGCCGCTCAAACGAAAACAGTACGTCGTCCGCATTGAAGTCACGCGTCGGTTTGAAGCCGTTCACGCCTGAGTGAAATTTCACACCCTTGCGCAGCTTGAAAGTAAACACCTTGCCCTCCGGCGACACCGTCCAGCTCTCGGCCAGACCGGGCTCTACCTGCGTGCTACCGCGAGCAAACTCAGTCAACTTGTCGTAAACCGGTCGCGCGGCATCGAAGCTGGTGCCCGTTGTATTAATCGCTGGGGTAAAGTTCTCCGGCGAGCCTTCCGAGCAATAGACCAACGTTTTTGCTGTAGCGACTTGCGGTTCAACAGCCAACGCGATTGCAGCGGCGAGTAGCGCGCTGACTTTCAGTATGCGGATTGTGCTCATGGCAGCCTCCAAATTTCGACGGGTGAAGCGTATCAGAGCGCGAGCCGCAACGAATACAACATGTCCCGCGCCCAACATTGATCCTTTTGACGTGCGAATCAAAAGCGAAAAAGCCCGCAGACGCGGGCCTCGATCAAGGAGCAGAAAATTGGCGGAGGATCGGGGATTCGAACCCCGGTTAGGCTATTAACCTAAACACGCTTTCCAGGCGTGCGACTTAAACCACTCATCCAACCCTCCGGTGAGCAACTTAAATTCTAGCGCGCCGCGCGAATTGGGCGTCCGTTGCTCCCGCTTGTTACCCCACGGTACTGCGACGGCACCATCTCTTTATGCGCAAAAGCATATGAATTAATTTCGTTTAGAGTCGCTAGCGTCATCGCCGACGTATCTAGCATCGTCTCCATGTCAGAGCTATTTACTTTAGTGGTCGCACACATTCATTTGCCCGCCATCGGGTTCGTCATCGGCATCATCATCGGCCTCACTGGCGTCGGTGGTGGTTCATTGATGACGCCGATCCTCGTGGGCGGCTTGGGTATTCCACCGGCGATTGCGGTCGGAACCGATCTGCTTTTCGCTGCGATAACCAAGTCGTTCGGTGCGGTCGCGCACTGGCGAGTGGGAAATGTTGCGAAGCGTTTGTTGACCGTTTTGATCACGGCGAGCCTCACCGGGGCCGCTTTGGCATTTGCGGTCATCCACGAAGTTAAGCCCAACATTGAGGCACTTAATCGTGTCATCCGCTTCTCGCTGGGTGTAGCGCTGTTCGGAACCGCGTTCGCGTTGTTGATCCGCCCCTGGCTACTGCGCTTGCGTCGCAGCCAGCCGCTGCACGCATCCGCACATGACGTTTCGGGCAATTTGTGGCCAACGGTTGTCCTCGGACTGGCGATAGGCGCAGTCGTTACGCTCTCGTCGGTCGGTGCAGGCGCTATCGGCGTCACGGCGCTATTACTACTGCACCCATCGCTTCCAATCTCCCGCATCGTCGGCACCGACATCGCCTACGCTGTACCCCTCACAGCCGCAGCAGGCCTCGCGCATGCTACCGTCGGGCATCTCGATATCAATCTGCTAGTCGGCCTGGTCGTTGGCTCCGTCCCGGGCATCCTGCTCGGCGCGCGACTCTCGAAGCGCGTGCCTGAAATCGCAACCCGCAGCCTGCTGGTTGCAGCCCTCTCCTTTGCTGGCGTCAAGCTGGTGGCCTGACTATGAAAACAGAATTCGCCCTCGACTCAAACCTCTCAGGTAACCAAAAGAAGCCGTGGTACCAACGACCGCGCATCTTTGACCAACCCGCAGGCTTCCCGGAGTTGCTCGCAGCGACAGTGGCGACTCTCAACACCGCAGTCCTGCATGCGCCTTGTGTCCTCGCGAGCAGCCTGTCCGCCGAGGACATGGTGTTGTTTCATCTGATCGCGCGCGAGCAATTGCCGATTCACACCTTCGCACTTGACACGGAGCGTTTGCCAAAAGCCACGCTCACTTTATGGCTCGATGCTGAAGCTCATTACGGTCGCGAAATTGAGCGTATCAACCCGGTGCCTGATCGCTTGCAGGCGTTGGCCGCTGCGCAAGCCAACAGCGCGATTTTCGAGAGCAAAACCGCGCGAGAACTCTGCTGTACCGTGCGCAAAACCGAGCCTTTGCGCCGTACGCTGGAGGGCAAAGCCGCGTGGGTCACGGGGCTGCGCAAAGCTCAGAGCGCGGGCCGCGCACAGGTGCCGCATCAGGAATGGGACGCGGGCTTTGGCCTCGAAAAATTCAACCCACTGGCTGACTGGACAGACGTTGCCCTGTGGTATTTCATCGACCGCGAAAACATCCCCGTAAGCAAGCTCTACGACAAGGGTTACGCCAGCATCGGCTGCGACCCGTGCACGCGCCCGATCCGATTTGACGAGCATCCGCGTGCTGGCCGCTGGTGGTGGGAAGCAGCGGCCGCAGCAAACGGAAGTGCGACCGAATGCGGCATCCATGTAACGCACCCGTCAAAAGCGAATGCAGAATCAACTCAACCGATAATCAAGGTCACCGCATGACAGCCCGCGACGCTTTTTTGAGCGCCCCCACAATCACCCAAACATCCGTGAGCAACGATCATCTCAACTGGCTCGAAGACGAAGCGATCAGCATTCTGCGCGAAGTATTTGGTGGATTCGAACGTCCGGCGATTCTCTGCTCCTGCGGCAAGGATTCACTCGTCGTTTTGCACCTCGCAATGAAGGCCGCTGCGCCCGGCAAACTGCCCCTGCCAATTGTGCACATTGACACCGGCCACAACTTCCCCGAAGTCATCACGTTTCGCGAGCATCTGGTCAAGAAGCACGGGCTGAATCTGATCATCGGTCACCTCGACGATTCGATCAAAAAAGGCACGATTCGCCTCGCGCATGAGCTTGAAAGCCGCAACCCGTATCAAACCATCACGCTCCTCGAAACAATCGAAGGCAATCGCTTCGACGCAATGGTCGGCGGCGCACGTCGAGATGAGGAAAAAGCCCGCGCTAAAGAGCGCGTGTTCTCGCATCGCGACAGCTTCGGTCAATGGCAACCACGCGCGCAGCGGCCCGAGCTTTGGAACCTCTACAACACGCGAATCGCGCAAGGCGAAAACTTCCGCGTGTTCCCGATTTCGAACTGGACCGAGCTTGATATCTGGAACTACATCGCGCGCGAAGACATTGAGCTGCCGTCCATTTATTACACGCATCAACGTGAAGTGATAGAGCGCAACGGACTGCTCGTTCCGGTCACCGAAATCACGCCGCCGCGCGCGGGTGAAACCGTGATCACCAGAGATGTTCGCTTCCGTACGGTGGGCGATATTTCCTGCACTTGCCCGGTTGCGAGCACGGCGTCGAGTGCCGACGAAGTGATTCTGGAAACGATCACCGCGACGGCCAGCGAGCGCGGCGCAACGCGCATGGATGATCGCGCCAACGATGCGGCGATGGAGCGGCGGAAAAAAGAAGGCTACTTTTAAGCCGAACCGCCAAAGAAAAATTAGATCAAAAATGTCAAACACCCCACACTCCGCCGCTTCCCGCCCGCTTCGCTTCATCACTTGCGGCAGCGTGGACGATGGCAAAAGCACGCTCATCGGTCGCCTGCTCTACGACAGCAAAGCTCTGATGATCGATCAACTGGAATCGCTCGCGAATTCGTCAAAAACGGCACGCGGCCCGCAGAGCAAAGAAGGTCAGCTTGACCTCTCGCTGGTCACCGACGGATTAGAGGCCGAGCGCGAGCAAGGCATCACCATTGACGTCGCCTATCGCTACTTCGCCACGCCCAAGCGCAAGTTCATCATCGCCGACGCACCTGGCCATGAGCAGTACACCCGCAACATGGTCACTGGCGCTTCGAAGAGCGATGTCGCGGTAGTGCTCATCGACGTGATGAAGCTCGATTTTTCGCAGCCTGCCGTCACGCTGTTGCCACAGACAAAACGCCACACCGCGTTCGCTGCTTTGCTCGGTCTGCAACACACCGTCGTCGCCGTGAACAAGATGGACGCGATTGACTTCGACGCGTCCAGATTCGAACGCGTCGTTACTGCATTCGGCGAATTGGCTGCGTCGCTCAAAATCAAACATTTCACCGCGATTCCACTGTCTGCGCTTGACGGCGATGGCGTCGTTGCACACACCGCTCGCAGCGCATGGTTTCAGGGCCCTGCCCTGCTGCCGCATCTCGAATCGTTGGTGCTTGATGACGCGCATGGAACCTCAGCAACAGCTAAGGCACATGTCGCCGTCCAGTGGGTCACGCGGGACGTTTCCGACGATCACCTGCGCTGGGTCACGGGCGATGTCGCGGAGGCCGCCATCAAGGTAGGCGACGCGATCTCCGTATTCCCAAGCGGCGCAACCGCAGTCGTCGCAGCGTTGCGCACCGGACGCGGCGACACGACAACAGCAGAGCCCGGAGAAGCTGTCGCCATCCGCTTTGATCGCCAGGTAGACATCGCGCGCGGCGACTGGATCATGGCCGGGAGCGTCAGCGACACGCCACTGACGCAGCGCGCCAGCGCCACCCTGGCCTGGCTCGACAACGCGCCACTCACACTGGGCCGCCGCTACATCGTTCGCCACGGCGCGCGCTGGCTGCCTGCGCGCGTCAGCGCCATCTCTTCGCGTCTCGACTTAGCCAGCGCCGAATGGCAAACCGGGGACGGCGCAGGTGCTGAAGTCAAAGCCAACGATCTGGTGCGCGCCGAAATCGAATTCGCACAAGCGCTACCGCTCGCCGCTTTTGCAGAAAGCGCCGCAAGAGGCGCTTTCGTACTCGTCGATCCGGGCACGAACGCGACCGCTGCGGCGGGGATGATTCAGTAACAACTTTATGCTGCAATTCAGCGTTTATTTGGGCTAGTTCCATTAATCTACGGAAGTCGACAATCGTCACTTTTTGCTTCTAGCCCCTGAGCAGCCGCAGATTCATCAGAAAGCTGTACAGTCGTTCGCCTCCTTGAGACAGACGTCAAAAGACCCATAAGCAAGTCGCCGCGAACGTCACTTCGCCGCCACGACATGCCACGCCTGCCCCAGCGTCGTTGCCCCCGGCGCAACATGCCGCATCGTGAGTGCCAGCGCCACGAACATCACCACCAAAATCACTACCGGCCACACGCTTCGGCGCACAGCGGTGGACAGCCAGTCTGGACGATTGGCGACATTGGCGCGTTTGTAAAGCCAGGTACCAACGCCACCGTCAATGAGCAATTCTGCGAAGAACGTGGGTGCGCTGTACACCGCGTAGATCACGACGCCGAACACGGCTGCGGCGACCACCACGATTGCGATTAGCAGCACTACAAAATCGCCGTCACCATCAAGGTCAAAGCCCCAATCGCCCCCCTTGCCTCCGCCGCTTCCGCCGCCCGAGGCACGGCTGCTGCCACCGCCGTCGAAGTCCACCGCCGAACTGCTGCTGGAACCGCTACCCGCCACGAATCCACTGGCCATGCCGTCCGCCGGGCCCTCTGCAAACGATTCGCTCGCTCCAGCGCCGCCGAAGCGACCTCCGCCTCCGCTCCATGAGGAACCACCTGAGCCCGAGGAGCCGCTGGAACCGCCGGACCCGACGCCTCCCGACGACGAGTCACCGTCGCGCACCGAACTGCGTGCAACGTCGGCCTGCTCATCGGCGCGCACATTCTCCCTGCGCTGCCACCACACCCACACGCTAACCAGCGCCAGAAACGCTGCCCACCCGGCGAGGACGGCGAGTGGATAGCGCACAACAGGCGCGCCGAGCCCAACGCGATGCAGCGTGATCGAGGTGATGAAGCCACATCCAATGGTGGAGGCCAGCATGAGGGCCATGACCAGTCGCGGCGAGCCGTGGTCGCGAAGCCAGGTGAGCGCACGTTGCCGGGGGTCAGCCCGCTGCGGGCCGGAGGCGATGGTGTTGGCGCTACGTTTAGAGATAGCCATGCGAACGATCCTGAATTTGCTGACGCTTGTAAATTTTTTGTGAGTCGGCTGATACGAGTACAGCTCGCCGCGAACGAAACGACCCGAACGTGTGAACAGACGTAGATGGCACTGCAATGGTGTCACGCTTTCGGCAGTTAGCCTGGCCAACGTGTCCAACAACGGGCCGTGCCACGACCACTCTTTCGGGTAACCCCCGAACCGCAAGCGACCAATCCAGCACAAAATTGCATGATTGGATTTGCCACGGAGCATCGTAAAAAATGCACAACGCTATCGCAAAATTGCCTGAGAAAACCACCGCCAGTCGCCGCTCCTTTCTTCGCGCGACAACGCTCGTCGGTGGCGCCTTGGTCGGCGCGGCGCCGATGATCAGCGTCGCGCGTTCGCCGATCACTTTGCGCTTGCAATCGACCTGGCCAGCCAGGGATATTTTTCACGAATACGCGCTGGATTTTGCGGAGAAAGTGTACGCGACGTCGGGCGGTCGATTAAAGATTGAGGTGTTGCCAGCCGGTGCCGTGGTGAAGCCGTTTGATCTGATCGACGCGGTCTCGAAGGGCGTGCTAGATGGCGGTCATGCCGTGCTCGCGTACTGGTACGGTAAAAATTCTGCGATGGCGTTGTGGGGCTCGGGCCCTGCCTTCGGGATGGACGCAAACATGGTTCTGGCATGGCATGCGTATGGTGGCGGTAAGGCATTACTTGAAGAAATTTACCGGAGCCTCAGCCTCAACGTGGTGTCGTATCTGTACGGCCCAATGCCGACGCAACCGCTCGGCTGGTTTAAAAAGTCGATCACCAAAGTGGAAGATCTCAAGGGCCTGAAGTTCCGTACGGCAGGTTTGTCGATTGACCTGTTCACCGCGCTGGGAGCAGCGGTCAACTCGCTGCCCGCTGGCGAGATTGTGGCTGCGATGGACCGTGGTTTACTCGATGCAGCCGAGTTCAATAACGCCACGTCAGACCGCGAACTCGGGTTCCCTGATGTGGCCAAAGTGTGCATGTTGCAGTCCTTCCACCAGAGCGCGGAGCAGTTCGAAATCATCTTCAACAAAGCGAAGTTCAACGCGCTACCCGCCGACCTGAAAGCGGTGATCAATACGGCAGTGCAGGCGTCGTCGGCGGAGATGAGCTGGAAAGCAATTGATCGCTATTCGCAAGACTACGCCGCGCTGCAAAACGATGGCGTAAAGTTTTACAAAACACCCGACCCGATCCTGCAGGCGCAGCTCAAGGCGTGGGACGAAATCACCCGAAAAAAATCAGCAGAGAACCCGATGTTCAAGCGCGTGATGGATTCGATGGAGCAGTTCGCCATACGCGCGTGCCGCTGGCAGAACGACACCAACGTTGATTTCAAGATGGCGTTTAACCACGCGACAGCAAAGAAGGTGTAGCGATATCCGTCGATTGACTGCGTGAATCGGAACTGCCCGCCTCACGAACACTTTGCGCCGAGCCATCAAAAATCCGCGCTCTGCGAAAATCGCTCAGCGGACGATTCCGGTTCGACTCTCAAAAAATCTTGCCAAACGGATTCAATCGGATGCCACGCCGCAAATGCTTCCACGGCAAATCAGCGGGATCGGCCGCCATCGGCCCCGGCGCTTTTGCCACCAGTATCTGCTCGGCAATCGGCGTGAAATCAGCGCGAAAATGCACTGAGCTTTTGTTCACGAGAATGGCTTGCTCCGTCGGTTCGATGCCGACGTAGCGATACATCGCCTGATCGGCAAGCTGTGTTTTATAGCTCGCGACAACGATGCGCACGCCCTGATAGCGCAAACAGGCTGATGGGCCGAGACGCATTTTCATGCCGCGATAAAACGGGCCGGTGGCCGCGAAATTTCCTTCGTGCAGCGCCTCCACTATCCACGGCAATTGCAGTGGTGAATCGTCGGGAATCCGGCTCTTGCCGCCGAGCGCGAAATTTAGCGTTTTGCCAACACCGATTTCGTGCGCGGCTTTCGCGGCTGCGCCATCAACGATCAGACCGGTCGCTGCGCGTTCAGCGCGACATTCCAGCAGCGCGCGCACCATGCCCATCGTGTCGCTGTCGCCACCTGCACCGGGGTTGTCCTGGGTGTCGGCGATCACGACGGGCTTCCTTGCGGTCTTCGCAATCAGCTGCGCTTCGCGCACAGCCTCGACAGCACTTAACACGCGGGCGTCCCATTCGCCTTCGGCGGCGAGCACGCGGCGCTCCAGCTTGTCTGCCGCAGCGTTTGCCGCGACTTCATTCACACCATACGCCCACACCACGGGCGCACATCCTTCAAAATCCGCCGCCGGAAATGCAGGTGTGAAAGAGGCGCTCAGCACACCCGTAGATTCAAGCTGGCCGACAAGTTTGTAAATGTCATTGCCGGGGAACAGATCCGTGCATTGCGCAGTAATCGGAATCAAATACGGCAATACGCGAGTGGCGAGCTTCGGTGCCTCTATGCCGCCAATGCGCTGCTTCAAATAAAACGCTGCACGCGCACCGGTTTCGGCCATGTCGATATGGGGATAAGTTCGATACGCCACCAGCATTTCAGCGAGCGCAAACATCGCGGGCGTGGTGTTTGAATGCAGATCAAGGCTCACGGCAATCGGCATCTTTGGCCCGACGATGGCGCGCACTCGACGCAGCAATTCGCCCTCTCCGTCCGGGTGCGAATCGGTCACCATCGCGCCGTGCAGATCAAGGTAGACCATATCGGCGTTTGCCTTGCGAATGCCATCGCAGATCGCGCCTGCGATGCGTTCGAACGCGTCGTCGGTGACCTGCGCGCTGGGGCTCGCAGCGGCCCAGGCGGTGGGAACCAGCGTGTGGGCCGATGCCATCTCATTCATGAAACCCGAGATCGGTATATTTTGATTCTGGAAGCGCTCAAAAATTTCGTTGCCGATGGAGACCGGTGGCCAACCACCGCCTTGAACGAATCGCTCGTAGGTCGCGCGCGAGGGCGCGAAGGTGTTTGTCTCGTGTTGAAAACCGCCGATGGCAATGCGCATATCAAAATCTAAAGCGTGAAATGGAAATCGCAATGTAGTACAAAGCGAACCGTACGCCGCTAACGCAATTCACTCTAACTTCCACCGAGTTCGCCATGATCCTTGATGCCCTCCTTGCTTATGTGCACCATATCGCAGCGTTTGCACTGGTGGCGATCCTGTTCGTTGAAATGGCACTATGCAAGCCCGGCATGACGACCGCACAGACGCGCCAGTTGACGCGCTACGACCTGTTTTACGGCGTTTTTGCGGCGATGTTGCTAATAGTCGGATTTGCGCGTGTTTACATGGGCACGAAAGGCGCGGCGTTTTATTGGGGTAATCCGATATTTCACGCCAAATTGGGCCTCTTTCTGCTCATTGGACTGCTCTCGGTGCCACCGACGATGCGTTATTTGAAGTGGGGCAAAGCACTGAAAGCGAATCCGACCTTTGTGCCGGGCGTTGACGAGATTAAGGGAGCGCGCAAGTTTATTCACATGCAGGCGCTGTTGATCGTCGTGTTGCCGCTGCTGGCAGCGCTCATGGCGCGCGGGATTGGCTACACAGCGAAGTAAGACGAACTGCGCGGCGCTATCGCGGTGGATACTTTGTTGCCAGTTTCTTCACCGTCGTAATGCTCCGAAACGTCCCGGCAATTCCCATTTTTCGCTCAAACTGTGCGTTGGAAAACTTCGACTCGCTCTGACGCACTTTGCACAGCCAGAAAATCTCGCGACCAGTGGTGTGAAACTCATCCACGTCAGTCGCAAACTGTTGCAAGGTCGCCGCCTGTGCTGCGCTCAACGGTGCTTTGACGAACGCCACACAAAACGCGCGCGCGCTGGCCAACTTTTCTTCGGAAAATGCGGCGCAATCCGCGAGATGCGCAACCTCGGCACGCGTACGGATGAACGTCGCGACGTCATAGCCAAGGCTCAAAGCAAGCTGCCTTTCAATCTTCGCTTCAAGCTGGGCCGTGTCCGCGCTGCGTGACTCAAAAATCACATTGCCGCTGGCGATAAACGTCTCAACCTTTGCCAAACCCGCAGCTTCGAACCGCTCGCAAAGGACGTCCATTTTGATATTGTGACCGCCGACATTGATGCCGCGCAGGAAGGCGATGTATTCGGCCATTCAATCAATTTTCTCCAAGATTACTCGATCAGCTTTTAGCTACAACCACTATTCTATAGGGGCTAGCGCACGATTATCGCAATAATCAACAATTGACCAAATCGCGATTTAGCCCTTAAGCGGCGGGCATTTGGCGAACAAGTTGTATTGCCAACTATGCCCAGGCGACTGCCGCAACCGGCGGCAATTGCGCGCCGAGTGATACCCAGTTTTCACCGGCATCAACGCTAGTCCACGCATTGCCCGTCGTCGAGGCCATCGCCATCGTATTGCGATCCGGCGCGAGCGCCAAACCGTGCCGATACACAAGATCATAAGCATGCGTTTGCGGCAAGCCGTTGCGAAACGCTTGCCACGTTTTACCGCCATCGTCCGTGCGCATCACACACATCGCACCATCGGGTGCATAACGAAATGTGTCCGCTAACGCCGGGGCAACCCACGCGCGAAGCGGATTCACCGGATCGGCGACGATGACGAAGCCAAAATCGCTCGGGAGCGGTGGCGTCAGTCGTGTGAAATTCACACCACCATCAACGCTTCGATACGCACCCGCATGATGCTGAACCCACATCACCTCCGGGTGCGCGGCGCACATCGATAGCGAATGCCCATCCTGCGTGTTCGGGTCCTCCTCGACTTCGGGTGGCATGTACGGTGCGTGCATGCCGTTGCCGAACAATCCCCAGCTTTTGCCCGCATCTTCACTCTTCCAGACACCACCGCACGAAATGGCAATCGTCAGTCGCTGACTGTTGTTTGGATCAACACAAATCGAATGCAAGCCGGGATGATCGTTGCCACCGCCAAACCAGCCTTTGCGCCGTGCGTCGAGCCACAGCGAGTCGATCAACTGCCAGCTATCGCCGCCATCTTGCGAGCGAAACAGCCCGGCGGGCATGCAGCCCGCCCACAACGTTTTTGGCTCATGCGCACCACCTGCGGCAAGCGACCACACAAGATCGACCGTCCACGGCGTCGCATCATCAGCCCATTCGCCTTCTGTCGGCTTCGGCGGAAAAGCAGGCGCAGGGATCTCAACCCACGTTGCGCCGCGATCCGCGCTACGCCGCAGCTTCACGCCAAAGTGTCCGAGCCGAAGCGCGGCGTACCACGTGCCGTCGCGCGGATCGGCCAGCACTTGCGACACCGGTTCACCGTGGAAATGATGGCCCGTGATCTGCCATTTACCATCAGCCGAATGATGATCAGCCGTAAACAATCC
Source organism: Burkholderiales bacterium (assembly GCA_025354165.1). Lineage (GTDB taxonomy): Bacteria > Pseudomonadota > Gammaproteobacteria > Burkholderiales > Casimicrobiaceae > Casimicrobium. Next base: position 61,347 of record JANXNI010000005.1, on the reverse strand, counting down.
CTTGCGGGATGCAATTAACAACGTCGACATCTGGAGTACCTCTAAAAATTCATTTTTGGGGATGCAGTGTTAGGCGTGGGGCGCACAGCAACCGGAACGTACGCTCTTGTACATGAGCGCTTTTGGCAAAAACGCGAGCACCCCGCAACGACACAAAGCGCCCCACAAATGAATTTGTAGAGGTGCTCACTATCCCCCACTTAATGCCTGAATCACAATGATCGAATCTTTCTCACCGACTGCCAGCGACAGATCGCGTCGGCTCGCGATCATCTCGTTGTTGACAAATACTGCTACGTGCTTTCTCACATGCCCCTGATCGTCCAGCACGTAACTTTGCATTAACGGTGCCGCGAGAAATGCCGCCGTCAAGGCTTCACCCAAACTCGCTGCCGACACGATTTGCGTCGGACAGGAAACATGGCGTTGAAGCTGCGGAGCGAAAGAGACAGTTGGCATAGTAAGCACCCTGTTTCAGAGCAACTAACGAACACGACGACAGACAGCACACGTTACGGCGCGATGAAAACTCAACGTCGCATGCGCTTCAGTTTACGCCCGTCCGCACAAAATTTCCACCGCTACGCCTTTGGTTGCAACGTCCGCTGTCGGCTCGCAAAGATCGCTCCTAACCACAGCGCGATAGCCGAGAAAACGAGGCCGCGCTGCAAGCCCACTAACCCTGATGCATTCGTCGCCACTGACGATCCCGACGAAGCATCAGCGATCCATCCGACTACCACCGGGCCGACGATCTGGCCGACCGCGAACACCGTCGTGAAGGCACTGATTCCTTTCACCCAATCGCCAGAAGGCAAATTGTGACGAACAAGCGCTGTCGTGGATGCCACGACAGACAAAAACACGCCGCCAAACACGACGCCAGACAGCAGAATCACTGGCCACGCGCTGGTCAGTGCTGGCAAGATCGTCGCCATACCCAACAACGCATTCAGCGTCGCCAGCGCACGACCGCTCTTGTGCCGCGCCAGCAACCCCGCCCAAACACGCGAGGATGCCATACATGCCACACCGAGCAATGCATAGAACGTCGTGATTTGCCCAACGCTCGCACCCTGCTCGCGGAGCAGCGCAATCACAAAGGTCATGTAGCCGATGTAGCCCACGCCAAACATCGTGTAACCCGCGAGCGAAAATGTGAAATCCCGCAATCGGAGATGCGATTTTTCAGACGACGAAGTAGACGCCGCGGACACGAGAGGGCGCATTACGCGCGCAGGCCAAAGCAGCGCGAGACTCCCCGCAATACAGAGCAACGCCAACGCCCACCAAGCCCATGCCCAATTGGCGAAACCGAGCCACTGATGGTGGCTATCCGTCGCGTTGAGCAGTGCGGGCACCAGCAAAGCAGATGCTGCGATGCCGATGCCAGAGCCGCCGTAATAAATGCCCAACAGTAGCGAGCTTCGATTGCCACCAGCGGCATCAAGCGTGCCCAATCGCGCAGCCAGAACCCCACCCGTGATGAACACGGTCGCGCTCGCTACACCCGCCGCCCAGCGCTGCACGAGCAACATCGTGCCGTCGGTAAAAAACCCGCACAACCCCATGAAAACACTCGCACTCAATGCCCCCCACACCATCACCGACGCCGCGCTAATCCGCCGCATGAGCCACGGCGTCAGCAGCGCGCCGACGAAGTAGCCGAGCGCGTTCGACGTGTTCATGCTGCCCGCGAACGTGTAAGACCAACCAAGGTCGGCGCGCATTGGTGGCAACAACAAGCCGTACGCGAATCGCGTAACGCCAAGCGACACGGCGGCACCGAGCGACAGCGCCAACGCGAGCGCTAACGGCGACACCGTCGTCGGCTGTTTACTCCCAGTTAAATCGCTCAAAGCATCAACCGCGCAGGCCCAGCAAGAGCCGCGTTCCGAACGCCCCCATCACCGCGCCCGTGATTACCGAGAGCACCGGCTTCGCACGCATATAAGCGCGCTGCGCCGGTGGTGTCGAGAAAAGATACGCAAGACCGATGTGCCAAACAAGCCCCATCAGGCCAACCATCATCACCGCTGAAATTCGCGTCGCCAACGCAGCATTCGGATCAAGACTCACTACGGCAACGCTGGTCCAGAAGGCGAGCGATTTCGGGTTCGTCAGATTGGTCAGCAAGCCTTTGCGGAAGTAGGTTCGTTGCCCTGCTTTGTCTTCCGGCACGGCGACAACCTCGCTCGTATCGAGCGCGGTTCTGCGATCAACCCACATCGAGCGAAACAAAGAAAACGCCAGATAAAGCAAATACAAACCACCCACCGCGCGCAGCCCCGTCTGCAACGCCGGAACCGCATCAAAAATCTTCTGCTCGCCAAACACCGCAACCGCGACCCACAGGAAAGTTCCCGTCGCAATCCCGAACGCCACACCCAGCGCCGCGCGTCGCGACGACGACGCGGCAGTGTGCGTCAACAGCAATAAATTCGGGCCGGGAATGACGAGTGCCGCGAGGTAGAGCAGTGCGAGGGAGATCAGGCTTGAGAACATCATGAAAGTCTAACGCGGAGCCGTGATGGACGTTTCGGCGCGCACCGAAACGTCAGGCCGTCGCTATCGTTTGCCGGGCAGACGAAACGCCAAATACAGCCAGACGATCCAGACGGTCACGAACACCAGAAATACCACCAAAGCGCCGATGATCGAAGCGTTGTCGAGCGCGGGCGGTGTGCGTGTATTGGCATCGACCACGAGCTTGTGCACAAAACATAAAAAAACCGTCAAGCCAATGGTCAGACGCGTTGTATGATCGATCAGGAAGGTAACAGTCGCTTCAAACCGACTGTCAGCGAGCCAAAAGTCACGGTTCGGAATATTCATGCGCGGACCGGCACGCCGAAAGATGCTCGTCATCGACACTGCCATCACCAGCGGTAAGCCAACGATAAAACACAGCATGAAAGTCCGATAAGCGCTGCGCGTCATAAACGAATCGGCTAGCCCGGACGCGCCGAAGTGGGAGGCCACGCGATCAGGTAACGCCTGACTCGTCACGTATACAAACACAGCTGCCGCCAGCAGCGTAACGACAAAGATGAAGCGAGTAAGCGTGGTTTGCATGGGCACGTCCTTAATCCGTAGCCGCGATTAACGATGCGTAGTCGCGGCAGTTTTCAAAGCAGGAGCGACTCGTTACAACCCACCGACTCGCGCGTCTTTAGGATAAGTCACTTTGTAGTCCGCCGATAGTTTTACGCTCGTTCCGGGCGCAAGCGTTTCGATCCACGCCACCACGCCACGCTTGGCTTTCCAGTCCTTTTCGGTCGGTTGCGGACTGAATTTCTGCTCTACCTTGATGTCGGCATCGGTGCCAACGGGCGTGGCCTCGAGCACCTCGATATTCGCCGCCGTCTTGCGCAGATTTTCAATCGTGTAAGCGCGATGCCATTCGCGTTCCTGACGGTTGCCGATAAAGCCAGCCGTCGCGCTCTGCGTTTTCTGTGGATCAACCCGCACGCGGAGCGACTCATCGCGACCAAAAGCAACGCTGATGCTCGCTTCGTCGCCGACATTCCATACGGTCTTTCCCACCAAAGCGCCGTCGCGCAAGAGCTGCAAATCGCCGCGCGGCCACACTCCCTCGGGGAGCGCTACGTCAGCCATTACGAAGGCTTCATTCGACACGTTCGGCACCAAGCGACTGAACACTTTGGCCGTCATCGTCTGGCTGCCGAGCGGCAAAGTGGTGCGTTGGCCGTTCGATGCCAGATCGACCGCACCGGGTACTTCAAATTCGGTGCTGTAGGTGCCTTCAAACACGCTGGCATCAAAACTCGGCTCGTTGGATTCTTTTGCGCTTCTCGCCATGACAGGCATCGGAGCCATCGCGGGTGGTGCAGGCGCAAACCCCGTGCTGACAGCGCCCAATGGCGGCAATAAGCTGATCTCCCAAGGCCACGGCGTCGGCGGTGTCACGCCAACCTTTGGCTGTGCGGTCGACAGACGCAATTGAACGCCGCGCCAATCCTCGCCACTCGCCTGTGCCACCACCGCCAAACGCTCCATCTTCACCGTGCCAGCAGTCGAATCAAGCGCCGCGCGATAGCTCGGCGTCCAGCCAGGACCGTTCACCTGATAGGTCAGGCGCAGCTCGCCCCCTTTGCCGCCAAACACACGAACGGTCACTTCGCGAAACTGCTCCGCTTTCGTACCGCCAAATTCGTTTTGCGCCGTCAACAGCGCAATTTGTTGGTCAAGTAATTCGCGCTGCCGGGCAAGTTTTTGCTGCTTGACCAGCGTCGCGCTGACTGCGCGGCGCACGCTCTCAACGGCAGTGTCGAGATTGCTGGCGATAGCCGCAGTCGAGCGAGTAGCACCGCCGTCGGGTGCATTCAGTGCTTTGATGTACGCCAATACTGCCTCGTTGCCAGCGACATCTGCGTCAAGCGCCGCACGCTGATCTTCGACATCGCGAATTTTGGTGTCGTTCGAGCCGACCTTACACCGCGTGGCCAGCGCTTTGCCGACTGTCTTCACACTCACGTCACCGACGCGAATCCCGGTATCCGCTTCGACGCGAATGGAGTTGATGTCGAAGGAAATCGGCAGGCAAGTCAGCCGCACTTCACTGGCCCCGGCAACAACCGGTGCTGTGCGCTCAACCGCAGCCACGCCGGGGTAAAGTGTCACGCGCTTGATGGCGCTATCTGCACCATAGGCATCGTAGGTAGCGCCGACGACGCTGATGCCCACGACGAGCGCCAGCAATGTGAGGGAAACGGAAGTCATCGTTCAAGTCCTTGATTAGGATGCAAGACTACATGAACGAAAGACCCGGTCACATGGGGTTAAAGCCTCGAAAAATAAAGACGCAATTCGAACCGCCCAGCGCCTCCTCTCACGATGCCAACAAACCACACGTTGCCAACTGTTTTGATTTGCGTTGCGTTCAGCGCGAGAATGACGGAGAGTAGTGCCGCGAAACCGCGACCATCGTCACCTGTGCCCGGAGCAAAGTAGCGGTCACCCTGCGTCTTCACTTTGACCTAGGTATCTAAGGGATACTAGGGCACCTCTAAAAATTCATTTTTAGGGATGCAGTGTTAGGAGCCCGGAGCACTGCAACCGGAGCGTACACCCTGGTACGTGAGGAATGCGAGCACCGCGTGACGACACAATGCGCACCACAACTGAATTTTTAGAGGTGCCCACTAGTCGTTTGAGTCGCAAACTCAAACCCCCGCCCCGGCGCGCTGGCCAACAGTCTCTGCGTGTAAGCATGCTTTGGCGTGATGAACACATCACGCGCGGTGCCCTGCTCCACGACTTCGCCGCGCCGCATCACGAGCACGCGATCACAGATCTGTGCGGCGACGCGTAAGTCATGCGTGATAAACAGAATCGCGAGATTGAGTTTGGCCTGAATTTCTTCGAGCAGCTTGAGCACTTGTGCTTGCACCGAGACGTCGAGCGCGGAGACCGCTTCGTCACAAATCAAAACTTCAGGATCGAGAGCGAGCGCACGCGCGATGCTGATGCGCTGGCGCTGGCCGCCAGAAAATTCGTTGGGGTAGCGCGACAGTACATCGGGGGAGAGGCGCACGAGGTTCATCAAATCTCTGGCACGCGCCATCGCCGAGTTGCGTGAGACGCCGAAATTCAACGGGCCTTCGATGATGGCTTCGCCGACGCGCTGCCGTGGATCCAGCGAGCGATACGGATCCTGAAAAATAATCTGGATGCGTTTGCGCGCGAGTTTGAGGCTGTCACGTGAGACGCCGTCGAGTCTCGTGTTGCCCAGTTGCATGTCGCCGATCGTGGGATCGATCAAACGCGTGATACAGCGCGCGACGGTGCTTTTGCCGGAGCCCGACTCCCCCACGATGCCAACGGTTTCACCGGGATGCAGCGTGAAGCTCACGCCCTTTGCGGCCTCCGTTATGCGCTTCTTCTGGAACCAACCGCCGCTGGAATAGGTCTTGCCGAGACCCACTACCGACAAGAGCGCTGCGCCGTCGTGGGTGATACCCTCCGCAGGCGGCTCGGTGCCGGGCACGGAGGCGATGAGCATTCGCGTGTAGGCCTCGCGCGGTTGCCGCAGCACTTGATCCTTGGTGCCTGCTTCAACCTGTTTGCCGTTTTGCAATACTACTACGCGATCGGCGATTTCGGCGACGACGCCCATGTCGTGCGTGATGAAGAGCACTGCGGTGCCGCGTTCGCGTTGCAGCGTTTTGATCAGCGCGAGCACTTCGGCCTGCGTGGTGACGTCGAGCGCCGTGGTGGGCTCGTCGGCGATCAAAAGCTTCGGCTCAAGAATCAGCGCCATCGCGATCATGATGCGCTGGCGCTGACCGCCTGACAGCTGATGCGGATAGCTGCTGAAAATGCGGTCGGGTTCCGGCAGTTTGACTGCCTCGAACATCGCGAGCGTTTTTGCCTTTCGCTCATTGGCTGAAAGCTGCGTGTGTTCAGCGAGCAACTCGTCGAGTTGATCGCCGCAGGTCATGACCGGGTTCAATGCAGTCATCGGTTCCTGAAAAACCATTGCGATATCGTCGCCGCGTTTGCCGCGCAATGCTGCCGGCGAAAGCGTGAGCAGGTTTTCGTTACCTAGCAAAATTTCGCCCGCCGACACTCGCACGTTGTCGGGCAGCAGGCCCATCACCGCAAACGAAATAACTGATTTTCCGGAGCCTGATTCACCGAGCAGGCAGAGGATTTCGCCGGCGTTGACTTCAAAGCTTATGTTTTCGGCAGCTAGCGCTCGGTCAGCACCAGTTGGTAGTGCAACGGACAGGTTGCGAACGGAGAGAACAGCGCTCATCGCTTCTCCCCGCGTTTGTTGAATTTCGGATCAAGCGTGTCACGCAGACCGTCGCCGAGCATGTTTACTGCGAGCACCGTGAGCGCGAGAAATATTCCGGGGAACCACATATTGTGCGGCGCTGAAGAGAACACCACGCGCGCTTCGGCCATGATGTTGCCCCACGTGGGAATTTCGCTCGGTAAACCGAGTCCGAGAAAACTCAAAATCGCTTCCAGCAAAATCGCTGACGCGCAAACATAAGTGCCCTGCACGACCATCGGTGCGATCGAATTCGGCAGCACATGTTTGAGCAAAATTTTCCACGTTGGCGTGCCGACCGAAATCGCGGCTTCGATGTACGGTTCTTCACGAATTGACAGCACCAGCGCGCGCACCAGCCGCGTCACGCGAGGAATCTCGGGGACAGCAATCGCGATGATTACGGTGGAGAGCTGCGCGCCCCATGCAGCGACCAGCGCAATGGCGAGCAGAATGCCGGGGATCGCCATCATGCCATCCATCACGCGCATGAGGATCGCGTCAACACGACGGAAGTATCCCGCCATCAGCCCGAGAAAAGTGCCGAAGATCAGCGACACGACGGCCACCGTGACGCCTACGACGAGCGACACGCGAATGCCGTAGATCACGCGGCTGTAAACATCACGACCGAAGCTGTCGGTCCCCATTAGAAACGTATACGGCACCGTCTTGTTATCCGGACCGGTCCAGTCGGCCGTGGTCATGGGCTTTTGATTCATGTTGATGGCGTCTAGCCATGCGGGGTCGACCGTGCCCAGCACAGGCGCGAGGATCGCGAGGATCACCAGTACGGAGAGCACGCTGAGGCCGAAGCGGACGGCACCGTTTTTGAGGACGTGTTTGACGGTTGAGTTCATGGCCGATGCACTTGTAAGAGCGGCTTGCCGCGACCTTCAACGTTGGGTCGCGGCAAGCCGCTCCTACAGGAACCATATTGCGTATTAATAGCGAATCCTCGGATCAAGAAACAGGTACGACATATCCACCAGCAAATTCACCACCACATACAAAAACGCAAAGAACAAAATCACGCCCTGAATCACCGGGAAATCGCGTGCAAGCACCGCATCCACCGTCAGCGTTCCCAACCCAGGAATCGAGAACACACTCTCAGTAACGACCACACCGCCAATCAACAGCGCGATGCCGATTCCGATAACGGTCACGATGGGCACAGCGGCATTGGCAAGCGCATGCCTGATCAGAACGCGTGATTCCGGCAAACCCTTGGCACGGGCGGTGCGCACGTAGTCCTCGGTCAGCGCCTCTGCGACACTCGCCCTCGTCACGCGCGCAATCAGCGCGACGTACACAATCGACAACGTGAACGCTGGCAACAGCAAATGATGCAGCCACGGCCCGACGCCGTCGGAAAACGGCTTGTATCCCTGCACCGGAAACCAGTCGAGCTTTAGCGAGAAAAAATAGACGAGGAGATAGCCGAGCACAAACACCGGAATCGAAAAGCCGAGTACGGAGAAGCCCATCAACGCACGATCCAGCCAGCCGCCGTGTCGCCATGCCGCGAGCGTGCCTAGCGGCACCGCGATGACGACGGTGATGACGATGGTCAAAAACGCCAGCGCCATCGTGGGCTCCAGCCGTTCGCCGATTAATCCAACGACGTCTTTCTTGAAGAAAAACGATTGCCCGAGATCACCCGTGATGAGGCCCTTACCCCAGATGCCGAGCTGCGTGAGGAAGGAGCGATCCAGCCCCAACTCCGTACGAATCCGCGCGATGTCTTCGTTGGTCGCCATGTTCCCCGCGATTACGGCAGCGGGGTCGCCGGGAACGAGCCGGATGAGCGTGAATACGATGATCGCGACGATGATCATCACCGGTATCGTGGCGATGATGCGCTTCAGCAGAAAGTTTCCCATGTTGCCAACAATACCCTACGGAGAACGTAGCCGTCGCTTTTCCGCGAAAATACTGACTTCCCTATTTGCACTGACCTTTCATGAACGCAACCTCTGCTCTGCCCACCACCATGCAATTCGTCGATCACGGCGCCGGCGGCCCGGCGGGCTGCATGCGCATCAACAACGGGCCGCTGCCGGTTGTCAGTGACGATGAAGTGCTGATACGCGTGGCAGCTGCAGGCGTGAACCGCCCTGACGTTTCACAGCGCTCAGGCTCGTATCCCGCGCCTGCCGATGCGTCGCAAGTGATGGGCCTTGAAATCTCGGGCGTGATCGTTGCCGTCGGCAGCGCCGTCACGCGCTGGAAGGCTGGCGACGCCGTTTGCGCGCTGACACCGGGCGGTGGCTATGCCGAATACTGCAAAACGCCCGCTGCGCATTGTCTGCCGATTCCTTCGGGATTGTCGATGCTCGAAGCTGCGGCGTTGTGTGAAACGTTTTTCACCGTGTGGGCGAACGTCTTTGATCGCGCGCGTTTAACGGCGGGCGAAACGCTACTGATTCACGGCGGATCGAGCGGGATCGGCTCAACAGCGATTCAACTCGCAAAAGCGTTCGGCGCGAGCAAAGTGATCGTCACATGCGGCGATCAGGCGAAGATTGATTACGCGCTGAAACTCGGCGCGGACGCCGGCATCAATTACAAAACCGAGGACTTCGTTGAGGCGACCAAGGCAGCCACCGATGGACGCGGCGCCGACGTGATTCTCGACATGGTGGGCGCGCCGTACTTCCAGAAAAACCTCGCCGCCGCCGCGCTCGAAGGCCGCATCGCGCAGATCGCGTTTCAGCATGGCGTGAAGGCGGAAGTGAACATGCAACCGCTCATGATGAAACGATTGACATGGACGGGCTCGACCTTGCGCGCACGCCCGAAGTCGGCGAAGGCTGCGATTGCCGCGTCGCTCGAATCTCAGGTTTGGCCGAAATTTGCTCAAAACACCGATGCATTGCGCCCGAACATTCACGCGACGTTCGCACTTTCCGAGGTCGTCAAAGCGCACCAAATGATGGAAGCGGGCACTCATTTTGGGAAGATCGTACTGCGCGTTGAGGAGTAACAGCATTTGCGTGAAATGACGTCAATACGGGGGCTGAATACTCAAATAGCAAATAGTCGATATGCTACATAATTGGTTCTCAGGCCTTTATCAAAGGTGCTTTCATGGAAAAGTTGTTCTCCTTGCAGTCACTGATTTTTAGCTCGTTTTTTGGCTCAAATAACGTGTGAAACCGCCGCATTTTGGTGCACTAACAGCTGTTGCCGCAGCGCAACATTTTCAATGCTTATAGCCCGTATGTCTATGGTTTACGGGACGTTCAGCCCGTCCGGTGCTTAAATATTACAAAGACGTGACGCATGATTTCTTGAAGATGTTGCGAAAGAAATTTAGCTCACACCGTCAATCCATTTCTGAGGGTAAAACAATGAAAAGAAGTTTCGCCGCCGCAGCCGTCAGTGCTGCCCTGGCCTCCGGCGCTTTCGCGCAGAACGTCACGCTCGCGGGTCTCGTCGACGTATTTGCCGGCTCCATTCAGTATTCTGGCGACAAGCGAACCAGCAAGGTTGATCCGAACGGTATGACGACCTCCTGGTGGGGCGTATCAGGCTCTGAAGACTTGGGTGGCGGCTTAAAGGCTGAGTTCAAAATTACTTCCTTCTTCCGTCCGGATACAGGCGCTGTGGGCCGCTTCAATGGCAACGAATCCTTCTTTAGCCGTGATGCGTGGGTGGGCCTGTCAGGTGGTTTCGGCTCGGTGCACGTCGGTCGCGATCTCGCTCCGAATTTTCTGCCAACCGTGATCTTCAATGCCTTCGGTGATTCCTTTGCGTTCTCGCCGCTTGTGTTGCATGCCAACGTGCCACTGTTCAACGGCACGGACTGGGCTGCGGCGAACGCGGGCGACACCGGCTGGAGCAATCAGGTTCGCTACACAACGCCAGACTTTGGCGGCTTGAGCGGCAACGTTCACTATCAGTTCGGCGAAGTGGCCGGTAACAGCAGCAACCGTAACTACGGTGCCAACTTCCTGTACTTCAACGGGCCATTTGCTCTGGGCGGTTTCTTCCATAACGTCCGCGCCAACAATCCAAACGCAGGCACAGTGGGCTCCGTCAACGTCGGCTTTAATCAGCAAAAGGCGTGGATGCTGGCGGCAAAAGCGAGCATCGGTCCGGCAAATATCTACGCCGACTACGAACGTGCGAAGAACGACAACTACACGGGTGCTACGGGCTATGCCGAAAGCAAGACAATGAGCGTGTCGGCTGACCTCGCAGCGGGCCCGGGCAAATTTCTGCTCGCCTACGCCAACACCAAGTGGACGACCGCACCGGTGACCACGCGCGACAACACGAAGCGCTCGACGTTCTCGTTCGGTTACGACTACACGATGTCAAAACGCACCGATCTGTACACGGTCTTCATGAACGATAAGGTCACTAATTTTGATCGTGGCAATTCTTTCGCCGTGGGTCTTCGTCACAAGTTCTAGTAGCGCGCCACGCAAATAGAAACGGCACCTTAGGGTGCCGTTTTTTTGTATCAAATCGCGATTAGTTGCGTGATTTGTCAACCAGCTTGTTCGCCTTGATCCAGGGCATCATCGCGCGCAATTTCTCGCCCACGATTTCGATGGAATGCTCACTCGTCAAACGACGACGCGAAAGCAGCGTCGGCGCACCCGCCTTGTTTTCCAGAATGAAGCTCTTCGCGTACTCGCCCGTCTGAATGTCTTTCAGACACTGACGCATCGCGTTCTTGGTGTCTTCGGTGACGATCTTTGGACCGGTGACGTATTCGCCGTATTCTGCGTTATTCGAGATCGAATAATTCATGTTGGCGATGCCGCCTTCATATATCAGATCAACGATCAACTTGAGTTCGTGCAGGCACTCGAAATAAGCCATTTCCGGCGCGTAACCCGCTTCAACGAGCGTCTCGTAGCCAGCCTTGATCAGCTCAACCGTTCCGCCGCACAAAACAGCCTGTTCGCCGAACAGATCCGTCTCGGTCTCTTCACGGAAATTGGTTTCGATGATGCCGGCTTTGCCGCCACCGTTAGCCGACGCATAAGACAACGCCAGAGCGCGTGCCTTCTTCGACGAATCCTGATGCACTGCGATCAGATGTGGCACACCGCCACCTTGCGTGTACGTGTTGCGCACGGTGTGGCCCGGAGCCTTTGGTGCAACCATCCAAACGTCGAGATCAGCACGTGGAACTACGCAGCCGTAGTGCACATTGAAGCCATGTGCGAAGGCGAGCGATGCGCCCTTCTTGATATTCGGCTCGATGTCGTTGGCGTAAACCGCGCCGATCTGCTCGTCCGGCAGCAACATCATGACCACATCGGCGGTTTTGACGGCTTCAGCGACTTCGGCGACCTTCAGTCCCGCCTTCTTCGCTTTGTCCCAGCTCGGTCCGCCTTTGCGCGCGCCAACGGTGACTTTGCAACCGCTGTCGTTCAAGTTTTGCGCATGGGCATGACCTTGTGAGCCGTAACCCACGATGGTGACTTTTTTGCCTTTGATCAGCGAAAGATCGCAATCTTTGTCGTAGTAAACCTTCATATCTGTCTCCCTTTTATGTTGTCCGTTAAATCTTCAAAATCCGTTCGCCGCGCCCAATGCCAGAGGCACCCGTGCGCACCGTTTCCAGAATCGTTCCGGGCTCGATGGCCGCGATAAAGGCATCAAGCTTATCGCTGTCGCCCGTCAATTCGATGGTGTAACTCTTGTCGGTCACGTCGAGAATTCGTCCACGGAAAATGTCGACCATGCGCTTCATCTCGTCGCGGTCTTTACCCGCAGCACGTACTTTGACCAGCATCAGCTCGCGCTCGATGTGATTGCCGTCGGTCAGATCAACCACCTTCACCACTTCAATCAGCTTGTTGAGCTGCTTGGTGATTTGCTCGATCACGTCGTCGGAGCCGTGGGTGACGATGGTCATGCGGCTCATCGTCGTGTCCTCGGTCGTGGCGACCGAGAGCGAATCAATGTTGTAAGCACGCGCCGCGAACAGGCCGACCACCCGGGCCAATGCGCCCGCTTCGTTTTCGATGAGGATGGAGAGGATGTGGCGCATGGCTAAAGCTCCTCTGCCAGAATCATCTCGGACAAACCTTTGCCGCCCGGAATCATCGGGAACACGTTCTCGGTTTCATCGGTAATGAAGACCATGAACACGAGGCGATCTTTAAGCGCTAACGCCTCTCGCAATGCGCCGTCGACATCGCCCGCTTTTTCGATCTTCATACCGACGTGCCCGTAGGCTTCAGCGAGTTTCACGAAGTCCGGCAGCGCGTCCATATAGCTCTCAGCGTAGCGATTGCCGTAGAAGAATTCCTGCCACTGCCGCACCATGCCGAGCGAGCGGTTGTTGAGGTTAATAATCTTCATCGGGATGTGATACTGCTTGCAGGTCGAGAGCTCCTGAATGCACATCTGCACGCTGCCCTCGCCCGTGATGCAAGCGACCGTTGCGTCGGGGTTCGCAAGCTGTGCGCCCATTGCATACGGAATGCCCACGCCCATTGTGCCGAGACCGCCTGAGTTAATCCAACGACGCGGCTTGTCGAACGGGTAATACTGCGCCGCCCACATTTGATGTTGGCCGACGTCAGACGTAATGATCGCGTCACCGCCCGTGGCTTTCCACAGCGCTTGTACAACGGCTTGCGGCTTAATGCGACCATCGGGTTTAGACGGCTTGAAGTTCAAACACTTCTTGCTCTGCCAGCCCTTGATCGTCGTCCACCAGCTAGTCAGCGCAGCCGCGTCGGGTTTCTTCTCGCTGGCGTGAATTTGACTGATCATTTCGTCGAGTACATCGCGCACGTAGCCGACGATCGGCACGTCCACTTTGACGCGCTTCGAGATCGAGGACGGATCAATATCGATGTGAATAATCTTGCGGCCATCGCGGAAAAAATGTCCCGGATTGCCGATCACGCGATCATCGAAACGCGCGCCGACCGCGAGGAGTACGTCGCAGTCCTGCATCGCCATGTTTGCCTCATACGTGCCATGCATGCCCAGCATGCCGACGAACTGCGGATCACTCGCAGGGAATCCACCGAGACCCATCAACGTGTTCGTACACGGCGAACCGAGCATGCGCACCAGCTTGGTCAACTGCACGGACGCGTCGTTCAGCACTACGCCGCCTCCCGCATAAATCATCGGACGCTTGGCTTCAAGCAATAATTGAACAGCCTTTTTGATCTGCCCGCTATGGCCCTTGCCTGAAGGGTTGTAGCTCCTCATCGTGATCTCTTTCGGATACTCGAACGCGCATTTATTCGCGGTCACATCCTTCGGAATATCGACGAGCACGGGGCCGGGGCGACCGGTGGAGGCGATGTAGAACGCCTTCTTCAACGTCGCAGCCAGATCCTTCACATCTTTCACCAGAAAGTTGTGTTTAACGCAGGGCCGCGTGATGCCAACGGTGTCGCATTCCTGAAATGCGTCCTGCCCGATCGCATGCGTCGGCACCTGACCGCTGATCACGACCATCGGAATCGAATCCATGTAAGCCGTGGCAATGCCGGTGACCGCGTTGGTGACGCCGGGGCCGGAGGTCACGAGGCAAACGCCAATCTTCTGCGACGAGCGCGAATAGGCGTCGGCAGCGTGCACAGCGGCCTGCTCGTGCCGAACCAGCACATGCTTGAATTTGTCTTGTTTGAATATCTCGTCGTAGATATTGAGTACCGCGCCGCCCGGATAGCCGAAAACGAATTCGACCTTTTCTTCGGCGAGGCAACGGATAAGTATTTCCGCGCCCGATAGCTGTTGCTGTGACATGTTCTTCCTCAAGAGTTTAGTGATGCCGCGCGTCGCTGGGTGATGACGCATGGCCCCTGAGGGCATTCAAAACTGGATATACACGGCCTCGCGCACGCTCTGCACGGGCTGAACGATCTGAGGCTTGTGGCCGACCGTCAGCCCGTGTGCCCTCGACTCGCCCAAAATGGGTAAATCAAAGCGCCACGGTGTCCGAACCGGTAAGTATATAAAAAGCGCGCAGCGCGCGGCCTCTTGTCCTACATCCGGTCACTTAGCCCGCCGATATTGCGTGCTCGTCATGGCATGAACAATGCGTATGAACGACTAGACGTCTCGCACGGCGCTCCGTGTCGGGCACGTCCGTTCCGCCGCAAAAAACGCGCAATTGAAGAGAAAATTATGCTGATCCAGATTGGATATGACATCGAGCTTGCCATCACCGCCCCGATGGCTGTGATTTATCTGCTGCACGTTCATCCGTCGCGCAGGGACGATTTGTTGCAGCCTGATGCCGTAGAAATTTCGCCGCACTTTGACGCGGAGGAATATGTTGATTCGTTCGGCAATACCTGCGGGCGAATCAATGTTCCCGAGGGTGTTGGCTCAGTCAAATTTAGCAGCCGCGCACAGATTCGCGACAGCGGGTTGCTGGACGCTGCGCCGCAGAACACCTTTCAGCATGATCCGCGCGAACTTCCCGTCGCGACGTTGCAGTTTCTATTGCCGAGCCGATACTGCGAGGTAGATAGCGAACTGTTGAACTTCGCATGGGCGCAGTTCGGTTCCACGCCACTCGGCTGGCCGCGCGTGCAGGCGATCTGTACTTTCGTCCATCAACATATTCGCTTCGATTACCAACTGGCCCGCGCCAATCGCACGGCGCTGGAAGGCTTCCGTGAAAAGGTCGGCGTCTGCCGCGACTTCACGCATCTGGCGGTCACGCTGTGCCGTTGCATGAACATTCCGGCGCGATATGTGACAGGCTATCTCGGCGACATCGGCGTGCCGTTCTCGCCTTCACCAATGGACTTCAGCGCCTGGTTCGAGGTGTTCCTCGGCGACCAATGGATCACCTGTGACGCTCGCCACAACCGCCCACGTATCGGGCGTGTCGTGATGGCACGAGGACGTGACGCAGGGGACGTTCCTATCGTGATGGGCTTTGGCCAACACAGCTTGCTGCGTTTTGACGTGACGACCTTTGAAATCGACACGGGTGCGGGTTTGGCGCAGATCGTGGCGTAGGCACACTGATTCGCTCTCGGAATCATTAGCCGTGGCATCAGCTTTTCGCTGGACGCGAGCCTTTATATGGGATGACGATTGGTTATTTACTAAGTCGATATGCGATGAAAATGAGGTTGAGCCCCGACGCAACGTCACTTTCAACGAAAAGCTGTATCTGCCCCGTTGGGCACCGAAGTAATTTGCGGTGCGATTAAACAGAAGATTTTCTGCGGCGCTATAGCTGCCTGAGATGCTCCATAAGCACCGGAGTCGCGCTGTATAAAAACGCGATTTCAGCGTCGTTTACGGCGTTGGGAACAACATCGAAGTGACAAAGTGTCCCGTAGAATCCTCCCGCTTCGGAGAATAACGGCAAGCCAAAATAGGACGCTACGATGTCACGAAATGCATGATTCGTCAGCCGCAGATCGTTGGCTATGTCGTTCGCATTGAACACGCCGTCGCTCATGACAAATTGGCAGAAGCTGTCGCCGAACGGAATCACCGTGAGCGCCGTGACGTCCTCTCCTTTGCGGTCAAAGATTGCGACCATACGCATAGTCGCATCCGTCAGATGGTAGATGCCTGTATAGCGGTAAGACGTGCGCGCATTGAGCCACTTGACGGCACCATCCAGCCCTGCCAACTGAAGTTCGCTGCGCAGACGTTCTGTATCGACAGCGTGAGAGCTGGAGTCGTTCATGCAAGTTGCCGACGAAGACGATAGCAGATCATTTTGCACGAATGCCGCGAAGTTAGCTGAAATTTTGACGAAGAATGACTCTCGCGTGGCGCGTCGAATTCGATCTACGGATTACGCAGCAATCAAAAAATCGTGGGCTCAGGCAGCGGCTCATTGCCTTGAAGGAAATCGAAATCTGCACCCTCGTCAGCTTGCGTGACGTGCTGTTGATAGAGCGCCGCGTAGCTTCGGTTGTAGCGGAGTGTGACCGGTTTGGCGAGCGTCCATTCAGCGCGCCGACGTTCCAGTTCCTGCTCCGGAACTTGTAACGTGATGCTGCGTGCAGCCACGTCCAGCGCAATCATGTCGCCATCGCGCACGAGCGCAAGCGGCCCACCGACCGCCGCTTCGGGGCAGACATGCAATACGCAGGTACCGTAATGCGTACCGCTCATACGGGCGTCTGAAATGCGCACCATGTCACGTACGCCTTCGGCCAGTAACTTCTTGGGGATCGGCAGATTACCCGCTTCCGGCATGCCGGGGGCACCGACGGGGCCAACGTTCTTGAGCACCAGAATTGAATTTTTGGTGACGTTCAAGTCCGGTGAGTCGATACGCGCCTGCATATCGCCAAAGGTTTCGAATACCACTGCCGGGCCTGTGTGTTTGAGCAGATGGGGGGACGCTGCCGATGGTTTCATAACTGCGCCGCGCGGGGCGAGGTTGCCGGTGACGACGGCGATGGCTTGCTTCGACACTGGATTGTCGAGCGGCCGTATCACGTCATCATTGAACACTTTTGCGGAGGCAATGTTCTCGCCGAGCGATTTGCTATTAACGTTTCTGGTTGATGTATCGAGATGCGCTTCGATCCGTTTGAGCAATCCGCGCAACCCGCCCGCAAAGAAAAAATCCTCCATCAGCGCGTCACCTGCGGGCATGATGTTCGCGAGCACCGGTATCGTCTGGTTATAGCGTTCCCACACGTCGAGCGGCAGTTTGATGCCAAGCCGTCCGGCCATCGCGGGGAGATGCACAACTGCGTTGGTTGAGCCGCCCAACGCGAGTACGGTTTTAACGGCGTTGTGAAAACTTGCCTCAGTGCAAATATCGGTTGGTTTCAGGTCCTCCGTCACCATGGCCACGATGCGCTCGCCCACCTGCGAGCACATTCGCGGATGATGCGAATCCATCGCGGGGATCGACTGCGCGCCAGGCAATGAGAAGCCCAGCACTTCGGCCACTGCTGTCATTGTCGTTGCCGTGCCTGCCGTATTGCAGGTGCCAGGGCCGCGCGTCATGCAGCTCTCCAGTTCCAGCCAGTCGTCGTCGGGCATATTGCCCGCGCGACGCTCAGCCCAGAACTTCATTGTGTGCGTCCCGGTGCCGACTTTCTCTCCTTTGAAAGACGCGTTCGAAGACGCGCCCGCTGGGATAAAAATCGCCGGCAAATTCATCGAGAACGCCCCCATGAGCAGCGCAGGTGTCGTCTTGTCGCAACCACCCATCAGCACAACACCGTCAATCGGGTGCGAGCGAATGAGCTCTTCGGTTTCCATCGCCAAAAAGTTGCGGTAGAGCATGGTGGTGGGCTTGACCCAGACCTCGCCCAGACTCATCGCGGGCAGTTCAATTGGCCAACCTCCGGCGCGAAGCACACCTTCGCGCACCTTTTGTGCACGTTCGCGCAAGTGCGAATGACAGGTCGAGATGTCGCTCCATGTGTTGATAATCCCGATCACCGGGCGGCCCATGAAGTCCGAGCGATTCCAGCCCACTTGCGCGAGACGAGAGCGATGTGCAAAGGCGCGTACACCCTCAGGAGCTAACCAGCGTTGGCTACGCAGTTCAGCAATATTCCTTTTGTTACCCGACATTTGAGTTCCTTGTTGCTACTTCGCAGCCACAAATTTCTCTGAAAATCGACAATGAGGAAATGTAGCTCTACCCCCTACGCGATGGTGCTTTCAGCCAAAAGCTGATCGATCACGCAAGCCTAGAAACTGCGGATGCCAATGCCGAAAAAATCAGTGGCCTCCGAGATAAGCCGCCTTCACCGCAGGATCGTTCTTGAGTTTTTCAGCTGGTCCATGCACCGCGATGCGTCCGTTTTCCAGTACGTATCCGTAGTCAGCGACGTTAAGAGCCGCGGCAGCAAATTGCTCTACCAGCATCATGGTAACGCCCTCTTTGCGCAGCCGCGCGATGATGCGGAAAACCTCTTCAACCAGAATAGGCGCCAGCCCCATCGACGGCTCATCGAGCAGCACGACGTCAGGGTTCATCATCATGGCGCGGGCCATAGCGAGCATCTGCTGCTCGCCACCCGAAAGCGTGCCGGCAAGCTGCAATCGACGCTCTTTGAGTCGTGGAAAATATTCCATCGCGCGTGCAAGATCAGCTGTGACATCGCCCTTCGGCCGTGACCCCGTCAGTCGCGGAAACGCGCCGAGCAACAAATTGTCGTTCACGGTCATCGTGGCAAACACGCGGCGCCCCTCTGGCGAATGCGCAACGCCTAGCTTGGCGATACGGTGAGACTCACGGCCGGTAATGTCTTCGCCACCGAGCGTGATGCGGCCCTCGGTCGGCGCGATCATGCCCGAAATGGCGCGCATGGTCGTAGTTTTACCGGCTCCGTTGCTTCCAATCAGCGTGACGACGCTGCCCTTCGGCACTTCGAGGGTGATGCCATGCAGGACTTCCACTTTGCCGTAGCCCGCGTGCAGATTGGTGATCTTCAACATACTTCTTTGTCTCCGAATTTTGATCAGGCGGGACTGAGGGACGCGGCATCACCACCGAGGTAAGCCTCAATCACTTTAGGGTCTGACTTCACTGCCGCAGGCGTTCCTTCGGCAATTTTCTGACCGAAATCGAGTACGGTTACGGTGTCGCAGATGGCCATGACCACGTCCATGTGATGCTCGATCAGAATGATTGTGATGCCTTCGGCGCGGATTTTCTGGATAATGGTCACGAGCTCTTTGATATCCGGAGCAGTGAGGCCAGCCGCAGGTTCATCCAGCAATAGAAGTTGCGGATTCAGCGCCAGCGCGCGCGCGATTTCAAGCAATCGCTGCTTGCCGTACGGCAGGTTACGTGCCTCTTCGCCCGCGAGATCACTCAAGCCGACAATGCTCAGCAACGCATGCGCTCGTGCGGCGCTCTGGTCGCGATCGCGCTTGTAACGTGGTGTGTGCAGCGCGACGTCTACGAGATTGCTGACAAAAGTGTGATGCAGGCCGACCAGCACGTTTTGCAGTGCCGTCATTTCCCCGAACAACTGCACGTTCTGGAAGGTGCGTGCAATACCCGAGAGCGCAATGTCAGATGGCGTGCGACCAACTACCGATTTGTCCTCAAACACGATGCTGCCCGCAGTAGGAACATAAATACCTGTGAGAACGTTCATCATCGTGCTCTTGCCGGATCCATTCGGCCCGATCAGTCCGTGGATGCTGCCGCGCTTGACGCGGAGATCGACATTGTTGAGTGCCTTGAGCCCGCCAAACTGCATGAGAACATTTGAGGCTACAAGCAACTCGGGCGTTGTCCCGCCCGATGGATGTTGCAACGCAGCGCCACCAACGGTCAGTGCACGTGTCTCTTCGGCTTCGGCGCTCGCGTGGCCCTCAATGTTGAAGGTCGTCCGGACAAAGCCTACGATACCGTCCTGCAGGAAATACACGACGAACAACGTAATCACACCGAAAACAGACAGTCGCCAGTCTGTCATGGTGGTCAACACGAACGACAACGCTGCAAGAGCGATGCCACCGACTACGGGAATGGAGGTTTTGACGACCGTCGTCTTGCCGCGCGCGACCTGGATCCCGGAACCGACGGCGATGAGAACCGCGAAGGTCACCGCGACGATGCGAAACAGTTCGATGTCGTCGAGCAACTTCGGCAGCATGACGATGATCGCGGCCCCGAGCAAAGCGCCGGTGCGCGTCTTGCGACCACCCATGATGATGGCAAGCAGGAACAGCACTGTCAGCTCAAAGTTATATGTGTTCGGTGAAATGTACTGCTCGGAATAGGCGTACAGCGAGCCTGCCAGCCCGGCAAGTCCGGCGCTGATCACAAAGGCATAAACCTTGTAGCGATATACCGAAACACCCATGCAATCGGATGCTACGGGGCTGCCCCGTAACGCCTCGAAGGCCCGCCCGAGATGTGATCGCAATACGCGATGTACAAACACCAGTGAGGCAATCAGGACGAACACGACCAGCCAGAAAAACTCCTGCTCGTCGAGCTTGTGGCCCAGCAACGGTGGCTTGCTGAGCTTGATGCCCATCGGTCCCTCCGTAAGAAAGCTCATCTCGTTAATGAGAATCTGGATGATGGTGCCAAACGCGAGGGTCACCATCGCGAGATACGGTCCGGTGACGCGCAAGGCGGGCAACGCCAACAGCGCGCCAAATAGCGCCGTAACTCCGATCGCCGCGATCAGCGCGACAAGTAGCGGTACGCCAAGTTTGGTCACCAGCACACCGGCAGTATAGGCACCGATGCCGAACAGGCCCGCGTGGCCCAGCGACACCTGCCCGGTATATCCAACTACGATGTCAAGCCCGAACAGCACGATCGCATAGATCATGATGGTTTCGAGTAGGTGGATGTAATACGGGTTGGTGGTCGCGACCGGGAACAGTACGAGCGCAAGTACGCCGAGGCCCGCAAGCGCCCATTTTGACGGCTTCATCACTCAGACTTTCTTGATGGCGGACTTGCCAAACAGGCCCGCAGGCTTTACGGCCAAAACAATCAGCAGAAGCACAAGCCCGGGCACATCTTTGTAACCGGTCGAAAGGTAAAAACCAGTCGTGGTTTCGGCGACACCGAGGATGATGCCGCCCACGATAATGCCCATGCCACTGGTTAAGCCACCGATGATCGCGACAGCAAACGCCTTGAGGCCAAGCACTGCGCCCATCGTGGCGCCGGTCAGCGTGAGAGGTGCTATGAGCACGCCAGCAAACGCCGCCGTAGTGGACGAAAGCGCGTACGAAAATGTAATGACGAGCCCTGTGTTGATGCCCATCAGTTTTGCCGCATCACGATCATTAAACGTCGCAACAACCGCTTTGCCGTAAATTGATTTGCGGTTGAAAATCTCGACCGCCAACATCATGAGCACCGCGCCGACGACAACCAGAATTTCCATCGGCAGCACGTTAGCGCCGAGGAAGTGCATAGGCGATTCAGGCAGCGGTGACGGGAACTTTAGATCGTCACGCCCCCAAACGTTTTCCGCGACGTTTTTGAAGATGATGCCGAGAGCGATGGTCGACATGATCCAGCCAAATTCGCTCTTTATTTTGATCGCGGGACGCACGCCGATACGTTCGACAAACGCGCCTTGAGCCGCGCCGAACAGGCACACCAATGGAATCATCAGCCAGTAATTTACCCCGAGATTCACCAGCGTTAGTCCAACGAGCGCACCGAGCATGAGCGCGTCGCCCTGCCCGAAGTTCAGCGTGTCGGACGTCGCGAATGTAAGTTGGTAACCGAACGCGATCACCGCGTAGATCAT
The DNA here is from genome assembly GCA_025354165.1 of Burkholderiales bacterium. Lineage (GTDB taxonomy): Bacteria > Pseudomonadota > Gammaproteobacteria > Burkholderiales > Casimicrobiaceae > Casimicrobium. Next base: position 39,360 of record JANXNI010000005.1, on the reverse strand, counting down.
GCCCAGCGCGATACCGCTGAACAACAATTGCGTGAATATCTGCATAACCGTCTCCGAAACACTAAAACTAAAGTGCGGTCAAAGCACAGGTTGTGCCCCGATAAAACTAATGCGCCGTCACGAGCATAGGCTGGTGACGGCGCAGGCGTGGCTCAAACTGATTAAGGCTTCTTGGTCTGCGACAAAGCGCCCTTGGCATTCGCGTCTTTCACGCGAACTTCAGATGCTTTCTTCTGATCATCCGCGTACGCATAAACCACGCGCTGACCTTTCACTTCGCCGAACACTGGAATGTTAGCTGTGATCGCATCGTGATCAGTTTTTGAGAACGGTTTGTTGTAGCTCGTGACCACGCCATCCACCGGCGCTTTGAGCTCTTCCAGCGCCGCCTTGATTTTTGGGCCATCCGTGCTGCCAGCCTGCTTGATCGCAGCCGCAAGCAGATAGACCGAGTCATAACCTTGCGCAGCGGAGACTGGTGAGTCGATGCGGTTGTTCTTCGGTTTGAACGTTTTCAGGTAATTGTCGATAAAAGCTTTGCGCTTCGGAGTAGTCGCTTCCTGAATGAAGGTTTGCGGCATACGTGCGCCCTCACCGCCAGGGCCAGCGTTATCAATGTAGTTGGCCATCGAAAGTGTCCAGCTCCCGACGATAGGCACTTTCCAGCCGAGCTTCGTCATGCCATTGGCAATTTGCGCCAGTTCGGGGCCGATTCCGTAGGTGAGAACAGCTTCTGCACCGGCTTCTTTCGCCTTGAGCAGTTGAGCCGTCATGTCGACGTCTTTGATGTTGAATTTCTCAACGGCAACCGCTTTTACGTTCTTCAGTGCAAGCGCTTTTTCAAGATCTTCGCGACCGAGTTGGCCGTAATTGGTCGAGTCAGCGAGAATCGCTACTTTCTTGAAGCCGCGCTTGGTGATGGCTTCTTCAACGATCATCGGCGCTTGGATGCTGTCGTGTGCAGAATTGCGGAAAATGTAGTTCTCGGGCTGGTCATCAAACTGGTGGGTGATAACAGAACCGGTAGCTACATTGTTCATCACAGGAATCTTTGCGTCCTGAAAGAAGCGCTGCGATGCTAGCGCCACACCCGTGTTGATGTAACCCACGGCAGCCACTACTTTTTCCTTGCTAATGAGCTCTTGTGCAATCTGCACACCGCGCTCATTTTTGGCTTCGTCATCGCGCTCGACGAGCAGCAGCTGACGGCCCAGCACACCCCCCGACTTGTTGATCTCGTCAGCGGCCAAGCGGACGCCGTCGCGCATGCTCACACCCATGGATGACGAGCCGCCCGTGAATGGACCGGCAACGCCTACTTTGATTGGGTCCGCAGCGAAAGCTGTAGACGCCACCCACGCGAGTGCCACAGCTGTCAGCTTGAATTTCGTTTGCATCTAATTTCTCCTTTGATTCCGGTGGTGCAATTTCCCAGTAAACATGACCGCAAAGGTGTGATCCACGCGCTGGGAATCAAGTAAGTTTAGAACTTTGACGCTGCCATTGACTCGACGTCTTCCAGATTCTGGCAAAAAAGCCCGGCGCAGACACCCGTCGCCGGCACAAAGCCGCGAAGTGCACATTTATGGTGCTTTAGGACCGATTACTGGATGTGCGACCAATTTAACCGTACTTAAATAGTCCTCCAGCGCAGCCCTGGTCGAGAACTCAGGCGTCGTATCGGGTACGCCAAGGTAGTACACGGTCATCGCTGGTTTGTCGGCTTTCCAGTCGCTCTCATTTCGGTAGAAATGCACCTCTCGGCTCGGTAGATCGCTGAAGGTGTCGCGATCCGATTGCAGGCGTGCATCCGCCTTCAGCGCGACGCCCGGCTCAATGCGTTCGCGTTTCTTCGTGAACGGATCGACCCCGTCGACACTGACGTGGCTGAATTTTCGCGTTGAATTTACGATTCTGAACCATACTGAGGCCTTGTCGCCGGTAGGTGCCTTGAGGACAGCCCAAACGATGGCCGCATCGGGTGATACGAAGATGCCATCGGCGCCGTGCAGCACCTCTCCGCTGGTTTGCGCATAAGCGGAAGCCACGAACAACAGACCAGCCGAAGCGACGCAATTTCGCCAGAAAGTTGACGTTGAAAGTCTAGTCATGGTTTCATCAAATGAACGCCGTCTGCCGGAAAAATTATTTGTACTGAATCGCCTGCTGCAAATGCCGACTGCTTGCCTTGCCCGTACAGTGTTGCCTGAACTAACTGATCACCGACCGAGACGTGGTACTCAGTTTTCTCACCAAGAAACGTGCGGCTCAGCACCTTGGCGCCTACGCCTGTCGTACTCTGAACAGTAAGCGCGATGCGCTCAGGGCGAATCATCACACGTACAGTATCCCCCGGGAGTATGCCGTCCGGTGCGGAATTGGCGACGATTGTCTGGCCCAAAGCTTCAACCACGATTCGACCGTTCGTGGTGTCGCGCATTTTCCCGTCAAACAAGTTAGTGCGGCCGATGAATCGCGCCACAAATTCATTGCTCGGTCGGTCATACAAGTCTTCCGCGCTGGCAATCTGCACGATAGACCCACGATCCATGACTGCAATGCGATCAGAGATAGCCATCGCCTCCTCCTGATCGTGTGTCACGTACACCGTTGTGATACCGAGACGCTTCTGCAGTTGCAGAATCTCGCCGCGCATCTGCACGCGCAATTTCGCGTCCAAATTGGAAAGTGGTTCGTCGAACAACAGGATGCGAGGACGGAACACAATCGCTCGGGCCAGGGCAACACGCTGCTGTTCGCCGCCTGAAAGCTGATGCGGATGTTGTTGGGCATAACCTGCCAACCCCACCAGGTCAAGCACGTCAGCCACCGCACGCTTGATCTCATCCTCCGGCTTCTGCTGAACGCGCAGGCCGTAACCAACGTTCTCAAACACGGAAAGATGCGGGAAGATGGCGTAGTTCTGAAATACGAAACCAATGTTCCGTTCGTTGGCGCGCAGGCCCGTGACGTTTTTCTCACCGATATGAATCTCACCCTCGGTCGGTTGCTCAAACCCTGCGATCATGCGCAGCGTAGTGGTCTTGCCACAGCCTGATGGGCCGAGCAAGGTAAGCAACTCACCCGGAACGACCGCGACGTTGACATCGCGCACCGCATGAATACGCCCCTTGACGCCGTGTTCGAAGCTCTTGCCAATCCCGGTCAACCGGATCGGAACCGGTTGCGCCGCTGTTACTGCCATGCCAGCGCTCCGCTTCGTTTGAACATTTCTCGCAGCTCCAAATTAGCCTCCCAAAATGCTTTCAACACGCCCGCCCTCTAGCGCACGGAAGCGCGCGAGCATTTGCCCGATCAGGAACAGGACGACATAAACAATCACAACGACCAGCACCGAGAATGCCGCAGCTGGCCCCAGTGAAAGTTCGGTCATGTTTTCAAGAATGCGCACCGTGACCAGCGTCCAGTTAATCGAGATCAGGAAGATAGTGGCGCTGATCGCCGTCATCGATCGGATGAACACTACGCCAAGACCGGTGAAGAACGCTGGCATGATCAGCGGCAACGTGATGCGGCGGAACGTCGTGAAGCTCTTCGCGCCGAGACTTTCGGAGGCTTCTTCCAGACTCTTGTCCACCTGATGCAACAGCGCAATCGTGGCGCGAATACCGGTCGGGCTGTAACGAAAGATATAGCAGGCGATGATGATGGCCGCCGTGCCCGTTAGCTCCATCGGTTTGTCGTTGAACGCGAGCAGGTACGCGATGCCTACGATGGTTCCCGGCAAGGCGTAATTGATCATCGAGGCAAGCTCCAGCGACTGCCGTCCCCAGAACTGTTTGCGAGCGACGAGATAGCCAACGACTACGCCATAAATGCCGCCAAGCGGCATGCCAATCGCCGCGATGATCAGCGTGTCGCGAATGGCGGGCAAGCCTTCGGTAAAGATGACGTGATAGTGCTTGAAAGTGAATGTGTGATTGGCACCAAACGCGACGACCAGCGACGAGAACAGCAACAGCGCATAGAAATAAATCACTACGATTGATACGGCGCCGCACAACGCGAAAAGCGTGAAGCGCATCGCTGGCGTGAGGATTTCAACACTGCTGCGCGAACCTGCTTTGCCAGTTACGGTAACAAAACTGCGACCCTGGAGCCAATAACGTTGCAGGAAGAAAACCACTGCAGCAGGCACCAGCAACAAGATCGATAACAGCGCGCCGCCACGCAAATCAAACTGCCCGGTAATCTGCAAAAACGCCTCGGTCGGTAGTACTGGAAAATCATTGCCCGCAAGAATCAGCGGCGTTGCGAAATCCGCGAGCGAACAGGCAAACAACAGCAGAAATGCGTTAGCGATGCCGGGCATCGACAGCGGCAAAGTCATCGTGCGAAACACGCGCGCCCGCGACGCACCCATGCTGAACGCGGCGTTCTCGATATTCGGATCAATGCTCGCGAGAATGGGCCGCAACGTCAGATACGCAATCGGGAAATACGTAATCATTTCCGCCGCTGCCGTGCTCATGAATCCGTAGATCGCGAAGCCTTTGATACCAAGCAGATCGTAGGTGATCAGGCCACGTGCGCCGAACGAAAACAGAATCGCCACCGAGATCGTGAACGGTGGCGAAATCAGCGGCAGCAAGGTCGCCGTATCAATGAACCCAATTACACGCCGCGAAAGTCCGCCGCGCACGGCAGTAAAAGCGAAGAGGAAACCCAGCAGCGTGCCACCCACTCCAACAGCCAGCGCCAGAATCAGGCTATTTCCAAATGCACGGCGGTGATGCGGGTTGTTGAGGACATCGAGCAACGGTTGCAAAGAGATAGTGCCGCCATCGACGAACGCCCGCCCAAACAGGCAGGCGAGTGGGTACAGCACGAACAGCGCGAGCAGCACCCAAAGTAACAGGATGATGCCCGCAAAGAACGGGTCACGATACGCCGCATTGCTCGGCGACTGGCTGGTTACGGACACTGTGTCAGCAGCGCCCGCTACTTCGCGTTCAGCACTTCCTGAACCCAGCGCTCGATGATGCGCTTACGGTTTGCGCCTGCGTATTCGTCGTCAATCGGAATGATCTTTGCGTCCTTGAGTATCGCAGCCAGCGACGCCTCAGTTTTCACTGTTGGGTGCGCAGGAACGAAATTGATTTTGTTCGGCGCGTAGAGCGACTGCATCGCAGGGCTGGTTGCCCAGTCGATCAGCTTTTTGGCTGCTTCGGGATTTTTGGACCCCTTGACCATCGCGATGCCTTCAGCCGCTGAGCCGATCCCCTCTTTCGGAAAGCTGATCTCTACGTCGTAACCCTTGGCTTTGGTGTCAAGCGCATCGACGATGAAGAAAATGCCACCCGCCGCCTGCCCGAGGCCCACTGGCAGCGTGCCGCCGCCGCCGCTCTTCGTATAAGTCTGAATGCTCTTGCGCATTTTCTTCAGGAAGTCGAACGCTTTATCTTCGTTGCGACCATTCACTTCAAGCACTGAAAAAATTCGCGTCACGGCTGTGCCCGACGTACGTGCGTCTGCCATCTGCAGCATGTTGGTGTACGCGGGGTTCAGCAAATCATTCCACGAAGTTGGTGCCTGCAGCTTATTGTCTGCAAGGAACTTCTTGTTAGTCATGAAAACCAGTGGGTCGTCAGCTATGGCTGTCCACATGCCACCTTCGTGCTTGAAGCGAGCAGGCAATGCAGCGGCAGACGGTGGTTTATAAGCCTCGAAAATTCCTTCTTTGACCCCCGCCCCAAATGTCTCGACGGGACCGCCGAACAACACGTCCACTTTCGGATTGCCCTTCTCGGCAATCAATCTGGCAAGCGCTTCGCCCGACGAGAAGCGCAAAAAATTGACTTTGATTCCGCTCGCCTTTTCGAACTCCTGCAACATGGGGCGCGCCCAGTTTTCCGGCCATATTGAATAGACATTCAGGGTTTCAGCGGCGTAGGTTGAGGTCATGGGTACGACCAAAGCCGCGGTCATGGTGGTCGCAGCAAACACATGCTTCAGGGCGCGATTAATCAGTTTCATATTGTTCCTCCTTTTGAGCCATGAGATTGCACTCAGAACTTGCCGGCGCATCCGGCCTTCGGTGATTCGAAGTGCCGTCGCGTATTTGTAGGCTGCTTATATTACCTTGGTGGGTTCCGAATGCACGCAATCCGTTACGATTGGGAACAAACGGCGAGGAGGACATCATGAGTACAAGCGTAAAAATCGTAACTGAGCTTATGGCAACACATGCCGTGCGCAACGCGGGCATGGCGCTGAACCTCGATCTCATCGCCAATGCACGAGTGAATTTGAGCGCGGTGGAGCGCCGCGCTGCGACGCTGACAACGCGCCGTTCCGTCAAAAAGGAATGGCAGGCGGCGTGGCTCATCAAGGCGCTGACCTGCATTGATCTGACCACCCTCTCCGGCGACGACACGCCGGATCGCGTCGCCCGGCTGTGCGCCAAAGCCCGCATGCCATTGCGCGCCGATTTGGTTGAAGCGCTGGGTCTCGACGCAATGCCGAAAGTTGGGGCGGTGTGCGTGTATCCGACGATGGTGAGTAGCGCAGTTAAGGCGTTGCAGGGCAGCGGCATTCCTGTGGCCTCCGTCGCCACGGGTTTTCCCGCAGGTTTGATGCCACTGAAACTGCGCCTCGCTGAGATTCGGTACGCCGTTGAAGAAGGTGCGCGCGAAATCGATATCGTGATCAGTCGTGCCACCGTGTTTAGCGGTGACTGGCAGGGGCTTTACGACGAAATTTCTGCGATGCGCGAAGCCTGCGGCGAGGCGCATTTGAAGGCGATTCTTGCGACAGGAGATCTGAAGAGTTTGCGCAATGTGTATCGCGCCAGTTGGGTCGCGATGATGGCGGGCGCGGACTTCATAAAAACGTCCACTGGCAAGGAAGACGTCAACGCGACACTACCTGTCGGATTGACAATGGTTCGAGCGTTGCGTGATTACGGCGAAGTTTCAGGGGTCGCGGTTGGCTTCAAACCTGCCGGTGGTTTGAAGAGCGCGAAAGATGCGCTTGCCTGGCTTACCTTGATCAAGGAAGAGCTGGGCAATCGCTGGCTCAACCCGTCCCTCTTCCGCTTTGGTGCCAGCTCCATGCTGGGCGATATCGAGCGGCAAATCGAACACTACGTGACGGGTCGCTATTCCGCTGCCAACCGTCACGCCATTGCGTAAGTGCCATGTCAAAAGTAACTGAAATTCTAAAAACGATGGACTACGGCGTTGCGCCCGAGGCAAACGATCAGGTTGTCGCGTGGCTGGACAGTAAACAGCGGCAGTTCAAGCACTTCATCAACGGCGAGTTTGTTGGCTCTGCGGATGGTGCGCATTTCGAGGTGATCGCGCCGGCAACAGGCGAAAACCTCGCCTGCGCTGCTGACGGTGGCCAGCAGGAAGTCGACTCAGCAGTATCCGCAGCGCGCAGTGCATTCAAGAAATGGTCCGCGCTACCCGGCAACGCGCGGGCTCGCTACCTCTACGCCATCGCCCGCCTGCTGCAAAAGCGCGAACGCTTTTTCTCGGTGCTGGAATCGATGGACAACGGCAAACCGATTCGCGAGAGTCGCGACATCGACGTTCCACTGGCTGCGCGGCACTTCTACCATCACGCGGGCTGGGCCGATCTGATCGATTCGGAGTTCCCGGATCACACCTCCGTTGGCGTGTGCGGGCAAATCATTCCGTGGAATTTCCCGCTGTTGATGCTCGCGTGGAAGATCGCACCCGCGTTGGCTGCGGGCAACACCGTCGTGCTCAAACCTGCGGAATACACGCCGCTGACGGCGCTTGCTTTCGCTGAGCTTTGTCAGGAAGCGGGCCTACCGCCGGGTGTGGTCAATATTGTTACAGGTGATGGTGAGACCGGCGCTCTGCTGGTAGCGCACAAAGACGTCGACAAGATCGCTTTCACCGGCTCTACCGAGGTCGGGCGCGCTATTCGCAACGCTACGGCGGGTACCGGAAAAAAACTCTCTCTCGAACTCGGTGGCAAATCGCCTTTCATCGTATTCGACGATGCTGATCTTGATAGCGCGGTTGAAGGTGTGGTCGACGCGATCTGGTTCAATCAGGGTCAAGTTTGCTGCGCCGGATCACGTCTGCTGGTGCACGAATCTGTTGCCAATCGTTTTCATGACAAACTCAAAGCGCGCGCCAGAAAATTGCGCGTTGGCGATCCACTCGACAAATCCACCGACGTCGGCGCCATCGTGTCCGAGGCGCAGTTACAGCGGATCACGAGCCTGGTCGAACAGGGTCGCGCTGAAGGTGCGCAGTGCTGGCAGCCTGAAGGCGCGATGCCCAGTCGTGGCTTCTACTTTCCGCCGACGCTTTTCACTGGCGTTGCTCCCGCCGCAACGATTGCGCAAGAAGAGATCTTCGGTCCGGTGCTCGTGAGCACGACCTTCCGAACCCAAGACGAAGCGCTGCAATTGGCAAATCATTCACGCTTTGGCCTCGCCGCATCCATCTGGTCGGAGAACATCAACGTGGCGCTCGATGCCGCAGCACGAGTCAAGGCGGGCGTCGTCTGGATCAACTCAACGAATTTGTTCGATGCGGGTGCTGGCTTTGGCGGCTATCGCGAAAGCGGCTTTGGGCGCGAAGGCGGGCGCGAGGGTATGTACGAATACCTCAAGCTGCGCGCGAATGCGGTAGCCAAGTCGCGCGACGCATCGGCCAAGGCGACCGCTTTTTCAATTGCGCCAACTGGTGGCAGGGCGACGTCAGGCGTCCCGTCGCTCGATCACACTGCAAAGCTCTACATCGGTGGCAAACAGGCTAGACCGGACGGCGGCAATAGCTACACCGTTTTTGATGCAAAAGGAAAAGCGGCAGGCCAAGTAGGCTTAGGCAGCCGAAAGGACATCCGCAATGCCGTCGAGGCCGCGAACGCGGCAATCGGATGGTCTGGCTACACCGCTCACAATCGCGCTCAGGTGCTGTTTTTTCTCGCCGAGAATCTTGAACAACGCAGCGATGAATTCGTAGCCCGCCTGCGCTCGCTACTAGGTGCAACGGCCGCACAGGCCAAAGCCGAAGTTGGGCAATCCATTGCCCGCATCATGTTCTACGCGGCACACGCCGACAAATACGATGGCGCTGTTCATTCAACCCGCAGCCGTAACGTCACGCTAGCCATGCCGGAGCCGTGGGGCGTTATGGGCATTGCCTGCCCCGATAAATCACCGCTGCTCTCGATGGTCTCGCTCATCATGCCCGCGATTGCGATGGGTAACCGTGTGGTTGCAGTACCCTCGCCAGCCAGCGCGCTGATCGCAACCGATTTCTATCAAGTCCTTGAAACCAGCGACGTACCGGGTGGCGTGATCAACCTCGTCACAGGTGAACGTAACGTGCTTGCCAAGACCATTGCCGAGCACGATGACATCGCGGCGGTCTGGTACTTCGGCGACAAAGAGGGGAGCACCCATGTTGAGCGTACATCCAGCGGCAATCTGAAATCTACCTGGGTCGACGCCGGTATTGCGCGCGATTGGCAATCAGCCGCCGGTCAAGGCCGCGAATTTCTGCAAAGAGCCACCCAGATCAAGAATATCTGGGTGCCGTACGGTGAATGACCGGGATGTAGGCCACACCAATTCGCCATCGGCAACGGCGCAGCAAAATGCTGGATCCCAGTCTTGAGAAACGCACCTACGAATGCCTCGCTTCCGTCAAAATTGAATATGACCGACTAGTGCCAGTGAAACTGGCGACACGAGGATCGCGCGCTACCGAATGAGCGAGTCTGCGCTCACTAGTAGGATGAAATCAGTGCGTCAATTGCCAGGTGTGCAGCGCGATCTGCTCGTCTTCATTCGCTGCAATCACATGCACGCAATCCTGACCGGCGACGATACCGAGCCTTTCCAGACCGTCGCAGATGCTGGCTCGTGCGGCTGCGTCGTTTTCGCCGATGCCCCCAGTAAATACAAGCGCGTCAACGCCACCGAGCACCACTGCCATCGCCGCGATTTGCTTGCGGATCGAATAACAGAACATCGCTATCGCAAGCGCGGCATCAGGATTCGATGCGGCGGCTCTGCGAAGTTTGCGCATGTCACCGCTGACACCCGAAATGCCCATCATCCCTGAGCGATGGTCAATCAAAGCTGCAAATTTTTCAGCGTCGTAACCGCACTCGCGAACGAAGTACGCGAGCACACCGGGATCAATATCGCCGCAGCGTGTGCTCATGACGACGCCGCCGCTTGGGGTCAAGCCCATGCTGGTATCGATCGATAGCCCGTCGGCCACCGCAGTCACACTGGCACCGTGGCCGAGATGCGCGACAACAAGGCGTTTGGGCACGTGTTTACCAAATTTTCGCACGATGGATTCGCACGACAGTCCGTGAAACCCGTAACGCTCAATCCCAAGCGCACGAAACTCTTTCGGAATCGGCAGGGTGCGTGCGACGTCAGGCAAGGTATTGTGAAACGCTGTATCCAGGCAAGCCACTTGCGGCGCGTCCGGGAATTGCTTTTGCGCGAAATCCAGTAGCAGCAATGCCGGAGGTACATGCAGTGGCGCGAAAACTTTAGCGGCGACCAGATTCTGCATCACCGCCGAATCAATCACCGTGTGCTGACGACAACGCGGCCCGCCGTGAACGATGCGGTGGCCGACCGCCGCAATGGATGGCAAGCGCCGCTCATTCAGCAAGTCGGTAATTCGACTAATCGCTGCGTAGGGTGAGCTAATCGCGCGCGCGTCGTCGGCAAGCACGTTACCGTCAGCATCCTTCGCAGCAAACGCGACATACCCGTCGGCCACCATGTCGGCCGCGCCTGAGACCAGCATCCGGCTGCTGTAAGCGCCCACCAGATACAGGCCAAACTTAAGCGAAGATGAACCCGCGTTCAGTGCCAGTATCGGCAAGCATGCGTCGTCGTTCAAGTCAGTGCCGTCCAGCGCCAGTTCAGCACTTCCGGCATGTCATCCCCGTGTTCGTAGATGTATGCCTTGTGGCGCGCAATGGTTGCGTGGTGACGTAGGGTCGCTTCATCGACCAGATGGGCCAGTCGCGGTATGCGGCGAATTGCATCGAGCGCGAGTTGATAGCGATCCGTGTTGTTCAACACCGCCATGTCAAACGGCGTCGTAGTCGTGCCCTCTTCCTTGTAACCGCGGACATGCAGATTGTCGTGATTGCGTCGCCGGTAAGTCAATCGATGAATGAGACCCGCATAACCGTGGTACGCGAAGATAATCGGCTTGTCCGTCGTAAACATCGCATCGAACGCCTCATCGGTGAGGCCGTGCGGGTGATCGGTTCGCGGTTGCAGCGCCATCAAGTCAACCACATTCACGACTCGAATTCGAAGGTCAGGCGCATAGTCGCGCAAGAGCGTCACCGCAGCCATCGTCTCTAAGGTCGGCACATCGCCCGCGCAAGCCATCACGACATCTGGCTCGCCATCGTCGGTGCTGGCCCATTGCCAGATGCCCGCACCCGCCGCGCAGTGGTTCACCGCAGCGTCAATGTCGAGCCACTGCCACTCGGGTTGCTTGCCTGCAACGATCACGTTCACGTAGTTCCGGCTGCGCAAGCAATGATCGGCAACGGCGAGCAGGCAGTTCGCGTCGGGCGCAAGATAGATTCGCACCACGTCAGAGTTTTTGTTGGCGACGTGATCAATGAAGCCCGGGTCTTGATGTGAGAACCCATTGTGATCCTGCCGCCACACGTGAGACGTGAGGAGATAGTTCAACGATGCGATCGGCTTGCGCCACGGAATGTGATTGCACACCTTCAACCACTTCGCGTGCTGGTTAAACATGGAGTCAATGATGTGAATGAATGCCTCGTAGCACGAAAAAAATCCGTGCCGCCCGGTGAGCAAATAGCCTTCGAGCCAGCCCTCACATAAATGTTCACTCAATACTTCCATGACGCGCCCATCAGAGGAAAGGTCTACATCAAGCGGCTCAACGTCTGCCATCCACGCTTTGCCGGTGACATTGATCACGGCATCCAGACGGTTAGAAGCTGTTTCGTCCGGCCCGAATAGCCGGAAGTTGGCGCGCTCAAGATTCGCCTTCATAACGCCAGCGAGGAACGTTCCCAGCAGGCGCGTTGATTCGATCTTGATGCCGCCCGGCTGCAATACAGAAACCGCAAAATCCCGGAAGTCTGGCAGCTTCAACGGCACCAAAAGCTCGCCACCATTGGCATGTGGATTCGCGCCCATACGGCGCGAGCCTAAAGGTGCCAGCTGCGCAAATTCGTCGCGAAACTTGCCGTGCTCATCGAACAATTCTTCTGGCCCGTAGCTCTTCATCCAAGCTTCCAGTTGCGCAATATGTCCTGGAGTCTTGAACTCAGCAATCGGCACCTGATGCGCTCGCCACGTTCCTTCGACTGGCAACCCATTAACGACCTTTGGCCCAGTCCAGCCCTTCGGTGTTTGAAAAACAATCATTGGCCAGCGAGGGCGCTTCGGCGGATTGTGCGCATGATTCGAGCGCGCCGCTGCCTGTATGGCGCGGATTTCGGCAAGCGCTTTATCAAGCGTCGCGGCCAGTAGCTGATGTACCTGCATCGGACCATCACCAACAACAAAATGCGGTTCGTAACCGTATCCCTGCATCAGCGCCGTCAGCTCTTCACGCCCGATGCGTGCGAGCAAAGTTGGATTCGCAATCTTGAAGCCGTTGAGATGCAGAATCGGCAACACAGCGCCGTCGCGCTCTGGGTTTAGAAATTTGTTGGAATGCCAGCTCGCTGCGAGCGCGCCAGTCTCCGCTTCGCCATCGCCAATAATGCAGGCGACAATCAAATCAGGGTTGTCAAACGCCGCGCCGTAAGCGTGAAGGAGCGAGTAACCCAGTTCACCGCCTTCGTGAATAGAACCCGGCGTTTCCGGCGCGACGTGACTTGGAATACCGCCAGGCCAGGAGAACTGTTTAAACAGTTTCTGCATACCCTGGCGATCCTGCGAAACGGTGGGGTAGGTCTCTGTGTACGTCCCCTCCAGATAAGTGCTCGCTACCAGCCCCGGCCCTCCGTGCCCCGGACCGATGATGCTGATCAGGTCAAGATCGTTTTCTTTAATCAGCCGATTGAGGTGCACATACACAAAGTTCAGGCCCGGTGTAGTGCCCCAATGGCCCAATAAGCGCGGCTTGATGTGTTCCAGCGTGAGGGGCACATCGAGCAACGGATTCGCGCGCAGGTAGATTTGCCCGACCGACAAATAGTTGGCCGCACGCCACCACGCGTGCATCTGGCGAAGCAGATGCGCAGAGAGCGGATTCACAGCGCCAGCGACCGGCGTCTGACGTTCTGCGGGCGCAGCGGGAAGCACATCAGACATAGGATAGCGCTTAACGAATCAGCAATACGGGCACTTTGCAGCGTGACAACACGCCGGTGGTAACCGACCCGAGCACGACATTAAGCAGCGCGGAATTACCGTGCGTGCCCATCACAATGAGATCTGGCTTTTGGCTTTCGACAAAGGCAATGATGGCATCAACCGCGTTGCCTTTGGCCTGATGCGTTTTGAGCTTCCACTGACGCTGCGCCGCGAATTCCCGGATGGGATGAAACACTTTCTCCGCCTCATCGTGGTAATGACTATCGATCGTAGCGGAGCCGAGAAAATGCGTGGCGTTCGGCGTCACAGCAAGCACTGAAGTGATGGCGGTGTACTCGTGTCCCAGTCCGAGCAGCTCGTCGTGTGTGGCAATGTAGGCGAGCATCTGCTTGGTATACGAACTTCCATCGACGGCCAAAAGAATGTGCACGGTAAAACTCCTTGCGTGATTGATACTTGATTGTGGAAGCGTAGTTGACGATTCAAATCGGGGCTTTGATCGCTATCAAGCTCGTGGCTGATTGCGCCGGGTCGAATCGATAGGAAGCGAGCTTTCGGCGCACTTCGACTCGTCGTCTTGATGCACCGTTCAAGGATGCAGAAGCCTGTGCGTTTGAAATGCGCAATGTCGTGCTCATCGGCACGTCGCGTCGCCGCAGAACTAGCCGATGCGACATAGCGCACGACCGGGTGGCGCGCTGACGATTTGCCGATCGACCGTTGTTGCAGAGCGTGCGTCGGTAGCACGCGGCGCACAAGTTTTGCGGTGTCGTCGTGGCTACGATTGATTTTCATGACGGTTTGGTCATGCGTAATTGACCGGCTGAATGGCGAACTACACGCGGAGCACTGAACCGAAGCGAGATAGTTTGTCGCGAGTGCGTCTACCTCGATCTGTTGCGCCGTGGAAGCGAACGGACGCGCGCAGGGTTAGAGGTACCCGCGTACTGCGGCGGGCTCGCAGAGTTCAGCCAACAAGCGTCCCTCCGCTTCAAGGGTTTCAGCGCTGATGTCGCTTAGCTGGATATCGGGCGCGCCGATGTTGAACAAGTGGCCCAGGGCGCTTATCCAACGCGAAGGTCTAAGCGCAACCCGCGCCGCTTTTCTCGCAATCGCCGCAACTAAGCCGGCGTCGGATCCCGCTCAATCGATCACGGTGCGTCTGCCTCATTCCCGGTGTGCGTCGGCTCGCCATACTCAATTGCCAGCCACCGCAGACCACGAGCCTGGGCCCGGATACACCCCAACTGCGTTGCAGTCTTTGCGGACGCTTGAACGACGGGCTGAAACAGACGTGCCTGGTCGGCCACAGAGAAACCTATATGCGAGTGTCCTCGACGGAGAAACGCACCCGATCCTCGCGTCGGCGCGCCCGCGTCGTCTTCTCGTTGAACACTTCAACTAGGCCCATAACTCTTCGTAAGCAGGTAGCGCTATGGGGGCATCAACCGACCGATCGCAGCTTCAACCTGCGCTGCGGTCGCTGGCCCGACTGAAGCGCCGGCCAGCAGCGCTGATCCTCGCAGACCCAGCATGTAGCGCAAGATAAGCAGACCGTCGCTGCTGCCGCGCGTGCTGCCATCACCATCAACGTCCAGCAGCGGCAGGATGCTCGCCAGATGCGTCAATATTAGCGCCGGAGTGCGTCCCGAGTTGGCGATATTGGTGATGGCATTCCCCTGATAGCCAAGCAGAAAGCGCGTCACCATCAGTCCGTCGGTTGCGGGATCGTACTTGGTCGGCGCGCCGCTTGCGTCAATGTCGAGCAACGCGGGTCCGACGTTCACTGCTGCCGATTGTGACTGCTGCGTAGCTGCGGCGAAATTTGCGTTGCCGCTTTGGTCGGCGGTGACGACACAAGAGCCGGATGCAGACGCCGTGAGTACGGTGCCCGCAAGCGAGCACGGGCCAGATGACACCGCGTAGACGACCGTTAATCCTGAGCTGGCTGAGGCGGCGAGCGTCGCTGATCCCTGATACCACGAGAAAGGTGTGATTGCCGGGAAGCTGATCGTCTGCGCCTGAATCACCGTCACGCTATCGGCGTTGCTGGCGACCGAGGCCGCCAGTATTCCGCCGCCACTGAGCGTGGCTGTGTTGCTCACCGAACTCGGCGAGTTCGCGGGCACATTCACCGTCAGCGCGAGCGTGGCGAAGGACGCGCCGCCAGCAACAGCCGCCGCGTTAGTGCAGGAAATGTTCGCCGTGCCGGTGCCTGTGCAACTCCAGCCAGAGCCACTGAACGACGCCAGCGTGTAGCCAAAGGGCAGCGTATCGGTCACAGTGGTTGTTCCAGAGGTGACACCCGCCGGCGACGCTGTGTTGCTCACAGTGATGTTCCACACGCCAGACTGGCCCTGGGTGAAGTTGCCTGAATGGCTCTTCGCTACAACGAGCGTGGGAACCGCGATGACCGTAGTCGGATCGCTAGCCGTGATGGTCGCAATGGAGCCGCCGCCCGAGATGGTGGCTTTGTTAGTCTGAGAATTGGTGCCCGCAGCGGCGTTGCTGTTAACGCTGAAGGTTACCGTGATGGCGGGGTACGCACTGCCTGCGGCCACCGCGGCGGTCGACGTACAGGTTTTGGTCCCGACCGTGCAGGCCCAGTTGGTACCCGCCATAGCTGTGACGGTGAGCCCGGGTGCCAGCGACGTATCGTCAACCACGGTCGCGGTGCCGCCTGTAGGCCCCGGCCCGTTATTGCTCACAGTTACGGTGTAAGTATTGCCTGTCGAACCCTGAGCGTAACCAGCGGGAACGGCGTGCGATTTGGTGAGTGCCAGCACCGGTGGGTTGACCACGAACAGCAGGCAGGCCGATCCGATACTGCCAGTGGTTCCGTTGCCTATGGTCTGGCTGTACAAACGCCAGGTTCCGTTGCCGGTTTGCGTATTGCCTGCTCCGGAGCCAAACACAGAACCGAACGTAGTCGTTCCGTTGCTCGCGGCGTACTGGAACGGGCCAGACGGTGGCGCGAACGGGCCCGGTGGCGTGAGCGCTGGATAGGTATTCGTCGGCGTGAGACTGGTCGGTTTGTAGCTGCCAGTGCCGAAGGCAACGGTGGGGAGAAACGAGGCTGCCGAATCGACCAGCGTAATGTTTCCACTGAACGATTGGGCAGTGCCGCCGACGCGCGACATCAGGTCAATGGTCGATGCATTGTTACCCGCTGGGCCGACCAGCATCGAAGTGAAGTCGTGAGCCGCCGATCCATTGTTAACCGTGAAGTTGTTGTAGATCACCGACGTCGTGTTGATCGTGCCTGGTAGATCCGGGATGGTGATGTTGGCAGGATACGGTGACGACGGACCCGCCTGATTATTGAGGCCGGGGAAAGTGATGTTTCCGGGGTTGCAATACTGGTACGTGGTCGCGTTCACCACCGTCTTCACGGCGCGAGCGTCAACGCGCACAACGCCTACACCTGAGCTCGGCCCGAAGCTGCCAGTTGGCGTGTATGCCGCTGTGATGTTGTGATTGCCCTGGGTCGAGAACGATGGCACAGCGCAGTTGGCAATCCCTGA
This sequence comes from Burkholderiales bacterium, assembly GCA_025354165.1. Lineage (GTDB taxonomy): Bacteria > Pseudomonadota > Gammaproteobacteria > Burkholderiales > Casimicrobiaceae > Casimicrobium. The sequence continues at coordinate 22,533 of JANXNI010000005.1, read as the reverse complement.
GGCGACGGAAACGTTACTGCAGAGTGGCGTGCCATTGTCGGTGAACGTCACCGAACCGGTGGGCGTACTGGTACTGGACACGGTCGCCGTAATCGTGGTCGCCTGCGTTGGCGCGGTGGTGAAGACCTGCACCGGGTTTGCGCTTACGACCGTAGTGGTGGCCACCGCGCTCGCGTTGACGATGAAGTTCAAGCACCAGCTGCCGACCGAACCCGTATTGCCGCCATCGACAGAGTTGATGGCATACAAGCGCCAATTGCCGTTGGCGCTGTCGCCGCCAAACGTCGTGCCAAACGTCGCCGAGCCCAGTCCATTGCCGCCGGGAAAAAAGTAACCCGTGGTCGGCGCGGGCAGCGGATTAAACAGCGCCGCCGAATTTCGGTTCGCGTACGAGGCCGGATCCGTAGCGGTACCGGCGTTGTAGTCGGCAGGCTTGAAGGTTCCTGTCGTGGCCGCACTAGCCTGTGGAATGAAGGCGGCACCGGCGTCCGACAGCAGCAAATTCACGGGCCCGAAGTTCTGTCCCTGAAACGCATTCGCCATCATCATGTACGGCTTGCCTGATGGTGAAACGAGCAGCATGCTGGCGAGCGTGCCGAACGTGTGGCTAAAGCTGTTCAGCGAGACGGTGAGCCCGGTGATCACGCCACCAAACGCATTGCCTCCGGTCGGGCTGCCATTGGCCGTGACGTATATGTTTGACGGGAACACGCGGGGGGTACCGGCACCGGGTAGCGCGATAGCACCGTTGTTGCAGAACTGGCCACCCGTGGAGGCGACACCACTCAATGTCGAGCGGTCATTGACGACGACGAACTTGTTGGCTGTAGTGCTACTCGGCGCGAACCCAGCCGTGCCCGAATAGGTCGCCTGAATGTTATGTACGCCTTCGGCGGCGAAGGTGGCATTACAAAGCGCCGCATTGGCGCTCACCGTCGGATTTCCTCCGGCACATGCCAGTGCGCTGCCGTTGTCGGTGAACGAGACGGTGCCTCCGTTGACGGCACTGGTGCTTGTAACGGCAACCGTGAGGGCGGTTACATCAGATGCGCCCGGAGTGGTGCGCAATATGGGGGTTGGCGCATTGCTTATTGCGGTGGTCGTTGCCGCAGAGGCCACGCCGGAAGTCGTGATGATGAGTTGCCACGAGGTGACTGTTCCATTGCCTCCGAGCGAAGATTCGTCTCGCGTGTACAGTTTCCAATTTCCATTGGGTGTGGTTTCTGCGTTAAAAATCGACGCCAAGGTTGCCGTGCCCACCGGTGCGGCATGCGGGCACGCGTTGGTGCATCCAGCCCAACCGTTTCCAGCATCCGCGGGAAAGCTTTGGTAAGCGCTGACCCAAGTCGGGTTGTCGCCGCACACTGATGGCTTGTAGGTGCCGCTCAAGAGCTTTGTGACGCCATCGCAGGGCATGAGTGAGGCGGCGGTGTCGTCGACGGTGATATTGATACCGCTCTGCGCGGTAAAGTCTCCTGGCAGACTCATAAGAGAAAGGGCTTTCCCCGACGGCGAAACAATGAGGAAACCAAAATCGCTGACCGCACCGGTGTGGGCCAGCCCATTGAGCTTCACCACAACTTTTGTGACCGTACCAGACAAAGTGTTCGCCGGAACCGTGATGATGGACGGGTAAGGGTTACCGCTGACTGCGAAACCACCCGCCACGTTTGTCGTGGTCGTAATGGAGGTGTTCTGCGTACACGTTGACAGCGTGGCGTTGGTTCCTGACGGCGTGCAAGAGCTCGCAGCCCAAGCGAGACGCAGCCCACCATTCATCAACAGCGCGACAACGAGCAGCGCTCGAATTGATTGGTACATATATTTCATAACCTTTTTGAGCGGCCAGTGGTGACAGTGTGACTGTGCGACTGTGTCCGTGCAGATGACACATTCTCGACGTCGCTCTACGGATCAGGCTACCATAAGAATTGACTGAGAGCTAGCGATGCTGCCGCGACCCAAACGACCTTGAGTCGCAAGGGAAATGCCTCAGCTTTTTTGTGCAATCGCGGCTGGTGATGGCAACCGTGGCGCGCGACATTGGCATCCGCCCAAACGTGGGTGCAATCTGTGGCGATCACTGAGATTGCTTGCGCCGCTCAGATAAGTCTTGTAAGCTCAATTTCAGTTGCATCACATCACCGACCTGCTAATAAGGACGAATATGTCGGAAAGTTTTATTGGACAGTTACTGCTGGTTCCCTACGAATTTGCACCTCAGGGCTGGGATTTTTGTCATGGCCAGCTCATGCAAATTGCCGAAAACGACGCGCTGTTCAAGTTGATCGGCACCACCTATGGCGGCGACGGACAAACAACTTTTGGCTTGCCCGATCTACGGGGGCGGACGGTGCTCTGTGCCGGTAAGGGGCCCGGCTTGCACAACTATATGATCGGGCAAAAAGGCGGTGTCGAGACGGTCACGCTCACCGCCGACCAGCTTCCGACGCATACGCACCCACTTAGCGCCAACAGCAGCACCGCGACGAGTCCGTTTGCGTCTGGCAACAGCCCTGCAGTGAGCGCCACCAATGTCTACCATTCAGGGGCACCCGCTGCGACCGCCATGAGTGCCGACATGTGCGGATCGGTGGGTGGCGGTCAGGCGCACGACAACATGCAGCCCTACCTCGTGCTCAGCTGGATCATCAGTCTGAACGGGGCCTACCCGAAGGCGAGCTGAGCTCGCGCAGGCAAAAGCCGGGTTAGACCCGTCATCAAACAACGAGAAAAGTGAGAGCGTCTATGGAACCATTTATTGGACAAATGGTGGCAGTAAGCTTCCCGTTCGCGCCCAAGGGCTGGGCGATTTGTGCGGGACAATCACTGCCGATCGCCCAGAATCGGGACTTATTTAAGTTACTTGGCACCACTTACGGCGGCGATGGGCAAACGAATTTCTCGTTGCCAGATTTGCGCGGTCGAGCCGCAAGCGGCAATGGCGGTGGCTTCACGCTCGGTGCGCAAAGTGGGGAGGAGAACCACACGCTTACGATGGCTGAGATGCCAGACCATACGCACACACTCAATGCAGCGGTTGCGAGCGCCGGTACGAACGTGCCAACTGGGAACCTCTATGCGTCCGAAAACTTCAATCTGTATGGGTCACCACCGAACGCACCGATGAATGCGGGTGTAGTAGCTAATGTCGGCGCCAGTCAGGCGCATTCGAACCAGCAGCCCTATCTGGTGGTCAACTGGATCATCGCGCTTCAGGGCACACCCCCGACTTGGGAACAGGCTTACATCGGTCAGTTGATGCTGGTACCCTACGATTTTGCGCCCGCCGGGTTTGCGTTTTGTGAGGGGCAGTTGCTGTCGGTTGCGGACAATAAGGCGCTGTTTTCGGTGATCCAAAACCGCTACGGTGGGGACGGTAAAACCACTTTCGGCTTACCGGACCTGCGCGGCGCGATACCTATCAGCGGAGGCCAAGGTCCGGGGTTGCAACATTACAAAATGGGGCAAAAGGGCGGTGCCACAACCGTCACGCTGCAGCAGAGCCAAATGCCGAAGCACTCCCACCCCATCATGGACAGCCCGGCTCGGATTCCGCCAGCGGTCGGAAATCCGGTCGGCAATTCTCCAGGCCAACCGGCTGCGGGCACCTCTGCCTACGCTGCCGCCCTGGCGGACGTGCAAATGAACGCAGGCGCGCTGGCTCCGGCAGGTGGTAACTCGTCGCACAACAATGTGATGCCAACGCTTACGCTGAACTGGATAATCGCGCTGAAAGGTATCTTTCCGCCGCACGGTTAACCCGCTTGCTACCACGCGATGGCCACGCGACAAATGTCAACGGTCTCAGCGCGGCCGTCGTACATTCGAAAGATTTAATCTAGGTTTGGATCACAATCAGCACGCGACAGACCGCAGGATGGCGTCAAAGTGCCTTAATTGCGTTGATCCCTTTCCTGAAACTCCGACGCTTAGAAATAAGAGGGCCAATGACGACGGCAGTCTGAAACCAATTCGGTACACATACGGCACGCAAATCTCGGGAAAGAAAAAGGGTTAGCAGAAACTATCTGTCCAACCCACTATGAGTATGGCGCGGCTCGCAGGAATTGAACCCACTACCTCTTGGTTCTTAGCGTTCAATCCGCACGCCAATTATTGATTAAAGCAGAGTATTTGCCGTCCGGTCCGACGATTTATGCTCTGCTTAGCCCAGTACTGAAACCGCCACTTACGCAAAAGTCACGCAGACAATGAGCCCACTGTGTCTTGAATTGTGACAGCGCACGTGGCATTTGAGCCGATGTTGATGACCTGGCCTGCGGCATGGGAAGCGTCGCCACCGATGTCGCGCCTGCAAGTTCAAATCCAGTTCCCAGCTTAGCCTCATAGTTGGGTAGTGGGGCAGTGTGAAATGCGTTTGGTGACAAGCCTTCTGCGTGCCTAAATTCGCTCCGAGAAGGTAAATCGCTCCATTCCGATCGCACCCGTGATATCGCTCAACTCATGCTGGACTTGTAGATTCATTAAAGCGTGAGCGCCCGTTGCATGTGCTGGATGTGCGCCGCTGCATACTCAAGGTGGCGCTGCGGGCTCGCAGGTAAACGCGAAGCGCGGCAATCTCGCGTCTCGGTCTGAAACTGGCGTGGAGCAAACCGCAAGAATGCGGCCGCCACAGCCACTGCGCATCGTTGACGTCGCACTTCCTACCCGGCATTGCGCTGGCTTCGCGCGCGTTGGCCAGCACAACTTCAAGGCCCTTTGATTCGAGCACCTCGAAGGCCGCGACCCAGTACACGCCGGTGGACTCCATCACGACGGTCTTGATACCAACGCTTAGCAACCAGTCGGCCATCCGCACCACATCCCCGGTGAACGCTTGAAAGGTTTGCACCGGTTGATCAGCGAGATCAGGACTAACGGCTGCGACGTGATAGCGCGAGCCTATGTCGATGCCTGCAGCCAACAGGTGAATGATGGGCAGTCCGCTCGCTTTCGCTTGTCGGGGCTTTGGAACCACGATTGGCGGGCTGGCAACGCCATCGATTTCGCGCATGGCGTTTCTCCAATGAAGGGGGAGGGGACGTCCAGACGGGGTCGCGTCAACCGATCAATTTTCTAAACGGGTTCGCCGTCATTGGCATTCACCGATGGGTGTCGCCACAGATGGTATGCAGATACCCCCGAGGCCCAGGTTTATTAACGCGGTCCAAGCCCTCCAAAAGGCTAACGCGCATTTCCTGAACGCACCGAAAGTGTAGCCCGCCCATCAGCGTGCGGTCGGACGAATCAACGCTGCCGTCGCTGCGCCGCTTGTTTCTATCCGTAAGGAGCCCCCGGGGGGTCGCGGGGGCAGTTTTTTCATATCGCGTTCTCCATCTTCAGCCGCGACAGCTCCGAGCGCAGGGCAGCAATCTGAGCTGTTCGGGCGATACCGTGCGCCACCCAGCTTCACCCGTGAGCTAGCCTTTATCTGAAAGCGCTTCCCAGTCTTTCATCAACTTCGGGAGTACGTCAAACATCTTGCCCGCGTCAGCCCAGCTCATGTTCTCCGCCTTCCGGTGACGCACTACATCGGCTTTGAATTTAAGCGTGAACGTGCACCTCGCGAGCTTCATCTTATCCACGAGCAGTACCGCTAAACCTGTCAATCTCTTCGTATCTGCTTTCATACAATTTCATCCCTTTAGTACTCAACGAAAAGGTCACAGGTACAGTCACTATGGCGCGGGCGAAACGCTCTATAAACAAGCTCGCGAGGAACACCGAGAACGTTGGTGAGGCGACACTCGAAACTGGAAACCCATCGGCCTGGCCATGCTCAACCCAGAGCGCGATGCGACCCTCAAAGCTCACGCCGCCGACATTCCATTCGACAAAAATTCGCATGATTCCCGCAACAAATATCCTGACATTCACCGGAAACATACAACGGTCGCCGATGAATATATACGCCGTTGTGAGCGGCCCTTGTGTTCAGCGAGGCGCATTGGTCAGCTCATGTCGAGCCCCAAGAAATAAGTGCTCACGGTCTAGTCGCAGTATTCATGCGCGCCGCCATGAAATCCAGAAACGCGCTGATGCGCGACGACAAAGCGGTATTGCGGTAATACACCGCGTTCACAGGCTGTCGCACATCCAGCGTGTCTTTTGCCAGCACCTGCACCAGTTCTCCTCGAGCACGATCTGCGTCGGTCATAAAATCGGCAAGGCAGACCACGCCCATACCAACCAGCGCTAAGTGACGCATGGTTTCACCGCTGGAGGCGCTTACCGTGGGTGTAGCGATGTAGTCATCGCCGTGCGGCCCGCGCAGTGGCCACTGATTGAGCGAGGGGAGCTGGCTGTTGCAGATTAGGCGGTGATCCGACAGATCTGTGACGCGTCTTGGCTGGCCGTACTGCTTAAGATAAGCGGGACTGGCAAGCACCCGAAGGCGGCTTGAGAATAGTGGTCGCGCATGCAGAGTGGAGTCGCGCAACGGCCCAATGCGAATCGCGATGTCGGTGCGTTGCGCCAGTAGATCCACGTTAAGGTCGTCGGTGTTGAGCTCCAGAATGATCTTGGGAAACAACGCGCTAAAGGCGGGCAACAGTGGCACGATGGCGTGCAGCATGAAGGGTGACGCCGCATTCACCCGCAGTCGGCCCGCAGGGTGCTGGTGCCGCGCCACCAGTTCGTCCTCGGCCTCGTCGATGGAGTCAAGGATGTTGCGTGTACTGGCCAAGAAGATCTGTCCTTCTTCGGTCAGTTCCAGTCGCCGCGTCGCTCACCTTCTGGAGCGGGCGACTGGATTCCCTCGACTCGATGCCTGCTAGCGCTGTCGAAAAAGGCACCGTGCCAGCGTACTAGTTAATGTGCAGATCGAGTCGTCCGGTCAAGCGGAACTCTCTAGGGGCTCCACCTAACTTTTTAGCTATCTCGTTCGGTGTGGGTATGGCGGGCTCTGCCTGGCCACGAGTACAAGCGCCGCAAGGGCTTTGAAGTAGAGCGGCGCCTAAGTGGGAAACGCGATGGCTTTGTCCTGCACGGTGCTGTCGACGTTGATGATGGGAGCGACGCTCCGGCTACCGTCTCGGTGGCAACTCCCGCTTTTATCGTGAGGCCGAGCAAGAATTCACAGCCACCCTCGCCAATGCGGGGCCGAAAGCTCATCATCTGTGACGGATCAATCGGTGGCGTGTGTTTGAAGTATTGGTCGCCACAGAAAAACTGCCAGTAAGGGTTCTCCACCTGGCGCCCGACGACCGCCTCAATCGAGAGGTTGAACGCGGGCTTCAGATAGTGCAGTCCCAACATCAGGTGAATGGGTACACCGGGTCGGCCCTTTCCTTCAGCGTAGCGTGCGCCGAAGCGCCCGGCCGCAACCTCTCAGCCGAAGCTGGACATAGACTTTACCGAAGTGTGGTGCCGATCAACGAGGTTGATCAGTTCGATTCGAAACAGCTCATGCTCGCTATGAAACTCAGAGACTCTAGGCAGCATCATTTCCCCAGATTTCGATTGTTTTCGATACGGTTTACTACAATCCAGAACTTACGCAATTCCTCTAAACGCTAGGCTACAGGCCGCGTTGCTAACGGCAATCAACAAACGACCCGCAGTGACTTCCGACCGTATCGCGCCCACCTCCCGCTTCACAATTACTTGCGTGCCGCCTCAAGCGCGTCAAGGCGATTTTGCAGCGCTTGAATTCGACTTTGCAGTGCACCAACGTTCACGAAGGTAACGTTTTCCGCCGGCGCGTCGAGCACGCTTGCGTAACCCAGCCAAGACGAGTCATAGACCTTCACGTTTTTGAATCCCAGTTGCTGCAACACACCCGCCGATTCGCTGGCGCGTGCACCACTTTGGCAGTACACGATGGTTTCTTTATCCTTGTCGAGTCCAGCGTAGAGCTTGCGCAACTCATCGACAGGCTTCAGTGCCATTCCCACGCTTGAGTTCACTTGTTTTTTGCCGAGCTTGGCAAGGGTATCTGGGTCCTGCCAATTTTGCTCGTAGGGAATGTTGACCGCGCCCGGCACGTGACCACCGCGAATCGCGCGAATGTCGTTGCCTTCAAATTCAGCCGCAGTGCGTGCGTCAACCAGTTGCACACCCGACTTACCCACTTTTTCAATGACTTCGCGAGTCGACGCCACGCGGGCGGGATCCACCGTGAGCTTCAATGTGACCGAAGCGAGTTTGGTTTCAGTCTGGGTCAGCGGCTTGCCCGCCTCGGTCCAGTCTTCTATCCCATCGTGATAAACCGACACGCGCGCGCCGCCGAAATATTGCACCGTGTAAAGGCCAAAATAGGGGTTCCATGTGCCGCGATTGCCATACACCACGATCTCCTGCGATGGGTCAATTCCAGCGCCGCCAAGGATTCGCTCGATCGCGGCGACACTAATAAAATCTTCTCGGTTAGGGTCGCGCAACACGGTGGGCGCGTCGCCAATCGACACCGCGCCTGGCACGTGGCCCTTCTGATAGTCCGCGGACGCTCGCACATCCCACAAAAGTGCGCCGCGCTGCAATGCCTGCGCAACGTTGGCACGGTCGATGATGATGGTGGAGGCGAAAACAACGTTAGCGATCAGCGCTACTGCTACAGCAAAAGTGCGTAGGCCCCACTTGCGGAAGGCGAAGGTAAGACTTTGAGAGGTGTCGCGAGAAAAGCGGTGCATGGTTGACTCCCGATTCATGGGCAAGGTTGACGAGAGGCTGCTCCGAAGTACAGCCACCTGCGGCGCGGACGTAATCCGCAGGAAATAGTGAGTTGGGTTGATTTGATCCCCAATTGTTTGCGGGCCGTCGCGAACTTGACCCATAGTACCGAAAATCGCCGCAACGTTCTTGCAACCCGATTCAACCGCGACCGGTGCCCGCCACAGGCACCTTCACAAGCACACGCATCACCACTACGGCCCTTGTACGCCGTCATATCGGGAGCGTCTATCCCGTAGCTCTATCTCTCGTTTCAGGCGATGGCCCAGTCCATTTAACATTGGCGCTGACTTTCTTGGGCCGCTGCGGTAGCTTCACCTAGATGTGCAGCCACAACGCGGTATCCTTTTCGGTCGTCTGCCCCACTTTCCAGTTTATTAAATCTAGACGGAGATCCTTGATGTTTGTTCAGCACGCCAAATGGTTATTTGGCATCGCAACGCTTGCGCTCGGCGCTTTGTACGCGCCGATTAGTTCGGCTGCGGGCTACAACCAGCCACCCAAAGCCATTCTTGATGTGATGCGGGCCGAAACCCCGCCTCAGCCCAGTGTGAGCCCCACGCAAGACCGCATCTTGCTGGTCTCGTGGCAAGAGGCTCCCTCCATCTCGAAGGTGGCCACGCCCTATTTGCGCCTAGCGGGTGTGCGTATTGAGCCCAAAAACCACAGCAAGCATGACACCCCAGGCGGCTACGGTATTGCACCCTGTGTCCGCTCATTAGTGCTGGTCACTGTTGCCGATGGCGCGCAAACTCCGATCAAGCTGCCGGTAGGTGCGTGCCCCAACTCGCCGGTATGGAGCGCGGACGGCAAAAGCTTTGCCTTTGAGAACGTGGCCGAGACTTCTGTTGAACTCTGGCTAGGTGATGCAAAGAGTGGTGCCGTGCACCGAGTTCCCGGCGTGAACTTGAACCCGATGCTAGAAGACACGTTGCAGTGGATGCCTAACCAAAAGACGTTGCTGGTGAAACTAGTTCCAGACCGTATCGGGCCACCCCCACCCGCGCCGCTCGTGCCAGCTGGCCCCAGCGTTCAGGAGTCGCTGGGGGATAAAGGCCAAAGCAGCACATATGAGAACCGTGACACGTTGGGCAACCCCCATGACGAAGACCTGTTTGATTACTACGCGAGCTCTCAGCTCGCCCTGGTGGATGCAGGCACATCAGCCATCAAGCTTCTCGGAAAGCCCGACCGCTTCCAGCAAGTGACTCCCGCGCCCGATGGTCGGCATGTGCTGGTAACAGCTATTCGCAAGCCCTATTCGTACGTCACCACATTTGACCGCTTCCCCACAGAGGTTGCGGTGTGGGATGTGACGGAATCCGCCAACGTAGCGGTGCAGCACATTGCATCGCTGCCGCTTGCGGACCGAGTACCTATCCACGGAGAACCCCTGGGGCCACGTGACTTCACGTGGCGAGCCACCGACCCCGCAACTCTGGTGTGGGCCGAAGCTTTAGACGGAGGCGACTGGGCAACCAGGGTGCCCGCGCGTGACAAGGTGATGCTGCAAAAAGCGCCGTTCAAAGCCGCCCCGACGGAGATCATGCGAACCGAGCAGCGGTTTAGCGGCTTCATGTGGGGGCCGAAGCCAGACGTCGCGCTGGTCACTGAATACGACAACAACCGGCATTGGCGCAAAACCTTTGTGATCAATGTGGACGAGCCAGGCCACACTCCGCGCTTGTTGTGGGACTTGTCCACCGATGAAAAATATGCCAACCCAGGAAACCCCGTGCGCCAACGGCTTGCGAACGGCAGTGTGGTTCTGCGCCAGGAAGGTGACTCGATTTACCTGCGGGGTGTGGGTTCGTCACCAGGCGGTGATCGACCCTTCTTGGACCGGCTAGACCTCAAGTCGCTTAAAACCGAGCGTTTGTTTCGCAGCGACAAGAATGCCTACGAACAATTTCTCTCTTTTACTGGCGCGGACTCAAGGCACTTTGTGACCTGGCATCAGACAGTCAGCACGCCGCCCAACGCATTCACCCGCACGCTGGGCGTACCAGTTGAGGCTTCGGTCGGAGAACCTGTTTTTGCGTCGAGTAGCGTCGCTATTACCCACATTGCCGACCCGAGCCCTGTGGTGAGACAAATCAAGAAGCGGTTAGTGAAATACAAGCGAGCCGATGGGCTCGATTTGTCGTTCACACTTTACACGCCACCGGGCTACGAGGAAGGTACGCGCGTACCCACCATTCTGTATGCGTATCCGCTCGACTATGCCGATGCCTCAAAGGCTGGCCAGACGACCGGCTCGCAGGCGACCTTCACCCGCTTGCGTCAACATCGATTGTTGCTGCTCGCGGGCTACGCGATCATTGACAACGCGGCGTTCCCGATTGTCGGCGACCCCAAAAAGGCCTATGACACTTATACCGAGCAGTTGGTGGCAGATGCCAAGGCGGCAGTCGACGAAGCAGTGCGCCTGGGCGTAGCCGACCCCGAGCGCGTTGGCGTGACCGGGCATAGCCACGGCGCGCTAATGACGGTGAACCTGCTTGCCCACTCCAATCTCTTCCGCGCGGGTGTGGCCACCAGCGGTTCTTACAACAAGACGCTCACGCCCTTTGGCTTCCAGAGTGAACGCCGCTCGGTGTGGGAGGCGCCAGACGTTTACACCAAAGTGTCGCCTTTTTTTTATGCCAACAAACTTAAGACCCCCCTGTTGATCGTGCACGGCGCGGACGATGCCAACCCGGGCACCACGCCCCTGCAGTCCAGCAAGCTCTTTGAGGCGGTACGTGGCAACGGCGGCACTACACGGCTGGTGATGCTGCCGTACGAACCCCACTGGTACGCAGCGATGGAGTCGAACGAACAGCTTGTGTATGAAATGGTGCAGTGGTTTGACAAGTATGTAAAGGGCCCGCCGCCCCGCCCACTAGAAGCAAGCGCACCCGGAGCTGCGGAAGGCAAATAGCGCTTGGTCAAATGCACCACAGGAGTGTCTTATCTATGATGCGGTCGTCACCACCCTAAACAAGTCGAACTCCCCATCGGTGCCTGCGTCAAGCGCGACGACATTGCCAAAGTTCGCTAGCGCGAAAGCAGACGCCTCACTGCTACACGGATCGCGATGGGTGCGAATTGTTAGTTGACCACCACGGCGGGAGCAGTCGGCGAACGGCTGCTGATGCAAATCGGTTATCCATCAGATGCAGCACTCCCTGATCAGTCAAGGTGCGTATGACCCGCCCGCTTGCTTGCACCACCTTGCGAATGCCGGGGTAGGTGTAGGTGTATTCGTAGCCGCTACCGAATTTACGGTCAATCACGGTGCGGTAGGTTTCGTTGATCGGATCCGTTGGCGGTAGCCCCAGCGTGGCAATGAATGCACCGATGAGTTTCGTGCCCGGCAAATCGACGCCTTCAGCAAACGCGCCGCCCAACACTGCAAAACCAACCCCTTCGCCGCCCTCGACAAACGACGCGAGAAAATCTTCGCGCAAGCCTTCACTCGTGTCTCGGGTCTGTCGCCACTGCACGAGGTGTGGGAAGCAATCAGACAAGTCGTTTGCAGCGAGTTCGAGGTATTCAAAACTACTGAAGAAAGCGAGGTAGTTACCGGGGCATTGCGATTGCTGATCGGCAATCAGTTGAGTGATGGCGCGCAGCGATGCGCTCCGGTCCCGATACCGCGTAGAGATATGACGGGCAATTGTGATTTTCAGTTGATCGCTTGCGAACGGTGATGGCACCTGAAGAACCGTTGCATCCTCGGGTACACCCAGCATTCCCCGGTAGAAATCGACCGGGGTCAACGTCGCCGAAAACAACACCACGCTTTCAGCAGCAGCCAATCGTGGGCCAACGTACGGCGCGGGTACTACATTGCGCAGGACGAGCTCGGTATCACTGTTTGACTTGCGCATCGCACTGCGACTGACATCAAACACGCTGTTCTCGTCAAAGGACTCAGCGCGGCGCAACAGGTGAAGCGCTGCGAGATAGAAGTCGCGTACCTGCGCGGGCGCGTCCGCGTTGTCGACGAGATGTGCCCCGACTTCAGTGCTGCACGTCTGAAGCGCCTTTAAAAAATTCGTCGGCACGCGATCCAGCACTTGATAAAGAGCATCATCAGGCAGCTTCAACTCACGCCACTTGCGGATTAACCGATCCCAGGTTCGCTTCAGCGCTGGAGCCTCATGGCGAAGCGCTTTGATTTGCGCCAGTTGCAATGTCGCTGAGTACATACTGCGTGCGCGTTCAATCAAATTGTGGGCTTCATCAACCAGCACGCTTACTCGCCATTCGCTATCAACCATGGCACCGTAAAGCGAGGCGCTACTGTCGAAGTAGTAGTTGTAATCGGCGACTACCACGTCGGCCCATCGAACGAGGTCTTGTGCGAAGTAATAGGGGCAAATATTGTGATTACGCGCGGCTAGGGTGACGGCCCTTGCGCCGCCCTCGTTGCTCGACACCCATTCAACACGCGCCGAAGGTAGCCGGTCAAAGAAACCCAATGCCAGCGGACACTTCGCACCCGTGCACGCCTGACCGGGGTGCAGACAGGCCTTTGCTTTTGCGATGAGCTCAACAACCCGAAGCGGTGGGTTGTGCACATCACGCTCCGTAACTGTGATTGGATCAATAGGCCGGTTGGCCTGACACATTGCCAACGCATCGAGCGCCAGCTTTCGACCTGACGTCTTGGCTGACAGAAAGTAAATCTTGTCGAGCGTACGTACGGGCATTGCTTTGAGCATAGGGAACAGCGTAGCAATCGACTTACCAATTCCTGTCGGCGCTTCGGCCAGCAAGCAACTGCCCGAACGCCCCGCGCGGAACACGGCTTCTGCCAGTTCGCGTTGTCCGGGCCGGAACGATTCGTGCGGAAACGTCAGCCGTGTGAGATGTGCGTCACGGCGTAAACGATGCGCGGCATCTTGCGCCGCCCATTGTGCGTAGCGTGCACACAACTCACGGAAATGCGCTTGCAGTTCGGTTGCACTGATCGTTTGATCGAATGTAATTTCCTGCTCTGAGTCAATATTGAAGTACACCAGCGTGAGCGTGACGGATTGCAGGGCGTCGCGCTCACACAAGAGCCAGCCGTAGACTTTCAGTTGCGCCCAATGCAGTAGGCGCAGACTAGCAGGCTGGCGCGACAAGTCGCCACGAAATGTCTTGATTTCTTCGACGCGACTACGTAACGGGTCATAGCCGTCGGCTCGCCCTATGACAGATAGCTCGTTGCATGCCCCTTTGAGGGTGACTTCCCGTTGGTAGTCAGTACCTCGGCGTGCAGTGACCGTGTAGTGCCCCGCAACGCCCTCTCGCGCATTGGGCGACATGCCGAAGCGGACATCCAGATCGCCCTCGCGCGCAGTGAATTCGCAGAGGTCGCGTACGCCGACGCGAAGCGCTGATGACACAGCTGGCATTAGTACAAAAGTCGTTGGCGAATCGGGCCTGGGAGACCCATGAGTCTGTCCTCTACGATTTCAGGGACGGCCTTGCGTATTACTGTGATTATATTCAGCAACGAACGCTCCTTTCGCACACGCTCCACGCTACTACCTGACAAGCATCACAGCAAAAGTTCTGGCTGGGCCCGCGTGTTATTAAGGCGAATTCGCGTTGCGCCGTAATAATTGCTTCAACGCCCATTCAACAGACCCTTGCTCCGGAACCCCCTATGACACACCGCTACTCTGATCAACGCATCCCCGGCAATCGTTTGCTCCACTCCCCGGGGCCTACCCATGTGCCTGAGGCCGTGCAGAACGCCCTACGCCGGCAGCCCATGGATCTGGGTGACCCGCGACTGGACGAGACCATCGCCGCCTGCGAAGCGGGGCTGAAGCGCCTGCTCGGCACTCGTGAAGCCGATGTCTTTCTGTACGCTGCCAATGGGCATGGTGCCTGGGAGGCGACCATCGCTAATTTGCTCGACACAGACCAAAAAGTCCTGATCGCAGGCACTGGGCACTTCTCGGAATCATGGGCGATTCAGGCCGAAGCTATGGGAGTAGAGGTACTACGCACGCCGTATGTCGAGGGGTACACCATTGACATGGCATCGGTTGAAGCGGTGCTGCGCGCCGACACGGGGCACGAGATTGTCGCCGTGTTTGTGGTGCACACCGACACGGCCAGTGGCACCACCAATGAATTGGCTGGTTTTCGTCGAATGCTCGACGAACTTGCCCATCCAGCGCTTTATGTGGTGGATGTGGTTGCGACGCTAGGCGCAGTCGCCTTTGACATGGAGGCTTTGGGTGCCAACGTCGTAGTGGGTGCCTCCCAAAAAGCTTTGATGTGCCCACCCGGTTTAGGCTTCTGTGCGGTGGATGCCAAGGCTTTTGCACTGTCCGAACGCAACCCGGCTCCACGGTTTTACTGGGATTGGCGCAAACGCAAAAGCGAAATGTCTTACCGAAAGTTCTGTGGAACACCGCCGCAAAGCATGCTGTTTGGCCTGGAGGCAGCATTGGGATTGATCTTTTTGGAGGGCGTGGAGGCCGTACTAGCACGCCACCGTACGTTGGCCAACGCCACCCAAGCTGCGGTGGCGGCCTGGTCAGAAGGTGGCGCGATGCAGTTCTTGTGCAAGATACCCGAAGCCCGGTCTGTGTCAGTCACCAGCGTGCTGGTGTCCCCAGGTATCAACCCGGATGAACTGCGCCACATCGCGCGCGAGCAATTTCAAGTAGCCATTGCAGGCGGCCTTGGCCCGTTTGCCGGACGCATGTTCCGCATTGGGCACCTAGGTGACTTGAACCCCGCCATGCTGCTGGGTTGCTTGGCTGGCGTAGAAGGCGCATTGACTGTGATGGGTATACCCATTGGTCGCGAAGGGCTGCACCGAGCCATACAGGTACTGGCCCGCGCCGCTACACCCTCTGGGTAAGAGTGAACCCCGGAGCGGGGGTCAGTCCACTGGCGCGCCAATGTCGCTACCAACCACTGCTGCCAGTCTCACCCTTGAATGGCCCAGTCAACTCCGGCGTCACCCAACCGCCATAAAAACCGCCCGGCTGGGCAAAAACTTGTGCGCCGCCTTCGCCGCAATCGAGATCGTGATCGGCGAATCCTGCTTTCTGAAACTGCCCGTCAACATTGCTCGTGAAGACAGAATAACCGTGCAGCATGGGCTATGCCCAGCGATTGAGAATGGCGAAACCCTCGTGCGGGACTGTACTTCGGTAAAGATTCAGTCGATGGCCGTAAATGCCCCAAGTACGACGGGGATTGCGCTGAAATTCATCCGGGCAAGCAATCGAATAGAACTCGATGTTGGCCTTTGCCAGCGCCGGATAAGCCTTCCAGAAGCCTTCGTTAGCACGAAAGTCTGGAAGCCCGGAATCGACGCCCATACGTGCCCCGGCGGCGATGATCAGCACATCGGCTGATTCGATCAATCTGGCGGCTCGCTCGATTTCTGGCATAAATGTTTCCATCGCACAAATTCTCTGCTCTTCGGCGTCGCGACGTTGGGGCATCGGGCTACGAAGTTCAGTGGTCGTATCTACGTGTCGACTCGGGTATCAAGTTCGAATTCGGTACGCATACGGTACGCAAATCCCAGAAAAAGAAAAAGGGTTAGTGGATACTATCCATCTAACCCTTTATGAGTATGGCGCGGCTGGCAGGAATTGAACCCACGACCCCTTGGTTCGTAGCCAAGTACTCTAATCCAACTGAGCTACAGCCGCTAAGCTTTCTATTATAGACAGATGCGGGTCGTTTCGTCAAAACGCGACGACGTGATCCAGCTCTACGCGAATGCCTATCGCTTCGCCGATTCGGTGGTTGTGGTGGCTGGGCACCAGAGCGAGCACGCTGCGACCGCTTGCGAGCTGAAGGGTGTACAGAAAATCTGCGCCGCGAAAGGCGCGATCCAGCACCTTTGCGGTAGTCGGACTGGCGTCGTCGTGAACGACGTCATCGGGCCGCAGCAGCAGTTCGATTTCATCACCGGGTGCACGCGCTGTCGGCGATGAGAGTTGCAAGTCGCCCAGCTCGCTGTCGACATGCGTGGCGTTGATCACCCGGGCAGGCAAAAAAACACCTTCTCCGACGAAGTCCGCGATGAAGCGCGAGCCTGGGCGATGGTAGAGGTTGTAGGCAGTATCCCATTGCTCTAGATGACCGTCACGTAATACGCCGATTTCATCAGCCAGCGCGAAGGCTTCGTGTTGATCGTGGGTGACGAGTAACGCGGTCGCTCCCACCTCCGCCAAAGTCGCGCGAACTTCTGTAGAAAGCTGTTGCCGCGTTTCAATGTCCAGGTTTGAGAACGGCTCGTCGAAAAGCACGAGTTTTGGTTTGACGACGAGCGCTCGCGCGAGTGCCACACGCTGCTGTTGTCCGCCCGATAGTTCGTGCGGATAAGCGTGCGCGGTGTCGCGCAGATGTACGAGATCAAGCGCCGCCTCTACACGCGCGGCGCGTTCAGTTGAAGAAAATTTTCCAAGGCCGAATCCGACATTTCCGGCGACATCAAGATGGGGAAACAGCGCGTAATCCTGAAACACCACACCGACGCCGCGATGCTCGGGTTCGATATGAGTCCGTGCGTCAGCGACGACTCGATTTCCAATGCGAATGGTGCCACCGCCGATGCGCTCCAGCCCCGCGACGCAGCGCAGCAGCGTGGTTTTGCCGCAACCGGAGGGGCCTAGTAAGCAACCAACGCGGCCCGCTTCAACACGAAAACTGACATCGTGCAGCGTGTCCCGCGCGGGCTCGCGTCCGCGTGGCGGGTATCGATGGCCGAGGTGGCTGACTTCAAGTGAATTGGGCATTCGTAGATTGTAGGAGCCGCGCAAGTCGCGAAACTCGTGTCGCATGTTCGCGGCTTGCGCCGCTCCTACAGATTAGCCAGCGGCGACGATGGCTTTAACGCGTTCGACCGATGGCGCAATCTGCACCACACGCAAGGGCAATGTCATCATTGTTTGCTGCGCCGCCGTGACCGGCGGTTCGAAGCCGACGGCTTGTTGAACGGTCTCGGCAAACTTCACCGGTAGTGCCGTTTCGAGCACGATCATTGGCGTGCCGTGTTTGACGAGCGTGCGGGCGACTTTCATCGCGTCCGCCGTATGTGTGTCGATCAAGCTACCGGTTTTTTCGTAGACCTCACGAATCGTTGCCAAGCGGTCCGCGTGTGTACTGGTGCCAGCGACGATGCCGAAGCGTTCGCGCATTCCCTTGAATTCGGGCGTCTGCGATACATCGAATGATCGGCCTTGATCGACTTCGCGCCACATCGTTGCGATGCGCGCAGCGTCGCCGTTAAACAGATGAAACACAAAGCGTTCGAAGTTTGACGCTTTGGAAATGTCCATCGACGGGCTCGATGTTTCGAATGTTTCTTTGCTCGGGCGCGGACGGTACACACCCCTGTTGAAGAACTCGGCGAGGACGTTGTTTTCGTTGGTGGCAAGTACCAAAGTGTCAATCGGCACGCCCATTTCGCGGGCAATGTGGCCCGCGAGAATGTTGCCAAAATTTCCGGATGGAACGGCGAAAGAAACCTTTTGCGAATTGCTCGTGGTAGCAGCGAGATAGCCGCGCGCGTAGTAAACCACCTGCGCCGAAATACGGCCCCAGTTGATCGAGTTCACGGTGCCAATGTTGTGCGCGCGCTTGAACGCGAGGTCGTTCGACACGGCCTTCACGATGTCCTGACAATCGTCGAACACGCCTTCCACAGCGATATTGTGGATGTTGGCGTCCTGCAGTGAAAACATCTGCGCTCGCTGGAACGCGCTCATGCGTCCTGCGGGCGAGAGCATGAACACGTTGACACCTTTGCGCCCCCGCATGGCGTACTCAGCGGCACTGCCGGTGTCGCCGCTGGTGGCACCGAGGATGTTGAGCGTCTTGTTTTGACGACCTAATTCAAACTCGAACAGGCGACCGAGCAGTTGCATTGCCATGTCTTTAAACGCGAGCGTTGGGCCGTTCGACAGCGCCTGAATCTGCATGCCTTGAGCGTAGCCATCGATGCTGCGCAGCGGCGTAATTTCATCGGTGCAGAAAACTTCTTTGGTGTACGTGGCTTTGGTCAAAGCGGCGAGCGTTGCCGAGTCGATGTCCTCGGTCGCGACGAACTTCGAGAGCACTGCGTGCGCCAATGCGTGATAGGGCAAACCACGCCAAGCGGTCAGCTCAGCATCAGTGATTTTTGGCAACTTTTCCGGCAGCATCAGGCCGCCGTCTTCGGCGAGGCCGGAGAGCAGAACTTGGCTGAACGACTGCTTGGCGGGATGTCCGCGAGTGGAGATGTATTTCATAGTGTTTGTCGATTAAGCGAGGCTTTTGTAGGAGCGGCTTGCCGCGACTCAGAGACAGATTAAGCCAAGCCGCGTTCGGTCGCGGCAAGCCGCTCCCACAGACGAATTAACTAAGCCAGATTCTCAAGCCGCAACAGAACGATCTTGCCGCTCGTACTAGGCTGCGCCTCAATCGCTGCAATCGCACGCTTGACGTTCTTCTCAATCGTCTCGTGCGTGAGCAGAATGATGTCGGCCTGCGCTTCGCCCTCTTCCGGCTCCTTTTGCAGCATGGCGTCAATTGAGATCTGATTGTCGGCAAGAACACGCGTGATGTCGGCGAGCACGCCCGGCTTGTCATCGACGCGCAAACGCAGGTAGTAAGAGGTCTCGACATCATCCATTGATAAGACAGGCTCAGTGCCAATCCGGTCATGCTGGAACGCGAGATAGGGCACGCGATGGCTGGCGTCGGCGTCGATCAATCGCGCGATGTCTACGAGATCTGCGATCACGGCGGACGCGGTTGGGCTCGCACCCGCACCAGCGCCGTAGTAAAGCGTTGCGCCCACGGCATCACCTTTGACCAGTACGGCGTTCATCACGCCTTCTACATTGGCGATCAGCCGTTTCGCCGGAATCAGCGTAGGGTGCACGCGCAGCTCAATGCCAGCTTCGCGACGACGCGCTAGCCCAAGCAATTTGATGCGATAACCCATCTCTTCGGCGTAGCGAATATCCTTCGCCTCGATCTTCGTGATGCCCTCCACGTGCGCTTTTACGAACGACAAGGGAATGCCGAAAGCAATCGCCGCGAGGATGCTGATCTTGTGGCCCGCATCGACGCCTTCGATGTCAAACGTTGGGTCAGCTTCGGCGTAGCCTTTGGCCTGTGCGGTCTTCAGCACTTCCGTGAACGATAAGCCCTTGCTGCGCATCTCGGACAGGATGAAATTCGTCGTGCCATTGATGATGCCGGCGATCCATTCGATGCGGTTGGCGACCAAGCCTTCGCGCAATGCTTTGATGATCGGGATCCCGCCAGCCACGGCTGCCTCGAACGCCACGATGACGCCTTTCGCGCGCGCGGCAGCGAAGATTTCGTTGCCGTGCAACGCGAGCAATGCTTTGTTCGCCGTGACGACGTGCTTGCCGTTGGCGATCGCCTCCAAAATTAATTGTTTGGCGATGCCATAGCCACCAATCAATTCAATGATGACGTCAATGTCAGGATTTTTTACAAGTGCAAACGCATCATCCGTGATGGTTGCGCGGCCTGCTACTACTTTTTCCGCAAGCGCCGTGGCTTTGTCAGCTACATGCGTAATCGTAATCGGACGCCCGGCACGACGTGAAATTTCTTCGGCGTTGCGGGTGAGCACATCAAATGTGCCGCCGCCGACTGTGCCGATGCCGAGGAGTCCGATGCGTAGTGGTTTCATTGCCTTCTTTGTTTTTTGTGTGGAGGGCACCTCTAAAAATTCATTTTTGGGGATGCAGTGTTAGGAGCCCGGAGCGCAGCAACCTTCATTGCCGCCCTGTTGCATGAGCGCTTTTGGCAACTGCGCGAGCACCGCGCTACGACACAATGCGCCCCACAAATGAATTTTTAGAGGTGCCCTGGAGAGCTACAGCAGCCCATCCTTCTTGAACATGTCCTTGATGCCGCGCACCGCTTGCCGTGAGCGCGATTCGTTTTCGATCAGCGCGAAGCGCACATGCGTGTCGCCGTACTGACCAAATCCTATGCCGGGAGAGACGCTGACTTTCGCATCTGCCAACAATTTTTTTGCGAATTCCAGCGAACCCATCTTCATGTACGGCTCAGGAATTTTCGCCCAGATGTACATGCTGGCTTTCGGGTTGTCGACCATCCAACCCGCTTCGTGCAGGCCTTTGACCATTACGTTGCGGCGGCCTTCGTACTTCAAACGAATCTCTTCAACGCAATCCTGCGGGCCTTCGAGCGCAGCGATGGACGCCACCTGAATCGGCGTGAATGTGCCGTAATCGTTGTAGCCTTTGATGCGGCCCAAGGCGTTCACCAGATGAGGATTGCCGACCATGAAGCCGACGCGCCAGCCCGCCATGTTGTAGCTTTTGCTCATGGTGAAGAACTCAACGGCGACGTCCTTCGCGCCCTTGACCTGCATAATGCTCGGCGCTTTGTAGCCATCGAATCCGAGGTCGGCGTAAGCGAGATCGTGCACGACCCAGATGCCATGTTCACGAGCGAGTGCAACGACTTTTTCAAAGAACGGCAAGTCAACACACATCGCCGTCGGGTTCGACGGGAAACCGAGAATCAGCATCTTCGGTTTCGGGAAGCTCTCACGAATTGCGCGCTCGATTTCCTCGAAAAAATCCACGTCCTCGGTCATGCGTACGCTGCGAATGTCTGCGCCCGCGATGATCGCGCCGTAAATGTGAATCGGATAGCTCGGGTTCGGCACCAACGCCGTGTCACCACGATCCAGCGTCGCAAGCATCAGATGCGCTAGGCCTTCTTTCGAACCGATCGTAACGATGGCTTCGCTGTCCGGGTCGAGCCATGCGCCGTAGCGCTGCGCGTACCAGTTGCAGATGGCTTTGCGCAGACGCGGAATGCCTTTGGAAACGCTGTAGCCGTGGGTATCGCCGCGCAGCGCGGTTTCGACCAGCTTGTCGACGATGTGCTTGGGCGTGGGGCCGTCGGGATTGCCCATGCCGAAATCGATGATGTCTTCGCCTTTGCGGCGTGCAGCCATCTTGAGATCAGTGGTGATCGCAAAAACGTACGGGGGAAGGCGCTTGATGCGCGAGAACTCGGTCTGCATTTTGTGATTCCTGGTGCTAGGAATTGAATTAACCCCTCCTCGATCCAACAGAATTCTGCAAGACGAAGGGGGCACCTAAGCCTGTGATGTTAGCGGGGAATACGATTTGCTGCAACGCAGCAGGCGAGAGAACACGGCGACAATGCGCGAAGCAGCTTTTTTCCTAAATTCTTACTGCATAGGGGCTATATTGAATTTCGTGCGTAAGTCAATAATCGGCAAAACGAGCGCTCAGCCCATATTCAGCCGTTGTTTCATGAAAAAGCCGTATCTGCAATTGTGGTTCTTCAACCTCGCCGATAATTCAACCTGAAGCAACGCAAACAGCAGCAAAGGAGGCCAGCTCATGGCCATGAAATTTCAGCGCGAAGCCGCCAGCGAATTCGCAATCACGGGCTACACCGCAGGCGCGATCAGCGTGGCGGGGGTTGAGTATGGGCACAGTTTGCGCGTGGCGCATTCGTCGGTCGCGGCGCCATGGGCCGTCACTTCGTTCGCTGAAATCACGGCAGCCACGGTTGCAGACGGCGTGACCGTCGCGGCGGACATCGTGCTCATTGGCACGGGTAAAAAGCTGCGCTTCCCACCGCCGGACGCGCTGAGTCCGCTGCGTGTGGCACGGATCGGATTTGAGGTGATGGACACAGCGGCGGCGTGCCGAACGTACAACGTTCTACTGGGCGAAGGACGACAGGTGGCAGCGTTGTTGTTGGTTGAACCATAGACTTGTTGTGCTTTTGTAGGAGCGGCTTGCCGCGACCCAAGTTCGCGATGCAGACGATCACTGTTGAGGCGCGTTGGGTCGCGGCAAGCCG
>JANXNI010000001.1 GCA_025354165.1 Burkholderiales bacterium | reverse complement strand
CGCCGCATCAGGGGTTTGATGGCCCTCAAGGCTCGTGTGCCCGCGCCCGGTGTTGTACCAGTCGATGTACTCGGCAATGTCCGCCTTTGCATGGCTCACGCTCTCATACGCACGCAGGTACACCCGCTCGTATTTCACGCTGCGCCACAGCCGTTCAACGAACACATTGTCGCGCCACGCGCCACGACCATCCATGCTGAGCTTCGCGCCTCTCCTGAGCACCGCACGGGTGAACTCCTCAGCGGTGAACTGACTGCCCTGATCGGTATTGACGATCTCCGGGATACCGAACCGCGCAAACGCCTGTTCAATAATCTCCACCGCATGATGCGCCTCAAGCGTGGTGGCCGTCTTGTGGGCGAGCACACGTCGGCTGGCCACATCCACCACCGCCGTGAGATAGACAAAGCCGTGCGCCATCGGGATGTAGGTGGTGTCCAACGCCCACACCTGATTGGCGAAGGTAATGGTGATACAGCGCAGCAGGTAGGGGTAAATCTTGTGTCCCGGCGCGGGCTTGCTGGTGCCAGGCTGCGGGCACTGCGCCGCAATGTCAAGCCGCCGCATGAGGGTGCGGATGTGGCAGCGACCCACTTTGATGCCCTCTTTAGCCAACTCCCGTATAAGTTGGCGTGCGCCCATGAACGGGTGCAGCAGATGCAGCTCGTCGATGCGCCGCATGAGCGCCAAATCAGCAGCGCTTATCG
Source organism: Burkholderiales bacterium (assembly GCA_025354165.1). Taxonomy (GTDB): domain Bacteria; phylum Pseudomonadota; class Gammaproteobacteria; order Burkholderiales; family Casimicrobiaceae; genus Casimicrobium. Next base: position 2,784 of record JANXNI010000001.1, on the reverse strand, counting down.
GGCGTGGAACGTAGTAGACGCAGGCGCGGCTAATGCCTACCGCCTCAGCTTGCTTGACAATGGACAAGGCGTGGTTTGGCTCGATCATCATCTTGCGCTCAGTAGTCCCGCCCGCGAGGCTGTAGGACTCGCCTACGCTCGTGTGAGCGCACGTTCTAAAAAATCATTCTCCAGCGTCAACTCACCAATCTTTGCGTGCAGCGGAACGACATCAACAGCGGGCTGCCGATCAGCCCCAGCGCCACCAGCAAAAGCCGAAGCGGCTCGCTCAACAAGCAATCTCTTCCACTCGGTGATCTGGGTGCTGTGCACCTGAAACTCGGCACAGAGCTGTGCCAACGTCTTGTCTTCGCGAAGGGCGGCCAAAGCGACCTTGGCTTTGAACTCAGCACTCAATTTCCTGCGCTGCTTCTTGGCAACCGATGACTTCTTCTTCAACATAAAAACTCCAGTTCGCGAGCGCTATTAACGCCTCGCCATATGCCCTGAAGTTTCGCTTAAACCGCTGTCTGAATTTGCTCAACCACTTCTATGTTTTCAGCTTCTTCGGGCGAGTCTTCGATGGCGTCCCACACGCTGGCAAATCGTTTGCAATTCATTGGTTCAACTCCGTTATCAAATCACGATAGCGCTTAGAAGCTACGTTTCCGCCTTTATCGCATTGTGTCGGGATTCGTGATGTTGACGCAACGCGTGGGCAACAAGTTGCCCACCCTACCAAAATGCAACTTGTCCTACAGCCGCACGCCGCCGGAGCGTGTAACTTGAAGACCAGTCAACTGTGGGAGCACCACCATGCCCATCAAAAACGTACTGGCCAGCGTCGCCGTCAAGGATTTGAGCGCGGCGTGTCCGTGGTATCAGACACTATTTTGGGTCGGCTCGCCGATTCGGTTCCGATGGCGGAACTGGCCGAATGGAAATTCGAAGGCGGCGGCTGGTTGCAGGTGTACCAACTGTCCGAGCGCGCGGGCACATGCTCGTTCACGCTCGCGGTCGGCAGCATTGACGAGCAGGTCGCGCGCCTTGACAACATGAGCGTAGACACATCAGAACGCTCGTCGGGAGCGACAGTGAAAACGCTGATGATCACCGACCCGGACGGCAATCACATCGCGTTCGCCGAAACGACCGATCCGCACATGGCCCAATAGCGCCATGCCCAAGAAATCGTTTCCGCTATCCAAAGTCTACGGCCTGATTGAGCCGGGGCCGGTGTTGCTACTGACCACGGCCCGCGCGGGCAAAGCAAACATCATGGCCATGTCTTGGCACACCATGCTTGAGTTCGTGCCACCGCTGATTGCCTGCGTCGTGAGCAATCGTGATTATTCGTTCAGTTTGCTCAAAGCCAGCAAAGAATGCGTGATCAACATCCCGACCGTGGACATCGCCGAAGCCGTCGTCCGCTGCGGCAATTCAACCGGCGAAAAAATCAACAAATTCGAGAAGTTCGGCCTCACCCCGAAACCGGCAAAGCTCGTTGCCCCGCCACTCGTTGACGAGTGCTATGCCAACCTCGAATGCCGTGTGGTCGACACGAGCATGGTGTCCAAATACGGCCTGTTTGTTCTTGAAGTCGTCCAGGCGTGGATCGACCCTACCGTCAAAAGTCCTCGCACCATTCATCACATCGGACACGGCAGCTTTCGTGTGGCGGGCGAAACGATCAAGCTCAGATCAAAGATGCAGTAGCGGGCTGAGGGGCATAAGTTTTCCACCACACGTCGGTTTGTGATTAAGATAGCTTCACGACGCGTTGCCCACATGCAAGGACAATTGCGTTGTGATCTAGAGCGGCTCTCATTTTTGCGATAAGTTCAGACGCATCGCCCGCCGAACGCGCCGACGCAACAGAAGACTTCCATGCCAACCGAAACCATCGACGCGCCAATCTCGCAAGCACCTCGCTTATTTCGTGTACTAGCCGATCTGCCCGGTCCGCGCGGCCTTCCGGTTGTCGGCAACGCGTTGCAGATCGAATCCTCGCGCTTTCACCAGCAGCTTGAGTCGTGGTGCCGGGAGTTTGGGCCATTCTTTAAACTGCAGATCGGCAAACGCACGATTTTGGTCGTTGGCGAGCACGAGGTCGTCGCGACAATCTTGCGTGATCGGCCGGATGGTTTGCGCCGCACCTCGCGCCTGGCAGAAATCAGCGCCGAGATGAATTTGCCGAGCGGGGTCTTTGGCGCGAACGGCGAGACGTGGCAGCACCAGCGACGTATGGTGATGGCGGGGTTTGATCCGGTGCATGTGAAACGCTATTTTCCGGCGCTGCAGACGGTGGCACAGCGGTTGGTCGGACGCTGGCAGGCGGCAGTACTCGCGGGCACTGCTATCGACCTGCAAGCCGACCTGATGCGCTACACGGTGGATACGATCGCCGGTCTGGCGTTTGGCGCAGAGGTCAATACACTGGGGTCCGACGGCGATGTCATCCAGCAACATCTGGACAAGATATTCCCCGCGTTGTTCAAACGCATCCTCTCTCCCGTACCGATCTGGCGTTATGTCAGAACCGCGTCGGATCGTCAGCTTGAGCGCAGCATTGTGGAAGTGAATGGCGCAGTTACGGGATTCGTCAAGCAGGCGCGCGAGCGCATGCAGGCTGACCCGTCGCTGCGCGAACACCCGCACAATTTGCTCGAAGCAATGATTGCTGCTGCGGACGGTCCCGGCAGCGGCATCGATGACCAGCAAGTAGCGGGTAACGTGCTTACGATGCTGCTGGCCGGAGAAGACACGACGGCCAACACGCTCGCCTGGATGATCCACCTATTGTGG
>JANXNI010000097.1 GCA_025354165.1 Burkholderiales bacterium | reverse complement strand
GCTCAGTTGGTAGAGCAGCGGATTGAAAATCCGCGTGTCGGTGGTTCAATTCCGCCCTTGGCCACCACTTCCCCGTGCGGGGAATCGCTTCAGCCCAATTGGCATAGCGTTCATCGCCGGTGTATTTATGGAAATGGGCCTCGGCCCATTTTTTTTTTGGTTAAATTTACTTGTCAACGAACACAAAAATATTGATCAGTGAGGTTCTGACCGCTAACGGCTATGAGCTGATTGAAGCGGAGTATTTTGCTGCGCGTGAATTGTGGCGCGTGTTCATCGACCGCCCTGAGAGCCGCAGGGGCGTTGATCTGATTGATCTCAACGATTGTTCGGCAATGTCAGGGAAGATCGAAGACGCTTTAATCGCCGCCCAAATTCCGTACGAGCACCTCGAAGTGTCGTCGCCCGGTATGGATCGCGCGCTCACCCAGCCGGATCACTTTGAGCGCTTCGCAGGTGAAACCGTGAAGCTCACAATCGAGCCTGTGTTTGAGGGCCTTCGCAAATTGGCAGGTGTTCTGGTTGGCCTTGATGGCGATCAGATCACGATAGACGTTGGTGGCACAGTTAACAAGATTCCTTACGCACATGTCGCGCGCGCGCGCGTAGTGCCACAGTATTAGCTGGAGAGACATATGAATCGCGAAATTTTGGTACTGGCAGACGCGTTGGCGCGTGAAAAAAGCGTTCCAAAGGAAGTCATTTTTGAGGCCCTTGAGCAGGCGCTCGCGTCGGCTACGAAACGCTTGAACAAAGAGCGGATCGAAGCGCGCGTCGAGATTGATCGTGAATCCGGCGATTACAAATCTTTCCGACGTTGGCTCATCGTTCCCGACGAAGAATTTGTTGATCCAGACAATCAGATGATGTTGCGCGAAGCGCATGAATTCGACACCAGCAAACTGATGGCCGAATACGTTGAAGAGCCGCTGGAACCGATTCCGTTTGGGCGCATCGGCGCGCAGGCTGCAAAGCAAGTGATTCTGCAAAAAGTGCGAGACGCCGAGCGTGAGCAAGTTCTAGAAGAGTTCCTTGATCGTAACGATCAACTCATCAACGGTACCGTGCGTAGAATCGATCGCGGAAATATCATTGTGGAATCAGGCCGCGTTGAAGGCGTCATTCCGCGCGATCAGTTGATCTCGAAAGAAAACTTCCGCGTGGGTGACCGCGTGCGCGCTTATGTTCTGCGCATTGATCGTCAAGCACGTGGCCCGCAGTTGATCCTGTCACGTACCGCACCGCAATTTGTTTCCGCGTTATTCGAACTGGAAGTTCCAGAAATCGAAGAAGGCGTGATTGAGATCAAAGCAGTTGCTCGTGACCCTGGCATGCGTGCCAAGATTGCCGTGAAATCTAACGATCCGCGTCTTGACCCACAGGGCACCTGCATCGGAATGCGCGGCTCGCGCGTGAACTCGGTGACCAATGAATTGGCCGGTGAGCGCATTGACATCATTTTGTTTGCTGAGGACACCGCGCAATTCGTTATCAATGCACTGGCCCCTGCGCAAATCACGAGCATTGTTGTTGACGAAGAACGCCATGCAATGGACGTTGTAGTGAACGAAGATAATCTTGCGTTAGCCATCGGCAAAGGCGGTCAAAACGTTCGTCTCGCTTCTGAGCTTACCGGTTGGCATTTGAATCTGATGAGCGAAGAGCAATCGGCCACGAAGACGGAGGCCGAATCAGTGCGCCTGCGCAACGTGTTTATAGACAAGCTTGACGTTGATGAAGAGGTCGCCCAGATTCTGGTTGACGAAGGTTTTTCGACTATTGAACAGGTGGCTTACGTTCCAGTGGAAGAATTGCAAGCGGTTGAAGCGTTTGACGAAGACACGGTTCAAGAGCTTCGCACGCGCGCGCGCAATGCGGCGCTGACTGACGAAATCGCCAAAGAAGAAGTGCTTGAGAACGCATCGGATGATTTGAAGACGCTTGAAGGCGTCGACACCGAATTGCTGATGAAGCTTTCTCGTTTCGGCATCACAACCCGAGACGCACTTGGCGATCTCGCCTCCGATGAGTTGTGCGCCATTCGCGTACTGCCTGAAGAGCGTGCTCGCGCACTGCTCGATAACGACTTTACTGATTTGACGGACGAGGAGCGCCAGTTGATGGGCCGCGCTGACGCCAAAGCAGCTACACAATTGATTGCCCGTGCACGCGAATCCTGGTTCGTGGCTGAGCAGTAGCACGAGGGGGCCGCTTGAGCATCACAAAAACCACTGTTACTGACTTCGCGGGTGAATTAAACCTGAGTCCGGATGCGTTGCTGAAGCAGCTTGCGTCCGCGGGCGTCGACGCGTCTACCGCAGACGCACCTTTGTCCGCCTCGGACAAAGGCAAACTGCTCGATTACCTGCGCAAGCAGCATGGCGGTGCTGATGAGAGCGCTGGCAAGCGCATCACGTTGACCCGCAAATCAACCACCGAACTGCGCACCGCCGACGCGACGGGTAAATCACGCATGGTTCAAGTCGAGGTACGCAAGAAGCGTGTTCTCGTCACCCGTGCGACTGAAACCGCAGCGCCTGCTCCGGTCATCGAGCCGGTGGCCGCCGAAGTTGCGTCAGCACCCATCAAACCTGTTCTTTCAGCCGAAGAAATAGCTGCGCGCGGCGCTGAGGAAGCACGCAGCACGACGCTTCGCGAGCTGCAAGAAAAAGAGCAGCAGGAAAAGCAAGCACGGGAAGCTGCGCGCAACGAACCCAAGCAGCCGAAAGAAAGCGCTGCTGCGACGACGGAAGCAGTCGCTGTACTGCAGCCTGTTGCTGCACCCGACGAGTCTGCTGCCGTTCCCGCCGTTGCAGCAGCGCCGGTTGGCGTGGTAGGCGAGGCCGTGATCCGTGTAATAACACCACCCAAAGTCGACTTGGCTAAGCTGGCTGCATTAGCCACCGCGCCAACGACGCCACCGGTCGTAGCTCCAGCAGTCGCGGCCCAGGTCAAAGCCGTCACCAAACCTGTCATCGTGCCAGCGGCTACTGCACCTGCGGTAGCTGCGGGCCCCCGCCCTCGTATCGGAGAGCGCGTCGACATGACGCCGGCACCACCGAAACCGAAATCAACAGAAAACACGCTGCATCGCCCCGCAAAGCCGGGCGCAGCCGCGAAACCCGGCGATAAAGCCGCTCCAGCGGCTGGCGCGCGCCCGGCAGCAGCCAAACCTGGCGACAAAAAAGCGCCGGCTTGGCAGGAAGATGCCGCTCGCAAGAAGGTCATGAAATCGCGCGATGCCCCAGCAGATGCTGGTGCTGCAAACGGTTGGAAAGCGGGCGGTCGTGGCGGCAAAGGCCATGGGGCAAAACGCGGCGCAGAGACGCGTGGCCCAGCCATCGAGCAACCCGATTTGACGCTCAAAGACATCGTCATTCCAGAGACGATTACGGTCGGCGAACTGGCTCACAAAATGTCGGTCAAAGCGGCCGAGTTGATCAAGAGCATGATGAAGATGGGCCAGATGGTCACCATCAATCAGGTGCTTGATCGCGACACTGCGATGATCCTCGCGTCGGAGATGGGCCGCACGGCGGTTGCTGCGAAGGATGATGATCCTGATGCAGCGCTCACCGATCACGTGGGTGATTCCGATGCCAAGCTCGAAGTTCGTCCGCCGGTTGTAACGATCATGGGCCACGTTGATCACGGCAAGACCTCATTGCTTGATCGCATCCGCACGGCGCGCGTTGCGAGCGGTGAAGCCGGTGGCATCACGCAGCACATAGGCGCATATCACGTCACCACGCCGCGCGGCGTGATCACCTTCCTCGATACACCAGGCCATGAAGCATTCACAGCGATGCGTGCTCGCGGCGCTAAGGTCACGGACATCGTGATTCTTGTTGTCGCAGCCGACGACGGCGTGATGCCGCAAACGAAGGAAGCTATCGCACACGCCAAAGCTGCCAACGTGCCAGTTATTGTTGCCATCAACAAGATCGACAAGCCGGGCGCCAACATGGATCGCGTCAAACAGGAACTCGTTACCGAAGGCATCGTGCCTGAGGAATACGGCGGTGAAGCGATTTTTGTCCCCGTGTCAGCGATGACCGGTGAGGGTATTGATCGCCTGCTTGAAAGCATCCTATTGCAGGCCGAAGTGCTCGAACTTAAAGCCCCGATCGACGCGCCTGCGCGTGGTCTGGTTATTGAGGCACGTCTGGATCGTGGTCGTGGCCCTGTGGCAACGGTTCTGGTCACCAGCGGCACGTTGAAGCGCGGCGACATGGTGCTTGCTGGTTCCGTGTTCGGTCGCGTTCGTGCGATGACTGATGAAGATGGCAAAAACATCACGACGGCGGGTCCTGCAATTCCGGTTGAAATTCAAGGTTTATCGGACGTTCCTTCAGCCGGTGATGACATCCTAGTGTTGGGCGATGAGCGCAAAGCGCGTGAAATCGCGCTGTTCCGTCAGGGTAAGTACCGTGACGTGAAACTCGCTAAGCAACACGCATCGAAGCTTGAAAATGCATTTGCCAATATGGGTGAAACAGCAGCGAGACTGCTGCCGCTCATCATCAAGGCGGACGTTCAAGGCTCGTACGAAGGTTTAGCGTATGCGTTGGGCAAATTGTCGACGGATGAAGTGCGGGTTCAGGTGGTGCACAGCGCCGTCGGTGCCATCACCGAGAGCGATGTCAACCTGGCGTCTGCGTCGAAGGCGATCATTATTGGCTTCAACGTTCGCGCCGATGCGACCTCGCGCAAACTTGCCGAGTCGGAAGGCGTGCAGATTCGCTACTACGACATCATTTACGAAGCCGTGGATGACGTTCGAAATGCGCTCTCCGGCATGCTCGCGCCTGAGCAGAAGGAAAACACGCTCGGTCTGGTCGAGATTCGTCAGGTGTTCCGCGCATCGAAGATCGGCACCATTGCCGGTTGCTACGTGCTCGAAGGCATCGTCAAGCGTGGCGCGCAAGTGCGTTTGCTGCGCGACAACGTGGTTGCATGGAGTGGCGAGCTCGATTCGCTCAAACGCTTCAAGGACGACGTCAAAGAAGTCAAAGAAGGCTACGAGTGCGGCCTCTCGCTCAAGAACTACAGCGAAATTCAAGAGGGCGACCGCTTGGAGATTTACGAAATCGTTGAAGTGCAGCGCACGCTATAGTTCTTGTGGGTATCAAACAAGGCCTATCGCAGCGCGCGTTGCGAGTCTCTGAGCAGGTTCAGCGCGAACTTGCCCAGATGATTGCGACCGAGGTGCGCGATCCACGTGTCAAGGGCGTCACTGTCACGCAAGTGGAGGTGACTTCTGATCTGTCGCACGCCTTGGTGCGTTATGTGCATCCGCAAGGCTATGCGGGGCAGGTTGATGCGGATGCGGGCTTCAAAAGCGTTAATGGCTTTTTGCGTCATGGGATTGCAGCGCGTCTGACTATTTTCAAAGCGCCGCTTTTGCACTTTGAGTACGACAAGACTTTTGAAGAAGGCATGCGCCTTTCCGCGTTGATTGATTCCGCGCGTGAGGACGATGCGCGGGTGGTGGCGCCGGACGGCAAGCCAGTCGAGGCCTCAGACGACGAACCAGTTGAACCTGTTTCCGGCAAACAAGTCTAGGTTTACTTGTGGCACTGCACGGCGTAGCGCTGGTCGACAAACCAGCTGGAATGTCTTCTTTCTCGGTCGTTTCACGACTTCGCAGGATTTTCCGCACGCTCGGCGTCACCAAAGCAGGTCACACTGGCACGTTAGACCCTCTGGCGACGGGCTTACTGCCGATCTGCCTTGGTGAGTCCACCAAGTTCGCGCAACGCCTCCTTGAAGCGGATAAGGGCTATATCGCCACGATCAAGCTGGGCAGCGCCACGACGACCGGCGACCGCGAAGGCGAAATCAGTGAAACGCAACCGGCAAATTGCGACGCCAGCTCGGTTCGAACCGCGCTCGCTAGGTTCGTCGGCAGCATCGAACAAACGCCGCCCATCTACTCCGCGCTAAAAGTCGCTGGCAAGCCTGCGTACGAATACGCCCGCGCTGGTCAGGTGATTGAACTGGCGAAACGCACGGTTCAGATTCACGATATTGAACTGTTGTCATGTGACGTCGTCGCACAGGAATTTGAGATATCAGTGGCCTGTAGCAAAGGCACCTACATCCGAACGCTCGCCGAAGATCTGGCCCTGACGCTCGGAACTGTTGGCCACCTGGCCGCGCTTCGCCGAACCCGCACCGGCGGCTTCGACCTGAGCGCTGCGCAACCGCTTGAAGCGTGGATGGAATGTGACGACGCTACGCGATCATCATGGCTGTTGCCGACGGACTCGCTAGTCGCCGAACTGCCGCGTATCGGGCTCAACGAATTTGACGCCAGAGACATGCAGAACGGCAAGATCGTGAGTTACGACCGTACTCAAAGTTCGCTAATTCCAGAGGAAGGCGACGGGTTGCTGCTTCGCGTCTACGGTCCGTCCGAACACTTTCTCGGTTTGGGCAAGCTCGCGCCCGATGGCCTACTGCGCGCTGAACGTCTTTTGTCGACGCAGGGACTTTGATCCGCAGTTAAGCAGTCGCGCTACGTGCATACGACTGTGGCACCAACACCCACGCAACAAACGCGATCCCAGCGCTACCCACCACGTTCGATATTATCAACGGCCACGCACTCGTCCCGAGAGTCGGTGCAATCAACTGGCCGCAAATGAACGCGGCCACCATCATCGCAAAACCCGACAGTGCCGCGGCGCGACCTGCATGCTCTGGAAAATCACCGATTGCACCCGCTTGTCCGCACGGTTGATTCACGCCGTGTGAAATCGCAATCAGGCATTGGCCGATGATCATCGCCCACGGCTGTGGCGTCCCGCTTGCGAGCGCGATGATCGTCATAAAAATTGCACCGACCACGGCAAACATCGCACTCAATTGCACCGCTTGATTTGGCCCCCGGTTGGTGAGCAGATGACGACACCAATAGGTACCCCCGATATAGGAAACGCTGTTGATAGCAAGAGTCAGGCCGCAGGCGAGCGGTGAAAATGCAAACACCTTTATGTAGACGAAACCCGATGAAAGCAAGAAGCAAAACAGCGTGCAGTAAGTGGCAACAAGCATCGCCGTCCATGCGCGAAATCGGGGAACCTTAAGCACGGCGATTGTGGCGCTTTTGCTGATGGCGCTCGCACTCCGGGGCACGCTGTATGGTCGTGATTCAACGTAGTAAAACCAGACCCATATGAATGCGATCACGCCATAAACGCCTAGCGCGATAAACGTAGCGTGCCATGAAAAATAGGCAACGGTGATCGCGCCGGTCAGCGGCGAGGCGAGCGCGACGATGCCGAGTCCGGTAAGCCCGCGCGAGAGCACGCGCGCACCCTCCGTCGGCGCGTAGAGGTCGCGCACGCTGGCACGAGCGCAGACGACTAGCGCTGCCATCGTCGCTCCTTGCATGCAGCGGCAGATCACCAACGAATAGAGCGCCGTCGCTCAGGCACCCGCGAACGATGCGAGCGCATAAGCCGCGCATCCCGCGAGCAATACTGGCCGACGGCCATAGCGGTCAGACAGCGGCCCAAGTATCAATTGCGCAAAACCGAACGCCAGCGTCAGTCCTGTCAGGGTTAGCGCGGGGTTTCCCAATTCGGCGGCGATTGCGGGCAATGCCGGTAAGTACAAGTCCGTTGCTATGGGCTGGCTACCAAGCAGAAGCGCCAACAAAAGGATGTATTTGGGCTCGCTACGTTTCGTCCTCTCAGACCCACGCGGGGCGGTCGGCTCGCCGGACCCACCGCTCAATCGTGAAACCAGTCAGGTTGCGGCAGGCCCTGAAACACTTGCCGTAAGCCTTGCCCCCAAGCCTTACGAATGTTTTGAAAGTACGCGTCGTCTTCGGTCACGCGGTAGCGCAGCGACGGCTTCAAATAATCCCGCTTCAGGATCAGCACATCGATGGGCAAACCCACGGAGAGATTGGATTTCATCGTCGAATCAAAAGACACCATTGCCGATTTCAATGCCTCAGCCATTGGGGTCTCGGGACTCACAACGCGATCAATAATGGGCTTCCCGTACTTGCTCTCGCCAATCTGAAAATACGGCGTGTCACTCGTCGCTTCGATGAAATTTCCCTGTGGATAAATCTGGAACAGCCGCGGCGCTTCGTTACGAATTTGACCGCCAACTAGAAACGTGCAGGTGAAATCGACTGATGATTGCGTGAGCTGGTTTTCTTCAGCATGCGAAATCGCGCTTTTGATAGCCTGGCCAAACAGCTCTGCCACATCAAACATCGATGGCGCGTTGAGGATGTGCGTTTCGTCCACAAGTGCCTTTCGCCGAAGGTTGCTTACAACGCCCTGCGTGGTCGCCAGATTGCCGGCATTCACGGCGACGATACAGCGCTGTTGGGGGCCATCGACCACTTCAAACGCATTCATTTTGGAAAACGTGGAGACGTTGTCTACGCCCGCATTGGTGCGGGAATCGGAGGCGAAAAGCATGCCCTCATGCAGGGACATGGCAACACAGTAAGTCATGTGGAAATACGCCAGAAAGGCGCGATAGCGGACGCGATAGCTCTAATTTTATCGATTGCCACGTCTGGGTGTTTGAGCCGCGTGACCCGCAGACACTTGTAAGCAATGCCGAGCAATGGCGCAAATAGGACAAAAACGGAACACGGGGTTTCCAAATTTGATTTTTCAGCGGTTCTTGCTTCAGGCACGCCGCTAGCCTCCTGCGAAACACCGGAGAGTGCTCACAATTTCAACCAGACGACTTCAAGGGAGGAGACGACATGGATGTAGGTAAAGACACGGCTCAGGCAGCGATTGGCGACAAGGCAATTCGCAAGGTGGTAATTTCGGCGCTCGTGGGCGCAACCATTGAGTGGTATGACTTTTTTCTCTACGGCGTGGTCGCCGGGATTGTTTTTAACAAGTTGTTTTTCCCCGGCAGCGATCCGGTAGTTTCGACGCTACTGGCATACACCACGTTTGCCGTCGGCTTCGTGACGCGACCTCTGGGTGGGCTGATTTTTGGTCATTTCGGCGACAAGCTTGGCCGCAAGAGCATGCTGATCATGACACTCATGATTATGGGCGTGGCGACCTTTCTGATCGGACTCATTCCGACCTACGAACAGATCGGAATTTGGGCTCCACTCTTGCTTCTTTTGATGCGTATTTTTCAGGGCATTGGCCTCGGCGGAGAATGGGGCGGTGCCGTTTTGATGGCGTACGAATATGCGCCAAAGGACAAACGTGGCTTCTATGCTTCATTGCCGCAAATTGGTCTTGCGATTGGGCTCTGTCTCGCGTCGGGTGTCGTCGCCTTGTTGTCGTCACTGTTGACCGATCAGCAATTCCTTGCTTGGGGTTGGCGCGTCGCGTTTCTGCTCTCGGGCATCATGGTCGTGGTCGGCATGTACATCCGCCTGAATGTTCAGGAGACACCGGAATTCGCGGCCATCAAGGCGCGGAACGAAGCCTCGCGCATCCCGTTCATGGACATGATTCGCCGCTACCCCGGCAATGTGCTCAAGGGAATGGGCGCACGCTACATCGACGGCGTGTTCTTCAATATCTTCGGCGTGTTTTCGATCAACTATCTGACGACAACCATCAAAATCTCTCGCACTCAGGCCTTACTGGGCGTGATGGCGGCGGCGCTGGTGATGTGTTTCACTATACCGTTCTTCGGTCGACTATCGGATCGCATTGGCCGCACCAAGGTCTACATGTGGGGCGCGATTATCACAGCGCTATCGGCATTCCCGGGCTTCTGGATGATGAGCCAGAGCGGCGGCAACGTGATGGTGATCTGGCTTGCGATCATCATTCCGTTCGGCATTTTTTACGCATCGGTGTACGGCCCTGAAGCCGCGCTGTTCTGCGATTTGTTCGACGCCAAAGTGCGCTACACAGGCATTTCGTTTGTCTACCAGTTCTCGGGAATTTTTGCGTCTGGCATCACACCTATCATCGCCACGGCGCTGCTCAAATCAGGCGGCGGCGAGCCGTGGCAGATCTGCATGTACGTCGTGTTTGCTGGTGCCGTGTCTGCGCTTTCCGCGTGGCTGATCGGGCGATCACGACCGGTTGCCTGAGCGACCCAGAGGCTGATTCGGTTCTGATTCTGGCGACGCAAACATGCGTCGCTATATTTAACAGACTTGCTAAACGAGTTCCATGTACGCAGTATTAACCGCCGTACCCAGCCGCTCCATATCCATCAAAAAATCCGCGAGGTAGCGTTTCAGGCCGTAGTCGAATACTTCGTCAACGGTGCCGTAACGCAGCTTCGCGTTAATTTCGGAGGCAATGCGCCGCGGGATGCGACCGCTGTCTTTGGGCAGGTCATCGAGGCACTTGGTGGCTTCGTCCATGCAGTAGCGTAGCGAGCGTGGCAGCATGGCGTCGAAGATCATGATCTCGGCAACGCGTCGTGCGTCGATCACGTCGCGGTAGGTGTCGCGATACGCTTCAAGTGCGGAGACGGAGCGCAGGACCGCCGACAACCGGTAGTAATCCGTCTCCGTATCGACTTCCTTTTCGTCGAAAGTGTCCGGTGCTTCTTCAGCGTACTTGACGTTCAAAATACGCGCGGTGTTGTCCGCACGTTCTATAAACGTGCCAAGGCGCGTGAAGTGATACGGCTGGTCGCGGCGTACGGTGGCGAACGTAACACCACGGAAGAGGTGGGAGCGCTCTTTTACCCATTCAAAGAATTCATTGCCCGTCATCAGCGGGTCGATATTCTTCGCCTTTTCCTGAAACAAGATCCATGTGTCGTTGATGTTTTCCCACATTTCACTCGTGATCGAACCACGCACGGCGCGCGCGTTTTCGCGTGTCGCTTCGATGCAGTTTCGGATCGATGAGGGATGCTTCTTGTCCCACGCCAGAAACGCGATTACGTTGGCATAGGTGGCGGTGAGTTTTGTTTCTGCAAATTCGGTCTGTGCTTCGGTGATGACGATAGGCGTCATCGCGCCACCAGAGTCGGCTGAACGATCCAGCATCGCGAGCGACTGCGTGACGTCCAGAATGCGCGCCATGTTTTCCGAGCGCTCCAGATAGCGGCTCATCCAGTACAGGTGGGAAGCAACGCGGCTTAGCATGACTATTTCCCCTCCACGGCAGCGGGGACTGGATCAACTTCGTCCCCTAACACCCAGGTGTCTTTGGTGCCGCCGCCCTGCGATGAATTCACCACCAGCGAACCTTCGCGCAGCGCCACTCGTGTGAGTCCGCCGGGCACCATACGCACCTCGCGGCCGGTCAGCACAAACGGTCGTAAATCGATGTGACGCGGCGCAATGCCGGCCTCAACAAACGTCGGGCAGCTTGACAGCGACAGCGTAGGTTGCGCGATGTAATTACTTGGATTGGCTTTAACAATCACCGCGAAATCTGCAACCTCTTTTGCTGTCGCAGCCGGGCCGACGAGCATGCCGTAACCGCCCGCGCCGTGAACCTCTTTCACCACCAGATCTTTCATGTTCGCAAGGACGTACGAGAGGTCTGCGGGCTTTCTACACTGATAGGTTTGCACGTTATTCAAAATCGGCTCTTCACCAAGGTAGAACTTGATCATGTCGGGCACGTACGGATAGATCGATTTGTCGTCGGCCACACCGGTGCCAATCGCGTTGCAAATGACGATGTTGCCCTTCGCATACGCCTGAAAAAGCCCCGGCACGCCGAGTGCGGAATCAGGATTGAACGCCAGCGGATCGAGGAACGTGTCATCGAGTCTGCGATACATCACGTCCACCCGCTGCGGGCCGTTCGTGGTGCGCATGTAGACGTAATCGTCCTTGACGAATAGGTCCTGTCCTTCAACCAGTTCCACGCCCATTTGCTGCGCAAGGAAGGTGTGTTCGAAGTACGCGCTGTTGAAACGTCCCGGCGTTAATAGCACCACATTCGGGTTGTCAATATCGGTGGATTCGCGCAGCGTTTGCAACAGCAGCGCCGGATAATGTTCCACCGGACGCACCGTTTGCCGCAGGAAAAGCTCGGGGAACAACCGCATCATCATCTTGCGGTTCATGAGCATGTACGACACGCCGGATGGCACGCGCAGGTTGTCTTCCAGCACGTAATACTTGCCGTCGTTGTTGCGCACAATGTCGACGCCGGTGATCGAAGCATAAGTGTCGTGGGGTACTTTGACGCCAACCATTTTGGTCTGGAACTGCGAGTTGCCCTCGATCTGTTCGCGCGGAATCAGGCCCGCTTTGAGAATCGCCTGACCGTGATAAATGTCAGCGAGAAATTTGTTGATCGCAGTTACCCGCTGCGTAAGTCCTTTTTCAAGGTACGCCCACTCGTCCGCAGTAATGATGCGCGGGATGACGTCCGACGGAATCAGCCGCTCCGTGCCGCCTTCTTCGCCGTACACCGTGAACGTAATGCCGATGCGCCGAAAGAGCAGGTCGGCCTGCGCGCGGCGCTGCGTGAGCGAGGTTGAAGGGGTATCGGCAAGCCAGTTGCCGTACGGGACGTAGTGCGGGCGCGCCCCCAAAGTTTGCGCTTTTGCGTGAGATTGGGATTGCGATTGCCCGCCAAAGTGCTGAAGCTGCGTCTGAAACTGCGTTTGTAGGTGGCCAGGACTCGCCTCCGACCAGGCGAGCATCTCATCGAAATGTGAAAACGGAGGCGGTTTAATGGCGTGCATAAGCAGAAAGGGGCCGTATTGAACTCGGGACGTTGGGCTACGCAAAAGCGCGATCTTGGTGCAATAGTAAGCAAACCGTGTGCCGTTGTCTTTCATTTGTCTGGCGAACGATTTTTTGCTAGTAAGCGCAGGTTATTTTTGTAATGGCTTTTTGTTGAAATGGCTTTTGTACTGAGGAATAAGCCGATTTATGCAGAAGTCGAGATTTGAAGTTTATGGCTGATAGCCCGCAAGCACGCGTTATTTCACGATAAAGCTGATGGGGTTCAGTGTCAATGGTTAAACCGTCGTTCGACGCCTCCTAACTGCCACACGCTGCGGAACGAACTCGTGAAGCCGACGGTCGGTAACTAACCCCGACGCGTAGAATTCGTCTCGATGTCCTTCCTATCCCGCTACGAGTTGGAGCTTGGTGTTCGCTATGTGCGCGCCAAGCGTCGCAACAGTTTCATCTCCTTTATTTCGCTCATTTCGATGCTCGGCATCGCACTGGGCGTTGCCGCTCTCATAATCGTGATTTCGGTGATGAACGGGTTTCAGAGCGAGCTGCGCGAGCGCATGCTGGCCGCGACGGCGCATGTGGAGGTCAAAGGGTTTGATTCGCCGCTTGCCGACTGGCAGGGCGTGGCCGCGACGCTCAAAAGCAATCCCGAAGTCGAAGCCGTCGCCCCGTATGTGCAGGGCGAAGGCATGTGGTTGAACGGCGAAATCAGCAAGCCGTCGTTGGTACAGGGCATCGACCCGGCAAAAGAAGCTCAGATCGCGACCATCCAGAAGCACATGAAGGTCGGAACGCTCGACGCGCTGAAGCCTGGCGCTTGGGGCGTGATTCTGGGTGTGGATCTGGCGAGGAATCTTGGCGTCACCGTTGGCGACAAAGTGGCGCTCATTTCCACGCAAACGACAGTGACGCCCGCCGGATCAGCGCCGCGAGTGAAGACTTTCACGGTCGTAGGTCTGTTCGAAATCGGCTGGATCGAGGCGGATAGTCGCGTGGCGCTCGTTGACATGACCGATGCACAGCGGCTCTATCAGTTCGGCGATACCGTCTCTGGGATTCGCGTGAAGCTTCACGATTTGATGCAAGCGGACGCAGTGACGGGGCAGTGGCTCAAGTCGCTCCCCGCTGGCATCGAAGTCAAGCCGTGGACACAGGCGAATGCGAGCTTTTTCAAAGCCGTTCAGATGGAAAAGCGCGTGATGTTCATCATCCTCACGCTCATCGTCGCCGTGGCTGCGTTTAATCTCGTGAGCACGTTGGTCATGGTGGTGACCGACAAGCAATCCGACATTGCGATTCTGCGTACGCTCGGGGCGCGACCGTTCAGCATCATGCAAATTTTTATCGTTCAAGGCAGCATCATCGGCGTTATTGGGACGTTGATTGGGCTTGTGCTTGGACTGCTCGTCGCGTTCAATCTTGATCATGTGGTGGGCGTCATTGAGCGAGTGTTCGGCGTGACCTTCATCGACAAAACGGTTTACCTGATCACCGAATTGCCGTCGAAAGTTTTGATGAGCGACGTGACGACGATCACGCTGATGAGCTTGGGCCTTTCGCTGCTGGCGACGCTCTATCCAAGCTGGCACGCGAGCCGCGTGAACCCGGCGGAGGCGCTGCGCTATGAATAGGCCCATCGTTGAGGCGATCGGACTCGGCAAGCGCTACGAGAGCGGCCCGGCGACCACGCAAGTGTTAACCGACGTGTCGTTCGCGGTGGCGGGGGGCGAATCAGTAGCTATCGTCGGCGCGTCTGGTTCCGGAAAAAGCACGCTTCTACATCTTCTCGGTGGACTCGATTCGCCGAGTAACGGCAGCGTGAGTCTGCTCGGCCATCCGTTGGCGAACATTTCCGATGCGGCACGCGGTGATTTGCGCAACCGTGCGCTCGGTTTTGTCTACCAATTTCATCACCTGCTTGCCGAGTTGACTGCCGTGCAAAACGTGGCGCTGGCGCTGCGAATTCGGCGCACGCCGGTCGCGGTGGCCGACGCCAAAGCGACTGAGCTTTTGGCGTCGGTGGGTTTGTCGCATCGCTTGCAACATTTGCCTTCCGAACTGTCAGGCGGCGAGCGTCAACGGGTCGCCATTGCCCGCGCCCTGGTCACCGAACCTGCGTGCGTGCTGGCCGACGAGCCGACCGGTAATCTCGATCAGGAAAACGGCGACCGCGTGTTCGCCATGTTGCTGGACTCAACGCGCAGCCGCAATGCGTCGCTCGTGTTAGTGACCCATGACCGCGACCTCGCCGCCCGCTGTGATCGTGTGTTGCACCTCACGCAGGGACATTTGCAAACGCTTGGCGAGTGGCAATTGACACCGCATCAACAGACACCGGAAATACCGATTGCAACCTAGTCAGCGCCCCGCTTTGTACTGGTTATTTGCAGGCATTACGCTGTTTGCGACGATGGACGCGGCGGCAAAATGGGTGGCGCGCACCTATCCGTTGACGGCCGCCGTGTGGTTGCGCTATCTGGTGCCCACTATTTTGGTCGGCAGTTATCTGGTCGCGACCCGAGGCTTCAAGTTCGCCCATGCGCCACGCCCCGGCATACAGATCTTGCGCGGCATCACGCTGGTGGTGAGCACGCTTTGTTTCTGGACGGCGCTGTCACACCTTAAACTGATTGAAGCCGTCACGGTGTCCTTCATCGGGCCGACGATGGTGGTGGTGTTTTCATCGTTTTTACTCGGCGAAAAGCCGCAACGCGCGCACTGGGTTGCGCTGGCCGCAGGCTTCATTGGCGTGCTGATCGCGTTGCGACCCGGCGTTGCGCCCACAGGCATTGGTGCGATTGCCGCGCTCAGCTCGGCGGCGTTTTATTCGCTCTATCTGGTGCTGACGCGAATGGTGGCCGATGAAGCCGATTCGCTGGTGTTGCTGTTGCACGCCAACGCGATCGGCGCAATGGCGCTAACCATCATCGCGCCGGGCGTGGCGCGCATGCCGAACAACATGAGCGAGTGGCTGATTCTGCCGTTTCTTGGACTATTTGGGATGGTGGGCCATTGGTGCATGATCAAGGCGTATTCGATTGCAGATGCGTCGACGCTTGCGCCGTTTATGTACGTGCAACTGTTAATCGCGACGTTTTACGGTTGGCTGGTGTTTGGCAACTTACCCGATGGCTTCACGCTTTTGGGCATGCTGGTGATTTTGGCCAGTGGGCTTTATATCCTCAACGAAGGTCGGCGTAGCGCCCATCGCGCGCGCGCCAATGAAGTGTCGGCCACGCCGGAGTGATCCTGCTGCCGGAACCGGCTGCGCGCTAAAATTGGTGCACCGCAATGGGCACCCGTCTCATCCCGACGTCGCGATCCGTCGCTCGGCAGCAGACGACTTTCCTGCAAAACCATTTTTGTTACCCGGACGCTTGGGCGCACGCGCCGATTTGGCATCGCCCTTGCTCCGGTTCACGCACACATTCGCATAAATCACCTCTGCTCAATCTAATTCTGCAACCATGACAACTCCTACCTACGGCCCCGGCATCGAGATCAATGCCCCCATTTCCGCTGACTTCGCCACGATCCTGACGCCAGAAGCGATGGCACTGGTCGCCAAACTGCATCGTGCATTTGAACCGCGTCGGCAAGAACTGCTCGCCGCCCGCGTAGTGCTGGCCAAGCGCCTTGACGCGGGCGAAAAGCTCGACTTCCTCGCCGAGACGAAGCACATTCGCGATGACGCATCGTGGAAAATCGCGCCGCTGCCGAAATCGCTGGAATGCCGTCGTGTGGAAATCACCGGGCCGGTGGATGCCAAGATGGTGATTAACGCCTTCAATTCGGGCGCGGATAGTTACATGACCGATTTCGAGGATTCGAATTCTCCGTCGTGGGACAACCAGATTCAGGGCCAAATAAACCTTGGCAAGGCGATTCGCCGCACCCTGACCCTCGAACAAAAAGGCAAAACGTACAAGCTGAATGACAAGATTGCGACGCTGCAAGTGCGTCCACGCGGCTGGCATCTCGAAGAAAAGCATGTGCTGATCGACGGCAAGCGTGTGCATGGCGGCATCTTCGATTTCGCGCTGTTCATGTTTCACAACGCCAAAGAGCAGATCGCCCGCGGTTACGGCCCGTTCTTCTATCTGCCGAAGCTTGAATCGCATCTCGAAGCGCGTCTTTGGAACGATGTGTTCGTGATGACGCAAAACGAGCTGGGCCTACCTCAAGGAACCATCAAGGCAACCGTTCTCGTTGAAACAATCAACGCCGCATTCGAGATGGAAGAGATGCTGTACGAATTGCGCGAGCACAGTGCGGGTCTGAACGCGGGTCGTTGGGATTACATCTTCTCGTGCATCAAGAAGTTCAAGCTCGACAAGAATTTCTGTCTGGCGGATCGTGCCAAGGTCACGATGGTTGCGCCGTTCATGCGCTCATACGCACTCTTGCTGCTGGAAACCTGCCACCGTCGCGGTGCACCGGCGATTGGTGGCATGAGCGCACTGATCCCGATCAAGAACGATCCTGAGAAAAACGCCGTCGCGATGGGTGGCATCATTGCCGACAAAAAGCGCGATGCAACCGATGGTTACGACGGCGGCTGGGTCGCGCATCCGGGCCTCGTTGAAGCGTCGATGAAAGAGTTTGTCGATGTGCTCGGCGACAGGCCGAATCAGTGGGAAAAACAGCGTCCCGATGTCAAAGTGACTGCCGCTGATCTCTTAAATTTCCAGCCTGAAACGCCGATCACCGAGTTCGGTTTGCGCATGAATATCAACGTCGGTATTCATTACCTCGGAGCCTGGCTCGCGGGCAATGGCTGCGTGCCCATTCACAATCTGATGGAAGACGCGGCAACGGCTGAAATCTCGCGCTCGCAGGTGTGGCAGTGGATTCGTACGCCCAAAGGCGTGCTTGACGATGGCCGCAAAGTGACCGTTGAAATGGTCAAAGCGATGGTCCCGGAAGAGCTGGCCAAGATCAAAGCGGGCGGCTTTGAGGGCAAATTTGATCGTGCTGCCGTGATCTTCACCGAGATGGCGACCAAAGATTCTTTTGAAGAGTTTTTGACGTTGCCGTTGTACGAAGAGATTTAACGACCCGTCTACGGCTCGTCCTTAGTCGTTAGGGTTTTCCCGGTAAGCGTTCGCTTACTGGAGCCATTTCTTCGTGCCTGATTTTGGTGCGAATTGTTCAAAATGGCGTTAGGAATGATCCGCATTAGAGCGATTTACTGAGTTTCTCCGACTCAGGGGTCTGGCTTTTCTGGAACCAGCGCCCTAAAATACGGGTCTACCGTTCATAACGGTGCGCGCAGGAGAAAGGGTGCCGAAACCTAATATTATTTAGGTCTCCAAGCATCGCGCAGCATCGAAATCGGTATTTCGCGCAGGGTGCCATCAGAAGTCGCCCGCCGATTGGACGTATCGACTACCTACGGATTGGATTATGGCTAAAAAGTCAACGCCTGTATTAACACGGGCTAATCTTTGGTCGCTTGAAGAATATACAAAGCGTCGTCCCACCTTTCGACCAGAGGTGATGGCGCACAAAAAAAATCGCACAGTTCATCTGGGCAATCATCTGGCGCTGCAATTCGAAGATGAGATGACGGTGCGCTATCAAATTCAGGAAATGCTTCGTGAAGACAGCGAAGTCGAAGCCTCTGACGGCGGCGGCGACAACGTGCAGAATGAGCTTGACGCTTACCTGCCGCTGATTCCGGACGGCAGCAACCTCAAAGCCACGATGATGCTCGAATACACCGATGAGGTGGAAAGGAAGCGTCAACTCGCGCAGCTGATCGGCATCGAAGACCGCATCTGGATTCAGGTCGAAGGCAGCTCCAAGCTGTACTCGATCGCTGATGAAGATCAGGATCGCGAAAACGACTACAAAACCTCGTCAGTTCACTTCCTGCGCTTCGAATTGACCAAAGAGATGAAGGCCGCGCTCAAGTACGGCGTCGGTTTGGCCGTCGGCGTGGATCACCCGCGCTACAAGGCGGCGATCAACCCGATTCCGCAAACGGTGCGCAACGCGCTGGTGGCTGACCTTAAGTAAGGCTCGGCTTTCAGTTGTGAAAAAAGCGGCTTTTGGGCCGCTTTTTTTGCGTCCGCGCTTCGATCAGCTTTTAGCTGAAATCACCTTCACATAAGGGCCAAGGCCTGATTTTAGCATTAGTCGAATTTTGCCATTTCTTGCCGCTGGCCCCTATTCGTACGTCATTTCAAGAGAAAGCTGATAGCTAGATCCCGCTAGCTAGACTGCGCACAAACTCTAACTGCGCTTTTGGGGCGAAACGCCTTACAAACTGCATCAACGGTCTCGATGTACGGCCCGCCAATCAGATCGACGCAGTACGGCACGGCGGCAAAAATGCCATGCGCTGTTGATTTGCCATCAGCATCGCGCAAACCTTCCAGCGTTTCTTTGATGCTCTTTGGCTGACCTGGCAGATTGATGACGAGCGCGCCGCCGCGAATCACCGCGACTTGCCGGGAAAGAATCGCTGTCGGCACAAAATTCAGGCTGATTTGACGCATCTGCTCGCCAAAACCCGGCATGACTTTGTGGGCGATAGCCAGCGTCGCCTCCGGCGTCACGTCGCGCCGGGCGGGACCAGTGCCGCCCGTGGTCAGCACCAGATCGCAGCGCTCGATGTCGCAGAGTTCGATGATCGCGGATTCAATGGTGGGCTGCTCATCGGCGATCAGGCGCGTCGCGAAAGTGATCGGATTCTCCACCGCGCTGGCGAGCCAGTCTTGCAACGCCGGAATACCTTTGTCTTCGTATACGCCGGTCGACGCCCGGTCTGAGACGGAAATCAGGCCAATTTTTACGTACTCTAACGACATAACCGCTAGACCTTCAACAACACACGATAAATCGCGCGAAACACCTGTCGCGACGCAGCGGGCGCATCGCCACGCGCGGCCTGCGTGCGAGCCAGCGTCACCAGCTTTTGCAACTCCGCGCGCTCCACGGCAGGCCATTCCAGCAAAAATTCATCAATCGCCGCTGGCTCCGCAATCAGCCGGTCGCGCCAGCGCTCGGAGGTCTTGAACGCAGCCTTGTTGGCCTTCGTGCCCATCTCCCAGCGATCAATCTGCGCGCGAATCGGCTCGGGATCGACGTCGCGCATGCATTTGCCGATGTACTGCATCTGGCGGCGGGTGGCCTCATGTTTGCCAACTTTTTTCAGCTCGTCAATCGCGTCGCGCAGGATTTCTGGCAAATCGAGTTGATCGAGCTGATCTTTGGTCATCTCCGCGAGATGTTCCCCCAATAGCTGCAACTCATGCGCATCGGCTTTGAGTTGCGTTTTTGACGGGCGATCTTCAATCGGGCGGGGAACTTTGGGGGGGCGGGCCATAAGCTAATTTTGCCGTAACCGGTCGCTTTCACGTCGCCCGCTATGCTTCATGCAAATTTCGTTTGAGTTTTCTATGTCCCTAGCCCTATCCAGTGAAGCCCTCCGTGATGTCGCTCTTGCCGTGCTTGCACGTGCCAAACGGGGCGGTGCCGATCAAGCGGAGGCCGAAGCCACGCAGGGTAACGGCCTCAACGTGACCGTGCGCATGGGCGAGCTGGAAACGCTGGAACACAATGTTGACAAGGGCCTCGGGGTGACGGTGTACGTCAACGGGCGCAAAGGCAACGCCTCCACCGGCGATTTTTCAAGCACTGCGATTGAAGCGGCTGTCGATAAAGCGCTCAGCATCGCCAAATTCACCAGCCCTGATTCATTCGCAGGTCTGGCCGATGCAAGCGCAATTGCGACAGTCATCCCCGAACTGGATCTGTACCACCCGTGGGCGATTGACGCCGAAGCGGCCACCGCGCTCGCCAAGCGCTGCGAAGAAGCAGGCTTTGACGTCGATGAGCGCATCGACAACAGCGAGGGAGCGTCCGTCAGCGCCACGGAATCTGAGTTTGTCTACGCCAATAGCCACGGCTTCACCGGCGGTTACAAAGGCAGCGCGCATTACATTGGCTGCGCGATGGTTGCCTCTGAGGGCGACGCGATGGAGCGCGACGATTGGTACACCTCGCACCGTGTCGCCGCCGAACTGGAGGCCGCCGAGGACGTGGGTCGCAAGGCCGGCGAACGCGCCGTCGCACGCTTGAATCCGCGCAAAATTTCAACACAATCTGCGCCTGTCATTTTCACGCCGCAGTTAGCGGGCGGCTTCATCGGACATGCCATCGGCGCGTTGTTTGGTGGTTCGCTGTATCGGAAGACCTCGTTCCTGCTTGACTCAATCGGCACGCAAAAATTTGCGTCGTTCGTCAACATCATCGATGACCCCTACATTCCGCGCGCATACGCCAGCTCGCCGTTCGACGGCGAAGGCGTGGCCTGTCAGAGGCGCGCCATTGTCGAGAACGGCATCGTGCGTGGCTATTTTTTATCGGCTTATTCAGCACGCAAACTCGGTCTGACAACCACCGGAAATGCGGGCGGTAATCACAATTTGCTGGTCACGCCAACGATCAAGGGCGACACCGCGACGCTTGCTAAACAAATGGGCCGCGGACTGATCGTGACCGAGCTGATGGGGCAAGGCGTTAACGGCGTCACCGGTGATTACTCTCGGGGCGCCGCTGGCTTCTGGGTCGAAGGCGGCGAGATTGCGCACGCGGTTTCCGAAATCACCATCGCAGGCAATTTGCTGGACCTTTATCAAAACATCGTCGCGATTGGTGACGACATTGATCGACGCGGGTCAAAACACGTTGGCTCAATGCTCATTGAATCCATGCAGATTGCCGGAGGCTGACCGCTAGCTGACTGAAGCAAAGCGACGGTTCAACGCTGCGACGAACACGGGTTTACGCGATGCCGAGCCGGGCGTGCGTGACGGCAAAATACGCTCAACAAAAATTGTTACTTTCCGGGGAGAAACGTGTGCGGGGCTTGCTGTCTATTTCAACGCTGATTGATCATTTCAGCCAATGGGTCGGGTCACTGATGAAGTGGCTGATTTTCGGCTCAACCGTGGTTAGCTGCGTCAACGCCATCGTTCGTAAAGCCTTCGATGTCGGCTCAAACGCATTTCTCGAAATTCAGTGGTATTTGTTCGCTACTTCGTTTTTGCTTGCGGCGGGCTACACGTTGCTCAACAACGAGCATGTGCGCATTGATGTGGTCTCCGGCAGATTTTCCAAGCGCGGCCAAATCTGGATCGATATTTTCGGATTGGTATGTTTCCTGATTCCAGTTTGTCTGACGGTTATCTGGTTTTCGACGCCGTTGTTTTTGCAGTCCTATCGTTCGCACGAAGTCTCGGCGAACGCGGGTGGTCTGATTTTGTGGCCAATCTATCTCATGCTGCCACTGGGCTTTCTGTTTTTGTTGTTGCAGACGATCTCGGAGTTGATCAAGCGCTTTGGCTTCCTGCGTGGCCTGATCGCGGATCCGACGGTGAAGCTGGTCGACAAATCGGCTGAAGAAGAACTCGCGGAAGCGATCCGTTTGCGTACAGAGGCTGCGGCCCTGTCGTCCAAGTAGCGGGAACCCGGAATAATGGAATTTCTGCTTCATAACTTCGCCCCCATCATGTTTGTGGGGCTTATCTTTTTTCTGCTGATTGGCTTCCCGGTTGCATTTAGTCTGGGTGCATGCGGACTGTTTTTCGCGTTTATCGGTATCGAAATCGGGGCCTTGCCCGAGTCATTGCTGCAAGCCCTGCCGCTGCGCATCATTGGCATCATGCGAAACGACACGCTGCTGGCGATCCCGTTCTTCACGCTGATGGGGTTGATCCTCGAACGAAGCGGCATGGCCGAGGATTTGCTCGATACCATCGGGCAACTATTCGGCCCAGTTCGCGGTGGCCTGGCTTTCGCCGTCATCTTCGTCGGCGCGTTGCTCGCCGCGACCACGGGTGTCGTGGCCGCGTCCGTGATCTCAATGGGTCTGATCTCGTTGCCCATCATGCTTCGCTACGGCTACGACCGTAGAGTCGCAAGCGGCGTTATTGCCGCCTCAGGAACACTGGCGCAAATCATCCCGCCGTCGCTGGTGCTGATTATCCTGGCCGACCAGTTGGGTCGCAGCGTGGGTGACATGTACAAGGGCGCGTTTATTCCCGGATTTATTCTCACCGGTTTCTACGCTCTCTACGTGGTCGGCGTCGCACTGTTCAAACCAGCCTGGGTGCCGGCGTTGCCATTGGAGGCGCGGACGATCCGGGAGGACAACGGCAAAAGTGGTCTGCCTTCGCTTTGCATATTAGTGGCACTGTCGGCTGGGGTTTCCATCTGGTTTGGCAAACACTATGGTCAGCTGCTCGGCTGGTGGAAAGGCACCGCAGCGGTTGACATGCCGCTCGACGAAACAATTGTTGTTTCGATGTGCCTTGGCGTCTTTCTCGCGTTTGTAATTGCGGTAATCAACAAGGCTACGCGCGCTGGTTTGCTGTCAAAAATGGCGGAGCGCGTGACGTTTGTGTTGATCCCTCCATTGCTGCTTATCTTCCTCGTTTTGGGAACGATTTTCCTCGGCATTGCTACGCCCACTGAAGGTGGCGCTATGGGGGCAGTCGGCGCGTTAATAATGGCGCTCGCGCGCGGTCGCCTGAGCATGGTGCTACTCAAACAGGCGCTCAACAGCACAGTCAAGTTGTCCTGTTTTGTGGTGTTCATCCTGATTGGCTCGACCATATTTAGTCTTGTCTTTCAGGGCGTGGATGGACCGAAGTGGGTGGAGCATTTGCTGACGGGCTTGCCTGGCGGTCAGGTTGGCTTCCTGATCGTGGTGAATCTCCTCATCTTTGTGTTGGCATTTTTTCTTGACTTTTTTGAGCTGTCGTTCATTGTGGTGCCACTTCTGGCACCGGTGGCCGAAAAGCTTGGCATTGATCTGATCTGGTTTGGCGTATTGCTTGGTGTCAATATGCAAACGTCGTTTATGCACCCACCGTTTGGCTTTGCGCTGTTCTATCTCCGCAGCGTCGCGGCTTCCAAGGAATATGTTGATCGCGTCACCAAGAAAATTGTGCAACCCGTGACGACGATGCAAATTTATTGGGGAGCGGTGCCATTTGTGTTGATCCAGATGGTCATGGTGGGCCTGATCATTGCATTCCCCGGTATCGTGTCGAGCGGCCTGGACAAAGGGCCCGCGATTGATCTCGACAAGGTGAAGATTGATCGCCCGGTTGAGCAAAACGACGCCCGGCCACGTACGGACGAAGACGAGATGCGTGGATTTGACAAGGTGGTACCGTCACCGGCACCGGGAGGCGCTACACCCATCGCGCCCACCCCTGCGGCACCCCCGTCGCAAGCGGACGATCCGATGAAGGCGATTCTGGACGCAGTAAAAAAAGAAGAAGCGAAGAAGTAAGCAGTAGCATTAGTTTAATTCGCTACTGCGCAAGGGCACTTTCGGGTGTCCTTATTTTTTCTGTAATCGACCCTGACGTATGACCGAACCGATTCGACTATCCAAGCGCATGAGCGAGTTAGGTCTTGCCTCGAGGCGCGAAGCCGATGAATGGATTGAGCGCGGCTGGATTCGCGTGGACGGCGTACCAGCGGTGCTCGGTCAGAAGGTTTTGCCGTCGCAAACAATTACGGTGAATCGTGCTGCGAATGTCGAGCAAGCGGCGCGGGTGACTGTGCTGATCAATAAGCCGATGGGTTATGTCAGTGGGCAAGCAGAGGACGGCTACGAGCCAGCAGTGGTGCTCGTGAAGCCAGAAAATCGCTGGCACGAGGATCGCTCGCCGCTGCGATTCCAGCGCGAGCAACTGAAAAGCCTTGTACCTGCGGGGCGGCTCGATATTGATTCAACGGGGCTTCTGATCCTCACACAGGACGGCCGCATCGCTAAACAGCTGATTGGTGAAAATTCTGTCGTGGAAAAAGAGTATCTCGTACGCGTGCAGTCGGTACGGGGTGGACGCTTGCACGATTCGGATTTGCGCTTGCTAAATTATGGGTTGTCGCTGGACGGTGCAGCGCTGAAACCGGCAAAAGTGTGGTGGCAGAACGAAGGGCAATTGCGCTTCATTTTGCGTGAAGGCAAGAAGCGCCAGATTCGCCGCATGTGTGAGTTGGTCGGTCTGCAGGTGGTGGCGTTAAAGCGCATTCGCATTGGCGAGGTGCTGCTGGGCGACTTGCCCATTGGCGCGTGGCGATATCTTGGGGCCAGCGAAACATTCTTGTCTGCGACAGCGACACAATAGCCTCTCCCTCGTTAAGCGGCGTCATCTTGAGCGCGGGTGGGCGGTTCGGTAGGCCGCACAGCCGGACGCTATTTCCATCGCCATTGCGGCAGCGAGTTTTCTGAATTTCTCGCTGCCTGACCATTGCCGCCGTTCAGAGTCAACAGAATTGGCCAGAAAAAAGCCCGCAGGGCGTGGGCCGTGCGGGCTTGAGCAGAGGACGTTGGACTAAAGTTTTTGTGCTTGCATGAACGTATCGAAGCTCATTTCCGTGAAGCGGAACCAGAGGTTCTGGTCAGCGCGGAATTTTGAGTAGTCGTCGTAGATTTTTTTCCACATCGGATTTTTGGCGGAAATTTCGGCGTACAACGCCATCGATTCCGAGAACGCTTTGTCCATCACTTCTTTCGGGAAGCGATGCAATTTGGTGCCGCCAGCGACCAGCTGCTTAAGGGCGGCCGGGTTTTTGGCATCGTACTTGGCCTGCATTTCAACGTGGGCGAACGCCGCAGCGTTTTCAACGATGGCTTTGTACTCTGGCGTCAATGCGTCAAACGCCTTTTGATTGATGAAGAAATCAAGCTGTGGGCCACCTTCCCACCAGCCGGGGTAGTAATAGTTCGGCGCGACCTTGTTGAAGCCGAGCTTCTGGTCGTCGTAGGGGCCGACCCATTCGGCTGCGTCAATCGTGCCTTTTTCCAGCGCCTGATAAATTTCGCCGCCAGGAATGTTTTGCGCGACCATGCCCATGCGCTCGCACACGCGACCAGCGAAGCCGCCAACGCGGAATTTGAGGCCTTTGATGTCTGCGAGCGTCTTGATTTCCTTGCGGTACCAGCCGCCCATTTGCGCGCCGGTGTTACCGCCGGGGAAGTTCACGATGCCGTATTTCGCGTAGAACTCACGCATCAGTTTCAGGCCATTGCCTTCAAACATCCATGCCGACATCTGGCGGCTGTTGAGGCCAAACGGGATAGCGCAGCCCAGTGCAAAGCAGTCGTCCTTGCCGAAGAAGTAATACGGGGCAGTGTGGCCGGCTTCAACGGTGCCGTTTTGCACAGCGTCAACCAGACCGGGCGCCGGAACAATCTCGCCTGCAGCGTGAACAGAAACCTGAAATTTCCCGCCCGTCATTTTGCTCACTTGTGAAGCAAATACTTCGGCCGCGCCGTAAATCGTGTCGAGCGATTTAGGGAACGATGAAGTCATGCGCCAACGAACGGCTGGGGACTGACCGATAACAGCTGGCGCGGCCAGAACTGCTCCGCCCGCTGCGGCGCTGGCAGCGGCTTTGGTTAGAAAATCACGACGTTGCATAGTTTCTCCTCAATTGAATTGTTAACGCCACGGTGAAATGGCTGTTTACGGCCATGGGTGTGCTTAACTGTGACCTTGGACAAATTGTAAGTTCGTTCAATCGCGAACCTGTAATGGGTTTTCCCGCGTGTCGGTCGGGCGGCACAGTCTGCGCGATGCCTACAATCATCGTGTAAAAATTCCGCGTGCTGCCTGCAACAGTTGTTTTGCTGGCGCCACTAAATTTTTGACACAGCAACTATGGCATTTGCCAGCCACTTCCCCATTGAATCCATTCGCACAGATGAACCCAACTACGACTGAACTTGTTGCCGCCGTACTCTTTGCTCTGGCGATCCTGCACACGTTCCTCGCGCCAAAGATCGCATCGATCGGGCATCGATATCCGTCGCACCAAGGGCTCTTTCACCTGCTCGGTGAAGTCGAAGCGGTGTTCGGGATCTGGTCGGGGATACTGCTCCTGTTTTTGTTCGTTACCGGAGGTTTTGCTGCGGGCACAGGCTACATTGACGCGCGCAACTTCACCGAACCGTTATTTGTGATCGCTATCATGGTTGTCGCTGGCAGCAAACCGGTATTGCATGTCGCCAAGCTCGCGGTCACGGGTATCGCAACCGTCGTTCCGCTGCCGCGTACGGTGGCACTTTATTGGCTCATTTTGGTGCTCGTTCCGCTGCTCGGGTCGTTCATCACCGAGCCAGCGGCGATGACCCTCGCTGCGTTCATGTTGCGTGATCGCTTCTACAAAGCGCGGATGACGTCGCGACTGATGTACGCGACGATTGGCGTGCTGTTCGTCAACGTCTCCATCGGCGGCGTGCTTACTCCTTACGCTGCGCCGCCGGTGTTGATGGTGGCCACAAAATGGGACTGGAATCTGAGTTTCATGCTCACCCATTTCGGATGGCGTTCGGCGCTTGCGGTCGCCGTGAATGCGACCATCGTGACTTCGTTGTTTTTCCGCGAACTAAAATCGCTCGCTGCGACGCATGACGGCACGTCGGAGGGCAACATTCCTTTTTCCGTTTGTATCGCGCACATCGCGTTGCTTGCCGGCGTCGTCGTATTCGCACACCACCCGGCGCTGTTCATGGGCTTCCTCCTGATGTTTCTCGGCGTGGCGAGCGCCTATCCGCAGCATCAGGATCGACTGATACTGCGGGAGGCGCTGATGGTTGGCTTTTTTCTGGCAGGGCTCGTTGTACTTGGCGGCATGCAGCAGTGGTGGTTACAGCCAGTGCTTTTGAGCATGTCACCCGATCAGGTGTATTTCGGAGCGACCGCGCTGACTGCGATTACCGATAACGCCGCGCTAACGTATCTCGGCTCACTGGTGCCCGGCTTGTCGCCTGAGTTCAAGTACATGTTGGTCGCTGGCGCTGTTACGGGCGGCGGCTTGACTGTCATTGCCAATGCGCCGAATCCTGCGGGTTACTCGATTCTCAAGAGCTACTTTGATGATGAGCACATCAGCCCGCTGGGGTTACTGGTCGCCGCGCTCGGTCCGACGGCTACTGCCATCATCACGTTCTGGGCGTTGCGATAGCGGGCTCCGGCGGCATGCTATTTCCGCTACACCACGCTGTCCCATGGAGCGGAAAGCCGTACGGCCCCGTTGATGATGCCCACCATGGAATAGGTTTGCGGGAAGTTTCCCCATAGCTCACCGGTGCGCGTGTCGGTGTCCTCACTGAGCAAACCGAGCTTGTTGCGACGAGAAAGCAGAGTGGCGAACGCTTCACGCGCCTCATCGCGTCGTCCTATACGCGCGAGCGCATCTACCCGCCAGAACGAACAGACATTGAACGCACTTGTTGGTTTGCCAAAGTCGTCTGCCGCCTCGTAGCGGCGCATGAACGGTCCGTCGCAAAGCGCTCGCTGAAGGGCATCGACGGTGCGAACAAATCGCGGATCGTCTGGCGGCAAAAATCCCACTTCCGCCATCAGCAGTACGCTGGCATCAAGATCCTCACCGCCCAGACTTTCCACAAACGCGCCACGCGTTTCGTTCCAGGCGTCCTTGAGAAGCTTGGTTCGAATTGTTTCGGCCCGGGTGCGCCACAATTGACTGCGTTCGTGCTGCTCAAGCTTGGACGCGATGACCGCCAGGCGGTCACATGCAGCCCAGCACATGAGCGTTGATGACGTATGCACCCGGGAACGCGTTCGCAGCTCCCATATGCCTGCATCGGGTTGGTCGTGCAAACGCCACGCCTGCTCACCCATCAATTCCAGCGCCACAAAGTCGTCGGCACTGCTTCTTCGCAGCAGACGATGGTCGTGAAATCCCTGTGCAGCCGCGAGGACGATGTTGCCGTACACGTCATGCTGGAAGTGCTCATGCGCTTGATTGCCGACACGTACAGGCCCCATGCCCCGATAGCCTGCCATCGAAGTGGCAATCGATTCGTGAAGACTACTTTCCAGTCCGAGCCCGTACAGCGGCTGTACGTGCCCGTCGCGCGACGAGCGGACGACGTTGTACAGCCATTGCAAATAGCTCTCCATCGTGCCGACTTCTGACAAACTGTTGAGGGCGCGTACCACGAAGAATGCATCGCGCAGCCAACAGAAACGATAATCCCAGTTGCGACCGCTGTCGGGGGCTTCCGGAATGCTCGTGGTCATCGCGGCAACGATCGCTCCTGTCTCTTCGTACTGACAGAGTTTGAGCGTAATCGCGGCGCGGATAACGGCGTCCTGCCATTCAAGTGGCAACGCTAGCCGTCGCGTCCAGCTACGCCAGTACTGTGACGTCCGTTCTTCAAAATCGCGCGCTGTTTCGTCGACACTGCCGTCGAGCGATTCGTCCGGGCCCAACATCAGACTGACTGATGCGTCCAACGAAAACCACGTACCGTCCGCCAGGTAGGTGAGCGGAATGCTCGTGTTCAGTCGCAGTGTTTGCTCTGCCATCACGAAACGTAGATGATGACTACCGCGCGTGAGACGGGGCGCAGTGCCGCCCCAACTATCGGACGGTCGCAGTGTGAACCTAACGCGTGGATTGCCATTGACCGGATGAACACGACGAACCAGTTGTGCGGGTCTGAATGTGCGTCCACGATCCAGAAAGCGTGGTGCAAAATCGACCACATCGACGCAATGCCCACGACTGTCCCACAGTCGCGTACGCACCACCGCCGTGTTGTGATCGTATGACTGCTCAGAGCGCACGAAATCTTCGATCTCGATCGCCATCGCCCCTTCCGTTTGTTGCGCTCCATCGGAACGACTGTTGAGAAGCGCATCGAATACCGGAACGCTATCGAAACGCGGCATGCAACACCAAACGACGTTTGCCCGTTCGTCAATCAACGCGCTGACAGTGCAGTTACCGATCATTGCCAGCTCAAGCGACGGACGCACTGATCGTTGTGAGGTGATGGTTTGCATTGACTAACCGTTTTTATCGAATCTGACAACTGTAGTCGACATAGTATATTTAGACAAATGTATGTAGTCTCTTGCAAACCACATTTTAATGACGCCAGAGGTAACAACCGCTGATGGTGTTCAAGACACTACGTCTGCAGTTGCGATTTTTGCTGCCGCTCACGGTCACGCTGGTTATCGCCGCCTACCTCTCCGTTCCCTTTTTGGATCGAGTTACCCTGCGATGGTTCACGCGTGATCTCAATAGTCGCGGTCTGTTACTCGCGAACGCAATGTCCGACTCGGTCACCGAGGCATTGGACTCCAATCGCCTGTCACGACTAAAGCCCCTCTTCGAGAAAACCGCCCAGGACGAGCGGCTGTACGCCATGGCGCTTTGTTCGCTGGACAATCGTTTGCTTGGCGCGACAACACACTACCCCACCAATCTGTCGTGCGAAAGTGCAAGCGAGCTTTCCAGGCAATCGGACCCGACCTTCAAGTTGACCGGCGGTTCGGTCGTTGTTGGCGTGCACGACGTGACAGGCGCACGTCTCGCAACGCGTAGCGCAGAAATTTCTGGCCCACAGCTACCGACAGCCGACGAACGCTCAGTCGAGAGTGGAGCAGTGTTGGCCGCGCAATCTGTGAGCGAAAGCGTTGGTGAACCAACGACGGTCATTGCGCGCATGATCCTGTTGCACGACATCAGCTTCATCGAACGCCGCAGTCAGGACACTCGCCGGTATCTGATCGGTCTCATCGCGGCGCTTGGTTTGACCATTGCCCTCATCACGATGATCGTGGCTCAATTGAGCTGGCGCGGATGGGTCAACGGAGTGCGCGCCATCATGCGCGGCGAGGGGCTGGTCAGTCCTCTGGCCCCGGCTCCCGAATTGACACCGTTTGTTGCTGATTTGCGCTCGCGTATGCGCGACCTGGAGGATGAGTACCGACGAGCGCAAGGGCCGGACGTCGAATGGAATGCGGAGCGATTGCGCGCGTTGCTGCGCACACAACTCAGTGGTGATCAAGTCATTGTTGTCTCGAATCGCGAGCCGTACATTCATGAACGCGACGCATCAGGCGTGATCGTGAAGCGACCAGCCAGTGGGCTGGTAACGGCCGTTGAGCCCGTGATGCGCGCATGTTCCGGTACGTGGATCGCCCACGGCAGCGGCTCTGCTGACCGAGACGTCGTTGATTCAGCAGATCGTGTGCGAGTGCCACCGGGTCACGATGAGTATTGGTTGCGACGCATCTGGCTTACTGCGGAGGAGGAGCAGGGCTACTACTACGGCTTTGCCAACGAGGGGATGTGGCCACTCTGCCATGTGGCGCACGTACGGCCCGTGTTCCGCGAATCGGACTGGGAAGCCTACCAGCTGATCAATCAACGATTCGCTGATGCCGTCGTTGCAGAAGCTAGAACGGACGATCCAGTCGTACTGGTACAGGACTATCACTTCGCGTTGCTGCCGGCGATGATTCGCGCGCGGTTGCCTAAAGCGACGATATTGACGTTCTGGCACATTCCGTGGCCGAACCCTGAGTCGTTTGGCATTTGCCCGTGGCGACGTGAAATTCTTCAGGGCATGCTTGGCAGCACCATCATCGGATTTCATACCCGTTTTCATTGCAAGAACTTCATCGAGACCGTCGATCGCTATCTCGAAGCGAGGATTGAGCATGAGCACTCCACGATCTCCTTCAAAAAGAAATCAACACTCATTGAAAGCTATCCAATTTCTATCGAGTGGCCGAGCGAAGCCACCAGCAGTCAGTGGCATTCTGTGGCCGAATGCCGTCGTCGTGTGACGGAGCGACTGGGTTTGCCGGAGAATGTCTGCCTTGCCGTCGGTGTTGATCGGTTTGATTACACCAAGGGCATTCTGGAGCGGTTGAACGCGGTTGAGCGTCTGCTGGAAAAATGGCCGAGCTGGATCGGGCGCTTCGTTTTTTTACAAGTCGCGGCGCCGACACGCGGTGCGCTTGATGAATATAGGACGTTCCAGGAACGTATTCAACACGTCACAAAACGCATCAACGACCGCTTTGGCCGCGACGGATATCAGCCGGTTTATCTCTTCGCGCAGCACCACGAGCACGACGCCATCACGGAGCTTTTCCGGGCCGCTGATATTTGTGTCGTAACGAGCTTGCATGATGGTATGAACCTGGTGTGCAAAGAATTTGTGGCCGCGCGAGACGACATGCAAGGTGTATTGGTGCTGAGCCGATTTGCCGGTGCCGCACGTGAAATGGCCGAGGCCTTGGTGGTCAACCCGTACCATGTTGAGGAAACCGCCGACGCATTGAATCGTGCCGCGACGATGCCTATCGCCGAGCAACGTGAGCGCATGGCCAGTCTGCGCAGTACGATTAGGGAGTTCAACGTATTCCGTTGGGCCGGACGCATGCTCGCAGACGCCGGTCGCTGGCGATCACGCGAGCGAATCGAGGCGCGCGTTCGTCGCCATCACGACGCCTGATGCGACACCTGTTTACGCCCGACGGTCAGGCAGCTTTAGCCGACCTGCTTTCTCGCAAGCCTCTGTTGGCTTTCGATTTTGATGGCACGCTGGCACCTATCGTGCCACGGCCCGACGACGCACGACTGTCGTTCGCCGTGGCGGATCGGCTTCGTGCGTTGGCCGAGAAACTGCCGGTCGCGATTGTGACGGGCAGAACGAACGAAGACGTGCAAGGCCGACTGCATTTTTATCCGCACTACGTCGTCGGCAATCACGGTGCCGAGGACGAGCTTGATCTGGAAGGTGCTCGTCTGCGCACGCTGGCACTCGACGCACTGCGGGCGGTTTTGCAAGTTCGGCAGACGGATCTGGTGACCGCAGGCGTTATTGTCGAGGACAAGCTGCAATCGATCGCGCTTCACTATCGCCTCTCGCGGCGACGCGATGACGCGCAGGGATTGATCCATGACGTGCTCGCTGCGTTCGGCAATACCCTGCATGTCTTTGCTGGCAAGATGGTCGTCAACGTAGTTGCGCGAGGGGCACCGGATAAGGCAGTGGCGGTGCGACGCCTGCTGACACGTAGCGCGTGCACTTGCGCGCTCTTTGCGGGTGATGATGTCAATGACGAACCGGTGTTCGAGGCCGCTGAACCGGATTGGCTGACCGTGCGCGTGGGCCGCGACTACCCGACCTCAAAGGCACGTTATTTTCTGGACGGACCGCATGAAGTGGCGATGTTACTGGAGCATCTGCTAGTTCATCTTGGCGTGGTGCGCACAACCGGTATTTCGCTGCTCCCGGCGCTATGATCGATAGATGCCAACACTGAATCGAGCTCGAGCCATGTCCAAGGTGCAACCGCTGGTCGCAAGCGAGACCAGCAAACACATGGAGCCTGCGGCGCTTGTGTTACGGCGATTTCGTGTTGTGTTCAATGCGGTGAAAACGCATTTTCAGCAAATCGAGAAGCGGGCCGGAATCGGTGGCGCTCAGATTTGGGCGCTCAGTCTGATTGAGGCGAATCCCGGGATGGGCGTGAACAGTTTGTCTCGCGCGATGGACGTTCACCAGACGACTGCCAGCAATCTTGTGAAATCGCTGGTCGCGGGAGAGATGGTTGTCGCAAAGAAAGACGGCCCGGATCGCCGTGCAGTTCAATTGACTCTGTCGGCGCGTGGGCGACGTGTGCTCAAAAAGGCGCCGGGCCCGTTCGCGGGAGTGCTTCCAGACGCGCTGGCACGGCTCGGCGATGGCACGCTTGCGCGACTTGATCGAGATCTCGCACTTTTGATCGCAGAGCTGGCCGCCGATGAGCGCGCCGCCGGCATCCCTCTGTCACAGATGTAATGTTTACGTTGTTTCAACGCTACTTTGATCGTTTGCCGGAACGCTGGAGGGCGCTGGCGCACAAACTCGTGGCCGGTGAACCTTGGTTTGATCGAATCGTCATCCTGACGTATGCAGTGATCACGGGTCTGGTCGCGGTGGCATTCACCTACGCCGCTGAGGCCGCGAGCCACGTGTTCAGGCTAGTGACTACGGGTGGTAAATATGCGCCCTACCTCGCGCTTATCTGGACGCCTGCGTTGACTGTGGTCGCGCTCATGTGGATGCGACGGTTTGCGCCGGGCACCATGGGATCAGGAATTCCACAAGTCATGCGTGCAATCGGGCCGGAGCTGGCTAACAATCAGGTCAAATGGCTTGTTTCGCTACGGCTTTCTTTCCACAAAATTGGACTCGTCGTCACCGGGCTGCTTGCAGGACTCTCGATTGGGCGAGAAGGTCCCTTTGTACAAGTAGGTGCGGGTGTGATGAGTCACGCCAAGCGCTGGTTATCGCCACGATCCGAAATTGACTCACATGATTTGATGGTGGCGGGCGCAGCGGCGGGCATCGCTGCAGCATTCAATACACCGCTCGGCGGCGTGATTTTTGCAATCGAAAAGCTATCCGGTCGACGGGGCATCACGCACAGTTCGATTGTGATTGCGTGCATCGTTCTTGCGGGTCTGGTGTCGATCTCTTTTTTCGGCAACTTGACCTACTTTGGGCGATTGCGAGGGCAAGAGTTATCGTGGTCGCTTTTTGTCCCTGGCCTCACCGTGGCGGTTGTGACTGGCTTGGCCGGGGGTCTGTTTGCCCGGTTGATCGTGGCGTCTATTCGCGGGGTGCCAGACCGATTTACACAAATGCGCCGGGCGCACCCGTTGCGCTTTGCCGCAGGCTGCGCGCTACTGGTGGCGATCATCGGTATCGTCACTAACGGGGCAACCGCCGGTGCTGGCTACGAGGCGACGCGTAACCTGCTTGAAGGAAAAGCCGAGCCAACGAGCTTGTTCACGGTGCTCAAATTTTGTGCAACCTGGCTGACTGCGTGGACCGGTGTGCCTGCTGGCATATTTGCGCCATCGCTTACGATCGGTGCGAGCATTGGACACGACGTCGCCATGCTGACGGGTGTCACCTCTGACGCCGCGATTCCGCTGATTGCACTCGGCATGGTCGGCTTTCTTGCTGCCACCACGCAGGGGCCGATCACGGCTTTTATCATCGTGATGGAAATGGTGTCCGGGCAATCAATGGTGCTGAGCCTCATGGCGTGTTCATTGTTGGCTAGCGGAATTTCTCGACTGTTCACGCCCCCGATGTACGCTGAACTGGCCATGCTGCTGCCGCTGCCCGCAGCGGCAGCAGACTTGGTTGCAACGTCGACTGCGAACGCGGCTGCCAATGAGGGGAAACGCTAATGAAAAGGGTGTTGCCAATATAGTTTTGTTCAAATATAATTTGCTTTCGTTTTGATGAATCCTCTGAGAGACGAATTTACTTACAACGTCATTCAAAGCCTCGTTCGCGAGGCTTTTTTTTGCGCCATTTGTTTCCGCGTTGGTGAAATCGCGCATTGGATAGACTCGCTGCATGAACCCCACCACCATCCAGATGATCGGCGCAACGCTCTTCGCATTAGCCGTCGTTCACACCTTCTCGGTCAGCTATTTCGAGCGCCTCGCGCATCGCTATCCAACGCATGCGGGTGCATTCCATTTTCTCGGCGAAGTCGAAGCCGTGTTTGGCTTCTGGGCGCTGCTATTTGTTGCGTTCAAGTTCGCCGTCACTGGAAAAACGGCGACCGTCGACTACATCGAAGGCAGGAATTTCACCGAACCGATGTTTGTGTTCGTGGTGATGGTGATCGCTGCAAGCAAGCCCATCGTCGAACTCGCGAGCCTGCTCGTGCGTGCGCTCACGCGCGCCGCGCCCGTGCACTCACGCAGCAAACCGATGGTGTTCTATTTCGTCGTATTGGGGATCGTTCCACTGCTTGGCTCGTTCATTACCGAACCTGCGGCAATGACGCTTGCGGCGCTCTTACTACGCGAGCATTTTTTCTCGAAAAATATTTCGACAGGTCTGAAATACGCCACGCTGGGCGTGCTGCTCGTGAATATTTCCATCGGTGGCACGCTCACTGCGTATGCGGCGCCACCGGTGTTGATGGTCGCGCAAACATGGAACTGGAACACCGCATTCATGATCGAAAACTTCGGCTGGCGTTCAGCGCTTGCGGTATGTGTGAATGCGCTTACGATCACGCTTATATTTGCCAAAGAATTGCGCCACGTTCCTTATCAGGCCACCGGCGGAAAGCACACCCTCGTGCCGTGGTCCATCATTTTCGTGAGCCTGTTTTTTCTCGCGATTGTGGTCGTGTTCGCGCATCATGAGTCCGTGTTCATCGGCATATTTTTGTTCTTCCTCGGCTTCGCGAGTGCATACGAAAAATATCAGGACAAATTGATGTTGCGCGAAGCTCTGCTGGTGGGTTTCTTCCTGGGAGGGCTCGTCGTTTTAGGCGCGCAACAACAATGGTGGTTGCAGCCGATTCTCACCGGCTTGTCGCCCAACGCCGCGTTCTGGGGCGCGGCGGGGCTCACGGCAATTACTGACAATGCTGCGCTCACGTATCTCG
Organism: Burkholderiales bacterium; assembly: GCA_025354165.1. Taxonomy (GTDB): domain Bacteria; phylum Pseudomonadota; class Gammaproteobacteria; order Burkholderiales; family Casimicrobiaceae; genus Casimicrobium. Next base: position 1,274 of record JANXNI010000097.1, on the reverse strand, counting down.
CGTCGCTGGTGCCCGGTTTGTCCGACGAATTCAAGTACATGGTCGTCGCAGGCGCTGTTACCGGCGGCGGTTTGACCGTCATCGCCAACGCCCCGAATCCTGCGGGTTACGCGATCCTGAAAAGCGAATTTCCAGAGCAATCGATTGGCGCAGGCGGATTACTGCTCGCTGCGCTGCCGCCGACGCTGGTGGCAGCAATTTGCCTCTGGGTTCTGCGCTAAACCCTCGCTTCCGCCGTCATTCTCGCCCCGCCCACAAGCAAAATCCCAGCAGCTATTCCAACAGGCGGGAATCCAGACAAACACACGTATCTGCGCATCAACGACCTGAGCCACCGCCACCGTCTGGATCCTCGCCTTTAGCGAGGATGACGGCAAAAATTCATTGAGGATTAGCGGCCAAAATTCAATGAGTACAACGGCAAAAAAATCACTCAACTTTTCGCTGAAAACGCCGCTGTACAAGGGCTAATGCTAATTTATTGCACTTATCGATAAACGACGATTATCGCGTATAGCCCATACGCAGCCGTTGTTTCAGGAAAAAGCTGATCACCGCGCGATCCACCTCCAACTATAATTCCAATAAGCGTGTAACTGGCGTAAGCGTCGCTCAAATCGAGTGTCGTCTGAGAGGGAGCCACCCTCAGGAAGCATGCTTTCCATCCCGAAATTTCGGGATGTGATTTAGCCGTCCGCCTGGGCATCAAACTCCACTCAAAAAGGACTCTGCCCATGAATGCGCGCCCCGAATTTTTTGTCTCCTCACTGGCTCAGGTTGACCCCGAAGTTTTCGCGGTCGTCCAGTCAGAAAACCAGCGTCAAGAAGACCACATCGAACTCATCGCTTCCGAAAATTACGCCAGCAAGGCCGTAATGGAAGCGCAGGGTTCGCAGCTCACTAATAAATACGCCGAGGGCTATCCCGGTCGTCGCTACTACGGTGGCTGTGAGTTTGTTGACATTGCCGAAACGCTCGCGATTGATCGCCTGAAAACACTGTTCGGTGCCAAGTTCGTCAACGTTCAGCCGCACTCCGGCGCGCAAGCCAACGCCGCGATTTACTTCGTGCTTCTGCAACCAGGCGATGCCTTCCTCGGGCTTTCGCTTGCTGAAGGCGGTCACCTCACGCACGGCATGGCGCTCAACATGAGCGGCAAATGGTTCACGCCGCATGCGTACGGTTTGACCCAAGACGAAGTGATCGACTACGACCAGATGCGCGCCAAAGCGCACGAGGTCAAACCCAAAATGATCATCGGCGGCGGCTCCGCA
>JANXNI010000087.1 GCA_025354165.1 Burkholderiales bacterium | reverse complement strand
TTTGATATTGCTCCGGGTAGAGGTTGCCGCGTTTCACCGTAACTTAATACGCTCGTCTCTGTGGCCCTGGTCCTCGCCTCACGACGGATGGCCGTTAGCCATTACCCTGCTCTTCGGAGCCCGGACCTTCCTCCCGTCACCTCACTTGCGTGTGGCGACCGGCGACTGCCCAGCCGACTTCGGGGTGAATTATGCGTGATTCGAAGTGCCAAAGCCTGGATTGACCGTCGTGCAAACTGCATGAGGTTCATCAGCTTTTCCATAAACGTCATGCTAAACAGGGGCTAGCTGCCTAAAACGGTACTTATCGACTTAGGTCAATAGAGACGACTAGCCCGTATGCAGTGGTAATCACAGCGAAAAGCTATTAAGCCGTGGCGAGCAGAGTCTTTCGGTATTTGTTCAAATCACCCAGCGATTCGAGGCTCTTGCCAAACAGCGACGACAGGTTGTGCAGGATCATTTTCACTACTTTGCCTTCCCACTCTTTGTCGAAGTTGATTTGCGTATCGAGCCAGCGCTCCAGCCATTCTGGATCGGGCAATTTGCTCTGCACCGTGTCGTTCGGGAACAGCGATTGATTGACGTGCAGATTGGTTGGATGCATCGGCTTGCCTGCACGACCGCTCGCCGCCATCAGGAAGCCAATCTTCGCGAAACCCGCCTTCACCTCGTTGACCTTGTCGACCGCAGCGCGAGCAATCGCCTGCTTCAGGTATTTGAGATAAGCGCCCGCATGGCGCGCTTCGTCCTTGGCGATCAGGCCGTAGATGTGCTTGATCAGCGGCTCGTCATGCCATTCCGCAGCGCGGCGATACCAGTGATTCAGTCGAATTTCCCCGCAAAAATGCATCATCAGCGTCTCAAGCTGAGGCGCCACGTCAAACTCAAAGCGCACGTTGTGAAGCTCAGCCTCGGTCGGCACCAGATCAGGCCGGAAGCGCTTCAAATATTCCATCAACACGAGCGAGTGTTTTTGCTCCTCGTAGAACCAGATCGACATGAACGCCGAGAAATCGCTGTCATTGCGGTTGTCGCGCAGGAACATCTCGGTCGCGGGCAGCGCCGACCATTCCGTAATCGCGTTCAGGCGAATCGTTTGCGCCTGTTCCTCGGTAAGTTTGGACGCGTCAAAGGAATCCCACGGCACGTCAGTGGACATGCTCCAGCGCACGGTTTCGAGGTCTTTGAATAGTTCAGCGTAGAGCATGGCGGAAGCCTTTTGCGGTGGCGCTTGCGGCAAGGATGCCGGCGCGTTTGAATCGATTGATTTTACTCGTATACGCGACAGTAGGGGTTTCGGGTTTGTCTCTCGATTGCCCGATGCGTCTACGGTAGTGCCTTCACGAAACAACCCGCTCTACCCGCCACTGCCGCAACGCCGCCAGCATGTCGGCGAGCGTGCCGGTTGGCGTAATCCCCGGAATATCACGCCGGATGCGGCGAATCAGCTCTCCGCCGACCCAGATCGCAGTCGTATCCGGAATAACGGAGCGCAATGATTCAAGGCTCGCCACCGCCTGTTTCGAGCTAAACGACGCCGAGAAGGACAGCGCCACCACGTCGGCCCCAAATGCCACCGCAGCCGCCGCAATTTCAGGAATCGGCACCTGTGTTCCCAGCGACACGCATTGCACGCCCTCCGGGGCTAACAAGGCCTCCACCATCAGCAAACCGAGCGCATTCACCTCATTCGGCAGCGTCGCCAGCACGATGCGAGGCGGCTGCATGCTGTTCACCGCAGGCAACATCGCCGCGCGCAGCACCGTCTGCACCTGTTCGGTATACGCGCGCTCCTCGAACACTTCTACATCGCCCCGCATCCATGCCTCGGTGACGGCGCGGTTGAGCGGTGCCACTGTCTCGATCACGAAGTCCTGCAAGCCGTCCTTCATCAGCGACAGGCTGAGAATCTGACGCAAGCCGCTTGTATCGTGGTTGTGTACCAAATCAAGAATCTGCCGAAGCAAGTCACCGGACTCGTCACCACGACGGGGCCGCGTCTGGCGATTTGCCAACGTGTCGAGGTCAGCCTCCGACAAAGCCAGCAGTTTCCCGGGCCGATGTCCCGCATCCATGAGTCGCTTGATCGTGCGTAGCCGCTCCACCTGCGGCAGCGGATATAGCCGCTCGCCATTCGGATCACGCTCGGGAACCGGAAACCCGTAGCGCCGCTCCCACACGCGCAAAACGTCCTTCGACAGGCCCGTGTCGCGCTCCACCGCAGCAATCGAGAGGTGCGACGCGATACTGGGTGGCGCCAGGGTGACTAAGGCGATTTCAGTCGAAGGGGTCATAGTTGAGAACGAGAAGGCGGATTCGTGAAGACTCGGGAACCAAATCGCAATCAGCGAAACCATGTGCAGTCTAGGACAAGAACATGATATTGTCTAGGACATGAAAACATTAAGTCATTTGCTCGGCGTTTTGACGGCACTGTCGGCAACGTCGGTATTTGCCGCTGGAACGTGCCCTCCGGTGCTCAACCACACGGTTGAACCCTTGACTGGCGGCAAAGCGCAGTCGATGTGCCAATACGAGGGCCGCGTCGTGCTGGTCGTCAACACTGCCAGCGAATGTGGCTACACCGGCCAGTACGAAGGTTTGCAGGCGCTGTATAAAAAGTATGCAAACCGTGGTTTGGTCGTCCTCGGTTTTCCGTCTAACTCGTTCGGTGGACAAGAGCCGGGCAGTAACAAGAAAATCGCCGAGTTTTGCCAGGCCAATTTCGGCGTCACTTTCCCCGTCTTTGCCAAGGTCGAAACGATGCCTTTGAGCAAAGATCCCGTATTCGCCAGTCTCGTCGCCGCTACAGGCGTCGCACCGCAGTGGAACTTCCACAAATACCTGATTGATCGCTCTGGCAAACGGGTTGAGAGCTTTGAAAGTGGCGTGGAGCCCCAAAGTGCCCAGTTTGTGCAACGAATTGAAGCGCTAATCGCGCAGCGCCAATAGGCTCGCGCGCCCGCTAAAATTGATCCATGAACGCTTTTGACCGCGCGCTGTACCCCGCGACTCCCCCACAAACGCTAGACGACACGCAGTCGCTGCCGGACGCCCGGCATCTGCCGATTCAACGCGTTGGCATCAAAGCGCTGCGCTATCCGATGCAGATCGTCACGGCTGCTGGAGAAGTGCAGGGCACCGTCGCGACGTTTGCCATGTATGTCGGTTTGCCGGAGCAGGTTAAAGGCACGCACATGTCACGCTTCATCCAGTTGCTGGAAGAGCAACGCGCGCCCATCAGCTCACAGAGTTTCCTGAATATGGAAAAACTCATGCGCGAACGGCTTGACGCTACAACCAGCTATCTGGAAATGTCGTTCCCGTACTTCCGGCGCAAAGCTGCGCCAGTTTCGGGTGTGGAAAGCCTGCTCGATAGCGACGTCAAAATGATCGTTGAGACGACCGCTGCGCTCGGATCGCGATTGACCATCGAAGTCGTCGCACCGGTCACCAGCTTGTGCCCTTGTTCGAAGAAAATTTCCGACTACGGCGCACACAATCAGCGCTCGCACATCACCATTCGCGCCGAGGGCACTACGGAGCTGTCAATTGATTCTTTAATTGATATTGCCGAGCGTGAAGCCTCGTCCGAGCTTTACGGTGTGCTCAAGCGTGCCGACGAGAAATTCGTCACCGAGCGCGCGTACGACAATCCGAAATTTGTGGAAGATCTGGTGCGTGACATCGCGCTGGCCTGTCAGTCGCACGACCAGGTCGGTGATTTCATGGTCGCCAGCGAAAATTTTGAAGCCATTCACAATCACTCGGCGTACGCCGAGATTTATGGGCGGGGGAAGCTGGCCAAACTTTAGCGACTTTGCAGGGAGTATTCGGCGGCTAATAAAAATTGGGAAAACCAACAGCCGCGCAACGACGTACGAGATGCATCAATAGCAACTCGTACGGTTTGGAGTCATCATGCGCATCGCCATCGTCGGCGCTGGCATTTCTGGTTTGGGCGCGGCGCACTACCTCGAAAAATCGGGGCATGCCGTCACGCTTTTTGAAGCCGCAGATTATTTCGGAGGCCACACCCACACCGTTGACGTAACGCTCGACAGCATGACTGCGCCCGTTGATACCGGCTTTCTGGTGTGCAACGATCACACCTACCCGAACCTGCTCAAACTGTTTGCCGAGTTAAGTGTTGATCTCGCGCCGAGCGACATGTCGTTCGCGGTGCGCGCCGACGCTGACAATATCGAATGGTCGGGCACTAGTTTCGCCTCGCTCTTCGCGCAACCCACGAACGCGTTGAAGCCTAAGTTTTTGCGCTTTCTGGCAGACATTGTTCGTTTCAATCGCATGGCGACCGCGATGGTGCTGGCGGATACGGTGCCGCGAATGGCCGTTCGCGAATTTCTCGCGAAAGAAAAATTCTCAGCGCAATTGTTCGACTGGTACATCTGGCCGATGGTGGGCTCAATCTGGTCCAGCCCTCGTGGCGACGTGCTTGATTTTGAGCTGCCGATGCTACTAAGGTTTTGTCACAACCACGGCCTATTGCGCGTGACCAATCGACCGCAATGGATGACCGTTCGCGGTGGCGCAAAAACTTATGTTGAGCGCATTGTTTCCAGTTTGCGCGACGCTCGAATCGCTACGCCTGTGCAGCGAATCGTTCGCGGCGTCGGTTTTGTCGAACTTGCGACTGCAAGTGGCCATGAACATTTTGACTCGGTAGTACTTGCTTGTCACAGCGATCAGGCGTTGCGGATGCTCGCGCATCCAACGGACGCTGAGCGCGCCGCGCTTTCCGCCATTCGTTATCAGCCCAATCGCTGTGTTCTGCACACCGATGCCGGCCTGATGCCGCGCCGCCGCAAGGCTTGGTCGGCATGGAACTATTTGCAGGTGAACGACGCCGATCACGTGCGCCCCGTTGCGCTCACCTATTGGATGAATTTGTTGCAACCGTTGCCTTTCAAGACGCAATTGTTCGAGACGCTCAATCCACCCGTCGAACCCAAAAAATCGACGGTTCTTGCAGAGTTTGAATACTGGCATCCGCTGTTGAATCAGACTGCGATTGCCGCGCAAAAACAGATCACCGAACTGCAGGGTGAGAACCAGACTTACTACGCGGGCGCATGGTTAAAGGACGGATTCCATGAGGATGGTTTGTCCTCCGCACTTGATGTGGTGCAGCTCATTGGTTCAGCTGAAAATGAAATTGTGCTGGAGCTGGCGGCCGAATGACCTCTGCCGCCATCATTGTCGGTGAGGTCGTGCATGAGCGGTTGCGACCGGTCAATCACAGCTTCACCTATCCGCTGTTTTGCCTGCGCATTCCGCTCGGAAAGCTCGGCAGCGTTGGCGAACAGATGGCGGTCAATCAGCGTGGTCTCGTGTCGTTTCAGGAGCGCGATCATGGCGCACGAGATGGCTCGTCTTGCCTCGCGTGGATTCGCAATGTCTTGATGGCCAACGGTATCAAAACCAACGACATCAGCGTCGACCTGCACGCCTTTCCGCGCATGCTCGGCTACGTGTTCAATCCTGTGAGCTTCTGGGTTTGTCGTCGCATCTCCAGTGAAGTGTGCGCAGTCCTCGTTGAGGTGAATAACACCTTCGGCGAATCGCACAGCTATTTGCTGACGCCAACGTCGGGCGACAGCATTCGATCAGGCGAATTGCTCACCGCAACCAAGGAGTTGCACGTCTCACCATTCAACAAAGTGCGCGGCAAATACAGCTTCCGCTTCAACTTCGGCGAAGACCGCTGGCTCGCCCGCATCGACTATGACGACGGTCAAGGCTCGCTGCTCAACACGCACATCTCAGGTCTGGCACAACCGCTCACGCGCGCCAATCTGCGCCGCGCCGTGCTCCGCTTCCCGCTGCAAACGCTCGCCGTTGTGGCACGTATTCATTGGCACGCGCTGCGACTCTTCGCCAAGCGCGTGCCATTTTTCGGAAAACTCCGCTCCAAAATGACAGGAATTTCGCGCTCATGAGAGCATCATCCGACACCACTCTTTCCGTCTTACCAGCGTCCTTGCCGATTGCAGCACGCGTCCTGTTCAAATTGCTCGCTAGCCTGCGCCACGGGCGAATCACCGCGATCTTGCCGGACAAAAGCCGCCATGAATTCGGCACGGATATGCATGGCATTCACGCTCACATTGAAATCTTCGATCTGGGAATTTGCACGCAAATTCTCACCGGCGGTGACGTCGCCTTCGGCGAGGGCTATTTCAACGGTGCTTGGGACTCGCCCGATCTCGTCGCCTTGCTCACGCTGCTCGCCAAAAACCAGAATGAACTGATGCCTGCGTTCTACGGCAAAGGCTGGAAGGGATGGCTGTTCAAGCTGCGCCATTTGTTGCGAACTAATAGCAAAAAGCAGGCGCGCAAAAACATCGAGGCGCACTATGATCTTGGCAACAATTTTTACAGCGTGTGGCTCGACTCAACGCTCACCTACTCATCGGCCATTTTCAATGGCAACATGAGCGGTGATCTCGCCGAAGCGCAAATCGCCAAATACGAGCGCATCCTCGCCGAAATAAATCCACCGGTCGGTGGCCATATTCTGGAAATTGGTTGCGGTTGGGGCGGCTTCGCCGAATACGCTGCAAAGTCTCGGGGCGTACGCGTCACAGGCATCACGCTCTCGCCGTCGCAACTTGAGTTTGCCGAGAAACGAATCGCCGATGCGGGCCTCAAAGATCAGGTGAATTTCGCGCTCTGCGATTACCGCGATGTGGGCAAACGCTTCGGCTCCAGTTTCGACGGCGTCGCCTCGATTGAAATGTTCGAAGCCGTCGGCCAGAAGTATTGGGACAGCTATTTCACCGCCGTGCAGGCAGCGCTGAAACCCGGTGCACGCGCCTGCGTGCAGGTGATCACCATCGATGAGAGCCGCTTTGCGCAATATGAATCAACGAGCGACTTCATCCAGCAATACATCTTCCCCGGTGGCATGTTGCCTTCGCCAGAGCGCTTTATGGAGAAGGCAAAAAGCAAAGCATTGACGGTTTCGACGGAGTACGAATTCGGACTCGACTATGCTGAAACATTGCGCCGCTGGCTGCGACAATTCGATGCGCGACATGACGACATCACGGCGCAGGGGTTTTCGGTTAACTTTGTGAAACTTTGGCGGTTTTACCTCGCCTACTGTATTGCAGGTTTTGAAGCAGGGAGCATCAATGTTGGTCAATACACACTCGTTCGCTAGGGTTCGGAAGACAGTTTTCGCTGCTCCTTTGCTTTGCATTCTGCTTGCAATTGGAAGCGAGCAAGCGATGGGGCAGGTCGCGGCACCGACGCTCCCTGCGCAAGCTACTGCTGGTATGCCAGCCCTGAAGGCAGTTGGCGGCGGCCTGCTGCGTATGTTTGGTTTTCAGATTTACAACGCATACCTGTGGACGCCCGAAGGTTCATCGTTTGATCGGACCAAGCCCTATCTGCTCGATATTCATTATTTGCGCAACTTCTCCGCAAAACAGTTGGCTGAGCGCAGCATTGACGAGATGCGCGAACAGGGCACCGGCAGTGATGCGGTTTATCCGAAATGGCGCACCGAAATGCAGCGCGTTTTTGCCGACGTGAAAGAGGGCGACCGCCTCATTGGCGTGGCGACACCCACACGTACCGCGAAGTTCTTTTACAACGGAGCCTACCGGGGCGAGGTCGCAGATGCGGCGTTTGCCGATGCATTTTTCGGCATCTGGCTCAGCGAAAAATCATCGCAACCCGACATGCGGGATCGCTTGCTTGGTAAGCCATAGTCGCGGTCGAAAGTCGCAGATCCGTGCAACAAGTCACCCAGCGCGAGCTTGTTCGCTACAGCCTGTTTGCGGCCCCACTCGCGATGGCTGCGCTGCCTATCTACGTGCATGTGCCAAAGCTCTACGCAGAGCTGGGATTGTCGTTGAGTGCGATGGGCGGTTTGCTGCTGGTGTTGCGGTTTGCCGATGCGTTTATTGACCCCCTGCTGGGGCGCTGGTCAGATCGACTGAACACCCGATTTATGGCCGTGGCGATGGCCGCCGTCGCGTTAACGCTGGGCATGCTTGGTCTGCTCAACCCGCTCGCTGCTCCGGTGCCACTGTGGGGCTGGTTGACAGGGTCGCTGATCCTTGTGTATCTCGGCTTCAGCCTCGCAACGATTGCTTACAGCGCCTGGGGTGCAGAGCTTCCGCCCGACACGACATCGCGCACAAGACTCACGGCGAGTCGGGAGGCCGTGGGTTTGGTCGGTGTGCTGATTGCCGCCGCGTTACCGTCGGCGCTGGCCAGTCAGAGCGGCTTGGGACTCGCTCGGTTCTCGTGGGTCTTTGTTGTAGTGTTACTTGCTGCGCTGCTGGTATTGTGGCGCTTACGTGAGGCGAAACTGGCTCACGACAACGGTCAACCAGTGCCCCTTCTCGGCGTACTCAAAGATCGCCGCTTCGTCGCGCTGCTGGCCGTGTTCGCGCTCAATGGAATTGCCTCGGCGATCCCGGCGACGCTACTGCTTTTTTTCATCGACGACGTGCTGCGCGCGAAAGACTGGGAGCCGGTATTTCTGGTGAGCTATTTTCTTGCCGGTGCAGTCGCCATGCCGCTGTGGGTGGCGCTCGCCGCACGACTAGGCAAAGTACAAGCGTGGGGTATCGGCATGATTCTGGCGGTACTGGCATTTTTCTGGACAGCAAGCTTTGGCGAGGGAGATCGCATTGCATTTCTCGTTGTTTGTATCGCCAGCGGCATTGCGCTCGGAGCCGATCTGGCGCTGCCGCCCGCACTGCTGGCTGATGCTATTGACAAGCAAAATGCACGGGAAAAAACCGGCAGCTATTTCGGCATCTGGACGTTCGCGACGAAAGCGAACCTTGCTCTCGCGGCGGGTCTTGCGTTGCCCGTCATCAGCGCATTTGGCTATCGCTCGGGCGAACCTGCCTCGAACGTCGCTGCGCTGACGCTTGCGTACACACTCCTGCCCTGCGCGCTCAAACTATGCGCGCTGGCACTGCTCTGGAAAATTCACCGTCGCTTTTGAATACGGTTTAGAGGTACATCATGAAACACATCATTCGTTCATTCATTTTCGCAATCGCAGCACTGCTGATTGCCGGCTGCGCCTCGGTGCAAGTCACAGACTACGCGCAGGAGAAACCCAAGTTCGACCTGCGCGAATACTTCAATGGTCGAATCATTGCGCATGGTGTCGTGCAGGATCGTTCGGGCAAAGTCATTCGCCGCATGACGGTCGACATGACCTGCACCTGGGTCGGCGACACTGGCACATTGAACGAAGACTTCACCTACGCTGATGGCAAAAAAGAGCGCCGCATCTGGACCATCAAAAAACAAGGTGACCGCTACATCGGCACAGCGGCAGACGTCGTGGGCGAAGCCGTCGGTCTGGCCGCAGGCAACGCGCTCAACTGGAAATACGTGCTCGCACTTCCGGTGGACGATAAGGTTTACAACGTCGACTTCGACGACTGGATGTGGCAGCTCGACGACAAAGTCATGATGAATCGCGCCGTGTTCTCAAAATTTGGATTCAGGCTCGGTGAAGTGCTCATCACGTTCAACAAACAATGAGTACGCTCAATCCACCGATCCGCGACTGGTCCAAACAACGTGTCTGGATCATCGGCGCGTCGACGGGTATTGGTAAAGCGCTCGCCGATGCGCTGCTCGCCAGAGGCGCGCACGTTGCCGTGTCCGCGCGTCGTGCAGAGGTGCTGGATGAGGCGTTCGGCCTGCAGCCGCACGCACTGCGCTTGCCGCTCGACATCACGGATAACGCCGCGATGGCTGCCGCCCTCGACAGCATTCACCATAGCTGGGGTGGCCTTGATCTCGGCGTCATCATGGCAGGGACTTATCGCGCCATGCGAGCGTGGGATTTGAACGACGAAGCCATCCACGACATGATGCAAACCAATGTGTACGGCGCAATGAACGCCAGCGCGCTGCTATCAAAATATTTCCTCAAGCAGGCGACAGGGCACATCAGCATCGTGTCGTCGGTCGCGGGCTATCGCGGCCTGCCCAAGGCGCTGGTTTACGGCCCGTCCAAAGCTGCGATGATCAATTTCGCAGAGACGCTCTACATGGATCTAAGCGAGAAGGGCATCGGCGTTTCGGTCGTCAATCCCGGCTTTGTGAAAACGCCGCTCACCGCAGGCAATGATTTCAAAATGCCGCATCTGATCGAGCCGGAAGAAGCGGCATCCGAAATGATCAAAGGCTATGAGGCGGGGGATTTCGAAATCCATTTTCCGAAAGCGTTCACGCGGCAACTCAAGTTCATGCGCCTGCTGCCTTATAAAACGTATTTCAAGCTCATCAAAAAATCGACGGGTTTATGACTGAGCGTTTGAACAAACTGGTCGAATACTTCGAAACCGTCACCGAAGCCACCGTCCCGCAACTGCGCAATTTCTACGCCTCCGACGCCTATTTCAAAGATCCGTTCAACGAAGTCCACACCGTGGAAGAGATCGAACACGTCTTCGCTCACATGTTCGGCCCGCTCGCTGAGCCTCGCTTCTTTGTACACGCTCGCATCGAGCAAGGCGGCGAAGCCTTCCTGACCTGGGATTTCCGGTTTCGCATCAAAAAGTACAAACCAGATGTCGAGCAAGCCATTCGTGGCGGCTCGCATTTGCGGTTCGACGCGCAGAACAAAGTCTGCTATCACCGCGACTACTGGGACGCCGCAGAAGAGCTTTACGAAAAGCTGCCGCTCATCGGCGGACTCATGCGTTTTATGAAACGCCGAATGGCCTAGCGCTTAAGGCCCACGCCGGTTTGCCAAAACTAAAAAACTCTGGCTATAATGGAAGGCTTCGGGACGTTAGCTCAGTTGGTAGAGCAGCGGACTTTTAATCCGTTGGTCGGCGGTTCGAGCCCGCCACGTCCTACCACCGCCTTTTGGCGTTAAAGATTCAAAAATAAAAAATAACAAAA
>JANXNI010000049.1 GCA_025354165.1 Burkholderiales bacterium | reverse complement strand
TGTAGGAGCGGCTTGCCGCGACCAACGGTGTTGGTGGAAATGTGGGTCGCGGCAAGCCGCTCCTACAAGAAGGTTTAACGCCCAAGATAAACCTCCACCACGCGCTCATTCGCTTGCACATCAGCGAGCGCACCCTCCGCGAGTACGCTGCCTTCATGAAGCACCGTCACGATTTTTTTCTTCTCTCGCTGGCCGCCGTTGACCAGTTCGCCGATGAACTTCATGTCGTGTTCAACGACCACCAACGAGTGTGAGCCTTCGAGCGACAGGAAGAGCTCTGCGGTCCGTTCTGTCTCTTCGTCGGTCATGCCAGCGACAGGTTCATCGAGCAACAAAAGCTTGGGATCCTGCATCAACAGCATGCCGATTTCCAGCCACTGCTTTTGACCATGCGAGAGATCACCCGCCGTGCGTGAACCGCTGTCGCGCAGGTGAATGAGTTTCAACATTTCGGCGATGCGGTCATAGTCGGCGGAGGTGAGCTTGTGCATCAACGAGGCACGAACACGACGATCCATTTTGAGCGCGAGTTCGAGGTTTTCGAATACGCTGAGTTGCTCAAAGACGGTGGGTTTCTGAAACTTGCGACCGACCCCGCGACTGGCGATTTCGCTCTCGCGCAGGCGCAGTAAATCGATATTGGTGCCGAAGAATGCGCGACCGCTGTCCGGCTTCGTCTTGCCGGTAATCACGTCCATCATCGTGGTCTTACCAGCACCGTTAGGCCCAATGATGCAGCGCAACTCACCGACAGCGATGTTTAGCGTCAACTTGTTGAGAGCGCGAAAGCCGTCGAACGAAACAGTGATGTCGTCGACATACAGAATGCCCCCATTACTGGTATCGACGACGTCGGAGCTGACCACATGACCAAAGCTCGCAGCCTGTCCGCCGGACTCGCCGGGGGCACGATTGCCTTCCAGTCGCGCGATGTAGGCCTCGCGTCGCTTTGCGCCTTCCTCAAGCAGATCGGGCGTCATTTGGAAGCGCCTTTAGCCGCCAATTTGCGCACCAGACCGACAATGCCTTGTGGCAGGAAGAGTGTCACTGAAATGAACAGCGCGCCCAAAAAATACAGCCAATATTCAGGGAAGGCGACGGTGAACCAGCTCTTGGCGCCGGTCACGAAGAACGCGCCGATGATTGGGCCGATCAGCGTTGCACGACCCCCTACAGCCGTCCAGATCGCGATTTCGATACTCGCCGCCGGGCTCATCTCGCCAGGGTTGATGATGCCGACTTGTGGAACATACAGTGCACCGGCCACACCACACATCATCGCGGACAACGTCCAAATCGAGAGCTTGTACCAAAGCGTGTTGTAACCCGTGAATAACACACGTCCTTCAGCGTCGCGGATAGCCTGCAAAACGCGCCCATACTTGCTCGCGATGATCGCTTTAGACATCAGGTAGAAGCCGAGCAAGACGAGTCCCGTAAGCACGCACAGCGTGACGCGCATAGACGGCGTTGCAGTCGGAATCCCGAGGATTCGCTTGAAATCGGTGAAACCGTTGTTGCCACCGAAGCCTGTTTCGTTGCGGAAGAACAGGAGCATTGCGGCAAACGTCAGCGCTTGCGTGATGATCGAAAAATACACGCCTTTGATGCGTGAGCGGAACGCGAAGTAGCCAAAGATGAAGGCCAACAATCCCGGTACGGCGACAACAAGAATCATTTGAAAGATGAACGACTCACTGCCCGCCCACGTCCAAGGTGCAGTCTTCCAGTCGAGGAACACCATGAAGTCCGGCAGGTCGCTGTGATACACGCCGTCTCGCCCGATCTGGCGCATGAGGTACATGCCCATTGCATAGCCGCCGAGCGCGAAGAACAGGCCGTGTCCGAGCGACAAAATGCCGGTGTAGCCCCAGATCAAATCCATTGCCAGCGCGCAGATGGCGTAGCACATGATTTTTCCGAGCAGCGACACGGCGTAGTCCGACATGTGAAACGTGCTGGCCTCTGGAACCATCACGTTTAACACGGGAATGACGACCACCAGAATCGCGAGAACGGCGGCGACGACGATCTTGCCACGCAGGCTCAACAGCGACGGGACGGGTGGCGCGATGGATGCGACCGGAGAGGAGGGAAGCGAAGTCGTGCTCATATCAAGCCTCCGCGCTGCGGCCTTTGAGGGCGAATATGCCTTGTGGGCGACGTTGAATGAAGACGACGATGAACACGAGCACGATGATTTTTGCCAGCACCGCGCCCGTCCAGCCTTCGAGGAATTTGTTGAGTACACCGAGGCCAAGGCCCGCGTATACCGTGCCCGCTAATTGACCCACGCCACCGAGAACTACCACCATGAATGAGTCGACAATGTAGCCCTGACCGAGATCGGGGCCGACGTTGCCGACCTGCGACAACGCGCAGCCCGCGAGCCCTGCGATGCCAGCGCCGAGCGCGAATGCGTAAGTGTCGATCTTCGCTGTATTCACGCCCATACAAGCTGCCATGCTGCGGTTTTGCGTAACACCGCGAACGAAGAGGCCAAGGCGTGTTTTGCTGATGAGCAGCGATACGGCTGCAAGCACGAAAAACGCGAAAAAGATGATGGCGATGCGGTTGTACGGCAGCGTTAAATTCGGCAACACCTGTACACCGCCCGACAGCCACGACGGGTTTTCGACGGGCACGTTTTGCGCGCCGAAGAAGGTTCGAACCAGTTGGATGAGCATCAACGAAATGCCCCACGTAGCGAGCAAGGTTTCCAGCGGGCGTCCATACAGCCAGCGAATGACCGTGCGCTCGAGAAATGCTCCAACCAGGGCTGCCGCGAGAAACGACAAGGGAATCGCGGCGATGATGTAGTAATCGAACGCGCCGGGCATGATTTTGCGAAACACGTTTTGCACGAGATAGGTCGCGTAAGCCCCGATCATCAACAGCTCGCCGTGCGCCATGTTGATGACGCCCATGAGGCCGTAGGTAATCGCAAGACCGAGCGCGACGAGGAACAGGATAGAGCCCAAACTCAGACCTGTGAAAACTACGCCGAGACGTTCGCCCCATGCCAGACGAGCCTCAACAGTCTTGATCGCAGCGGACAGCGCTGCGCGCACTTCAGGATCGGTTTCACCGCCCGCATTCATACGCTCCTGAAGCATCGATTTCACGCTCGGCTGTGCACTGGCCGTGAGCGCGACAATCGCATCGAGTCGCTTCTGCTTGTCGCTGGACGCGATGAGCATCGCGGCGCGTAATTGTTCGAGTTTCGCCTTGAGCGACGCATCAGTTTCCTTGGTGAGCGCGCGATCAATGAGGGGCAGTTTGCTCTCGTCTGCGGACTCTCTGAGTTCGGTAATCGCGTTGTTACGCACGCGAAGGCTTTCTGAAAATAATCCAAAGGCGGCTTTGGCGGCTTCAAGCTCGCTGCGCATGCGGTTGTTGTTGACCACATCTTCGACCGCAGCTGGGAGTGGCACCTCAGTGCCAGTGGCGGCGTTAATGGCTTTGCCGTCGCTAACGATTAGCACTTGATCGCCCGCAATTTTTGCGTTGTCGCCGAGCAGAGCGTCGACAAGACTGGAGAGGTTGTCGTCAGGCGTGACGAGCGCAGCGGATAGCGCCTTGATACGGTCATCGTTTTCGCCGACCGCGATGGCTTTTGCCGATTCTGGAGACAGCGCACTCGCCGTCGATACGGCCAATAACCAGGCGCACAACAGCAAACAATAGAGAGTGATGCGACGTAACAAATGAGTCTCCCGACGACGGCTGCAATCACTGCGCCAATGCACTTGATAGTGCGACTGGCTTAGCGATCAAAAAAATGCCGGGCCCCTGCTGCGGTAAGTGCAGTGTGCGCCCGGCTCACGGAGGATGGTTTGACTGTTAAATCAACCCTGAGACTTCGCTACTAGATTTTCGTCTTGCCGTCCGGCACGTCTTTTTTCACGTCGTTGCCGGGTATGTACGGACTCCACGGATTGGCGCGCACTGGGCCTGGTGTTTTCCACACCACATTGAACTGACCGTCAGCCTTGATTTCGCCGATGAAGACGGGCTTATGCAGGTGATGGTTTTTGGTGTCCATCGTTGACGTAAATCCGCCCGGCGCTTTAAACGTCTGGCCAGCCATCGCTGCGATCACTTTGTCGGTGTCGGTCGACTTGGCTTTTTCAACTGCCTGTTTCCACATGTAGATACCGATGTAGGTGGCTTCCATCGGGTCATTGGTCAAGGGCTTGTCCTTGTGTCCAGCGATACCCTTTTTCTTGGCGTAGTCGGCCCACTTCTTCGTGAACTCCGAGTTAGCCGGGTTCTTCAGGCTCATGAAGTAGTTCCATGCGGCGAGGTGGCCCACGAGAGGCTTGGTGTCAACACCGCGCAGCTCTTCTTCACCGACCGAAAACGCAACGACGGGGACGTCAGTTGCCTTCAGGCCCTGATTGCCCAGCTCTTTATAGAACGGCACGTTGGAGTCGCCATTGATCGTCGAGATCACAGCGGTCTTCTTGCCTTCGGACGCGAACTTCTTGATGTTGGCGATGATGGTTTGGTAATCGCTATGACCGAATGGCGTGTATTCCTCCATGATGTCGGCCTCAGCCACACCTTTGGATTTCAGGAATGAACGCAGAATCTTGTTCGTCGTGCGTGGATAAACGTAGTCGGTCCCGAGCAGCACCCAGCGCTTGGCCGAGCCGCCGTCTTTGCTCATCAGATATTCAACAGCGGGGATCGCTTGCTGGTTAGGTGCAGCACCGGTGTAGAACACGTTTTTCGACAGCTCTTCGCCTTCGTATTGAACTGGGTAGAACAGCAGACTATTCAACTCTTCAAACACTGGCAGCACTGACTTGCGCGACACCGAAGTCCAGCAGCCGAAAGTCACCGCAACTTTGTCATTACTGATCAGCTGGCGAGCCTTTTCTGCGAACAAGGGCCAGTTGGAGGCCGGGTCAACGACGATTGGTTCTAGCTGGCGACCGAGCACGCCGCCTTTGGCGTTGATCTCTTCAATGGCCATCAGGGCCACGTCTTTTAATACCGTTTCCGAAATCGCCATCGTGCCCGACAACGAGTGCAGGATGCCGACCTTGATTGGATCTTTGGCTTGTGCAAGCGCGAGTGTGGACAAGCTTGCTGAAACGAGCGCGACGGTCAGCGTCTTAAGCGCTCCGCGGCGGGTGATTTGTGGCATATCGTTTTCTCCCGAAAGGTCAGTTTAAATTAATGATTTGGGTAAGTGTGCGTATAGGTACAGGTACAACGACGTCTCAAACAACGCCCACATCGGTAAGGGGTGGGTTGCACTCTCTTTCGCAATTGCCGTGCCACTTGTCGAGTTGTGTGATCTCGCGGTAGCGACGCAATTACATTGCTGCAAAACGGGGCGAGCGCAACAATCCAAGCCGCTCAGCGCGCTTCGTGCACGAAAAAAGCTCGTTCGCAATAAATCGGTGCGAAATGTGCGTCGCCCCTGTCAATGACTCGCCCGATGCAAATGATGGCTTTTTGGGGAAACCGCCTGTTTAAAAGGGCTAAGGTTGAGTTGTGCCAGAAGTCGACTACAGCCTATTTGTAGAGCTAGCTCAAATGCAACGGTCATTGCGTATAAAAGCTGTTGGTGCAGCCGATGATTGCACGCGACTCAATGAGGGCGCTGCACCTAAGTCAGTTCAGACCAGCTTTGTTTGCATTGAATGAGTTGTGTCACGATGGCCGTGACGCGTCGCGGCTTGTGCGGCGTCAGAGCCCGACGTTGGCGACCAGACGGCGAGCGCGCCGCTTGAAGTCAATCCACTGTTTTTCGCGCGAGCGACGGACTTGCTTGACGTCGAGCAACGTCAGTGAACCGAAGGAAGACAGCGTGTGAAAGCCGGACTGGTAGTCGTCAGAAACGAGCGCACCGGTAAACCGGGCGTCGGTATGTTCGAAGACGATGCGACTGTCGTTTAGCTGCGTGAATCTCAGGAATCGTATGGCGCCACCATAGGTTTCGCTGCAATCCTGAACTGGCAACATCAACGCACCGTCATGTGCGATGAACGGCGAGCCGCCGGGGCGAGCGCCCGCGCGATCCGTAAGCACAGGATTAAGTGAGTGCGTCTTCCACGGGCCGGTCAGCGCGTTGGCGTAGGCCACGTGAAGCTCGCGCTGGTCAGTCGCGTGCGCGCCAACGACGGTGTAGAACATCCACCACTGGCCGTGATAGCGAATCAGCGAAGGCTCGGCACCGGTCAGATTTTTCAGTAACGGCGCTTCGCGAACCCAGTTGTCCAACGAGCCATGTGCACGATACAGCGCGATTTCGCCCGCCTTGTGGCTCTCGGGCACCATAAAAGTCTCACCGTCATGTTCCACGATGAACGGGTAGGACAGGTGAAATGTGCGCGCCAGCACTGTCGTCTTGCTGCGCCAGCTTAGATCGAGGCCGAGCTCGTGCCGCTCGATGACCGCGTGCTTGGTCTGATAGTCGAACGCCTCTACAAAAACGTGCAGCGCGTCGTCGCGCTGTAGCCCGAATGGATCGGCCAGATATCGCCAGGGGCCTGCGTCGGGGAGCCAGGTGATTCGCTGTCGAATCTGCTTAAGCGCCGCGCCATCAGGCAAGTCCTCAATCGCGATCGGTGCAATTCCAACGCGCCAGAAATCGGCGCGAGGCCGCTTAAACAACGGCGGCTACAACGGGACGCGGCTTGAAGCCGCGCGTGCTTTCCTGTCGCTGCCGTACTGAATGCAGGTAGAAGTCCATGACCGTCGACACAGCGCGCGAAGCTTCAAATGGAGAGAGGTCATACTCCACGCGGCACAACGCCTGATCAATTCGATGCGTAAAGGCGCGACCGAGCGAACGACTCAGCTCCGGGATGGATGCGGGTGTCACCCACTCAATACCCTGACGATCAAATATTTCCTTAGGCCCCTCTGTGGCTGTGGAAATGATGGGCAAGCCGGCGTGCATCGCTTCCAGAATTGCCAGACCAAAAGTTTCCTCTCGCGATGGGGATACGAACAAGTCGATGTCGCCTAACAAACGACGAACGTCTGACCGATAGCCCATCAGGTGAATGCGTCTGTCGCCAGTGCAAAGTCGCTCAAGCTCCGCGCGCTGGGGACCTTCACCCACAATCACGAGCGCCGCATCGTGCGGCGCGGTCGCCTTAAATGCCGAAATCAACACGTCCATGCCTTTGCTGGCGTGCAATCGACCCACCGCACCGATCAGAAACTGGGTGGAGCGCAGGCCAAGCTCGCTACGCAGGCTGATTGCCGACTGGCTGCGGCGCTCGGTGCTGGTCAACCAGTTCGGAATCACGCGCGCAGTTCCCTGAAAATCCTTGAGTCGCGATGACTGAGCCCGATTGACGCAGATCACACCGTTCAACTGTCCGTGCTGGTGCTTTTTGTACCCGACGTGTAGCGTGGCAATTCTCGTGACGCCCGATGAAATGCGCGACGCCGCCTTGCAGGCGGGGCTGAGATGCGCATGGCAGATGTCCGCCTTCAGGCGACTCATCAAATGCGCCATGCGCAAACCGCGCAGAAGCGGCGTATCAATGGCGTGGAAGGAAACGCCCGGGGCCAGCGCATCGCGCATGGGTGAGCCGGAAATCCCTGCGAGGTGAACGCGATGTCCCAGTGCCGCCTGCTGGTTTGCCAGATCGAGGCAATACCGCTCGGCTCCAGCGATTCTGGGTGAAAAAAGCGCGTGCAGAATGATCCATCGGTGGACTGGGGCTTCCAGGAGGGCCATGAATCGCTCGTAAGGCTGAGGAACGTTGATCTGAATGAGTCACCTATGTTGTCGATACAACCTGACCGCTAGCTGATTTGCGGACTCTTATTTTTTGAAAAAGTAAAGTACCTTTACAAAGTTTTACACAAATGTGGCGGGATCTCCCGTGCCTCGATCACGCCGAAATCGCAGCAATGAATTTGACGAGGGAGAAGTACGCGGAGCCACGAAACTGAGGCCCTGCGCAAACCGATAAAGTAACGAACTACTACGCGCGCTGAGCGCGCCGCAGGCGGCACAATGGCGATATGACCGCCCGCAAAGACCATCTCGACACTTTAGCGATCTCAATTCTGCTCGCGTGCTGCCTGTTCTGGGGTTTTCAGCAGGTGCTGGTCAAGGCGACGATTCCGGAGGTTCCGCCCGTATTGCAGGCGTTCATTCGCTTCGCGGGTGCAACGGTGATCTTGTGGATTTGGTGCGTAGTTCGTGGCATTCGGCTGTTCGAACGTGATGGGTCGTTGATCGCGGGACTCGTTGCGGGCGCGCTGTTCGCCGCCGAGTTCGCCGCGCTATTTGTGGGACTTAAATACACCAGTGCTTCGCGGCTAACGGTGTTCGTCTACACCTCACCGCTGTGGGTAGCGGTATTGCTCCCGTTCTTCGTGAAAGCTGAGCGGCTGCGATCGTCGCAGTGGCTCGGTTTGGCATGCGCTTTTGTTGCCGTTTTGTTCGCGTTGCGCGAAGGGTTCACGGCAGCGGCACAAGGTGCTGACGTTTGGCTCGGCGACTCGCTCGCGCTGCTTGCAGGAATGCTCTGGGGCCTCACGACGGTGGTGATTCGGGCGACCAGCCTTGCTAAAACGTCCGCTGAAAAATTGCTCTTCTACCAGGTCGCCGTAAGCGCGGTGGCGCTGCCTTTCCTGTCGCTGGCGCTTGGCGAAACGTGGCGCTTTCACTACAGCGCATTCGCGTGGGGATCGCTCGCTTTGCAAACCGTCGTCGGGGCGTTCATGAGCTATCTCGCGTGGATGTGGATGCTCGGGCGCTACCCGGCCACCAGGGTTTCGATATTTGTTTTTCTGACGCCGATGTTCGCTTTGTTGTTCGGCGCACTATGGCTCAACGAGGTCGTCACCGCGAAACTTGTCCTGGCCCTTGTATTTGTTGCGGTAGGAATTGTTCTGGTAAACCGAAAATCTGCGCAGTGACGCGGCGCGCAAAGTGATCCTGTCAATACTGCTTTGAGTGATTGACGCACGCAATGAGTCGACGCGTGAGATGGCTGGTTTCGGATGGTCTACGCCGCTCAGGTTTAGCCTTCGCCACCGCCAAGTCTTGAATTACAGCTTTTCGATGAAAAGACCGCTAGTTTTGGTCAATAAGCGATTTATTCACAAAGTTGACTTTTGCGCTTTCTCTGCTCTAGCCCATATGAAATGGTAGATTCATAGAAAAGCTGTAAACGCATCCGACATAGCTCGTAGCCAAGCTTGAGAGCGGAGGCTTAGGCTCACTCCTCAAAGCGCATCCAACCCGACGTGCCGTCCATGCGGATTTGTTCCAGATCGAACAGCGTTAAAAAATCAATCGTTTTGAATTCGCGATCAATCGCGGGCGGGCCGCAGAGCTTGATGCCGAGCGCCAGATAGGCGGCCAATAGCTTGGGAATTTTCGGCGGCTTTGCCGCGACCACAGACATGTCGCAGACATAAGGAGGCTGCGGTAGCGTGCGCAATGGTTCGGGAGCGAGGTGCTTTTGCAGCGACAGATAACTGGCGGCACCGACCGATTCGTCCTGACTGGTGAGTGAGCTGCACCCGATCAGATAACGCGATCCGCGTTGCCGTGCGTAGAGCGCAATCGCCCGCCACAGCGCGTTGAGCACGGCAAAGCTGCGGTGATCAATGTGTACACAGGCGCGGCCCAACTCCAGCACCTGCGCGCGATGCGGCGCGAACGGCGTCAGGTCAAATTCGCGTTCGCAGTAATAGCCATCACGCTCCCGCGCGCGCTCACCCGTTTGCAATCGATAGGTACCGACCACCGCGTCAGTTGTCGTGTCAATGACCAGCAAATGGTCGCAAGCCGCGTCGTAACGATCCACGTCCAGACCGAGCGCCACCGACTCGGCCAACCCTTCGCCCAGCTCCACGTTGAACACCTGAAAGCGCAGTGCTTGCGCCTGAAGCAACTCACGCTCAGTCTCTGCTAGCCGCGTCATATAGCGCGAAGTTGACGCTCTGGTTTTGGCGATCAGGTGGGACAGCATAGGGTGGTTTTCATGGGCAAATTTTCCTGCCGGTTAATCATTTTTAATATGGTTGCCGAGGGCCTGTGCCCGCAAAAGCGTCTCACTCCGGGCGGTATCAAATCTGACTTTACTCAGGTGGCGGTCAGCATCTATTTGTAATATTTTGTAAACGTACAACAATTTCAGTAGTAACTAGTGTGTTGTTTTGGCCTTGCTGGAACCTGACCTCGTTAACCGCTGACGCTCGTCGAGTTTCATGAGGGTTGGCCTACGGCCGCAATTGCATTTATGTCGGCCGATTCGCTTTTTCAGACGCTGTCCGGGTTTTCCGTCGATCCGCTTTTTCTGTGGTTCTCGATCTTTTTTATTACTTTTGTGCTTGAAGAGGGCGCAGCGGCGTTCGCGGTCATGCTCGCGCTGTCCGACATGCTGTCGCTGCCGCTGGCCACGACGGCGGTGTACTTTGGCGTTGTCACCACCGACGTTGGTCTGTATGGACTGGGCTATTCGGCAAGCCGCTTCAAATGGGCGTCGCGCTGGATCGATGGCCCTAAAGTTAAACGCGCGGGCGAATGGATGGGGCCGAGATTGCTGCCTGCGGTCATCATGAGCCGCCTGCTGCCGTGGATGCTGCCGCCGACCTTCATAGCCTGCGGATTTTTGCGTTTGCCATTCAATCGTTTTTTCTGGTTTGCGTCATCGACCGGTGCCGTGTGGACCGCGATTGTTTTCGGGACCTTGCTCGGCTTTGGCAATATCCTGATGCATCATGAAGTTTCGTGGAAATCCGGCCTGGTGATCGTGGTGCTGGCCGCCGTCGCGGTGTGGAAGCTTCGGGCGGTCAGTACGCAGAAATCTGCAGCCAGCTATGCCGCCATTTACGGTGGCGATGCGGGGCGCACGGCACACTCTGACACCTTAACTCGGCCATCGATCGCAGCACCCGCAAAGCCGCTGATCTGCTGGTTTGAACGATTGCCTGCGTGGATGTTTTACGCGCCTGTAGCGGTGATGTGGCTGCTGCTGTCGCTGCGCTACCGTAGCTTCACTCTGCCGACGGCGGCCAACCCCTCATTTGAATGCGGCGGATTGGTCGGTGAGTCGAAAAATCAGGCGATGTTGCAGGTAGCCCCGGAAACGGTGAAGTGGTTTGCGCCGCATGTGTTGCTGACGC
Source organism: Burkholderiales bacterium (assembly GCA_025354165.1). GTDB lineage: Bacteria > Pseudomonadota > Gammaproteobacteria > Burkholderiales > Casimicrobiaceae > Casimicrobium. Next base: position 165,694 of record JANXNI010000049.1, on the reverse strand, counting down.
GTTCGCGGTCGGCCGGTCAGAATCGCAGTGCCGAAGAATTGCAGGTCGCATTGCGTGCGCTGCAGAACGCCAAGATTGGGTTTCCGGTGGTGGCGAAGCCGGACCGGGGCCATCAGGGTTACGGCGTACGCCCGATTTATTGCGAATCAGATTTGCTCGACTACATCGACGCCTTTCCGCGCGGCGAAACGATGGTTCTGCAAAAGTTGATTGCGCTCCAGCATGAAGCGGGTGTGTTTTATGTGCGTCTGCCGGGGGAGCGCTCGGGCCATATTTTTTCAATGAACCTCAGCGCGGCTGCGCAAGTCATTGGCGACGGCGTGTCGAATTTGCGTGAACTGATTCTCGCGGCCCCGCTTGTTGCTCGCTGTCGCACGTTGCAACTGGAGGCGCAGCATGACCGCCTCGACTGGATCCCGAAGTCTCGCGAAACAGTCGTACTCGCGTTCGCGCGCAGCCTGCGGCTGGGGGCCACGCTGACCGATGGCCGACAGTGGGTCACGCCAACCTTGCTGGCACGATTCGACGAAATCGCGGACGGCATCAAGGACTTTTATTTCGGCCGGTTCGACGTCCGCTTTGAACGGCTCGACGAATTTCAGCGCGGTGAAAATTTTCAGATTGTCGAGGTCAACGGCGTCGGTGCCGAGGCCAATCACATTTGGGACGCCAACACCACGCTGCGCAATGCATACAAGACCTTGTTCGCGCAGTACAAGCTTGCATTCCATATCGGGCACCTCAATCGCCAGCGCGGCTGTCAGCCGGTGGGCGCACGCGCGCTGTGGCGTTTTTTCATCAATCAGCAGCGGGTGTTGAAGCTGCTCCAGAGGCCAGTTGATTGTTCGAAGTGAGCCGCTTGTGCAAAAGCGCAATCCTGGTTTGCGTCTGCCTGCTGACCGCCGCGCCGAGCGCCGCCACCCTGCAGGGTCAACGTTTCGACGACAGCGCCCGAATAGCTGCGCAAGAGCTCGCGTTAAACGGCCTCGGCCTCCGCTCGATGTTGTTCATCAAAGTCTACGTCGCGGCTCTCTACCTGCACGAAAGGGCCGCCACGTTCGACGTCATTGCAAACATGCCGGGCCCCAAGCGGCTGCAATTGCGGATGCTGCGAAAAGCTGATGCCGACGACTTCATCGAGGCGCTGGTCGAAGGCATCGAGGAGAACACGAGCAAGGCCGAGCTTGCGCAGTTGAGCGCGCGGATGCGGCAGTTAACCCACACCATCAACGCCATCGGCAGCGTGGTGGCGGGTGACAGCCTCAACTTCGACTTCGTCCCCGGAGTTGGCACCTCGGTCACCGTCAACGGTATGAACAAAGGCACCGTTATCGAGGGAGCCGATTTTTATAACGCTGTGCTCAAAATATTCGTTGGTGAGAACCCGGTGGATGAGCGATTGAAAGCGGGCCTGCTGGGCAAGTAGACATCGACGGACGCGACGCGCTACAGTAGCGTTCACGTATGAGCAGTCAATCGTTTCCCACCGCCGCGCAGCGCGTTGAGCTAGACCTCGCACAATGGCGCACCGTGTTCGGCCATCTCGACGCGCTGCTGGATGTACCGTCAGGCGAGCGCATGCAGGCGATGTCCGCGCGTGCGGCAACGGTTGGCGACGGTGCTGTCGCGTCGGTACTCAAGGATTTTTGCGAGCGAACGACGCTAGCGAAAGCGCCCGAGGTAGCGGGCGCAACGGGCATCGCTGCAATTTCGCAGGCGCTCCTTGGCAGCACGCATCTGGAGGCTGGCCAGCGTTGCGGCCAATATCGCCTGATCGAGCCCATTGGCCAAGGCGGTATGGGCAGTGTCTGGCGAGCGCAGCGATTCGATGGGCTTTACCAAAGCGAGGTCGCGGTCAAGCTGCTGGGTTCACTCGCGCTGTCGGCACATGCTCGCGCTCGATTCGCTCGCGAGGGAGATCTGCTGGCGCGGCTCGCGCATCCGCACATTGCGCGTCTGCTTGATGCCGGGCTGACCGATGATCACCAACGCTTTCTGGTGCTGGAGCTGGTGGTCGGGCGCGATGTTGCGACCTATGTAGAAGAGACGGGAATCGACGGGCGCGCAGTGGTTGTATTGTTTCGCCAGATTGTCTCCGCGATTGCCTTCGCCCACAGCCAGTTAATCGTGCACCGGGACATCAAGCCCGGCAACGTGATGGTGACGACCGATGGGCAAGTCAAACTGCTGGATTTCGGTGTCGCCAAACTGCTAGACAGTGACGAAGATAACGACAATCTCACGCGTGTCGTCGGGGCTGCATATACCGAAGCCTATGCCGCTCCTGAGCAGCTTCGAGGCGATGCTGTAAGCACCCGCGCCGACATCTTTTCGCTGGGCTGTTTGTTGCATCAATTGCTCACCGGTGAATCGCCGCGCTGGTCCGTTGCCAAGCGCGATCTGATTGCTGGTGCGCAGCCCATTAGCGATTCGCCCAAATGGCTGGCGATTCCATCCGACCTGCGATCGATCATTCTGAAAGCTATCGCGATTGCACCGGATGAGCGCTATGAAACAGCAGCGGCCTTCGATGACGATCTGGGTCGCTATCTCGCGGGCGCGCCGGTTCGTGCGCAACCGGCCACGCGTCGCTATCGCTGGCGCAAATTCCTGATCCGCAACCGCTGGCCGGTACTGGCAGGCACGTCTGCGGGGCTGGCAATTCTCGCGAGCCTGGCCGTGGCGCTCTGGCAACTTGACGTCGCACGCACGCAGCGCACGCAAGCCGTGAATGAGGCGAACCGCGCCAATCAGGTGACCGCCTTCGTGAGCGGGCTGTTTCGGGCGTCCGATCCTCGCCTTGCGTCAACTCAGGACAAACGCACATTGACTGCCCAACAGCTATTGCTATCGGGCACCGAACGACTGAAGACTGAGCTCAATGATCAGCCGGAAACGAAGCTCGCGCTACTGGGTTTGCTCGCCGAAATCTGGGGTTTTCTGGGTGACGATCCACGCTTCGCCGAACTCAATAACGAGCGCATCAAACTAGGCACCGAGCGTTTCGGCCCGCTTCATCCTGCCGTGCTGGAAGCGCGATTAATTGATGCCGACGGCGATCTTTATTCCGGCAATTTTGACAATGCGCGAACAACGCTCATGCAGCTGGAAGCGCCAGTGAAGACGGTGTTCGGCGAGAAGAGCGAGCGCTATGCCGCGTGGCTTGCGACGATAGCCGAGCTTGAGCGGCGGGTACGTCGGCAGTCGCGCGAGGCAGTTATCGCACGCTTTGAACAGTCTTTGACCATCTTTGGCGCACTGCAAAGTCAATCGGAGCTTGCCGCCATTGCCTGGCAGAACTATTCCACGGCGCTATACGACGGCAACCGCCTTGACGACGCGCTAGGCGCAAACGCCAAAGCGCTTGTCATGATGGAGCGCCTGAAGGACATGGATCTGGGCAGCGTTGCGATGACGCACGAGCGCCGTGCCGAGATGCTGCATGCGCAGGGCAAAGAGGATGCTGTTGAAGCTGAGTATGACCGCGCGATTGATTTGATCGCGCGCAGCTTTGGCGCGGAGAGCACGCTCTATCTCAACATGCTGCTCGACAAGGCGCACTGGATGCACCAACAAGGTCGGCGCGACGAAGCGTGGGCGATGGTGAATCAAGTGTTCGCCGCCAAGCGCCTCGCCTCGTCCGACCCGTACGGTGTTCAGGAGCAATTTTACGTACGCGGTTTGATGTTGCTGGACGAGGGGAAACTGACGGAAGCGGCCCGTGATTTGAAAACCGCTACCGACGGCTGGCGCAATGCGAACAACAATCCGACGCGTCTGGCTAAAGCCGAGGTCGCGCTGGCGCGTGCGCAAACACTGAGTGCGCCGCGCTGACGATTCACCTTCCAGAAGATGTCTGAAAATTCAGGAAAAATGTAACAACTTTCGTATGTAACAGCCGTTGCATATGGGCATCGTGCCATTTATTCTATAAGTTGACTTCTGATATTTTTCACGCTTAGCCCATATGAAATAGCGGTTGTAGCAAAAAGCTGTATGGCCGCTCGTTGTCAAGCGGATCACCGCGAGCGCAATCTGTGATTGAAATACCCGGCGCTTTCCGTACGTACGTTGTCTGAGGCGCTCAAGCCAATCCAGATTCACCACCCGTCTCCAAATAATGCAGGAGTATTGCCGTGAAGTTCCACCCGAACCCAGTTTTCTCCCGGCGATTTCTCGGCTACCTCGGCGTAGTTTCGCTAACGTTGTTGGTGGCGCTGCCGTCTGTCGCCAAGCCGCGTGCGGGCGCGGCCACGACAGCGTACACCGACACAAGCACCGTGTACTTTCCGAGCGGTGACGGTCAAACTGAACTTGTTGGTTACGTCTTCAAACCTTCGGGTCGCGGGCCGTTCCCGGCAATTGTGATGCTGCATGGTCGTGCCGGGCCGTACAGCGCGAATGTGAATGCGCGCTGCACATTCGTACGGCGTGGCGAGCGCTCGCCGTGCAACGCCGATACGCAGTCGATGCGCGCCAGGATGTGGGGCGCGTTCTGGGCGGAGCGCGGCGTGCTGGCCATTCATGTCGACAGCTTCGGGCCGCGCGGTCGCGGCCACGGGTTTGGGCGCAACACGCATGGTGATGCGGATCGCGATGCAGTGAACGAAATGACCGTCCGTCCGCTGGATGCGGAAGGCGCGCTGGAATACCTGCACCAGCGCGGCGACATCAAGTCCGGACGCATTGCGATACAGGGCTGGTCGAACGGCGCGAGCACGACGCTCAACGTGATGTACCGGCAAGTCACGCGCACGACGCGCTCCGAGGGCTTCCATCAGGCGCTGGCGTTCTATCCGGGCTGCGGCAGTAAAGCGATTCTTTCAACCAAAGCGTACGAAGCGGGCGCACCGACTACGGTGTTTCTGGGCGGCGACGATGAAGAGGTCAATCCGGACAATTGCCGCACGGCGCTGACCGGCGCGCGCGCGGGCTTGAACGGCGCGAAAGGTTCCGTTGACGTCGTCTGGTACGACGGCGCAACACACGACTTTGATGATCCCGGCAAGTCGCGGCAAGCGGTGGCAGGGAACGTTTATGCCAAAGCTGATTCGATGACGCGGGCGGCGCGTATTGTTGATATGACATTGCTGCGCTGAAAGGTGACTACATCATGGACTCATGTAAACAACTGCTGAAACTCGTGGCCGCGAGCGTAATCATTAGCCCGGTTTTTGCCGCAACGATCACGGTTGACAATGCGTCCTCCGGCAGTGTGGGCGGGGCCTGTACCCTTCAGGACGCCGTCACCGCAGCTAACACCAACGCGGCGGTCAACGGTTGCGCCGCAGGTAGCGTCGGTGCTGACAGCATTGTCTTCGCAGCTGGAATCACCCAGATCACGTTGACCGCGCCGATGCTGGTGACGCTCGCCAGTAGCGCAGCAGGAAGAAAGTACAGCGCCGGTCTGGTGGTGTCGGAGGATTTGACGATAGACGGCGGCGCAGTCCCAGGCAGCGGCATCCCCAACGTGACTATTCAGCGCAGCAACGCCGCTGGAACCGCCTCGTTTGGTGTGCTCTACGCGCAAGGCGTCTCCGACATCAATGTCACGCTCGCCGGGCTCACCCTTGCTAATGGTGCATCAATCATTGCAAACACAGCGACTACGTATTCAGATGGCACCGGCGGTGGTGTCGGCGTGCCGATAGGACACCTGAACGTCCATGACAGTGCAATTGTCAACAATACGGCTGGCGGCGGCATTTACGCAGCGCAAATCGCGCTGTCGTACTCAACCGTGAGCGGCAATCTGCAAGGCGGCGTGGTGGGCGGCTATGGCAGCATCAGTCATTCAACTATCAGTGGTAACAGTTCGTTGTCGGGTGGCGGAGTCCTCGGAAATCCCTTCACCATCGACGCTTCAAGCATCACCGGAAACACCGCCGGAGAGGGCGGCGGTTTCGCAGGCAACGGCACATTGACCAACACGATCATCAGCAACAATATTTCCACCGGCGCCGGTGGTGCGACGCAACCCAACGGCGGCGGCGTGCTGAGCCCTTCGGCCAACGGCGGCGTCACGCTCATCGACTGCGACGTATCCAACAATACCGCCAACACCGTCGCGGGTGTCTATTCGCTTGGCGGCGGCATCTCCGTGGCAGGCAAGCTGGTGCTAACGCGTACAACGGTACGCAACAATCAGGCAGGAAGCCTCGGAGGGGGCATATTTGCTAATGCTGCGGACGTCAGCGGTTCGACGATCAGCGGGAATACGGCTCGCGGTGGTGGTGGCCTCTACTCCTACGCATTGATCCACGTCGATTCATCAACATTTTCCGGTAACACTGCGACCGGCGGCAATCCGGCCGCAGTCGCCAGCGCGGGTGGCGGAATTTACGCGGGGAATGCTGTCCTGACCGACGTCACGATCAGCGGCAACGCTGCGCCGAAGGCGGCGGGCATCGCAGTCGACGGCCGACTAGACATGCAGTACGTGACCATCACCGCCAACGTCGGTGCCGCCTGCGCGGGACTGTGCCCGTCGGGGGTGTATCCGTCTGACACGTTTGCCTATGGACTCGGAAATACCGTGATCGCAGGAAACTCGGGTATCAGTGCCGAGGTTGACGGTCTGGCTACAGTTAGCGGCGATCACAATTGGATAGGCAGCGTCGGCGCGGCGGTCACGGTCGATGCCGGTGCGATCATCAATAGCTGCGCCGCGCTGGGTCTGAGTCCGCTCGCCAACAATGGCGGTTTGACGCAGACGCATGCGATTGTCTCCGGGTCTTGCCTGATCGGTGCGGGCACGCCCACTGGCACTGTTTATCGTCCGTCCACCGGCCTCAGCAGCACCGTCAGCAGTGACCAACGCGGCAACACATTTCCACGCGTCGTCGGATCACGCTCGGACATTGGTGCCTTTGAATTTCAACGCGCCGCTGTCGAAATCTGCCACGTAGCGACGCGCGCTATTCCCGACTCCGGAGCATTCATCCGTTACCTGCAGGGCATCACCGGTTCCGCCCTGATGGCGGGGCTGTATCCGCCTGCTGAGGTCAGCGACGCCGCAGCGGCCGCGAAGATCGCAGACTTCACCGCCAACGCGGACGCGTATGACTTTAACGGCGATGGCAGCCTCGACGCGCTGGTCGACGGCGAGCTGTATGCGAGGTATGTGCTCGGCCTTCGCGGTTCGGCGTTATTCCCTGGTTTGGCGGTCGGCGTGGTGCGAACAACGGCGCAAATCGAAAGCGCCTTGGCCGCGTGTCATTGATAGGCTGCCGGAACCGTGATCGTCGTCATCTACCACCTAGTCGGTAAGCCAGAAACAGCCGCGCTTTCTCCCAGTCACGGCCCACGGTGATCGGCGAAACACCCAAAATCCCGGCGCATTCATCAAGCGTAAAGCCACCAAAATAGCGCAGCTCCACGACGTCATGGCAGCGCTGGTCAATCTCCTGCAATTGCTCCATCGCCTGATGAATCGCCAGCACTTGCGTTTCATCAACTGACTCGCCGGCGATTTCGGTCAGCAGCGTGACGTCTTTGGCGCCGCCACCGCGTTTCTCGGCGTCGCGTTCGCGCACGTAGTCGACGATCACGCTGCGCATCACCTTGCAGGCATAAGCGAAGAACACCCGGCGGTTCGCCATTTCGTCAACCGCGCTACCGAGCATGCGGACGTAGGATTCGTGTACCAGACTGGTCGGGTTGAGCAGCGTCAGTTCGGAATGTTTTGCCAATCTCGACCGCGCGAGGCTACGCAGCTCGCCGTACACCGCTTCAAATAATTGCTTGCGCGCCAGCTCGTTGCCACTCTGCGCGCTGTGCAGCATTACTGTCAATTCGGCGGAGATAGGGGCAGTCAGTTCGCTCACGATCAAGGTCACGATCACGGTGGGCCGATGCGATGCAGCAAATGTATGCGAAGACGCTCTTTTGTGGATGAATGAAGGAGTTTGCCGACGGATGCCGTATGAGCGGGAGAGCGTCAACTCAACTCAGGAGAAACACCATGGCAGCACAAACCACCTTACCGATGCTCCTCAACGAATACCCCAGTCGGCTACTTCAAATGCGGATGAATGGATCCGTTGGAAAAGGAGGGAAAAATGACCGCCAGGACGTTTGGTTGACGCAGAAATTGCTCAACGCGACAAAGTCACAATTTAACGCATCGTATCCAGCGCTAGTTGTGGACGGTGCTTGTGGGCCGCGCACGATAGAGGCGATTTTTCAGTATCAGTGCTCGCGTGGGCTGCACGCGGACGCGTGTGTTGATGCATACGGTGCCACCGCGATGAAGCTTGTTCGCGACCTGAACTTACGCTGCGCCTTGCCAGCGAGCACGCCGGGAATTGAGCGTCCGCGTCCGGAAATCATACGAGCGTTCGCCGGACAGTCGAATCAGATGACCAGTTCATCAAACGCGGTTCGAGCGAGTGGCTCGTTCGACAACAAGACGGGCTGGCGCATCCGATCTTCAGGGAGCATGGATGTCTCGGTCAGCCTCATCGGCGTGACTGTTATCAATATTTACCTCACTCACGACACCGAGCCAAACATTCCTTACCGAATAACGTTCGCGGGCGCGGGCGTCGGGCTGAGCACAACCAAGGTAGGTATGGACCTTTCAGCCGAATCGTTTCCCAGCTGGGGAACGGAGTTCAAGCGTTGCAGCCCACTGGCCAAACGACCGCCGTTCAAGGTCGGTGAATTTGACATGTTGCCAACCATTGTCATCAGCGCCGGTGGAAACGCCTTAGTCGCTGGATGGAGCGGCACCGTAATCATCATGGACGGGAAGTATGCGGCTGCTTTGACGGGGTTGCAGGTCGGAGTGCCCGGGGTTGGCGTGACGATGTACGCCGGAGCCATTGCCGGGTGGATTTGACAGGTGAATGGCGCGGCGCTTGTGAGGGCCACGCGAGTGAGTCTTCTGTTTTCCGCAACTCATGCCGCCGAACGGTCCTCACCATGCCTCTCATGCTCTCCCGCCTCGCGCAATCGCCCGGCACTTAAAACGACTTCGTGGCACTTGCCGAAGTCAACAAGCGCTTTGCTGAGGGCTACGGCATCACAATCTTCTGAATCGGGCAGCCGGATTTTCCGGTGCCGACGCACGTGCTGGAGGTGCGGCACCTGCGCGCGCTGCCACAGGTTGCGTCCGACACCGGCACATCACGGAGCGAAATTGGTTCCGCAATTGGCGTTGACGTAACTGCGAATGGATGCCCAGTCGCCGCGCGTGGGTGACGCGCCCAGCGCATTGCCGGTGACCGCTGTTCCGGTGAGACCAAGCAGCGCGCGGAGCACCATCAGTCCGTCGGTCGTGGCGTTTATCGAGCCGTTGCCGTCGAGATCGAGCGTGCAGCCGAGGACGGTGGCGGCACTCGACTCAAACGCGCCCATGTCGACGCTGGCACCGTTCACACGAGGAAACCCGGTGCCTCGCTGATCGGTTGTGAGGCCCCCCAATACCGCACCGCCCGCGTCGATGGCCGGGCTGCCCGCCATCAGCGCCATCGTGCGCGTGCCGCTGGCGCCGCCATTGTCGGCAATGGGTGCCACCAGACTCGGGACATTGCACTTCATGCCGGTGCCGGAACAGACGGAGACGGCCGACGGCATGCCAAGACTGTTTTCGATCAGGCTGTTTTGTGCGGTGATTGCCGTGACGCCAGGATCCCAATAGACGACCGGCGCCCCCCCCGGCGCGTAAATCTGCTGGCCAAGAATTGAATTCTTGATCGATAGCAGAACCGCCGCGGCCGCAGCCGCGTTAGCCGCGACTACCCGAAACGCCGCTGGTGTGCTGCCGGATCCCGGTGAGTTGCGCGCGATGGTCGAATGCTCAATGGCCAGATTGAAACCTCCAGCCGTCGTGCTCTGGTTGTACGCCGTGATCGCGCTGCCAAAGGTGTTGCGCGCCCGGTTGTCTGCCACCGTCGTATTGCGAATGGTGTAGCTACCTTCCTGATCAATATAGAGGGCTGGCGCATCGTCGGTATTGTTGCCGCTGAACTCGGAATTGGAGATCAGATAGTTTCTGCCAACGCCCCCGCCGCCGAGCCAAAATCCAAACTGGCGCTGAGCATAGTTGTCGCGAAAGATCAAGCCATCGGCCGAGAAGGAGGTTATGCCATACACGCGCACGACGCTACCAGGTCCGGTATTCAACGTACCAAGATCCCGGTTTCTCTCGATGTTGACTCGCGTCATTGCCAGTGTGAACGTCGGAAAGCTGTCAAATCCAAGACTGGCGGCAGCCAACCCTGACGCTACGGTGTCTGTCGGCGACAGGCGATAACCTCGACTCTCGTTTGCAATGATTGACACATCGGTCATCGTCACTGCGCCCGAGCACGCAATCCGCAAACCCCCCACGGTGCCCGCCGCGGAGTTGCTCTGAATGCGCACGTTTGTCAGGTTAACGGGCCGAAGCGAAGTGCCAGTGCAAGCGCCTGTGTTGTCAAAGCCGTCAGTGATGATGTCGGCACCGCCGATTGAGCCGCGATTGGCGTAGTTACCCGAAATATCGACGTTGTCGAGTGTCACCGTTCCCCCGACCGTGTTGATGCCAAGGCCCGCACGCTGGTCACCCGCAACATTTCCGTTGATTCGTGTTCCGTTGTTTATGGTGACATCGCCTGAAACGAGAGTGATCAGCATCGCGCCGTGACGGCCGGTTGCACCCGTAGCTGCGTTACCGATGAAGTTTGAGCCCGAGATGGTCACCGAGTTTGCGTCACCAATGATCAGCGCGCCGCGGGTGTCTGCGGCGTTGCCGATAAACGTCGAGCCGCTGATGGTTACGTTGCCGATGATATTTCCCTCAGCACCCAGCACAATCGCGCCGGCTTCCGAGCGGACTGAGGACAGGCCACGTGTAGCACGATTATTGATGAACTGCGAGTTGACAATCGAAACATTCGCTCGGAAATTATTAACGTTGCCGCTATCGACGCCCACGGCAAGCGCGCCCCCGAGACCAAAATTATTTACATCGCCCACCGACTCGCAACTCTCAAAGGTCACATCGCTTAACGAAACGTGTTCAGCCGCCGCCATACATCCGCCGAAGCTATTGCTGCTGCTTCCACGTAGCAATCGAACTCCCGACAAATTGAACTGAAACGCCGCCGTATCTACAAAATCAGTGACCACCAACATGCGTCGCCCCGCAGCCAGATTGCCATCAATAGTGAGCTGACCGGAGCCAGGCCCGGTGATCGTTATTGATTCGTTCACCACGAGTGGCGGGAGTAGGGGGATTCCTGGCGGAAAGGGCACCGAAGGCGTCATACCCTGATTGGCCAGCGTGATTGTGCCGGGTGTAGCGCTGAGATTCAGCGACGCCGCAAAGACGATCGAGTCTGTGCCCGCCGCACCTGACACACAGCCTCCAGCCCCGCCTACCGCCGTGTTGCTATTAGCGGCGCCAATCGCCATGCGTAACGTGCATTTACTGGCTGTGGGCCAAACGCCCGCCGTGTCGAACACGTCGTCGTCGAGCGAGTTCACCGTAATGGTGGCCGCGAACAACGTGTGTGCTGCGAGCCCGAATGAGGCCCAAATGAGGAGCGCGATCACGCCCCGAAAAGTCAGAGTTGCCCATATGTTCTTCACGATTCCCCCTCGTTAGATGACAAAACTCACATTCGCCGTGACTGGCGGTAGCGTCCCACTCGTTCCGGCGGCTTGATTGCGCTATGCAGCATATCTTCGCATGCGCGCGACCAATGCACAAGTGTCTAATCTTTACAAAATGACACCAGTTCAAGTGTGCGAACAGGAACAAGGGTGGCAACGAGGAGCATGCCATTCGTCCGGATGTTACGACCTGTTGCCGGATGCCTCCCACTCCGGCGCAAACCGGTTCGGATTTGGCGTTTGATTGATACGTCTGATCGCCGATTGCTCAGCACCGCGCTAGCATGGTGAATTCCCTGACTCCGCGCCAACTGGCGTTTAGCACCGTGTCTCTTCAACTCTCCCAGCGCGCCCAATCCCTCGGTACTGAAAACGCCTTCGTCGTTCTCGCTGAGGTCAACAAGCTCATCGCTGAGGGCTATGACATCACGAGCTTTTGCATCGGGCAGCCGGATTTTCCGGCACCGACCCATGTGCAAGACGCGGGCCATGAGGCCATCACACTGGGCAAGCATGGCTACACGCCGAGCGCGGGCATTCCGGAGCTGCGTGCTGCGGTAGCGACCTACATGGGCGATATGCGTGGCATTGAAATCTCACCGGATGATGTGGTGATCGGTGCAGGGGCCAAGCCGTTCATCGCGTACACGATCCTGTCGACAACCGACTACGGTGCGGGCGATGAGGTGATTTACCCGGTGCCAGGCTTTCCGATTTATGAATCACAGATCACGATCAACGGTGCCGTGCCAGTGCCGTTATACCTGCGCGAGAGCCGCAATTTCGCGTTCGATCCGGCCGAGCTAGAAGCGAAGATAACGCCGAAAACGAAGCTCCTGATTTTGAACAGTCCACAGAATCCGACCGGCGGAATTCTCACCAAAACTGACCTTGAAGCCATTGCCGCGATCCTGCGCAAGCATCCCCAAATCTGGGTGTTCTGCGACGAGATTTACGGTCGCCTGACGTTTGAAGGCAGCTTCCAGTCGCTCGCCAGTTTGCCGGACATGCAAGAACGCTGCATCATCAGTGACGGCGCGTCCAAGACCTGGGCGATGACCGGCTGGCGCATTGGTTTCACGGCAAACAAATTGCTCGCGCCGGCGTTCACCAAATGGGTCACAAATACCGACAGTTGCGCCAGCCACATCTCGCAATGGGCCGCAGTCGCCGCCGTGAGCGGGCCGCAGCATGACGCCGAAATGATGCGCGCCAAATTTCTGGACCGCCGCAATCTGATCGTGCCACTGTTGAACGCAATCCCGGGCATCAAATGTCAGGCCAGTGGCGGCGCGTTCTACGCGTGGCCGAATGTGACTGAGCTCTGCGAAATGACGGGCTTGCAAGACAGCGAAGAACTGCGCAAACGCCTGCTTTACGAAGCCGGTGTAGCGGTTCTCGCGGACATTCACTTCGGCCATCGCGTACCGGGCGACGGACAACACATCCGCTTCAGCTACGCCACGCAAAACGAGAATATCGTGAAGGGTGTGCAGCGGATTGCGGACTGGGTGAAACGCAGCACGAAGTGACGCCCGGAACACGCAACCTGTAGGAGCGAGGATAGTCGCGAATAACCTAGCCGCCCCTGTTCGCGACTATCGTCGCTCGTACAAGTTGTTGCTTCAGGGACTGAATTCGATCTCTCAGGTGGCGTATCAGCTTTTCTGTAAAAGCCTTTCTGCACGGGGGCTAATTGTCAAAAAGTCAAGAAGTCGATTTTTGCCTTTTCTTACTCTTGGCCCCAATGAAATGTGTGTTGCACATAAAAGCTGTATAGTCGCTGTGCGTGTTTTCTCCTGCGTGGCACAAGCTTTGCGCCATCATAGTGACCTAACTCCCAGAATCAAAAAACGTGATCGACCACCCGCAACGAACCGCGCTGCATAACGAAATCCACGCCCGCCCTCCAGAGCCAATGACGCCGCCGCTGGCGGTTTCTCATGTGGTGATGTTGTGCGATCAAGCCGAGCGCGATGCCAGCCGGGCGCACCTCTCGACCCTGTTACGCGATCATCATCTTCCTGCGCTCGACGATGCCGTCAGCCACTCGCGGCACAACCTTGGCGCATATCGCGTGCGCTGGGAGCGGCACACCGAATTTGTCAGCTGGACGTTCCTGGTACCGCTCGATAGTGAACCGACGGGCGAGCCGCCCGCCGCCACTGAATCGCTGCCCAAAGCGTGGCTTGACGGCCTTCCTGGCAGGCGTCTCGTGGCGCTTAATCTGTGGGCGTTTTCCGGCACGACGCAACAGGACGAAGCCCCCGACCCGCGCATCAAACAGCTACTCTACGATGCAACACTCGTTGGCTCGGCGTTGTCCGATGGTCGATGCGAGGCCTACACCGATTTTGCGATTCATCCGGATGGTTACTCACGCACGCTGCTCTTCGTCGGCGCTGCCACGCCACGTGGCCTGGGCCGGCTGATTCAGCGATTGCTGGAAATCGAAACCTATCGAATGGCTGCGCTGATCGGATTTCCGGCAGCGCTCAAGTCCTCCGGCGAGTTGGCGCAAGCGGAGCGTGAGCTGGCCGAACTCGCCACGTTGATACCGACGATTCATCGGGAAGAAGAGCCGCAGTTGCTGGATCGACTCACGCGTCTGGCAGGCCAAATCGAATCACAATACGCCGCGCTGCATTCACGGTTTTCCGCGAGTTCAGCCTATTTTTCGCTGGTCGATCAACGCATAGAAGACCTCGGAGAAACGCGCATTGCAGGCCTGCAAACCTTCCGCGAGTTCATGGATCGCCGATTGAGCCCCGCTCGTAACACCTGTGAGTGGGCCGTGCGCCGACAAGACTCGCTGTCGCAGCGCGTGTCACGCATGAGTAACCTCTTGCGCACCCGCGTGGAAATCATGCAACAGCAGAATAGTGAAGCGCTGTTAGCGACGATGAATCAGCGCGGAGATTTGCAGCTCAAACTGCAATCTACAGTTGAAGGTTTGTCCGTTGCGGCGATCACCTACTACATCGTGGGGCTCATCAGCTATATGGCCAAAGGGATGCAAAGCTGGGGCTGGCCGCTGTCGGCCGAGACGACTGCTGCGATCACCATTCCGTTTGTGGCGTTTGGCGTGTGGTGGTCGATTCGGCGACTGCATCGACGCATCCTGTCGCACCAACGCGAGTAGCGCGGAGCTCGTGCCTAGTGGCTACAGGGTTGATCGCATGTCGCAATTTCCCACCTGAACGGATAGGGCCAAGACGCCCATAATTCCGCACAATCGGAAGCTAATCAAAAGGCTTTTGAGGTGTGTCGTGATGGCATCTATTTTTTCGCAACGTGCGGGCCCGTGCGCCTTGGCCCCGAACCAATGCATCGCCGAATTACATCGAACCTGTGTGATGTTGTGGGTTGCTGGCCTGTTCAGCGCTTTCCCGATCTTGTCGAATGCGGCCACGCCGATGATTGCGACGGGCGGTGACCACGCTTGCTCCCTGAGCGCGGCGGGAGCCGTGCAGTGTTGGGGCGGAAATACCAGCGGCCAGCTTGGTATCGGAACCCTCGTCAGCAGCGCTGTGCCACAGGCTGTGACGGGGCTCGGCAGTGGCGTTGCCGCGTTGAGCCTGGGGACAAATCAATCGTGTGCACTGCTCGATACGGGTGGTGTGCTGTGTTGGGGCGCAAACTACAGTGCTCAGCTCGGGATCGGCAGCGTCTCCGACAGCGAAACCACTCCGAAGCCAGTAAGCGGTTTGGCGAGCGGTGTGACTGCTATCGCGATAGGCAATAGTCACGGCTGCGCATTGCTGTCCACGACTGGCGTCAAGTGTTGGGGCAACACCTACACCGGAGACGGCACGACGACGCAGCGCCTAACGCCCGTTGATGTCCTCGGTTTAACCGGTGGTGTGACTGCCATTGCTTCCGGAAGCTCTGGGTCGTGCGCAATTGTGTCTGGCGGTGCGCTGAAGTGTTGGGGTTCCCGCGTAGGCGACGGTGCGACGACGCTGCGGTCATCGCCTGCTGACGTGACAGGGTTGAGCAGCGGCGTCGTCGCTGTTACCGTGGGCGGGAACGTCCGCTGCGCTTTGCTCACCGGCGGCTCGGTGCAATGTTGGGGCTTTAATACCTACGGTGCGGTTGGCGATGGCACAACGATGCAGCGCCTTCTGCCGACGCCGGTGTTAGCAATCGGCACGAATGCAGTCGCAATCAAGGCGGGTGGCGTGCATACCTGCGCGCTGCTTCAAGGTGGGTCCCTGCAATGCTGGGGGCGCAATAACTACGGCGGTATCGGCGATGGAAGTAACACCGACCGGTTGAGCCCAGTGAGTGTCGCGGGCTTGTCTGTTGGTGTCGCCAGCGTTTCACTCGGGAACTGGTTCTCGTGCGTGATGACCACGGGCGGGGGCGTGCGCTGCTGGGGTGACAACCGCTTCGGGCAAATCGGTGGCGGTATGCCGGGCTGGGCCGCGACGGCTCAGGCTCCCGTGAGCTTGGGAACGTCCGCCAGTGCTGTGAATGTCGGGGGCTTCTTCGCCTGCGCCACGACAACGATCGGTGCACTGCGATGCTGGGGCTCTAACGGAACCAACAGCGTCATGGGCGACGGCACGGTGGGGGGCATTCGCATTGCGCCCAGCGCGGACGTCACGGGTTTTTCTACGGGCACGACAGAAGTGTCGATGGGCTTTACCCACGGATGCGCCGTTGCGACGAGCGGCGGGCTGAAGTGCTGGGGTGAGAACTCAATGGGACAACTGGGCGACGGTACGAAAGTCACGCGATCAACGCCCGTTGATGTCGTTGGTTTGACGAGCGGCGTGGCTGCATCGAGTTCTGTCAATCGCGGTGTTTGCGCGCGCACAACATTGGGGGCGGCGAAATGTTGGGGTGACAATTCGTATGGTCAGGTCGGCGACGGCGTTCCGAGCACGGGTTTTGGCGATACGCGCACCTCACCTGTAGCGGTGTCGGGCCTGACAGCGAATGTCAGCGACATCAGCGCAGGTAGCGATTCCGCCTGTGCGGTGATCGCGCCTGCGGGTGCGGTGAAGTGCTGGGGCAGAAATAACAATGGACAGATTGGCGACGGCACCACGACGGACCGATTGACACCGACGGATGTCTTTGGCTTGTCCAGCGGCGCGGCGAGCGTGCATGTGGGTGCTGGTTTTGCTTGTGCCCGTCTCACGACGAACGGCGTGAAATGCTGGGGCAATTTCACACTGGGTAACGGCACGTTCACCAACAGCCTGACGCCCACCGACCCCATCGGTCTCGGTTCGGGAGTAATCAAGGTTGCAGCCAACTTCAGCAATGTTTGTGCGCTGATCAATGACGGCACTGTCAAGTGCTGGGGTGGTAATTACGAAGGAGCGGTAGGTGACGGCACATTGATTGATCGCAACCTTCCCACCCCTGTTTTGGGATTGTCAGGTCCCGTTGTGTCGATCAGCGTTGGTGCAACTTCGGCTTGCGCGTTGCTTGCGACAGGCGCGATCCAGTGCTGGGGAGGCAATCAGACCGCGCAAATGGGAAACGGCACGTTTGGCTTCACAACCACGCCAGATCGCTACGTCGTGGCACCGAATTTGAGCAAACCGCTGGCAGTTGCCGATGCATCTACGGTTTCCCGAGAGACCGATGGCGCAATGATCCTGCGCTATTTGTCTGGGCTTATCGGCGCTTCGATCACCAACGGCATTGGTAATTCAGGTGCGCTGCGCACCGACCCTACACAAGTCAACGCGTATCTTGAAACCATTCGTCCGTTGCTGGACATTGATGGCAATGGCCAATTCAGCGCGCTGACGGATGGGTTGCTGTTAATTCGCTACATGGTGGGGCTGCGCGATGACGCATTGGTCACGGGTGCCGTGGGGGCCAACCCGACACGGGACGCTGCGGCGATTCAGGCCTATTTGGCGACTTTATTGCCTTGATTCCGTGGCTTGTAGCAGGGAACCGCAGGTAGTTTCAGGATTTTTGGTTGATAGCAGCTTTTTCGTTAAAGCACCTACACATGGGCGCTTCGGAAGATTTACGGCGCTAGTCGATTTATGACTAATTGTACAGTTAGCCCTAGTTAAAACGCCATTCCAGAGAAAAGCTGTACCGTAATCACGGTCGCATAATGCGATGCAAATTTCCGCCATATTGCTTTGCGAAATCATGCTCTTGGCATACACTCTTCAAGCAATTTTGTAGAACTTAAACGAGTCCGCGTTGGCCTTATGCTCACGATGGGGTGTGTGGGTTTGGGACTTTGATGCGAGGAGACGCAGACATGGCAGCGATGGAGAAAACGATGGCGAAGCTTGGCGCAGCACAACTTGTTTCGACGCTGCGTTCTGCGCATTTAACCTGCAACGAAAGCTCGTCGCACTTTGCGCGCCGCTTTGTTTCAGTCGCGACGCTTGCGGGAGTGGTTACCGCGACGTCGGTCTTGACGGTTGCGACGGCCGCAACGATTGATTTCAAACTGAATCCTGATCTAAAGGGGCGCGAGCAGCGTATCGCCAACCAGATGGCTTCTTCCCTTGGCCTGCCTGCACCAACACGAGGTGTCAACGGGAGCTACACCTTAGTCGTCGACGGTGACAGACAGGCGAACACAGCGGCGATTGCGCTGCGTGAACGCGGCAGCGTACTGTGGGCGCAGGTGGCGACGATTGACGCGCCGTTGACGAGCAAAGCCCCCGAGACTGAATACCACGGTCGCATGTTGGCGCTGACGTTAAATAATCCGGCGACTGCTGCGGCGACCGTGGAGCGGCTCGCTGCAAAAACCGGTCAGGCGTTGAAACTCAAACGGGTGACAGCGGGCAACCGCGCAATGGTTGTGCTGCCAGCCGGAACGACATCGGCCTCGCTCGCGGCGGTCGCCGTGGCGGCTACGGCAGACGCGGCGGTGGCCAATGCCGAACGCGTTCGCGTCTACCGTCATCAATGGATTCCGAACGACACGATGTACGTTCAGCAATGGGCGCTCGGCTCCGGCGTCGGCGGTATTCGTGCGGCGAGCGCGTGGGATTTGACGCCCACGGGCTCAGTCAATGTGGCCGTCATCGACACCGGAATTCGCTCACATCCTGATCTCGACGCCAAGCGTATGGCGGGCTACGACATGATCAGCAACCTGTTCATTGCCAATGATGGTGACGGTCGCGACAGCGATCCTACCGACGGTGGCGACTACGATGACGCGCTCGATTGCAGCAGCGGAGCCTACGACTTCATGAGCTCGTGGCATGGCACCCACGTCGCTGGCATCATTGCGGCCAGTACCAACAACGGTAGTGGCATTGCCGGTGTTGCACCGAACGCCCGGATCGTTCCCGTGCGCGCGCTGGGCCGATGCGGTGGTACGGCTGAGGATGTGGCGGACGCCATTCGCTGGTCAGCGGGTGTGCCGGTGGCGGGCGTTCCGAACAATCCGAATCCAGCGCGCGTGTTGAACTTGAGCCTGGGCGGAACCGGG
The DNA here is from genome assembly GCA_025354165.1 of Burkholderiales bacterium. Classification (GTDB taxonomy): domain Bacteria; phylum Pseudomonadota; class Gammaproteobacteria; order Burkholderiales; family Casimicrobiaceae; genus Casimicrobium. The sequence continues at coordinate 146,655 of JANXNI010000049.1, read as the reverse complement.
CCGTGCAGCAGCAACGATCAGTCGGCGGTCGACAGCGCACTCGCGCGGGGCGCGGTGGTCGTGGTGGCGGCTGGCAATGACGCGGCGCTGGTGTCCGGATTTGCACCCGCCAACTGCAAGGGCGTGGTTGCGGTGGCCGCGTCCAATTTGCTCGGCGATTTGTCGAGCTTCAGCAATTTTGGCGGCGGCGTTTCAATCTCTGCTCCGGGCGGCGACTCCGGAAATTTGCCCGGCATTCTCTCTACGCTCAATGGCGGTATCACTTTACCCGGCGTGCCGAGCTACGCCACCTACATGGGCACCAGCATGGCCGCGCCACATGTTGCGGGCGTGGTTGCATTGATGTTGACGCGTGACCCAACACTGACGCCGGGGCAGGTGTTCAATCGCCTGCGCGCTGCGTCACGCGCGTTTCCGGCAGGGTCAGATTGCGCGGCGGCGGTTGGGGCGTGTGGCACGGGACTGCTGGACGCGTGGAATGCGGTATCAAGCGTGACGTCCACGCGCGCAGCGAGCGATCTCGCTGTGACGCCAGATCGCACACGGCTGGTGGAATTGCGCGAAGGCGTCACGGGGCGCTACGCCTTGATCACGGATCCGATTGAGCTAATGGAAATGCTCGGCGGTGCGCGCGGGGGCTCGTGGGCACGGACAGGGTTCACCATTGACACATTCAGCTTCACGGCGCAATTTAACGTGATTGCTCTGGCACAACCGGTGTGTCGTGCTCGCCTGGTCAATGGCGGAGCGTACTCGTACAGCGCAAGCACTGAAGACTGCAAAGCGTATGCGGCCAATCCCGGTTGGGCTGTGGACGGCATGGTGTTTCAGGCATCGTTCCCGAACGGTCTTGGCTGCACGATCGGTAGCGTACCAGCCTACGAAATGCTGCGTCAGGACGGCTTGGGTTACAACCTTCGCACCGTGCTCGACAAAGACGAATTCAATCGTATGGCGGATGCCGGATGGTTGGTGTCGCGCGTCGCGTTCTGCGTGCCGGACTAGGTGTCTGGATCTAAGTTAAACTCTGTCGCATATGAAAAAAACGAGTCTCTGCTGTCGCGTCTGTTGCTGCCTCTCTCGAGGCGGTGCGCTCGTTTGCCTTTAGCGAGTCGTTTCAATTCACTCAAAGGCTGCCTTGTGCAGCCTTTTTTGTACCTTCCTTCAGTCTGATATGTCACTCGAACTCTACGACACCTGGACGCGCTCGCAGCGTGAATTCGCCCCACTGACACCGGGCGAGATCGGGCTCTACACCTGCGGGCCAACGGTCTACGATTATCAGCACATCGGTAACTACCGCACCTTTCTGTTTGAAGACGGGTTGAAGCGCGTATTACGGCTCAACGGCTATCGCGTCAATCACGTCATGAACATCACCGACGTCGGCCATCTGGTGTCCGATGCTGATGACGGTGAAGACAAGATGGAGAAGGGCTCGCGCCGCACGGGAAAAAGCGCGTGGGATATTGCTTCGCTCTACACCGATTCATTTGTCGGCGATCTGAAATCGCTCGGCATTGAGTTCCCAAGCACGCTTTGCAAGGCGACCGACAACATCCCGGAGCAGATCGACTTTATCCAAAAAATAGAGGACAAGGGCTACACCTACCGCACCAGCGACGGCATCTATTTCGACACGTCGAAACAGCCGGACTATGGCTATCTCGGTCGTCTTGATATCGCTGGTTTGCAGGCCGGTGCGCGCGTTGATTTGGGCGAGAAAAAGAACCCGACGGACTACGCTTTGTGGAAATTTTCTGCGGCGGAAGATCATCGGCAGATGGAGTGGGATTCGCCGTGGGGCCGCGGCTTTCCGGGCTGGCATATCGAGTGCTCGGCGATGGCGCACAAGTATCTTGGCGCGTACTTTGACATTCATTGCGGTGGCGAGGACCACATCACAGTGCATCATCCAAACGAGATTTCGCAGACGGAAGCGGCGTACGGAACACGGCTTGCGAATTTCTGGATGCACGGTTATTTTTTGATCACCAACGACGCCAAGATGAGCAAGTCGTCGGGCGAGTTTTTGCGCGTGCAATTGCTGGTTGACAAGGGATACGACCCGATTGCGTATCGCTACTTATGCCTCACAGCGCACTATCGCTCGCAGCTCGTGTTCAGCTGGGATGCGCTCGATGCGGCGCAGACGGCGCTGGATCGGATGCGGGTGAATTCCATCGCATTGGGAGACGCCGCAGCGCGACCTGACGCGGATTTCGTTGCTCGCTTCATGGCGATGCTGAACGATGATTTGAATTTTCCGCAGGCGCTGGCGCTTGCGTATGAATTGCTGAAATCTGACCTTGCGCCTGGAGTGAAGAAAGCGACACTGCTGAAATTTGATGAAGCGTTCGGACTCGGCCTCGGTGCCTGGGTTCCGAAGACAGTAGAGGTGCCAGACAATGTGCGCGCGGTGGCCGATTTGCGCTGGGCCGCTCGCGACACCAAGAATTGGGCTGAGGCCGATCGCCTTCGCGGCGAATTGTCCGTACTCGGCTGGACGATGAAAGACGGCAAGGACTCGTACACTCTCGCGAAGACCTGAACATACTGTTCGGTGAGGAATGTAGGTGTGGCTTTGCTGCGACCGTTATTCCTCATGCCGTTACGATACGCTGGGCGCGGCAGAGCCGTTCCCAAAGTCGTGGCGGTCATCCATCAACGAAAGGCGCAGCATGGCAACTTCTGTAAAGTCCAAACGCCCGTCAGCGCTCGGTACAGCGCTTGCTGTGGTACGTACTGCGACGGATCTGGCGAGCAACGCTGGCACCGCGTTACGCGTCGCGCAAAGCATCGGCTCCACGATCAAGGCGACGCGCGAGGTGCAGCAGATTTCGCTGACTGACCTCGCCAAACGCGCGGGCGTATCGAAGTCTGTCGTGAGTCGCATCGAAGCGGGCCTGACAAGCCCCACGGCGGTGATGCTGGCCAAGTTGGCCGAGGGCATGACGGTATCGATGTCGGCCCTGCTGCGTGGCGATCTGGGGCCACCAGTACATATTCAGATCGCCGCTGAACAGCCGATTTATCAGGATCCAAAAACCGGACTGGTAAGAAGAACACTATCGCCCGTCAGCCCTGACGCGTTGGTAGAGATCGTTCACAACAGTTTGCCCGCTCGCAAATCCACCGGCAAATTTCCGGCGCACTCGCTCGGCACGCAAGAGCACATCGTCGTGCAGGTTGGCAAGATCGAAGTGACGGTCGGCAAACGAATTTTTATGCTCGAAGCAGGCGACGCTGCGCAATTCGCAGCAGACAGCGTGCACGCCGTTCGCAATGCCGGCACCAAGAAAGCGGAATGGTTGCTGGTGATTCATTCGCTGCCGCGCGTATTGCGCAAATGAGTCGTAGGGTGTGCACCAGAGCGCACACCGGCTAACGAAGGCACCTGCACGAATCGGCATCTATGCCAAACTGGAATCGCTTTTTTCAGATTGATAATTTATAGTTGTTCGATATATCGAACCAATTTCCCGCCCTGTGAATCCACACTCTTTCGGCCTGTTCCTCGGCGCAATCGGCGTCCTTATCTTCAGCCTCACCATGCCGATGACCAAGATCGCGATGGCAGGCGACGTGTTGTCGCCGTGGTTTGTGTGGGCGGGGCGCGCGGTGTTGGCGGCGGTGGCAGGCATTGCGTATTTGCTAACGACGCGGGCACCGATGCCGCCACGCAAGGCGTGGCTGCCGTTAGTTGGCGCGACGGCAGGCATCGTCTTTGGCTGGCCGTTGCTCAATACATTGGCACTACAAACTGTGCCGTCGAGTCACGCGGCGGTGGTGAACGGCATCCTGCCTTTGTCGACTGCGGTGATTGGCGCGTGGCTCAACCGTGAATCGTTGGCGCGGCAGTTCTGGTGGTGCGCCATCGCGGGCACTGCGCTGGTCTGCGGGTACGCGTGGATACGCGCGCACGGCGAGCTGCATTCTGCTGATGCGCTCATGCTCGTGGGCGTCTTGCTCGGTGGCTTGGGTTACGCGTCGGGTGCGATTGCAACGCGTTATTTGACCGGGCCGCAGGTGATTTCGTGGGCTTTGATTGTTGGTTTGCCGGGAACTCTGGCGCTCGCTGTGTGGAGTGCGCCAGCGCATCCCGAGTCTGTGTCAATTTCCGCATGGCTCGCGTTTGTTTATCTCGGGCTCATGAGTCAGTGGATCGGATTTTTCTTCTGGTATCGCGGTCTGGCGTTGGGCGGTATTGCGCGTGTGAGTCAGGTGCAGTTGATGCAGCTATTTTTCACGTTAGCATTCGCAGCAATGCTGCTGCGAGAGTCCATTGAACCTGCGATGTTTGTAGTCGCGCTATTGACCGTGGTGTTGATCGCGATTGGCAGGCGCGCCAGCCAGCGTCGTTAAGATCTTTCACCATGTATTTACCAAAACACTTCGAATGCCGCAATCGCGCCTTGACTCTGGAAGTCATGCGCACGCACAACTTTGCGACGTTGACTTCGGTGGACGCAGAAGGGGCGCCGTTTGTCACGCATCTGCCCGTTGCGCTGACGGAAGAGGGCGATCAGGTCGTATTGCATTTTCACGTCGCTAAAGCCAATCCGCACGCGGTGATGTTGCGCGACAAACGCTCGTCCATGATCGCCTTTGTGGGGCCGCACGCCTACATGTCCCCCAGTGTTTATGCCGATTTGCGTCGTGTACCGACGTGGAATTACATCGCCGTGCACGCGTATGGCGAGCCGCAAGAGTTGGCTGGGAACGACGCTAAAGATGCGTTGCTGAAGTCGTTGATCGCGATTCACGAACCGGCCTACGCAGCCCAGTGGCGCGCGCTGGACGCGAAGTATCAAGACTCGATGCTGGGCATGATTTGCGCGTTTCGCATGACGGTGTCGAAGCTGGAGAGCAAGTTCAAGCTCAATCAGCATCGACCTGAATCGTACGCTGCCATGCAGGCAAAGTACGGCGAAGGAAAGGGGACACCCGACGAGCAGGCGCTGATACGCTGGCTGGAACGGATTGCGCCGTCGTGAGCGAAACGCTGGCAGCCGACGACGAGCGTTTCATGCGCGAAGCGCTGCAACTCGCCGATGACGCGGCCGCTGTGGGTGAGGTGCCAATTGGTGCAGTCGTCGTCGTCGCCGGACAAATCATCGGACGCGGTATGAATCGGGTGATTCGCGATGGTGATACGACTGCGCATGCCGAGGTCGTCGCGTTGCGCGAAACATTCCGCCTGATCAACAATTACCGCGTTCCCGGTGCGACGGTCTATACGACGGTGGAGCCGTGCGCGATGTGTGCGGGCGCGCTCATCCATGCGCGTGTGGGGCGCGTGGTGTGGGGGGCGGCGGATCCTAAATTTGGCGCTGCGGGGAGCGTGGTTGATCTGTTCGCTGAGCCGCGCTTGAATCATCATGCGCGCTCCATTGTGGGCGGCGTGTGTGCGGCTGAATCTGCTCAGCGATTGAAGAATTTTTTTGCCTCAAAACGAGGCGTGGGTACGTCTGTGAAACCTGAATTCAACGTCAAAACCGCGACTTGGCCAGATGATCAGGCGACGCTTAAAGCGATCCGATTCGAAGTGTTTGTTGTAGAACAAAAAGTGCCTGCTGAAGAAGAGATTGATGCACACGATCCCGTCTCCCTACATGCCATTGCCTGGACTGACGGCAAGGCCGCAGGCTGTGGTCGTTTGTTGCCCGATGGGCACATCGGGCGTATGGCGGTCAGGCAACCTTATCGAGGCCTCGGCGTAGGCGCACTCATATTGCAACACCTGATCGAGCGTGCACGTCAACGCGGCGATCACGAGGTCGTTTTATCCGCGCAGACGCACGCGATGGGCTTTTACGAGAAGTTTGGGTTTGTGGCTGAAGGCGGCGAATATCTCGATTGCAATATTCCGCACCGTGACATGCGAAGCATTTTTTAGGAGGAACGCAATGATGAAAGTAACAATTCGGGGGATTGTCGTCATGGGACTTTTTTCAACGATCCTGAGCCTTGTGGGTTGTGATCATGTGGCGACTGGCGAGCTGCAGGCGGGGCAATCCAACGTCGCCGACTTGAAGCTCAAAATGGGCGAGCCCGCGAGCGTGAACCGGGAAGGCGACAAGGAAATCTGGGAATATCCGCTCGGGCCTGAAGGCGTGCGCACTTACATGATGACGATCAATGCGCAGGGCACCGTTGAGAAAATCGATCAGGTGCTGGTTGAGGCCAATTTCAAGCGTATTGTCCCTGGCATGACGATCACGGAAGTGCGGCGAATCCTCGGGCGCAACAGCAAAGAGCAGCGCTTTGGCATGACGCCGAACGAGCTGACGCACAAGTACAAATTCAACAACGGCAGCGAAGATCAATACTTCGACGTGACCTACGACGCTGAGGGTCGAGTGAAAGGCGTCGGCTATGATCAGTTCTCGCTACAGCGCGGATCATCGCGCTAAAAGCCCGTCTTTCTGGCTACGGGTTTTGGCTGCCCCGTACGCCGTTTGTGCATGAAAGAAAGCGTGACAGCTTTTTCACGAAAATTAGTCTGCATTGGGGCGAGAGCTATATAAGCCATGAAGTCGACTTAAGAACTAATTCAGGCTTAGCCCTTGTAAAATAAGGCCATACGCTAAAAGCTGTTAACTTTTCTAGGCCCGTTCACGACTCACAAAGCGCAGGCGACAAAGCCCGTAATCTGGTTTGCGCCTGTTACGACAGCGTCATCACAAAGTCGAGCACAGCCTGCGCATGGCCCGCGACTTTGACGCCGCGCCAATCGTGAATGAGCGTGCGATCCGGGCCGATGACGAATGTGCTGCGCTCAATGCCGCGCACTTGCTTGCCGTACATATTCTTCATTTTGATGACGCCAAACTGTGTGCAAAGCAACTCTTCGGCGTCCGACACCAGCGCAAAAGGGAAGCCATGTTTTGCACAAAAATTGTCGTGCGATTTCACGCTGTCGCGCGAGACGCCAACGATGATCGCATTGGCTTTCAAGAATTTTTCGTGTAAAGCCGCGAAGTCAATGCCCTCGGTCGTACACCCTGGTGTGCTGTCCTTTGGATAGAAATAGAGGACAACGATTTTTCCTGCGTGATCGGAGAGCTTGAAGTGGCCTCCACCGTTGGCGGGTAGGTCGAAATCGGTGACTTTCTTAGTTGACATGATGACTCCTCATAACCAAGGTTCACTAGACGCGCATGGTTTGGTTCAGATTCGCGAGGTAAGGCAAGCCTTGCTTCAGCAGCTTGCCTGACCGTCCGGAAACCTCCGCCCAGTCGAGCTCGCAATAGGGCAAGGCGTCCGCGTTCAATGTATCGAAATACGTTCCCGTGCTGACCAGACTGTAGCCCTGATCGCGCCAGCCCGTCAGCAGTCGCTCCAGCACTGGCAGCAGCGCCATGCCTTCGAGTTCTGCGTGTAGGGTGAACACATGATCGCGGCGATTGTGCGCAGTCAATTGCAGCAGGTGTTCATGCGCGTTGTCCGCCGTGCAGCCGTCAAGACCGATCAATTCGTCTAGCGTGGGCAATGTGCCGGTGACTTGCGGCACCGGCAGGGCTTCACCCTTCACGAGCGGCCAGAACACGCTGCCGGTATCGCTGTCATTGGCCGGCGTCAGCGTCGGCGGATCGGAACGCGCATCGCTGGCGTAGCGATAGCCGAGCGTGCCCTGATGGCGCAGCGCTTCAACGCTCATCTGCCAGCCTGCAGCGCCCCAGGTTTGTGCGGGTGTGCCGAACACCTGCGTGAATCGCTCATGCGCGCGGTTCATCTGGTCACGTGTCCATTCCGGTGATTTTTTCATCACACCGTCTTGCCAGCTCACGTGATCCCAGCAGTGAATGCCGCATTCAAACCCGGCATCGCGCGTAGCCTGCATGGGCTCAGCGGCACGCTTGCCGATGTCCGGCCCGGGAATCAGTGTGCCGTAAAGCAGTGTCTTCAGGCCGTAGTTCGACCGTACAGACGTCCGCCGTACTTTCGCTAGGAAGCCTGGGCGAAAAATGCGTTTGATAGCGCGACCGGTGTTGTCCGGGCCGAGCGAAAACAGGAAGGTTGCGCCGACTTGCTCGCGCCTGAAAAGTTGAACGAGTCGAGGTACGCCTTCCAGCGTTCCACGGAGCGTATCGACGTCGACCTTAAGACAGAGAAACGGCATTACGCTCGCTGGGCCGTCGTGATCGCCGCGGCTTCCGCGCGATACGCTTCAAGAATTTTTCGCAGTGCACGTGCCATCGTCACCTTCGGCAACCAGTCGAGTTCATCAACAGTATTGGTGATGCGCGGCGTGCGGAACTGTACGTCTTGATAACCGACGCCGTAATATTCCTCAGCGGTTGTATCGACAATTTTTGACTTCGCGGCACCTGCCTGATATTCGGCATATTCAGGCGCCAGCTTCAAGAGCATTTCGGCGAGATCTCGCACCGAATGGTTGTTTGCCGGATTACCGATGTTATAAATTTTGCCGGTCGCAATACCGCGCGGATTGTCGATGATCGTCATCAGTGCATTGATCGCGTCCTCAACGTCGGTGAAGCTGCGCCGTGCGCTGCCGCCGTCGACCAGTTGAATCGGCTCGCCGCGAATGATGTGACCGATGAACTGTGTGATTACGCGTGCGCCGCCGGGGTTGCTCGCGGTCAACGAATCAAGCCCCTCGCCAATCCAGTTGAACGGGCGGAACAGGGTGTAATCCAGTTCACCTTTCAGACCGTATGCGTGAATGATGCGATCCATCAACTGCTTCGATACTGAATAAATCCAGCGCGGCTTGTTGATCGGGCCGACGACAAGGTCGGACGTTTCGGCATCGAATTCGGTATCTGTACACATGCCGTAAACCTCTGAGGTCGACGGGAATATCAGCCGTTTTTTGTGCTTTACACACATCCGCACAATGGGCAGATTTGCTTCGAAATCCAGCTCAAACACGCGCAGTGGATCGCGCACGTAGGTCGCAGGCGTGGCAATCGCAACTAACGGGAGCACGACGTCGCACGCCGCGACCTGTTCGTCAATCCAAGCGGTGCTGGTCAACATGTCGCGCTCATGAAAATTCATGCGCGGGTTGTCCAGCATCGAAGTCAGGCGATGGCTGCCCAAATCCATGCCAACGATGTGCCAGTCAGTCGTCGCAAGAATCGCGCGGCTCAGATGATGACCAATGAAACCATTGGCACCGAGGATGAATACTTTTTTCATAGAGAAGCCCTGTGAGCAGGCGTTATTGTTTCATGGGTGGCAGTTGCACGTTCTTGTAGGAGCGGCATGCCGCGACCCATCTCCGCTGAACAAGTCGGGTTCGCATTGCAACGTTGGGTCGCGACAGAGTCGCTCCTACAAGGAAGATTTGAGTCTTCTTAACCATTGCTGCAATTCTTTGCGTTCTAATTTTTCGCCATCAATGGTGAGCGAAAGCGGTTCTATCAGCTTCCCGTCGCCGCAGACGAAACCGAAGGTGCCACCCAAGTTCGCAATGCTTCCAAGTGATGCTGGCAGTTCCAAGTCATCCAAAATTCGCGCCTTGTTAACAATCACCCGTGCGCCTTGAAAATCTGCAAACGCGCCCGGATAGGGCGGCGCAACGGCACGAATCAGGTTGCAAATTTGCTGCGCCGATTGCTGCCAGTCAATACGGCCATCTTCCGGCTTGCGACCCGAGAAATAAGAACCCGATTTCAGATCAAGCGGAACTCGCGGCGCGGTGCCCGCGATGAGCTGAGGCAGCGCACGCACGAGCGTCATCTCCGCCGCCACGACCACTTTTTGAAAAACTTCGAACGCCGTATCGTCGCCCAGAATCGGCACACTCGACTGCGCTACCAGATCGCCCGCGTCGGGCTTCACTTCCATGTAATGCAGTGACGCGCCGGTTTCGGTTTCGCCGTTGATCACGGCCCAATTCGTCGGCACGCGACCACGATACTTCGGCAGCAGCGAGCCGTGCATATTCAGTGCACCGCGCTTCGGAATGCCGAGGATTTCCGCGCCGAGCATCTTGCGGTAATAAAACGAAAACAGGAAGTCGGGCGCCAGCGCGCGGATGCGGGCAACGACATCAGGATGATTGGCGTCTTCAACCATGAGCGTGTCGATGCCGCGATCCGCACAGACCTGTGCGACCGAGTCGTACCAGATGTTTTCGGTCGGGCTATCCTCGTGCGTTAGAACGAGTGGTACGTGTACGCCCTGATCAAGCAGCACACGCAGGCAACGAACGCCGACGTTGTGATACGCGAACACAACAGCAGTCGTCGGAAACACCGCGCCTGTGTTCATGCCAGATTGCGCGCCGTCTCGATATCGCTCGCGCCAGCTGGAAACTCGGTTCCCGTTTGCTCAACGATACGGTCAATTACATAGCGCGGCCGATCACGAACTTGCAAATAAATTCGCCCGACGTACTCACCGACGATGCCGAGCCCAAACAACACCATGCCAGTCAGGAAAAATTGCAGAATATCGCGATCCAGGAGCGCACGCATCGCGTCCCAGAACGGCAGCGTAAAGCCACGGTAAATCATCAAGCCGAGATAAGTGATGACCGAGCCGACGGCGACAGTCATTCCAAGTAGCGAAAAAATCTGCAACGGCAACAGCGAAAAACCGGTCATCAAATCAAAGTTCAGGCGCAGCAGTTGGTACAGCGAATATTTCGATTCTCCCGCCGCACGTTCGGCATGTGCCACCACCACCTCAGTCGGCGTCATCGAATAGGTGTATGCCAACGCGGGGATGAAAGTGCGAACTTCACGCGTCTGATTGATGAGCTCAACGATGCGACGCGAATACGCGCGCAGCATGCAGCCCTGATCGGTCATCTTGATGCTGGTCGTGCGTTCGCGGATGGCGTTGAGCGCTTTAGACGCTGCACCGCGCCACCACGCATCGCCACGGCGTAAATCGCGAATCGAGCCGACATAGTCGTGGCCTGCGTGATAAGCCGTCAGTAGCTTGTGAATCTCTTCTGGCGGATTTTGCAGATCGGCGTCAAGCGTGACCGCCACTTCGCCGCGCACCTGTGCGAAACCCGCCATGATGGCTGCATGCTGACCGAAATTTCCCGAGAAGAGCACGATGCGCGTGACTTCGGGACGCTTCGACTGTTGATCGAGCAACAACGCGGGTGATCGGTCTTTGCTGCCGTCGTTGATGAAAATGACTTCATAGGAAGTGCCCGCTGCGGCAATTGCGTCGAGCGCCGGATAAAGCCGTGCGAACAACTCGGGCAACACGGCCTCTTCGTTGTAAACCGGAATGACAACGGAGAGTTGGGGAATCATCATCTAGCGGACGCCTCGGCAAGAACGGAAGCGAGACTATCGCACACGTAGTCAACATCGGCCTCCGTGATTCCTGCGTGAAGCGGCAGCGTCAATGTCGTGTCGGCGATCAATTCGGTATTCGGCAAATCGCCTTCCTTCCAGCCTTGTTTGCGGAAGAGTGAGGTGAGATGCGGCGATTCGTACGACACGCTTGTCGCGATTCCGTGCGCTTTCATCGCGTCCATGATCTCAGCGCGGCACAACTTCAATTGATCAAGCGGCAAGCGGATTGCGAACAGATTCCAGCTATGACCTGCTTCGTCGCCGACATGACCAGCGTGCGGTAACAATGAATCATCAAGAATCGCCGTCAGACGAGTCAAATAGCGAGCCGCAAGTTGGCGGCGATAGTGACAAAACGCGTCAAGCTTTTTGAGCTGCGCGCGACCAATCGCCGCGCTGACGTCGGTCATGTTGAATTTTCCGCCCGGAAAATCAACGTCGCGCGTTTGGTCGGGCCGTCGGCTGATGCCGTGAAAACGCAGCACCTCGGTGCGCTTTGCGTCGGCAATTTCGTTGCAGACGAGTGCGCCGCCTTCAATGGTGGTGATGTTTTTGTTCGGGTGGAACGAGAAGAGGGCGACGTCGCCGAACGAGCCGATGGCTTTGCCTTTCCATGACGAACCAATCGCAAGCGCAGCGTCTTCGATCACTCGCAAATTGTGTTGCTTTGCGAAGGCGTAAAGCGCATCCATATCGCACGCTAAACCCGCGTAATGGGTCGGGATGATGGCTTTGGTTTTTGCTGTTACGCGCCGTGCTGCATCCGCCAGATCAATGTTGCGTGATTTCAAATCGACATCGACAAACACGGCCTTCGCGCCGACTTTTTCAACCATGTTGGCGCTGGAGAAGAACGTTTGCGCACCGATCAAAACTTCGTCACCGGGACCGATGCCGAGCAGTTGCAGAGCGACTTCGAGTGCCGCAGTTTCGCTGGTCAGGAGTCGTGTCGGACGCCCGCCAAAGTAGGTCGAAAGCTCGCCCTCAAGTGCGGTGACGTTGGGGCCAGAGGCGATCCAGCCTGAGCGCAAAACGGCGTCGGCCGCGGCAAATTCTTCCTCGCCGAGCGAGGGCGCAGCGAAGGCGATGGTTTTTCTGTTTGGTGTCACGGCAATTATTTGGAAACGGTGTTCGACACGAGAATGACCCCGACCACGATCAGGCCAATTCCCACTAATTTTTGCGCAGTGATCGATTCACCGAACAAATACCACGCTGCGGCGGCGTTCACGACGTAGCCAATCGATACCAACGGATAGGCAACGCTGACCGGCAGGCGCGAGAGTGTGGCGATCCACGTAAAGAGGCTGATGCCGTAACACGCGAACCCGGCCCAGAACCACGGAACGCGGGCGATCTGGATGAGCGTGTTAACGGTGTTGGCGTCACCAAAACTGACCGTACCGACAACGTTCGTGCCCGCTTTCAGAAACAATTGCGCAGCGGCGTTGAGCAGCACGCTCAAGAGCGCAATACTGAGGGCGGTTGCGCTCACAAATCGGGCCGCCGCGTCATTGTTTAGGATGCCGCGCAATGATTGCGCGGCGCAAATCTGTCGCCACCACCCGGTAGTCCAATCCCGCAAAATCCATACGCGGCAATTGATCAAAATCGGTGACGGCATAGGCGCGATCCAGCGATTCCCATTCCTCAGCAAAATCGGCGAAATTGAAGCGCACTTTGTCTGGCTCCATAGCCGCACCCATACCCATTTCGTCCAGGTAATCCACCAGCGTGACCGTGCGCCTCAAATAGGCAGGCAGCGTCTGCTCATACATGCCGACGGAGAAGAAGGCATCGTCTCTGCGATATTGTGGTTCGGTCGCCAGAAAGTCCACGACCAATTGCTGGCTCGACGTACTGGCAGACAGCGTGCCATAGCCGACCACCAGCACACTTGCGGCTGCTGTCGCGAGCGTCGCGGCAACGATCAATGCATCAAGGCGTCGCGCCTTTCGATTGAACCACCAGGCAGCCAGTATCGCCGCTGCGTACAGCACAGCACCGACCACAAAATACGTGGCATATGCATTGACCATCGCGGGCGTGTACGCGTCCGATTCAAACCGGTCGTTGATGAGAGCCGCAACAATCAGTCCTAGCGGGATCAGCGCCATTGCCACAAGCATGCGACGGAAATAAACGTTGGGCATACGCAGCATCATCGGTGCGAGCAGCATCGCAAACGCGGGCACTGTTGGCAGCAAATAAGACGGCAATTTGGAGCGGGAAACGCTGAAAAAAACAAACAGAAACGCGCACCAGAGGGTCAGGAACAGCGGCACGTTGAGTTGCGCCCTCGCGTAAACGTCCGAGGCGGCAGCGCGTGCGTCACGACGAATAAATCCGAGAACGGCAGGCGACCACGGTAACAACCCGACAATCAAAATTGGAATGAAGTAATACAGCGCGCCGTCGCGACCATGTTCGAGGTTCGAGAAGCGCTCAAAGTGCTCGTAGATGAAGAAAAAATGCGCCCATTCGGGGTTCCTCGACTGCACCAGAAGCGGCCAAGGCAGCGCGATCAGTACGAACGCGAGTGGCCCCCAAATCCACTCCATGCGCTTGAGCAAATGCCACTGCCTTGAGGCGAGCAGATACAACACGAAAATTGCGCCGGGAAGCACGATTCCGATCAGGCCTTTCGACAGGAACGCGAGCGCCGCACCGGCCCAGGCTGCAATCATCCAGCCGCGCGCTTTTGCGCTCGATTGCCCGTCAATACCGAAGCCTCGAATGAGACCTACCATCGTGAGCGTCATAAACGCCGCAAGGCCCATGTCGAGCGTGTTGATATGGGCGATGACGAAGTAGTAAATCATCGCGCCCAATAGACCCGTGCTGACCCATGCAACGTCTTTTCCTGCTAGCGCACGAGCCGTGAACCACACCAGCACGAGCCCGAAAAATCCAGAGAAAAGGGGCCACCAGCGGGCCGTGAAATCGCTTTGGCCGAAGGTTGACATGGCCAGCGCGGTGGCCCAGTACTGAAGCGGCGGTTTCTCGAAGTATTTGAGCCCGTTCAAGCGCGGCGTCACGTAATCACCGGAGAGCGCCATTTCGCGGGCGATTTCGGTGTAGCGTCCTTCGTCAGGCCGCACCAGCGTTCGCGAGATAGATGGGATGAACCAGGACGCAAGAAAAATTGCGGCTAGCAGGGCAAGAATAGGGCGGGGTAGAGTCACGGCAAACGATGCTAGCAGACGCCCGGGAGGTATCGTTCATCGAGGGAAAGCTGAGTCCGTTGCTCTGCGGCTCATGCATTCGGTGACGCTGACCAGGTCGTTGTAATGCCTACAGCTTTCCGACGAAATGACTACTGCACGTGGTGTATATCGAATATTCTGCGATTGTCGACTGTTGCATTAATACGATGTCAGCCTTTACATAATGGCACTTATGTGGAAAAGCTGTATCTCACAGTTGGTTGTTTTACCAAGTTAAAAATACCTTTGGTATGATTACCAAAAATGAATATCAAGCTACCTATTCCGTGTTTTGCCTCGCTTAAGCCTGATGCTTCAGTACGCGACAAAATCCTCACGGCGGCGAACGAAATAGTGCTGACGATTGGCTTCAGCGCACTCACTCAGCAGGCCGTTGCGGCGCGGGCGGGGGTACGTCAGAGTCACCTGACGTACTATTTTCCAACGCGTAACGATTTGCTGCGCGGAGCCGCGCAGTTTGGCGTTGAGGCCATGTTTCGTCCGACGGCGGAAACTGCGGTGCCCAGCGAACTTTCGGTTGAAGACTTGCGTCAGCGGCTGATGCCGGAAAAAAATGATCGCCAGTGGTTCCGGCTGATGACTGGCCTCGCCGCAGCGACTGAGGAAGACGAATCGATTCGTCAATGGATGCGAGAATTCGATGCCCGCATTCTGGCCAAACTGAAGGCCGGTTTCACGCTGGTTGGCGTGCCGATTTCACAGGATCATGCCAATTTTTTGCATGCAACTTTGATTGGGGCGCTGCATCTCGACAGGGTGGATCCCAGCGACGAATCTTTCGAACGCGTCAGCCGTGCCGTCGCCACCGCGCTAGAGGTTGTCTTGCCTCGAACACCTACCTCCGTCATTCACTGAAAGTCTGGTTCATGCCTCCGTTGCTGACAAAATCGCGAAAGCGACTCATGGGAATGTCCTGTTCGTTGCTGGTGAGCCTGTTGCTCACGGCATGCGCGGTCGGCCCCACTTACGCGCCGCCCACGTCCACCAGTGTGGCTGCGTGGCAAGCCCCGCTGCCGCACAACGGTGACATCGCAACGCTCACGGCATGGTGGTCAAGCTGGAACGACGCAACGTTGCAAGGCTTTATCGATGCTGCGCAAGCGAGTAATCCGACCCTCGCGCAAGCTGCAGCACGCATCCTGCAGGCGCGCGCCGGGCAGACGATTGCCGGGTCCAACGCTTTGCCCAATGTCACGGCAGGCGCTGCCGCCAATCGTGGTAACAGCGCCAGCGGCTTCGCTTTGCCGGGCGCTACGACAAGTGTGAGTTCGACAGTGCAGGCGGCATGGGAGCTTGACCTCTTTGGTGCCAATCGGCGCACGCGCGAAGCGGCCGACGCGCGGTTCACTGCGCGCAATCTGGACTGGCATCAGGCGCGCGTGTCGCTGGCTGCTGAAGTCGCCACAGCATACGTCAACCTGCGCGTCAATGAAGCTTTGGCCGGCGGCTACGAGCGAGACGCTGCCAGCCGCAACGAGACGGCGCGGCTGACGGGCCTGAAAACTAACGCGGGCTTTGAGACGCCCGCTAATGCGGCGCTCGCGAATGCCAGTGCGTCGGAAGCATCCGCGCGGTTAACCAGACAGCGCGCTGAGGTTGATCTCGGCATCAAGGCGCTGGCAGCGCTGTCGGGGCTTGGCGAACTCTCCGTTCGCATGGCGCTCACGTCTGATCGGGCGAAGTTGCCAGTGCCTGCAAATTTCGCCGTGCCGAACGTTCCCGTGGCCGTACTTGCACAGCGTCCTGACCTCGCCGCCGCCGAGCGGGAACTCGCTGCGCTCACCGCAGACATCGGCGCGGCCGAGGCAGATCGCTATCCGCGCATTTCGCTCTCGGGTTCAGTCGGATATAGCGTGTCGCGTCTCGCTGGAATCACTAGCGACGGCACCACCTGGGGATTCGGTCCGTCGCTCACGGTGCCGCTGTTCGATGCGGGACGGCGCTCGGCCAATGTTGATCTGGCAAAGGCGCGTTACGCTGAGTCGCTCGCGGGATACAAAGCGATCGCCATTCGCGCCGTGCGAGAGGTTGAAGAAGCGCTGACGCAGTTGCAGTCGGCCCAGGCGCGCACGAGCGACGTGCAGGCGTCGTTGTCGGGCTATCAGGCCTTCGAGAAAGCCGCACAAGCACGGTTGTCCGCCGGTGCCGGCAGCGTACTTGAGTTACAGGACGCCCGTCGCTCAGTGCTTGCCGCTGAGGTTGCCGTGCTCACCCTCGAACGCGAGCGGCTCAATGCATGGATTTCGCTCTATCGCGCTGTCGGCGGCGGTTGGGATCAGCGGCAAGCATCATCAGATTCACAGGTAAAAGTTTCGGAGAAAACGCAATGACATCACTCACTCGAAAACAACGCTTCATCGCTATCGCAGCCACGCTGGTCGCCGCGGCAGTCGGCATCACCTGCGTCCGTGCGGATGACGCAAAAGCGGACGCAAAAGTGGACGCGAAGAAGCAGGCCGCTGTAGTCGCCAAACCGTCGCTAACCGTCACCACGACCAAGGCAATGCAAACCGATTGGCCGATCAAACTTTCCGCCAACGGCAACATCGCGCCGTGGCAGGAAGCCATCGTCGGAGCCGAGTCGAACGGACTTCGTTTGAGCGACGTCAGTGCGAACGTGGGTGACGTTGTAAAGCGCGGGCAAACGCTGGCGCAGTTCTCGCCGGACACTGTGCGTGCCGACTTCGCGCAGCAATCAGCCGCCGTAGCCGAAGCGGAAGCGGCGCTCGCCGAGGCAGAAGCAAACGCTGCACGTGCTCGTACCCTGCAGGATTCGGGGGCGATGTCCACTCAGCAAATTAATCAGTACGTTACCGCTGCGAAAACTGCTGCGGCGCGCCTTCTATCGGCGAAAGCGGCGCGCGACGGCGGACAATTGCGTGTCAATTTCACGCGTGTTGTCGCGCCCGATGACGGAGTGATTTCCTCGCGATCGGCGACGGTCGGCGCGGTCGTCGGAACCGGGCAGGAGCTGTTCCGGTTGATCCGCAAGAATCGTCTTGAATGGCGTGCTGAAGTCACGGCTGCCGATCTCGCGAAAGTGGCAGCAGGGCAGGCTGTCGTGGTCACGACACCCACGGGTGCAACGGTGAACGGCAGGGTGCGCGTAGTTGCGCCGACGGTCGACACCGCGACTCGCAACGCCATCGTGTACGTCGATTTAGTGAACAATGCGGCGGCGAAATCAGGCATGTTCGCCAGTGGAGACTTTTCGGTGGGCTCGGCACGAGCCCTCTCGCTGCCTCAGCACGCGGTGGTATTGCGCGACGGAATGACCTATGTTTACCAATTGCTGGCAGAGAACAAAGTGTCACAGCTCAAGGTGCAGACCGGACGTCGCTTCAATGATCGCGTTGAGATTGTGTCCGGAATTCAGGGCGGCGAAACGGTCGTCGTCAATGGCGCGGCGTTCCTTGCGCAGGGCGACACCGTGCGCGTCAACAACGCACTTGCAAACGCTGTGCCACCAGCGTCAACTGGCGTCTCGGCAACCGCCGCCAAACCCTAATTCACCACCGAGCAAACTATGAACGTTTCCGCCTGGTCGATACGAAACCCGATTCCGTCTTTGATGATTTTTGTGCTGTTGACGCTGGCAGGCATCCTGTCGTGGCAGTCAATGAAAGTGCAGAACTTTCCTGACCTCGATTTGCCCACGGTCACTGTGAGCGCGTCGTTGCCGGGCGCAGCGCCGGGTCAGCTTGAAAATGAAGTCGCCCGCAAGATCGAAAACTCGATTGCAACGCTGCAAGGCTTGAAGCACATCTACACCAAAGTGCAGGACGGCGGTGCCACCATCACGGCCGAATTCCGTCTGGAAAAACCAGTGCAGGAAGCGGTGGACGATGTTCGGGCTGCCGTCTCGCGCGTACGTGCCGACCTCCCCGGCGATTTGCGTGACCCCATCGTCAGCAAGCTGGAACTCGCAGGGTCACCTGTGCTCGCGTTCACGGTCGCCTCCAATCAGATGGACGACGAGGAGCTGTCGTGGTTTGTCGATAACACCTTGACGCGAAGGTTGCTCTCGGTACGCGGTGTCGGCGCGATTAGTCGCGTCGGCGGGGCCGATCGACAGGTTCAGGTGTTGCTTGATCCAGTGCGACTGCAATCGCTGCGCGTTAGCGCCGCTGATGTGTCGCGGCAATTACGCCTCGCGCAAACGGAAGCCACTGGTGGCCGCACCGATCTTGGCGGCGCGGAGCAGCCGGTGCGCGTGCTCGCGACCGTTGCCACCGCGCAGGAGCTGGCGAAGCTGCAACTCAGTTTGCCCGATGGTCGCCGCATTCGGCTCGATGAAGTCGCAACGGTGATTGACACGATCGCTGAGCCCCGTTCGGCCGCGTTACTCAATGGCAAGCCCGTGGTCGGCTTTGAAGTCGCGCGCAGTCGTGGTGCCAGCGAAATTGAAGTGGGCAAGGGCGCACTTGCCGTGCTTGAGCAATTGAAGCTTGAGAATCCAAGCTTAAAGCTTACGCAAGCATTCGATTTCGTGACGCCAGTGCAGGAGGAATACGACGCTTCCGTTGAGCTGTTGCTCGAAGGCGCGTTCCTCGCCGTGCTCGTTGTGCTCCTGTTCCTGCGCGAATGGCGAGCCACGCTGGTGTCGGCCGTAGCGCTGCCGTTGTCGGCGATTCCTGCCTTCATCGGCATGAATTATTTTGGCTTCTCGATTAACGTGGTGACGCTCTTGGCGCTCTCGCTCGTCATCGGGCTTTTGGTCGACGACGCGATCGTTGAAGTTGAAAACATCGTGCGCCATTTGCGCATGGGAAAAACGCCGTATCAGGCCGCGATGGAGGCGGCCGACGAGATTGGACTCGCGGTGATCGCGACTACGTTTGCGCTGATCGCAGTGTTCCTGCCAACCGCATTTATGGCGGGCGTGCCAGGAAAATTTTTCAAGCAGTTTGGCTGGACCGCATCACTCGCTGTGTTTGCATCGCTGGTCGTGGCGCGGATGCTCACACCGATGATGGCGGCCTATCTGCTCAAGCCCATCGTCCAGCCGCACAAAGAGCCGGGCTGGCTCAAGATTTACATGAAGTGGGCGGCGTGGTGTTTGCGTCATCGCTGGATCACATTCGTCGGTGCATTCGCGTTTTTTGCGGGTTCGATTTTTCTGGCAACTCAGCTTTCGTTCGCCTTCATTCCACCCGATGACAATTCGCAAACGCAGGTGAAACTTGAATTGCCGCCGGGTTCAACGTTGAAGGAAACGATGGTTGCCGCCGAAGCGGCGCGTCAACTGGTATCGAAAGTAAAGTACGTGAAGTCGGTCTACACCACGATCGGCGGTGGCTCGGCTGGCAGTGATCCGTTCGCGCCATCGGGCCTCGCGGAGGTGCGTAAAGCCACGCTGACCATTCAGCTCGCCGCGCGCAATGAGCGAGCCGTTCGCAAGCAGCCGATTGAAGCCGACATGCGCAAAGTGCTGGAAGCGATTCCTGGCGTTCGCAGCACCGTGGGACTTGGCGGATCGGGTGAAAAGTATGTGCTCGTGCTGAGCGGTGACGACGCTAACGCGCTAGCACAAGCCGCGAGTAATGTCGAAAAAGACCTGCGTACGATTCCGAATCTAGGCACCATCACGTCCACCGCGAGTCTGGTGCGCCCCGAAATTGCCGTGCGCCCGATTGCCGGACGCGCAGCAGAATTGGGCGTCAGCGCGACCTCAATGGCCGAGACGTTACGCGTGGCCACCGTCGGTGACTACGATCAGGCTTTGGCGAAAATGAATCTCGCGCAGCGGCAAGTTCCCATCGTGGTGCGTCTGGCGTCTAGCGCTCGGCAAGACCTTGATTTGCTCGGTCGACTGACGGTTCCAGGCAATAAAGGCCCGGTGCCACTGAACAGCGTCGCAACGCTCGAAGTTGCGAGCGGCCCCGCAGTGATTGATCGCTATGACCGGTCGCGCAATATCAATTTTGAGATTGAGCTTTCAGGTTCACCGTTGGGCGACGTGGTCAAGGCGGTGGCCGAATTGCCCAGCATCAAGAACCTGCCACCCGGTGTAGGGGTTCGTGAAGTGGGCGATGCCGAGGCGTTGGCGGAACTCTCTGCAAGCTTCATCCTCGCGATGTTCACGGGTGTGCTTTGCATCTACATCGTACTGCTTGTGCTGTTCAAAGACATGCTGCATCCGTTCACCATTTTGGCCGCCTTGCCGCTGTCGTTTGGCGGTGCGTTTCTTGGCTTGCTGGTGACCGGAAAGAGTCTGTCGATGCCGTCATTTATCGGCCTCATTATGCTCATGGGTGTAGCGACCAAGAATTCGATATTGCTGGTGGAATACGCCATCGTGGCGCGCCGCGATCACGGCTTGTCGCGGCTGGATGCGCTGCTCGACGCCTGCCACAAACGCGCACGACCGATCATCATGACCACCATCGCGATGGCGGCCGGTATGCTGCCAATTGCCATCGGAACGGGGACCGCCGACCCAAGTTTTCGCTCACCGATGGCGGTCGCTGTGATCGGTGGCTTGATCACTTCGACGTTCCTGTCTCTACTGGTTATTCCGCCCGTGTTCACGTTGTTTGACGACATCGAGCACGTGATCAGGCGCGCATCGATTTGGGTTGGAGAGCGCTTTCGGCGCAAACCGAAAGTGGTGCTTCCGGCTGAATAAATAAGCACTACATAAAGGGCGGAAACCCCAATCACCACCGACGCTCAGAAAACCGAATCACCAAAAAATCCACCATCGCACGCACCGCTGGTGACAGGTTTCGCCGCGACGGGTACAGCGCAAATATCTGCATCACAGGTGGTTGCCAGTCGGATAACACCTGAACCAAAGCGCCAGAGCTCAGGCTCTGACTGGCCAGAAAGTTCGGCACCAGCGCGATGCCACCATCCGCCAGCGCGGCGTGCAGCAGGATCGTCGAATCATTCGCGCTAAACCGGCTTGTCACGCTCACCTGCACCGATTCGCTGCCGCGCGTCAGCCGCCAGACGCTCCGCCCCACATTGGCATGGCTCAGGCAGGTGTGCTGCATAAGCCCCTGGGGCGTTGGCGGTGTGCCGTTCTGCGCCAGATAGCCGGCGGACGCCACCAGCACGGACTCGCACGTTGCCAGCGGTCGCCCCACCAGCATCGGATCGGGCTCGCTGCTGATGCGAATCGCGAGATCGATGCGCGCCTCAACCAGATTGACCGCGCCCTCACTGACGTTCAGATCAATCTTCAACTGCGGATGCAAAGCCAGAAATTCGGCAATCGCCGGAGCCAGATGCGAGAAGCCAAACGAGCCGCTGGTCGCCACCCGCAGTTGCCCACGCAACGCGCCATCGCGACTCACCGTTTCGTCCTGTACGGCATCTACCAGCGCCAGCATCTGCTGACTGCGGCGCAGGCACTGCTCTCCCGCGTCGGTGAGCGTCACGCTTCGCGTGGTTCGCTGCAACAGCCGCGAGCCCAGCCAGCGCTCCAGCTCGCCCACGTATCGCGTCACCATGGCGCGCGACATCTCCAGTTTGTCCGCCGTCGCAGTGAAGCTGCCGCTTGCCGCGACTTCTGAAAACACCTGCATCGCAGTTAGTCTGTCCATTATTTGCTCGTTTTATGCAACAGTATTAGCTATTTTAAGGTGTTTTTCTTATCGTTTTACGAAACTAAACTTCGGTCTGTAGTTTTTATCCGTCACTTATTCAAAGGAAACAGACCATGATCCGCACCACACTCACCGCCGCAACCCTGACCGTACTTTTCGCCAACGCGCAGGCCGCACAACCGCTTCAACTGAAGGTCTACAACGCCGGCGACAACAGCTTCAATGTCAATTCAACGCTCGTTTACGGCGAGAAAGAGGCGATGGTCATCGACGCCGGTTTCACCCGTGCCGACGCGCTACGCATCGCCGCCAACGTGCTCGACAGCGGCAAAGTGTTAAAGACCATTTACGTGAGTCAGGCTGACCCGGACTACTACTTCGGCGTGGAAGTGCTGAAGGAAATCTTCCCGAATGCAGAAGTTGTGACCACGCCTGCCGTACTCGAAAAATTAAGCGCCAAAGTCGCCGGAAAAGTGGCGTTCTGGGGCCCGAAGATGGGTGCCAATGCGCCACGGGTGCCAGTGCTACCCAAGGCGCTACAGGGCAATACCCTGAACATTGACGGTGAAACCGTTGAAATTCGCGGCACGCAAGGTCTGCTCGCGCATCGCCCTTACGCATGGATTCCGTCGATCAAGGCGGTGGTCGGCAACATCGCTGTTTTCGGCAATATGCACGTGTGGACAGCCGACACCCAAACCGTCGCTGAACGCAGCGCCTGGGTCGCACAACTCGCGGAAATGAACGCGCTCAAGCCAGAGGTGGTCGTCCCTGGCCACATGAAGGCTGGCAGCCGCATTGACGCCAGCGCCATCAACTACACCCGCGATTACCTGTCCGCTTTTGAGAAAAACGCAGCGTCGACAAAGACCAGCGCCGAGTTGATCGAGGCCATGAAAAAGGCCTTCCCGGATGCGCCCGGCGCGCTCTCGCTCGACATCGGGGCCAAGGTCAACAAGGGCGAAATGAAGTGGTAAGTGGTTGATTAACGAAGACTGTTGATTGGACGCGGGCTGCGGCCCGCTTCGCGGAGCGGTATCGCCTCGAATCAGCTTTTTCCGTTTTTCTCTTTCTGAACGAGGGCTTGGAGCGAATTTTGTCGAAAGCCGACTTTCGTCGAAATATCTGCTCCGCCCAAACGCAGTGGTGCTTACAGCAAAAAGCCATATCTCATTTTTATGTTGGTCTTATATAAGACCTAAGGTTCACGTAAGCATTCCTCTGGCACAATCCGCTTATTCGCAAAGCCGTCAGGCGCTGCGCAGTTCAAGGAGGAACGTGATGGGTGCTTATAGGGAACACTTTGATCGGTCGATCAACGCGCGGGACGCGTTTTGGGCAGAGGAGGCGAAGCTGATCGACTGGCACACGCCGTTCACGCAGGTCTGCGATTTCTCGCGGCCGCCGTTTGCCAAGTGGTTTGTCGGCGGCACGACCAACTTGTGTCACAACTCGATTGATCGGCACGTCGCCACGCGCGGGGATCAAGTTGCCTTGCACTTCATCTCGTCCGAGACCGACACCGAAACCAAATACACCTACGCGCAGATGCACGACGAAGTGAACCGCGTCGCCGCCATGCTGCAGAGCCTCGGCGTGGCAAAAGGTGATCGCGTGTTGATCTACATGCCGATGATTCCAGAGGCCGTGTTCGCGATGCTGGCGACGGTGCGCATTGGTGCAATTCACTCGGTGGTTTTCGGTGGATTCGCCTCTGCGTCGTTGGCGACCCGTATTGACGACGCCAAGCCAAAAGTGATCGTGTCCGCCGATGCCGGTATGCGCATGGGCAAGGTCGTGCCGTACAAACCTCTGCTTGATGCGGCGATTGATCTAGCTGTGAACAAGCCCGAGAAAGTGTTGCTGTTCAACCGGGGTCTTGAACCGATGAAAACGACTCCGGGACGCGATGTCGACTGGGCTAGTTTCCGCGCTTCGCACATGATGAAAAAAGTGCCGTGCGAATGGGTCGAGTCATCGCATCCGAGCTACATCCTCTACACCAGCGGTACGACGGGCAAGCCTAAAGGCGTGCAGCGCGACACCGGCGGATACGCGGTCACGCTGACCACCAGTATGTACAAAATCTTCGGCCTCAAAGCAGGCGAGACTATGTTCTGTACTTCGGACATCGGCTGGGTCGTCGGTCATTGCTACATCGTCTACGGCCCACTGCTTGCGGGCTGTACCACCATCATGTACGAGGGCGTTCCGCTCAGGCCCGACCCCGCGATCTGGTGGAAGATTTGTGCCGAGAACAACGTGAAAACGATGTCCTCTTCGCCCACTGCGATCCGCGTGCTCAAGAAGCAGGATCCGAAATTCATGCAGCAATACCCGCTGCCAAATCTAAAGTATTTGTTCCTCGCCGGCGAGCCTTTAGATGAGCCAACTGCACGCTGGGTGAGCGGCGCACTGGGCGGTGTAAAAATTATCGATAACTATTGGCAAACTGAGAGCGGCTATCCGATCATCTCGGCGCAAATCGGCGTTGAAGACACGCCACGTAAATTCGGTTCGCCGTCGTTCCCGGTTTACGGCTTCAATGTGAAACTGAAAGATGAAGTGACGGGCGGAACGACGAAGGCCGATGAGAAAGGCGTGTTGACGATTCTGCCGCCGTTGCCCCCGGGCGCGATGATGACCGTGTGGGGTGACGACGAGCGCTTCGTGAGCACCTATTTCGATACGTTTAAGGACGAACAGGTTTACTCAAGCTTCGATTGGGCAACGCGCGACTCGGAAGGCTATTACTTCATTCTCGGTCGCACAGATGACGTAATCAACGTAGCGGGCCATCGCCTCGGAACCCGTGAAATCGAAGAAGCGTTGCAGGCGAATTCGATGGTGGCGGAATGCGCTGTGGTGGGCGTGGCCGATGCGTTGAAAGGGCAGATTCCCGTCGCCTTTGTCGTGCTGAAAGATCCGTCCAACGCGTCAGAAGCGACCAAAATCGCCATCGCGCAAACAGTCGATAAAGAGATCGGTGCGATTGCTCGACCCGGAGCCGTGCATCTGGTAACGGCCCTGCCCAAAACGCGTTCCGGAAAACTGCTGCGGCGCACGATTCAGGCGATTGCCGAAGACCGCGACCCCGGCGATCTGACCACGATTGAAGACCCGGCGGCGCTCGTGCAAATCCGGGCTGCGCTCGGCAAGTAAAACCGTGGTCGCGACCGATGACGCAGTTGGTCATAATTGCGCCATGACATCTTTCTTAATGCAGCGCAGGGCACTCGTTGCGCTCTTAATTTCGAGCCTGCACGGCTGTGCTGTTGTCGATACCGGAGTCAACGTGGTTAAGGCGGGCGCGTCGGTCGTCGGCACCACCGTCGGCGTTGCTGGCACTGTTGCGGGCGTCGCCGTTACGAGCGCAGGTGTCGCCAAAACAGTCGCTGTCACCACAGCAGGTGTCGCCGTGGCAACGACCAGCACTGCGCTTGCTGCCGGTAGTCTCATCGTAAGCGCATCTGCGTCTGCCGCGAACGCGCGCCGTGCTGACGACATCGCAACCGCATCGGTAGTTGCCATCGCGCCTGACCGTTTCGGCGCGGTCGATGGCCGTGTGTGGGTCACGCGCAACTGCGGCGACGTTGGGAACGGTCAGCCCGCGCTCTGGGTCGCGCGGCGATCAGGCGAGAACGAAATTCGTGTGAACGAAAGCACGACTTGTCGGGTCGTGACCGCACAATGAATGATTTGATTGCGGATAGGATTCAAGCGCGATGACATCGGCGAATACTGACTTGCTGAAATGGCTTAACGAATGCCTAGCGCGTGGGCACTCTTCGGCGAGCCTGACTGCCACGGCGTTGCAGTCAGGCTGGAATGCCGATGTTGTGCGAGCGACCGTCGCTGAAGCGGTGGGACGCGAATTAATCGCCAATCGCGCAGTGGTTCGCACACCGGGTGGTTCGTTACCCGAGCCTGACATGACGCAATCGCCGACCTTCATTCAGACCACGGATCGTCGCGTCGAAATCCTGACTGTCGTCAAACATCCACGCGTTGTCGTGTTTGGAAATTTGCTCTCCGACGAAGAATGCGAATCGTTGATTGAGCTGGCGCAACCCAAGCTCGCGCGCTCACAAACTGTCGATAACCAGACCGGAGGCGAAGAGGTGAACAGCGCGCGCACCAGCGACGGCATGTTCTTCACTCGCTCCGAAAATCCGGTGTGTGAACGCGTCGAAAGACGCCTCGCAGAACTCCTGAATTGGCCCTTCGAAAATGGAGAGGGCCTGCAAGTGCTGCGCTACCGGACGGGCGCGCAATATGTGCCGCACTACGACTATTTCGATCCGGCGCAACCCGGAACGGCCAAGATTGTGCAGCGAGGCGGCCAGCGCGTCGCCACCGTTGTGATGTATCTGCGCACTCCCGATCGCGGTGGCGCTACCGTGTTCCCCGACATCGGGCTCGAAGTGCAGCCGGTGAAAGGCTCAGGGGTGTTCTTTAGTTATGACCGGCCTCATCCGGACACCAAGACGTTGCATGGCGGCACGCCGGTAACACTGGGAGAAAAATACGTGGCGACGAAATGGTTGCGGGAGAGTGAGTTCATTTGACGGTTGGTGACTCTCGTCCGGCGGATTTTCACCCCGGTACTTGTGAAATCCACTCATTTGCCCAGCGCTAGAACTTAGCGCGACCCAACCGCTCGGATTCCGTCGGCATCGCTGGTGGTGCGATCCGGAAAACTGGTCGGGTAGCGACGATCACGCAGTTGCATAAACGGTGTTTCCACGACGCGATAAAGTAGCCAACCCGCCAGCACACAGGCGAGCGTGATTACCAGTGCAGCGAGTGCCGAATTCACGCCGATCCCAATGTCGGCCAGTTCGCACTGCAAGATGAAGGCGACGGCTTTATGCGACAGATAAATTGCATACGATCAGGCCGCCAGTTGCGCAGCAGCGGGAACGCGAATTTTGTGTAAGGATGATCTTGGGCTGAGCGCGGCAACCGTGAGAATGGCGAAACAAACCGCGATCAACGAATAGCCAAACGCGGTCATAAAAAAGCCGTAACCGTAGCCGTCGATCTCGTAGAAATTGAGCAGCAGATAGACAAGACCCATGCACGCCGCAATGCCAGACACGAGGATTGCCGGTCCCCAATTCATCATTCGCTCCCACGCTCGCGGGTGAAAGCTCCTGACCATTGCGACAGCAACGCCGGGCAGAAATTCATCAGCCCGACAAAACGACGAGTAGTAGATGTTGGGGTGATAGCCGCTGATCGCACCGTCGGCCTCACGTCCAAACTGTGCCCAGAGCACGCCCCGGGTGACGATCGCCGCGATGATTGCCACGACAAGTAGCACCCACGCGAGCGTGATCGACCGCCCAAAGCGAACGGCCAGCAGTACCAGCGCGGGCAACAACACATAGAACTGCTCTTCGATACACAGCGACCACGCGTGAGAAAACGCGGTGCCTGGCGGCAACTGGTAGTTCTGCGTAAACTTAAGAAAACGCCACAGCGCCGGTGGTTCGCGTCCGCCCATCACCGCCGGAAACAAAAAAATACAAGCCGAGAACGGCGTAGAAATTTGGCAGTGTCCGTAGCTCCCGGCGCAGATAAAACGCCTTGAGTGATAGCGTCTGTCCTTCGGCGATTCCGACAAAAATCTGATTTGCGATCAGATAGCCGCTAAGCACGAAGAACAAATCAACCCCGATCCAGCCGACCGTGCTTGCCCAGCCAAACGTGGGCGTGCGGCTTACAAATACCATGTAGTGATATGTGAACACGAGCAGGATTGCCAGCGCGCGGAGCGTGTTCAAGCCGTCTACGCGGCTCACGTTTTTAGTGCCGGGAATCATGCGTTTCGTTGGGTAGATTGAGCGTCTGTGCCGCCGCTGCAGGAATGCTGCGGAGTCTTCTGCGAATGTAGCGCATCAATGCCTTGCCCGTGCGTTTGCGGCTAGCGACTGCGGGCTCTATCTCCCCTTCATCCCGACGCCAACGCCAGCAAAGGGCTCATCCCGCAAGGGGGCGAGCGCATCGCCTTGCGTTTCACGGGACTAACGAACCGGATCCCCGCACGTGTGGCACGAGGATGACGGCTCGAAAATCTAACCGCGAATGGAGAATTTACGGGTACAACCCGCGCAATTCCCGCGCGGCGAGTACGCGTGTACAAGCAATGATGAACGCCGCTGTTCGCAGAGACACATTGTGTTTCTCAGCGGTGTGTACGACCGCTTTTAACGCCTCGACCATGATGCGTTCGAGTCGATCATTGATCTCCGCTTCAGACCAAAAGAAACTGGAGAAGTCCTGCACCCATTCGAAGTAGCTAACGGTGACGCCTCCCGCATTGGCGATGACGTCGGGAACCACTTTAATTCCGCGATCATGAAGGATGTCGTCCGCAGCGGGCGTCGTTGGGCCGTTCGCGCCTTCGACGACAAGCTTTGTTGAGATTGCTCTTGCGCGCGTTTCTGTGAGCTGATTTTCCAGCGCAGCCGGCACGAAGATGTCGCTCTTGAGCGCCCAGAATTCTCCTTCGGTGATCTTTGATACGCCTTTGAAATCAACAAGCGCACCGCCACCCGCGACGAAATCAAGCGCTGCATCCACGTCAATGCCGCCCTCGTTAGCGACCGAGCCGCTGGCGTCCTGCAAGCCGACCACAACAGCCCCCGCGGCTTTAAACAACTTGGCCGCGATGCCGCCGACGTTTCCGAAGCCCTGCACCACAATACGTGCGCCTGTGATGTCAAAGCCCATCGCACGCGCAGTTTCGCGCGCTGCGATATAAACGCCGCGCCCGGTGGCTTCTTTGCGTCCTAGCGAACCGCCCAGCGCAATCGGTTTTCCGGTCACGACACCCGTCGCCGTTGCCCCGGTATTCATTGAATAGGTGTCCATCATCCACGCCATGATCTGGTCGTTGGTGTTGACGTCTGGGGCCGGAATGTCTTTGTCCGGCCCGATGATGAGGCCAATCTCGCTCGTATAACGGCGCGTGAGACGTTCCAGTTCAGGGCGTGTCAGCGTCTTTGGATCGACCCGAATGCCACCTTTGGCACCGCCGTAGGGCAGATTCAATGCAGCGTTTTTCACTGTCATCCAGCCCGCGAGCGCCATCACTTCATCGATCGTCACGTCAGGGTGAAAACGGACGCCGCCTTTCCCTGGGCCACGCGACAAGTTGTGTTGCGCGCGGAAACCTTCGAAGTGGGCAACCGTGCCGTCGTCACGGTTGATGGGAATATCGACTGCCAGCACGCGTTTGCAGCGCTTGAGTGTTTCTACCCAGCGCTCAAGGTGACCCAGGTGAGGCGCGACGCGATCAACCTGAAGCAAATACATTTGCCACGGACTGTTGGTGTGATTAGGAACGTATGAGAGACCCGGTGAGGCCATGAATGATCCAGAGTTCGTTGTGCGAAGCTGGCAATGTAGGCGATCCACTGAACTTCGATCATGCTGTTCCTGGCATCAATCATGCAATAACGCCATTACGGAAAAGCCCTCATTGCGTTTAAATGGGGGTTGCCGGACAATTTGTCATAAGACCGCTTTTGCGCCACAGCACGGCGAAGCGATAGGAACATAAAGTGTTAGTGCGATGTCATGCGACTGTCCAGCCGCACAACCTCGCAATGAGGGGATATATTTTGTTTAAGCCGAAAGTTTTAGGTCGCGCGCTGCTCGCTGGTGCGCTGTTGCCACTTAGCGCATGGACTCATGCCGATACGCTATCGGATATCCGTGACCGGGGCGAGTTTTTGTTGGGCCACCGCGAGAGTTCGTCGCCGTTTTCGTTTGTCAATGAGCAGAATGAGGCGGTGGGTTATTCCGTCGATATCTGCCTGAAAATTTATGAGCAGGTCAAAAAGGACTTGAAACGACCTGACCTCAAAGTAAAGTACGTTTCTCTGAAGCCTGCGGATCGCATTGCTGCGGTGAAAACTGGGCGTGTCGACGTGGAGTGTGGTTCGACTACCAACACTGTTGATCGACAGAAGGACGTAGCGTTCAGCTACACGACCTTTGTCGCGGGTGCCCGATTGCTCGCCAAAAAAGCTGACAACCTCAAGGAGTTGACGGATTTGCGTGGCAAATCAGTGGTGGTGACTGAAAAGACGACGACAGAGAAAGTACTCCGACAAATAAACACTGAGCGCAATCTCGATTTGAAGCTCATTGTTGCGAAGGATCACGCTGAGGGTTTTTCTCGCTTGGTGTCCGGAGAGGCGGCGGCCGTTGCCAACGATGACGCTCTGTTGTTTGGCCTCGTGACCAAATCGAAAGATCCGGGCGCGTACGACTTTGTCGGCAAATACGTATCCGTCGAGCCCTATGGCATCATGCTGCGCAAGGACGATCCTGCATTTGCGAAAGTTGTCGACGTGGCGCTCTCAGCTTTGTTTTCTAGTGGGCAGATTCGCAGTATTTATGCGAAATGGTTTGAGAGCGGTAGCTTTAAGTTACCCATGAACCAGTACATGAAAGAAAACGTCAAGATTCCAAACAAGTACGGCGTGCAGTAGTCGTCGTCGGAATCCGCGCCGATTGTGCTGTGCGGCGCTTCGGCGCCCTACTCGCGATCCTGTCCCGGCTGAAAAATCCGTGACAGGATGAGTTTCAGGGCGGAGAAGACTGAAAAAAGCGTGTACCGAATGGCTTTGGTACTTCGCCCGTGCTTCGGGAACAAAGGTTCCTGACGCTTGCGCGACCTAATCGCTAAAATCGAGCTTTCCCGCACAAGCTTTCGCGGCTTCGTCAAGCCACACACTCTCTGGTCTGATGATCGCCGCAAAGCGTTTCAAGCAAGCCGATGCCCGCTAACTTCCTGTCCCTGCACGGCTCCGCCGCGCTCTCCCAGTTCCGTCAAGACAAACTCGTGGCGGCGCTCGCCGATTTCGGCGTGACTGACGTTGACGCGGAATACTGGCACTTTGCCTCGACTACGCGCGAAGTCACGCGCGACGAACGCTTGCAGCTCGAAGCCTTGCTGGCATACGGGCTTGACCCCGAGCCCAGCGAGGAGCATGAACATGCGTTTCTCGTGGTGCCGCGACTCGGCACGATTTCGCCGTGGTCTTCGAAGGCGACCGACATCGCGCATAACTGCGGACTGGCGGTCGTGCAGCGCCTTGAGCGTGGCATCTGGTTCTGGGTTAGCGCCGAGAAGCCGTTATCGAAAGAGGCACGACGTGCCGTCGAGGCGGTGTGTCATGACCGCATGACGGAGACGGTGCTCGCGACCGTTGCCGAGGCGGAGGTGCTTTTTGAGCCGCAACACGCGAAGAAAATGAACACGATTCATCGCAATGTCGCCGCGCTCAAAGTGGCAAACAGCGAGCTGGGTCTGGCGCTGTCCGACGAAGAGATTGATTACCTAGTCGCTGCCTTTGACAAGATGGATCGCGATCCGACCGACGTCGAGCTCCTTATGTTTGCACAGGCGAACTCCGAGCATTGCCGTCATAAAGTGTTCAATGCAAGCTGGACGATTGACGGTGTCGCTCAGGACATGTCGCTGTTCGCGATGATCCGCAACACACACAAATTAGCGCCGGAAGGCACCGAGATCGCGTATTCCGACAACGCGGCGATTCTTACCGGAGGCGACGCGCTGCGTTTCTATCCGAATGCGGAAGGCCTTTATGCGCCGCATGCGGATCGCACGCATTACCTCGCTAAAGTCGAAACACACAATCATCCGACCGCAATTGCGCCGTTCGCCGGGGCTGCAACGGGCGCTGGGGGTGAGATTCGTGATGAGGGAGCCACGGGTCGCGGTGCGGTTCCGAAGTCTGGTTTGACGGGATTTACAACGTCGAATTTGCGACTACCCGGCCTGCCGCAACCGTGGGAAGTGGCGACTGTGCATGTCGGTAAACCGGACCGCATTTCGTCCGCCCTCGACATCATGATTCAAGGGCCGATTGGCGGTGCGGCGTTCAACGATGAATTCGGTCGCCCGAATCTCGGTGGCTATTTCCGCACGTTTGAGCAAGCGGTCGACGGCACGGTGTATGGCTATCACAAGCCGATCATGATCGCGGGTGGCATTGGCGCGGTGTCTGATGCGCACGTTCACAAGATTGCATTCCCGGCGGGCACGCTTTTGATTCAGCTCGGTGGCGAAGGCATGCGCATTGGCATGGGCGGAGGTGCTGCGTCCTCGATGACGACGGGCCAGAACACCGCCGATCTCGACTTCGATTCGGTGCAACGCGGCAACCCGGAGATGGAGCGGCGCGCGCAGGAAGTGATCAATGCATGCTGGCGGCAAGGCGAGGCCAATCCGATCCTCGCGATTCACGACGTTGGCGCGGGCGGTTTGTCGAATGCGTTGCCTGAATTGGTCTACGGCGCAGGCAATGAAAACGATCCACGCGGCGCGTTGTTTGACCTGCGCACCGTATTGACTCTGGAGCCCGGCATGAGCCCCGCCGAGATTTGGTGCAACGAATCGCAGGAGCGCTACGTGCTCGCGATCACGCCGAAAAGTCTCACACAGTTCAAAGCGTTTTGTGTGCGCGAACGGTGTCCGTTTGCGGTCGTTGGGGTCGCAGACGGCTCGGGCAATTTGACGGTTGCCGACGCAAAATTCAGCAACAAGCCGGTCGATATGCCGCTCGACGTGCTGCTTGGCAAACCGCCAAAAATGGAGCGCAATGTCGTTCGTAAAGCAGCGCCGGTTTCCGCATTCGACACCACAAAAATCAAGCTGCGCGATGCGGCTTACCGCGTGCTGCAACATCCCACCGTTGCCGACAAAACCTTCCTCATCACGATTGGCGACCGCTTCGTGGGCGGACTCACCGCGCGCGAGCAAATGGTTGGCCCGTGGCAGGTGCCGGTGGCTGATTGCGCGGTAACTTTGCGCGACTTCGTCGGCCCCGCGGGTGAGGCAATGGCGATGGGCGAACGCACGCCGCTGGCGGTGCTCAACGCACCGGCGTCGGCCCGAATGGCAGTTGCTGAGGCGATCACCAATATCGCAGCGGCTTCGATTGCATCGATCAAAGACATCAAGCTGTCCGCCAACTGGATGGCCGCTGTTGGCACGACCGGTGAAGACGCCGCGCTGTTTGACGCGGTACATGCAGTTGGTATGGAGCTGTGCCCGGCGCTTGGCGTGTCAATCCCCGTCGGCAAAGATTCGATGAGCATGCGCACGACATGGACGGCGCATGGTGGCACGCATCACGGCGAGCACCACGATGCGCATCATTCGATGCAGCGATCGGTTCATTCGCCGGTGTCGCTGATCGTCACGGCGTTTGCCAATGTGACGGATGTGAAGAAGACGTTGACGCCGCTACTGAGATCTGAAGGCGAGACCCTTCTGTTGCTCGTCGATATCGCTCGCGGCAAGCAGCGTCTCGGTGGTTCGATCTTCGCGCAGGTGCATTCGGCGATGGGCACGGAAGTGCCTGATTGCGATTCGGCGGAGGACTTGAAATCGTTTTTCGCGGGCGTGCAATCGCTCAATGCCGACGGCCTGCTACTCGCATATCACGACCGCTCGGACGGTGGTCTGTTTGCTGCGCTTGTGGAGATGACGATTGCGTCGCGCTCGGGACTGTCGGTTTCACTGGATGCGTTGGGTAGTGATGCGCTCGCCGCGCTGTTCAACGAAGAACTCGCCGCAGTCATTCAAATCCGCAGCGCCGATATCGCGAAAGTGCAAGCCGCCTTCAACGGCGTTCCCGTTCATCAAATCGGTAGCGTTCGCACTGACGGAAAATTTGTCATCGAGCACGCCGGAAAAACGATCTTCGACGAAGCGCGACAAGCGTTGCACACCGCGTGGAGCGCCACCAGCATCGAAATTCAGCGTCTGCGCGACAACCCGGATTGCGTCGACTCCGAGTTCGACCGCGTGTTCGATGATGATGACGCGGGCCTCGTGCCGCGTGTGTTGTTCGATCCGAAAGAGAATGTTGCTGCGCCATTTATCGCCACAGGCGCGAGACCCAAGGTCGCGATTTTGCGAGAGCAGGGCGTCAACTCACACATCGAAACCGGTCACGTTTTCACGATGGCAGGCTTCGATGCGTATGACGTTCACATGACTGATTTGCAGTCGGGTCGCCACACGTTGGACGAGTTCAAAGGCTTCGTCGCTTGCGGTGGATTCAGTTACGGCGACGTGCTCGGAGCGGGCGCTGGCTGGGCGAAATCCATTCTGCTAAATACTGAATTGCGCACGCAATTTCAGGAATTTTTCGGCGAGGATGACACCTTCGCGCTCGGCATCTGCAACGGCTGTCAGATGCTCGCGCAGATGGCCCCGATCATTCCCGGCGCGGCGCACTGGCCGAAGTTCATTCGCAATGGCAGCGAGCAATTTGAATGCCGCACCGCGCTGGTTGAAGTGATGGAAACCCCGTCGATTTTCTTCAAAGGCATGGAGAAAACCCGCCTGCCGATTGTGGTTGCGCACGGAGAAGGATTCGCGCAATTCAAGAACGATGAGCAATACGAAGCGGCGCAACCACTTGTCACGATGCGCTTCGTCGACAGCAACGGTATCGCCACCGAAAACTATCCGCTGAATCCGAACGGTTCACCGGGCGGCATCACCGGTTTGACCACAGAAGACGGTCGCTTCAACGTAATCATGCCGCACCCCGAACGCACCCATCGCGTCGAGAATTTTTCGTGGCATCCCGACGGCTGGACGCGCTCGCCGTGGCTTAGGATGTTTGAGAACGCGCGAGTGTGGTTGGGGTAGCAGCTTTTGGCTAAAACGCCCACGGCATTGGGGCTGAGCTATAAAAACGGCAATAGTCGAAATTCACGCTTTTTGCGATGTAGCCCCAGTAAACTATGGGATAGCGCGAAAAGCTGTTGTTGCCGGCCAGTACTAGTTCTGATCAAACTTGCGCCGACGTCCGATTTTGATGAGTTCCAGCACGACCGTGCGAAGGTTTCAGCGGTTTGCCAATCGCTTCGAATCAAAGCAGGCTTTGCTTCAACGTCAGTTTTCATCCCGCGATCGACCGTTGGGGTCTTTGCCCCAGTCTTCAACTACAAGCCCGTCGTAGCAGTCAGCGCAGGTGCGAATTTGACCGGCCTGCTAGGTAATCGCGGCTCGCTTGGGGGCCGGTCGAGTCGCCAGCCAACCAGCCGCACATAGCGCAATCGCAATGAACGGAATCGCGGTGTAATTCACGGTTTCCCAGCCTTTGGCATTGACCAGGACGCCCGCGCTCGACGACGAGACCGCCATCGTGGCGAAGACCAACATGTCGTTGAAGCCCTGGACGCGTGTCTTTTCGTGCGCTTCGTAGGTCTCGGTGAGCAGCGTCGTGCCGCCAATGAACATGAAATTCCAGCCGATGCCAAGCGTCACCAAAGCAAACCAGAAATGGGAAACCTCCGTACCCGAAAGCGCGATACCGATGGCCACGAAATTAACTAAAGTTCCCGTGATGATAATTTTCATCACGCCGAACCGCTTGATCAGATCGCCGGTGAAAAAGCTCGGCAGGAACATGCCTACGACGTGCCATTCCAATACGAACACGCCTTCCTTGAACGGATGTCCGCAGAAGTTCATCGCGAGCGGCGTGGCGACCATCAACAAATTCATCACGCCATAACCCAGTGCGGCAGACATCACGGCGACGATGAACTTTGGTTGCCTTGCAATTTCGCGTAGCGGACGTGCGGGTCTATTGTGCGTTTCTGTCGCGAGCGCAGGGAGTTTGAGGCGCGACTGAATGGTCATCGCCACCAACGCAAACGCCACTAGCGACAGATACGTTCCTGCATACGTTACGGGCAGCCAGTCCTTTGTGAGTTTGGAGCTCTCCGGGCCGATCAGGCCGCCAACGATGCCGCCCGCCAGCACCAGCGAGATCGCGCGCGCCCTGTCGCTGCCGACCACCGCGTCCGCCGCTGCAAAGCGATAAAAACCGCCCGTGGCGTTGTAACAGCCGATGAAAAATGTGCCGAGGCACAGGCCGCCAAAGCTCTTCATCATCACGGCCGCACCGCAAATCAGTGCTCCAAAAATCGCCAGCACGCTGCCGGTCATGAAGCCGCGCCGACGGCCACGCCTACGCATGAAGGCGGAGGCCGGCATGGCGGTCATCGCCGAGCCGATCACATAGGTCATCGCGGGCAAAGTCGCAAAGATTTTGTTTTCCGCCAGCATGAAGCCCGTCAGCGCATTCACCGCCATCAGGATCACAGTGTTGGTGAGTAACAGGCCCTGACAGAGCGCGAGCAGGGTGACAGTGCGGCGATGATCAGGCGTGAAACTCATGCTTGATCAATCTCGAATACCTGCTTTAAATACGTCAGATACGACGCGTCGTCACACATCGTTTTCGCGGGTGTGTCCGAGAGTTTCGCAACGGGTTGCCCATTGCAGCGAACCATTTTCAGAACGATTTGCAAGGGTGTGTAGCCGAGATCATTGGTCAGATTGGTGCCGATACCAAACGCCGTTTTCACTCGACCCTGGAAGTATTTCGCGATCTCGATGGCGCGCGGGAACGAGAGTCCATCGCTGAACACTAGCGATTTGGTTTTCGGATCGACGCGGTTGGCGAGATAGTGATTGATGATCGCGTCGCCCCATGCAATCGGCTCGCCGCTGTCGTGCCTCGCGCCATCAAACAGCTTGCAGAAATACATGTCGAAATCGCCCATGAACGCCTTGAGTCCCGCCACGTCTGACAGCGCGATGCCCAGGTCGCCGCGATACTCGTCCGCCCACTTCTGAAACGCCCAGCGCTGCGAGTCACGCAGCCGCGGGCCCAGCGCCTGCGCGGCTTGCAGCCACTCGTGCGCCATTGTGCCTACGGCGAGCAGGCCCAGTTCCTTCGCAAAAAATGCGTTGCTGGTGCCGACAAAGGTATGCGGTTCGCGTGCCTTGACGGTCGCCAGAACCTCGCGTTGCCAGTCATGCGAAAAACGACGCCGAGTACCGTAATCAGCAAATGAAAATCCCAAATCGACCGGCAGCGCATGCACGAGATCAAGCTTTGCGTTCAAGCGCTTGCGGCCCTCAGCGTAGTCGGGTTGCGGTTGCGTACGCCGGAAATACACCTCATTGACGATGGCGAGCACCTGCACCTCAAACAGGATCGTATGCAGCCACGGCCCGTTGATCAGAATCTCTAGATCGTCGCCAGACGGGCGAACGGTGATGTGCGTGCGGTTGAAATGAAACAGCGCCAGAAAATCCACGAAGTCGCTTTTTACATAGCGAAGACTGCGCAGGTAATCCAGCTCGTCGTTGCTAAATCGCAATTCGCATAACGCATCGATTTCGCGATTCACCTCGTCGGCCAGCGGCGACAACACGATGCCCGCGTTGCGGCACTTGAAGCGGTATTCCACCTGTGCGCCCGGAAACTGATGCAACACCGCCTGCATCATGGTGAATTTGTAGAGGTCGGTGTCGAGGAGGGAACGAATGATCACGGTATCGGTTCAAAACGGCTGTACAGGCAGTTTATCCGCTAGGCATGTTGCAGGATCTGTTTGAGATCGATGCAAATACAATTCATCCGATGGTCGAGCACCCAAATGCGCGGGTACGAACAGTGTTTGACAGCACGGGGATTACCAAAAACAGTAAGGCACTTATCCACA
Organism: Burkholderiales bacterium; assembly: GCA_025354165.1. Taxonomy (GTDB): domain Bacteria; phylum Pseudomonadota; class Gammaproteobacteria; order Burkholderiales; family Casimicrobiaceae; genus Casimicrobium. Next base: position 108,993 of record JANXNI010000049.1, on the reverse strand, counting down.
TGCGTGTGTTTTATCCGCTATTGAGGACGATTTTTTGTATTGCGTTGATCGCTGGCACGAGCCTTTCGACTTATGCCGCCGCGCTCGATGCGAGCGAGGCTCGACAGGCGTTGAGCGCAACCGAAATCGACGTGTCGACATCTCGCACAAATGATTTTTTTATTCGATTCTTGAGTCCATCAGGTGACGAATCTAAATTCGTTACATTCGGCTGGCTCGGGTGGTCGCCCAAGGTGATTCATTGGCTGTACAACGATGCCAATCGCCCTTCCGGAATTTCTGCGACCCCCGCTGCAGCCGTGGCTAGCATTCAAGCTGCAATGAGCAAATGGTCGGCGGTGTGCAACATTCAGTTTGTCTACGACGGCGCAACCGCCTCTGGTCCTAGCCTCTCCGGAACGAACTTTACCGGCGGCGGACCCCGCGATTTTCTAAATGTCATCGCTTGGGGGACGGGCGGGTCTCTGTCAGGGAATACAACGGGTATTACCTACGTTAGCGCTAGCGGCCCATCCGGTGGCCCGTATACGATTAACGAGGGCGACATGGCCATTAACTACGCTTTCAACCCTAACCTTGATGTCACGCTGGTGCATGAGGTGGGTCACATGATCGGCCTTAATCATTCTGACGTCCAGAATGCCGTGATGTCCGGTCCACCGCTGACGAGTTATGTATCACTCAGCACGCTTACCGCTGACGATATCGCCGGCTGTCAAAATCTATACGGTCCGCCGGTCTCTACGGCACGTACGATTAACGGCAGTATCACCAACGGTGGCGGTATCGCAGGTGTAACGTTCTGCGCTCGCCCTTCTGCTGGCGTTAGCTGCACGGCGTCCGTCAGCAGCGGCGCTTATAGCTGCACCGTGCCGAACGGATGGGCCGGAACTCTACATTCGCCGAGTGTCGCCAACAATCGAATTCCCCCGCAAACGTTTACTGCGGTAACCACGAACGTCACCAGAAATGTCACGGCGCTTTCGGGCATTCCGAGCTGCAATCTCGACGTCGACAATAACGGCCTGATCGAAGCTGCGACCGACGGCGCTGCTATCGTTCGTCGGATGCTGGGTTTTGACGCCACTGCGTTTGGCGGGCTCGCGGGAACGTGTGCCGCTAACACCACCAGCGCGGCAATTTTTAGTGCGACCTCCAGCAATTACAGCGTCACGGGTGGCGCTGCGACCCGCGCGGCGACTGACGGAGCGGTGATCGTCCGCGTGATGAACGGCGCCAAGTCCGATGCTTCGGTCAACGGAGGACTGGGTCTTGCCAACGAGCCGGGTTCGACCAACACCACTTGGTCGGCGATTCAAAGCTGGCTAAACACGACCTGCGGCAGCACTTTCTAGGGAAAAATTTTTTAATGAAGTTTGTATCGGCAGCTATCGCCGCGCTAGTGTTTAGTGTTGTTTTTCCAGCGATCGCAGAGCCACCCGTTGACGTGGCGAAACTCGGCGCGAACACTGACCCGGTGTCGTCACTGATCATCAGGTTTGAGCCTGCAAAGATTGACGAGATGTCTCTGGTCGCTGCACGACAAGCGCACGTGGCTACGGCTAACGCTGCCGCGTCGCGGTTCGGTGTCGCTCTGAGTTATTCGCGAACGCTGGCGAGCGGTGCGGAGTTGCTCACGCTGGATCGTTCGATGTCGCTGGCGGATGCCACTGCGATGGCCACCGCGGTGTCGCGTACCGCTGGTGTTCGCTATGCTGCGCCCAATCGCATCATCCGCACGCAAAAGGTTCCGAACGATCCGCTTTTTTCCAATGTGGGTCAATGGGGCTTCAAGTATTCGCCCGGCACCGTCGAGGGCGCCAATTTTGTGGGGGCGTGGGATATCACCACCGGCGACGCAGCGCAAACGATTGGCATAGTTGACACCGGTATCGCGCTTGGTCAGGAAGACCTGGCGTCGCAGTTGCGCGTTGATCCGGCGTTTCCGCTGGGTGGTTACGATTTCGTCAGCGATTCCGTGAGTTCCGGCGACGGTGATGGTCGCGACAATGATCCGACTGATGCCAATGCAAGCTGTGGACATGGGACGCATGTGTCGGGCACCATTGCCGCCGCAACGTCGTTTGGTGCGGATGGGCCGGGTGTCGGAGTTGCGGGCGGCGCGTCATCGTCAAAAATTCTTATGGCGCGGGCGTTGGGTCTGCGCGACGGCACGGATGCTGACGCGATTGACGCGATGCTTTGGCTAGGTGGGGAAACTATCGTCGGCGTTGCGGTTAATCCGAATCAGGTGCGCATGATCAACATGAGCTTTGGTGGTTCGGGCGCGTGTGGCGGTGCATATCAGGATGCCTTTGATACGTTGCGAGGCAAAGGCATCCTGCCGGTCGTGGCCGCGGGCAATTCATATGGAGCTGACGTCAGTTCGTTCGCTCCTGCAAACTGTCGAGGGGCATTCGCCGTTGCGGCGTCGGACATCAACGGCGGGCTCGCTGCGTTTAGCAATATCGGTACTGGCGTTGCGATTACCGCGCCCGGTGTCGACATCCTCTCAACCGGTGGGCCCGTCAGCGGATCATGCCTAAAGAGCGGCACGTCGATGGCGACGCCACACGTCGTTGCGGCTGCGGCGCTGTTACAAGCGGTGGTACCGACGCTCACCGTCAATCAGACGCATCTGGCCTTGCGGGCGGGCGCGCGAGCGTTCCCCAGTGGCAGCACTTGCACCACGGCGATTTGCGGTGCCGGATTGCTAGACGTGGGGAATTCGATCACTGGGGTCACCGGGCCCGCCGCTCGTATCGGCTGGAACGAACAGTCGGCAACGCTACGCGAGAACGACGGCACGGTGAGCTTTACCGTTAGCCGTATCGGTGGGCTTGCGCAGTCCGTTAGCGTTGGCGTCGTTGCCGACAATGGCACGGCGCAGGCGGGCATTGATTTTTCGTCACCTTCGCCGGCAACGCTCAATTGGGCGGCGAACGACGCGACGGATCGCACGGTGACTGTACCGATTATTTATCGTTCGGGAGAGCAAGGCGCGCGCGCGTTTTCTCTGCGCTTGAGCGCTCCTTCTGGTGCAACGCAGGTGGTCGCCCCGAACGCGGTTTCAGTGCGTATCACCGAGGTCGATTGCGCGGCGGTCACGCCCATCGCAATGGGGCAAACGCTGTCTGGCACGCTTGCATCGTCGGCGCCGCTGGGAACCTATTGCCGAGGCGGGGTGCGCGGACCAGAATTCAATACGGTTCGCTACAGCTTTAGTGCGACGGCGGGCGACGTCATTTCAATTGACGTCAACAGCACGACGGCCCCGCCGCCTGTGCTTGATCCGTACATCTATCTGCTGGGGCCAAACCGCGAAATATTGGCTGAAAACGACGATATTGTCTCCGGGAAAATTCGCGATTCACGCATCCAGCAGTTTCAGCTCACCACCTCCGGCACGCACTACATCGACGTGACCACCTGGGGCAGCAGCGCCGACGCCACGGGCACTTACACCGTGCATTTGTATGGCTGCGGAACATACATACCCGGCGCGACATGCAACGTGGACTCCGACGGCGACGGCGTGTTTGATGTGAGCGACGCGCAAATGCTTGTGCGGCGATTGCTCGGATTTAGCGATGTGGCGATCACTGCAAATACCAGCTTTCGTGCCTGCGCCACGCGCACGACGGGCGCAAACATCGCCTCGTTTATCGATGCACAACGGCAGCCGGTGAGCGGCGTGATCGCGCTTGATTTTGATGGCGACGGGCTCGTACTGCCAGCGACCGACGGCCTGATGTTACTGCGCGTTGCGCTCGGGCTGACCGGCGACGCAGTGACCGCCAACGCCACAGCCGCAGGCGCGCCGCGGCAAAGCTGGAGCGATGTGAAGGCTTATCTCAACGGTGCCTGCGCGATGCTGCTGCCGTAGTTTTTTGCCGTGTTTAATGCTGAGTTTGCCATACGGCTTTCACGTCAATCCGCTGTTAAGCAGGAGCTGGACGCGAATTTATTTAAATATCAACAAATTAGTTTCGACCAGACTTATTTGACAACGCGATAAGTGGTCAAGCTGATATCTCAAAATAGAAAACTAGAACTTTGGCTAGCTGTTCCACTACTGCAAAAGGGTTAGTCCGCACTGTGTTATCAAGTAATCACGTATTAGCGGCCAAGTGTTTCGCGTGGCGTTAGGTGCAAATGTGACACCGCTAATCACGGCTGGACCAGTGATGCCTAGCGCAACACGCGTATAGATAAGCGCATCCGTAGTAGCAAGGAACCGACCGTCGCCGTCAAGGTCAGGCATGCAATTTTGGTTCCCCAATGGCCCACCGTCGTAGCGCACGGCACAAAAAACGGCGAGGCTGGCGTTAACGTAATTGCAACTGCCCGCCAGCACGAGCTTACCGTCAGGTTGCAGCAGCGCGGCAAAGGCGCTGTCGTTTCCGTCGCCGACTGCTGTGGTGACTTTGCCGGTGCCGTTAAAGGTCACATCCAGTGCGCCCGTGGGTAGGTAGCGCAGCGCACAAAAATCGGTGTTGCTGCCGTTGTTGCAATAGCCTGTCAGCACGAGCTTACCGTCAGGTTGCAGCAGCGCAGCTGTGGCGCTATCGTCGCCTGCGCCCACCGGGGTGATGACTTTTCCGGTGCCGTTAAAGCTTGTGTCCAGCGCGCCGGTATTCAGGTAGCGCACAGCGCAGAAATCGTCATTGACGCTGTTGAAGCAACGGCCTGTCACCACTATCTTGCCGTCGTGTTGCAGCAACGCGGCAGTGGCGTAGTCGAAACTCGTACCCACCGGTGTGATGATGGTGCCGATGCCGTTAAAGCTTGAATCAAGCGAGCCGTTGGCAAGGTAGCGCGCGGCGCAAAAATCAAAAAAATTGCTACCGTTCACGCAATAGCCAGCCACCACGATTTTGCCGTCGGGTTGCAACAGAGCGGTAGTGGCAATGTCGTCGCTTAAGCCCACCGCAGCAATGACTTTACCTGTGCCGTTAAAGCTCATGTCCAGCACGCCGCTGGGCAGGTAGCGTACTGCGCAAAAGTCCAGGTTGCCGCCATTAACGCATTGGCCCGCAAGCACAATTTTGCCGTCGGGTTGCAACAGCGCGGCAGCGGCGTTGTCGGTGCTCGCACCGACCGAAGTAATTACTTTGCCGTTGCCGTTAAAGCTCGCGTCCAGCGCGCCATTGGGCATGTAGCGCACAATACAAAAATCACTGTTGCTGGTGCCGATGCAAGATCCTGCTAGCAGGATCTTGCCATCGGGTTGCTGCAGCACTGCGTTCGCGTAGCCGCTACTCGTACCCATTGGTGTTGTGACTTTGCCGGTGCTGCCAAAGCTGGTGTCCGGGACGCCCGTTGGCAGGAAGCGCATCGCGCAAAAATCATAGGTGCTGCCGTTGTAGCACTGACCCGCCAGGACAATATTGTTGTCGGGTTGCAATAGCAAAGCGTTGGCGGTGTCGGCCCCAGGACCGACCGGGCCGATTAGCTTACCCGGGCCAAGCGGACCCATTGATGCCCATGTCGCGTCGAGCGTGCCCGGCTGCCCCGGAGTCGCCTGCGTGACATGGGCCAGAATTGCGATACCTAAGCAGATTAGTGCGGCGGCGCGTGCAAGTGGGCGGAGCAAAGAAATCATGAGGGTTACCTTTTGCGGAACTAACCGAGCGGAGCATCCAGTGGTGAATGGCGACTGAAGCGGATTGACTCCAACGAAGCGTAGGCCCCGGCATCCCACAGATGTCCCACAGATTCGGGAAAATGGTTGCCATCTGCATCATTTGCAGTGTCCAAACCGCTCGCGGGATAAATTGCGGCGGATCGGTTGCATTGGGCGCACGCTCTGGTGCGGCGGTTCGGCTTCGGATGGGCAATGTCGACTCAAGTGCTGATGCTTGCGTCATTGCGCCGGTCGTTCAGGCTGTAATACGCGCCAATTGAATTGCGCGTGATTCGTTCAACCCTATTTTGTTGGTACAGCGAATTGCCGCTCACGACACGGTAGTACGCATCCCCGACGTCTTCTGGCAACAACACGCAATGGTGGGATATCGCGTTGTTAATTACGATGATGTCGCCTGGTTTTGGCGGCGATGTCGGGGTGAACGCGTGCTTCTTCGCGCCTGTCGGTGCGCCGCCATGCCAGCGCGTCATGACGCCCGCCTGAATCCAGCACCATGTGGCGAAGATGCCGCACCAGTTCATGCCACCAGCTAACCCCGATTGCGGCACACGCCAGTCGTGTCCACGAACGCCGTCGAGAAACATGATTTGCTTGGGCTCGCCGTGAACGCTAATGTCACCGGTTTGTCGCCACCAGCGATCGCAGACGCCGATGACGGTTTCGTCAAAGTATTGCTTCAGCCTCGGCCATCCGTAACGCAGGCGCGTTGGCCGTTCTACAGGGCCTTTTCCGAGCAGCACAAGCGGCGGGTCCGGCTCTGGTTCCGGCGGAGCATCGCGATCATCACCCACCTTGGACATCGGATAGGCCTCGCCAATAGCAAATTGCACGACATCGGCACGAAACGGATCATCTTCCCAACGTGGCGGCGGCGGGAAGGCCATCTTGACGATGCCGTTTGCCAGCTGATCGAGTGTTGCCCAAGTCTGTGGCCCAATCACGCCGTCGACCATCACCCGCGCGACTTGCTGAAACTCCTGCACACGGTGTTGCGTCTTCAGGCCGAACGCGCCGTCGGCATTGAGCAGCGGCAGCAGCGTCTTTGCAATCAGATTGAGCATGGCCTGCGCCTGCGCGACGTCAGCGCCGCGCATGCCAATGCGCAGAGTTCGAAGTGGAAATGGAAGCATGTTGGCCTCATGAAAATTTATGTTTTGCTATTGCACTGTCCGTTGTGTGTCAATCGAACGTGCCGTCATCCCGGACGGCATTTTTTGCGATGCCGCCATGTGAAACGCCCTGAATCGGTTGAGTAGCGTTTCGCCGGTCGCCTTCATCCGGATCGGGCATGAATGAAGCGTAAAGTCGGCCGTCCCACGGATATCCCACAGATTTCCCACGATCCGAAAATATTTGGCGCGCAACAAAAAAAGCAGTTCACCTCGCTCAAGGCGAAGCGACTTAACGGGAAGACGACACAATCAGCGCATGCTCATGACCGCGCGACTGCGTTGCTGCACTACTCCGCTAGCTGCAAGCGCTCGGCGATGGCGCGGGTTTCGCGCGAGGGTGCGACGGCGAGGATCAGCGAGAGCATGTCGCGACATTGCCGAAAAACACGCAGCGCCTCGGCCTTGTCGCCGTGCTGTTCATGGGCGAGCATGAGCCGACGATAAAACGATTCGGCAATCGGTTCGATCTCGCTTCCTCGCTCGAACAGGCGCATCGCATCGGCTGTGAGGCCGCGACGCTCGAACTCGCTGCCCAGTCGTTCGACGGTGCGCACGAAGCGGTTCTTGTTTCTCTGCCGCGCCTCCAGGAGCCACGAGGTCTCGGGCTCTTGCGCCAGGAACGGCGCACGATACAGATGCAGAACGCCGTTGGTCAGCCGTTGCAGCTCGCCATTGCCGAGCGCGGGCAAGGCTAGGGCGTCAATGCGGATGGCGATTCGAGCAAGCTCCATCGTGTCGATCCAAACTTGGGTGCTGTCGAGCACAAGCTTGCCGCCAACGACTGCGATCCACTCGTCCGAAGTGATCAGCTTTTTAAGCCGCGCCAGCGTCGTGTCAAACGCCTTTCGACCGGTGCCGCCCTCCGAATCTGGCCACAAGGCATCTATTACCGATGCCGCCGACAGCGGTTGACCATCATTGCTCGCAAGCAGATGCAAGAGCTCAAGCGGCTTGTTTTGCGCTTTGCCTGTGGACTCCAGCGGCTCGCCACGAATCGACAGTTTGAACGTGCCGAGCGTATACACCTTTAGCGGCCACGGCCAAGCGCCGCCCGCATCGGCTGGGGCGGTCAAGTGACGAGCCAGGATCATCTTGCGCACGAACACAGGCTCAATATCGTTTTGCAAAGCGTCGGCGCAAAGCTCGGCCACCTGCTTCGGTAGCGAACGAAAAATCTGCACGAGGTCGAATGCCGCGGCCGCAGCAAATCCGGTGCGCAAGTGGTCTAAATAATCCGGCTGTTGCGTCTGTCGCGCAAACACAGCGCTAGCAAATGCGACGTTCGCGAGCTTCACCTTGTGGGCACGATCATTGGCCATTGTTGGCACGCTGGCGAAGAGGGTGGCTGCCTCGTCTGCACGGCCGAGCAACACAAGCGCGGAGGCTTCGCCGCCCAGCATCACGCCTAGCTGGTGTGGGGGTAGCGACGCCGCGCGATAGTTCTCGATGCACTGCCGGTAGTGTGACAACGCACTGCGACCATCCTGCCGCAAGAGTGCATCCCAGCCGCGCAAGTGATGGTAATCGCCCCAATCCATCGGGCGCTCGGCACGCAGCAATTGACGGTTTTCTTCAAGCAACGTTTCGATTCGTGTACTGTCGCGGCTTTCAATCGCGGGACGCAGCGAGGCGCGTAGCAGTTGCAGACGAATCCAGTACCACTGCGTCTGCTCGCCGTAGGCTCGCGCCTGGTCGAAGCAGCGCTGCGCATCGGCTGGCATGTCGAGTATTCGCCGGTGATTGCCGCGCCAGAAAAGATGCTTGCTGGCGATGCGCTTGTCAGCTGAGGCGAGCGCCGGTTCGCATAGCGTGGCGATGTCTTCGAAGGCGGCAGTTTCGCCAGCCTGCGCCAGCACGTCGAACAAAGGCTCACTCGCCAGCACGGTGATGTCGGGCGGCAAACGCTCTGCGCTCGTGCGCAACAACCGATTGAGCCGCGCCGAGAAATCGAGCGCCTGCGCCTTGTCTTCCGTCCGCTGGTCGAGGCTATGTTGCTGCAACCAGCCCGCAAGGAAGAGGGCAAGCGATACCTCATCTTCTTCGGGCAAGGTGGCGCTGCGGATGCGAGGAATCCAAGTCTGGCAAGGCGCAAGATCGGCCCAGCTTGATCCGATGATCAGTAGTGCCGTGCCAGCGATGGCAGCAGCTTGGCCCGCGTCGCCTGCTGTCTGCGTTGAAAAAAACGCCGCGTCTAGCGTCGCCAGAGCCCCGCGTTCGTCCTCGAGCGATTGCAGAATTACATTTGTCAGGAAGACCGCGCGGTTCAGCTCAGTTCGACGTGTTGACATATCACTCAATTGTGGCACGAGGGATCGGCGTGTTCTAAACGCGAAAACGGGCCGTGGTTCAAAGTAATCGGGTCCATCAGCTTTGCGTCGAAGTCACCATTCAACTGGGGTAACAAGCATAAAGTGGCTTAAATCGACTTAAAGCGTAATGTGGCTCTAGCCCAAGTTAGATAAGGCTTAAATGAGAAAGCTGTATCAGATCTCAGGCTTAGTTGGCGACGCCCTAGCGGCTCGTCGTGTGCGTCCCTGCCAGCGATAGCCTTGCTCATTGGCCCGACGATGGCGCGCCAGTTTCGGATCAGCAATCAGCGGGCGATATTGCTCGATGCGATCACCGTCTTTCAGCAGCGTATCGAGCGGCAAGGATTTCCCCCAAATGCCAACGTCGGCTTTTGACGGGTCTTTGATGCCTAGCGCAACGAGCGCATCGTAAAGCGTTGCGCCATCAGTCAGCTCAATCGGCCGCTCCTCCACACGATCCGCCCACGCGGAAATCAGGGTTACCCGCATCATGGATACAACTGTTCAGCGCGTCGCACGAACGCATCGACAAACGTCGCGGCAATGCGATCAAACACCGGTGCGATGATGACTCCGATGAGGCCGTCAAAATCGTAGTGCAGCTCGAATTCGACCTTAGAGCCCGCGTCGCCCAACTGCGTAAATCGCCATTGCCCCGACAACTTGGAAAATGGCCCGCTCACCAGCGCGAGATCGATCCGCTCGTTGGCCGCCAGTGTGTTTCGCGTTGTAAACGTCTGATTCACCCCGAGATAAGCGATGTCGACGGCGGCTTGCATCTGCGTTTCGGTTTGCTCAAGAATGCGCGCGCCGCCGCACCACGGCAAAAACTTCGGGTACGACGGTACGTCGTTCACCAGCACATACATCGTCGCCGCCGAATGCGGCACGAGAATGCTGCGCACAACACGCTTCACGCCGGTTTCCTCGAACCCAACGCCACAGGCATCCGCACCCGCATCCCTACAATCATCATCATGAGCATCGTCGACAATAAAAAAGCATTCTTTGATTATTTCATTGAAGATCGCTATGAGGCCGGACTTGAGCTGCAAGGCTGGGAAGTCAAGGCCATCCGCGCCGGTCGCGCCGGGATCAAAGAGGCGTACGTCCGCGTGATTCGCAGTCAGGTGTGGCTAGTCGGCGCACATATCAGCCCGCTCAACAGCGCGTCAACGCACATCACACCCGACACGATCCGCATGCGCCGCTGCCTGCTACACCGCGAAGAAATCAACAAATTGATCGGCAAGGTCAAAGAGCGCGGCTACACGCTCGTCCCCATCAACCTGCATTTTTCAAAAGGCCGCGTCAAGCTCGACATCGGTCTCGCCAAAGGCAAAAAAGATCACGATAAGCGTGATGTGCTCAAAGAGAAAGAAGGCCAGCGCGATGCGCAGGCGGCGATGAAGAAGGCGATGCGGGGGAAGGGCGGGGAGGAGTAGCGGTTTGACCTTGTGCTGGCCTTTGCGTAGATAGATTCTGGATGGGGATTACGAATGAAAGGATACGTTTACTTTCTTACCAATCGCGCTATGCCCGATCTCGTGAAGATCGGACACACGGCGGGTGATGTGGTTGATCGAATTCGCCAGCTTAATTCCACAGGCGTTCCCGCCGCCTTCGAATTGTTCGCGTGCTTTTTGGTGTCTGATGCTCCCGGTTTGGAAAAGCGTTTGCATGAACTTTTTGGGTCATGTCGTTTTGTAGGCAATCGAGAATTCTTCAAGGGGCGTGCGTCTGAATTTTTACGTCGTGCAGCTAAGGATATTTTTGATTCGCTCTCCGACGGCGATGTACTGTTTGTTCCTGGTGATGCTCCCAAATCACATGCGTTGGATGACACGTCGGTTTGGGTGCTACGTGAACTCGTGGGCTTTCAGAAAAACACTGGATACACGATTTTTGATTTAGAGTCTGACAAGTTTTCACGTCTTGAAATTGAGGCTTCCTTAGCGCGGCTGAAAAAAATTGGTTTGTCGATTGAAAAGCGATCCCGCAAGGAGGACGCACATTCGCTTTGGCGCATTAGGCCTGAGGGGGTGATGTTCTTAGTCGATCACGGACTAATTGGCGATCACACGCACACCTATTGGGGCCGTCGTTACGCGCAGTAGTCCGGAGAAACGCAGCGCGTCCGGGCTCCCGCGATTTCCGCCGAAGGCTCGACTCTCGCAAAACTGGTTCGATTCGCAAATGCTCAGGAGCGCGGCGGTTCTCAAAGCTACTTGACTAAACGTACGCAAAAACGTACGCTACACAAATGGCAACTGTTCTAACCGCAAGCGAAGCGCGCGCAAATCTTTATCGCCTCATCGACGAGACGGCGGAGTCGCATGAGCCCATCGCTATCACTGGAAAGCGTGCGAACGCGGTGCTCGTTTCTGAGAGTGACTGGAACGCGATGCAAGAGACGCTCTACCTACTGTCGATCAAAGGCATGCGTGAGTCGATTAAAGAGGGTATGGCACAAGCGCCCGAGGCGCTCGCGAAAGAGCTGGACTGGTGAGCTGGCAGCTCATTTATACGAAGCATGCCCAGAAGGACGCCAAAAAATTAGCGGCGAGCGGGTTGAAAGCGAACGCTCAGGCGCTGCTCGGCGTGCTCGCCGAAAACCCGTTTCAAAATCAGCCGCCTTACGAAAAACTGGTGGGCGATCTCGCTGGCGCGTACTCGCGGCGCATCAACATTCAGCATCGACTGGTTTATGAAGCGCTCGCCGATCAAAAAATCGTGAAAGTGCTTCGCATGTGGAGTCACTACGAATGACGTCCCGCTTTACGGCGATGCCAAAACATCCGAAGCCGCCTGATTCAACCGTCTAATCGCAGGCTCCTCCAAGTCATGGTCGTAGCCCAACACGCTTATTGAGCTTGTCGCCAGCAAAAAGCGGCGACCTTCAAGCGCCGGTAGCCGCAGCCATCGCGCAACGAGCACCCGCAAAATGTCGCTGTGAGCGAAGATGAGCACATTGCCCGGCTCGGCGTGAACCTGCTGAATCCGTGCGATCACGCGATCAGCACGCTCGCTGATGGCGGCAGGCGATTCACCATTCGGGCAGCCATCCTCGAAGAGCCTCCAGTCGGAGCGTTCGGCGCGGATCGCAGCGGTGGTGATGCCCTCGTAATCGCCGTAATCCCATTCGCTCAGATCGGGCTCCAGCGAAGCGACGGCTCCGTAGCCCGCTAACTCAGCCGTTTGGCGAGCGCGCTTGAGCGGGCTGGTGAACACGGCGGCAAACTTGAAACTTTTAAGCGTTGTGTTCAGTGCTTTGGCGCTATCACAGCCCGCATCGGTCAGGGCGATGTCGGAAAGCCCAGTGTGCTGACCACTTAATGTCCACGCAGTTTCGCCGTGGCGAACCAAAACAACCAGCGGGAGGGTAGGGTGCATATGAAAAGCTCTATTGTTTCAAACGTCGCAAACTGCCAGAGGATAGCGTTTGTAGGACTCCGCGCCTAATGATCCGATAGCGGCAAGTTGTGTCCTACAACTGTATACATTGACAGTTAGTTGGCGCGCAAGCGATAATCCCGCGATGCGCGTTACCTTTCCGAATTCTCCGTATTCCCTTGAACAACCGTTCCCGCCAGCGGGCGACCAGCCCACCGCCATTGCTACTCTGGTGGACGGCATCGACTCCGGTTTGCAGTATCAGACGCTCTTGGGCGTCACCGGCTCCGGCAAGACTTTTACGATGGCCAACGTCATCGCGCGTACCGGCAGGCCCGCCATCGTCATGGCACCGAACAAAACACTGGCGGCGCAGCTCTACAGCGAGTTCCGTGAGTTTTTCCCGGACAACGCGGTCGAGTATTTCGTTTCGTACTACGACTACTACCAGCCCGAGGCGTATGTGCCGTCGCGCGACATGTTCATCGAGAAGGACAGCGCGATCAACGAGCACATCGAGCAGATGCGCCTGTCCGCGACCAAGAGCATCATGGAGCGGAAGGACTGCATCATCGTCGCTTCGGTGTCGTGCATTTACGGTATCGGCGATCCGGTCGATTACCACTCGATGATTTTGCATTTGCGTGAGGGCGACAAGCTCGATCAGCGCGCCTCCATTCGTCGACTCACCGAGATGCAATACGACAGGAACGACACCGACTTTGCGCGCGGGCGCTTTCGCGTGCGCGGCGAAGTGCTCGATATTTTTCCGGCAGAACATGCTGAGACGGCGGTGCGTGTCACGTTCTTCGACGACGAGATTGAGCAGTTGCAACTGTTCGATCCGCTCACGGGCCACATCAAGCAAAAAATCGGGCGCTTCACCGTGTTCCCCGGCTCGCATTACGCGACGCCACGTTCAAGCGTGCTGAAGGCCGTCGAGGCGATCAAGGTGGAGCTGCATGAGCAGAAAAATTTCTTCGTCTCGCAGATGAAATTGCTGGAGGCGCAGCGCATCGAGCAGCGCACGCGGTTCGATCTTGAGATGATGGCAGAGATCGGTTTCTGCAAAGGTATCGAGAACTATTCGCGACACATGAGCGGGCGACAACCGGGCGAGCCGCCGCCGACGCTGATCGATTACATGCCGCGCAATTCGCTCATGTTCATCGACGAATCGCACGTCACCGTGAGTCAGGTCGGCGGCATGTATCACGGCGATCGTTCACGCAAAGAAAATCTGGTGAACTACGGGTTCCGTTTGCCCAGCGCGCTCGACAATCGTCCGCTCAAATTTGAAGAGTTTGAACGGCTGATGCCGCAGACAATCTTTGTGTCCGCGACGCCGCAGAAGTATGAGCAGGAACACGCCGATCAGGTCGCCGAACAACTCGTGCGCCCGACGGGTCTGGTCGATCCGATATTGATCGTGCGGCCGGTGAAAACACAGATCGACGACTTGCTCGCGGAGGCGAATTTGCGCGTCGCCAAGGATGAGCGCGTGTTGGTCACGACGCTCACCAAACGTATGGCCGAGGACTTGACCGACTACCTGAACGAAAACGGGATCAAGGCGCGCTATCTGCACTCGGACATCGACACTGTGGAGCGGGTGGAAATACTGCGCGATTTGCGGCTCGGCGAGTTCAACGTGCTGGTTGGCATCAACCTGCTCCGCGAAGGGCTGGACTTGCCCGAGGTTTCCTTGGTGGCGATTCTCGATGCCGACAAAGAAGGCTTTTTGCGTGCCGAACGTTCGTTGATTCAAACCATCGGTCGCGCCGCGCGCCACATTAACGGCACCGCGATTTTGTATGGCGACAAGATCACCGATTCGATGAAAAAAGCCATCGACGAAACCGAACGTCGCCGCAACAAACAAATCGCCTTCAACCTCGCCAACGGCATCACGCCGAGGGGCGTGCAAAAAGCGATCAAGGACATCATCGATGGCGTCTACGATCCCGACGAAGAAAACCGCCTCGCCAAGGACGCCAAAGCCAAGCGCGAGTTCGGTGCAATGGACGAAAAAAGCCGCGAGAAAACGCTCAAATCACTGGAAAAAGCGATGCTTGATGCGGCGCGCAATCTGGAATTTGAGAAGGCGGCCGAGATGCGCGATCAGCTGACCAAACTCAAAGAAGAGATGTTTGGTGTGGGCCATGCAGGTGCGGGTTAGCGCCTGAGCGACGGAGTTCAACCAACGCGCCGTCATTCTCGGCCGTCATCATGTACAGCGTAAGCCGCCGTTCCCGCAGCCAGGAATCGAGAAAGGTTGCAAACGCTATCGCCGCGTACGCGCTCATCGTTTATCACCGCATGAATCCCCGGCTGCGCCGAGGATAACGGCCTGACGTGGGCGTCGCGATGCCTACTTGCCCTCAGTCACTGTCACCGACGTCCGCAGCGCCGTTGCGTCCGCGAAATTCTGTTGCGGCGAACCGGTTTTGTAGGCCGATTGCGCAAGCGTAAAGCCAAGAACGGGAAGACCGTTCAATGTGATCGACACCGGCGTTGCGGCAAGCTCGCCTGCCGCGTTGCGACGCATGACGGATGCGTCGACGGCGGATAGTTTTCCAATCCAGCTGATGGCTGACCATCCTCCCTCTTTGCCGGGACTGCGCACTTGGAGTCCCTGGTTCTGAGAGGCAGTTACGGACACTGCGAGTGTTGACCCAAAGTAGGAGTTGTCTGCAATAGGCGCTCTGTTGGATATGAAATCGCGAGGAACCATGGGATTTGCTACGTAGCAGTTACCAATTTGCGGGCGAGGCGGAAGTCCGAAGTCGTCGTTGACCGCAGACACAAACTCCTCACGATCTATCGCGGCCACGTTAAAACTATCACACGACTTTGCCCCGGCCGGTTCCCACGCTTTTTCGAACGGACCGAGCGTCGCACCACGGGTGTAGTAGGGCTTGGTTGGCATGGTTGCTACCACGAGCGTTTGGATGACGCCGTCTTGCGTTGTGGCGTATTCGCCGTTAGCGTCCGTGCTCATCAATAACGCCGACACGGCATCAATCGACGTGGCAAATCGCGCAACGTAGGGCTCGCCGCGCACGATGAGCGACACGCCGGTGTTTTTCCCAGAGGTCAAATCGACGCCCACCGCGTTAGCTGCCGCGACGCGCGGCGTTGGCGCATCGGTGCCCGTTAGCCAAAAGTTTTCTATCGCGGTCGCTGGCGTACTCGCAAGCATCCCTTGATTAACGTTGACGAGCGACAGCGTGCCGTACAGGCCACCGCTGGGTGCGGTCAGATCTGCCACTGGCGGCGAATAGTTGGCATCGGTCACTTCGCGACACGCTGGCACGCCCGCGACATGCGTGATGTTCTTACCAGTCACACTCTGATTCGGAATTGACGCCATTTCAATCACCTCGACATAACCTTCGCGGGAGCGGTCGCGTGAACCGAGCGCGCCGAGGTCAGCTCCAATCGTCGGCAGGTCGGCGAGGTATTGGGTGTTAGTCAATTGCAAGCCGCTGCCCAATGCGGGGGCCGTGCATGACTTGTCGTTGCTGACAAGTGTCGCCCCGTCGGCATCATTAAAGATGGCTCCCGTCCATACGTCCTTCGCCGACATGTAAACGTTAAGCTGAGCCACAACGAAGCCACCGCGTGCTTCGCGCACGTTGATGCGTACGGCCTTGGCAGAAACGGTTGTGTTCACAATCGAAACAATGCTTACCGTGCCGTTGCGGGCGGTGTAATACGGAAAGATCAACACTTGTCCAATGCCGCCAAGGGCCAGTTGCATTGTCGTTGCTGATGCGCTGCCGATGCAGATGAATGTGGTGATGAGCGCGAGGACGCTGCGGAAAAAATAGTGCTTCATGCGGATGAAAATTTGATGATTGGCAGGCAGTGATCGCATGGCGATTACTGCCCTGTAGTAATGACAATAGCGGTGGATCGAAGCGGTGTGGCGTCACCATAGTTCTGTTGCGGTGAACCGGTTTGATAGGCCGCCTGAGAGAGCGTGAAACCGATGATGGGTAAGCCATACAGTGCGGCGGAAACGGGCGTCCACGCGAACGTCCCGGCGCTGGTTCGTTGCAACACCGACGACGCTAGTGGCTTTAAGGCAGCGTTCCTATTCGTCGGCGTGATCTGAATATGGCCCCCTTCTTTGCCAGGCGTTACGACCATAAGTCCCTGATTTTGGCCGGCCAATTTACCAATAGCGAGCGTCGATGCGAATAGCGACAAGTCGGGCGTCGAGGTGCTGTCCAACCCCGGTACGATGGCATTCGCAACGTAGCATGCAGACGGATACACCAACCCGGGCGGTGGCTCTGGAAAGCCGCCCTCGGGAGCGAAGGCAAATTCCTCACGATCGAAAGAGCTGCTGGCAATATCGTCGCAAGACTTCCCGCTGCTGCCGTCCCAAGTCCGCGTGAATGGTGCCGGTGAACTGGTCAAAATGTAGTACGGCTTGGTCGGCATATTGACCACCATCGTGCCGGCGATCACGCCATCTGCTGTGAACGCATATTCCGAGTTCATGGTGTCAGACATCATTGCTGCTGAAACCGCATCAATCGAGTTGGCAAACCGCGAGATGTAGCGATTACCTTGCGCGCTGTGCGCGACAGAAGTGTTCTTGCCTGACGTGAGATTGATGTCGCTGGAATTGGCAGCCCAAACCCGCGGCGCGGGAGCGGCAGGCCCGGTGAGCCAGAAGCCGTCAAGAGCCGTGCCGGGCGTGCTTGCGAGCATGCCTTTGTTGACATTGACGAACGACAAAGTGCCCATGAGACCACCCGTGGCCGCTTTCAAGTCGGCAACGGGCGGCTCGAAAGCGAGCCCCGTGATTCCCGCTGCGCACGCTGGTTTGCCCGCTACGTGCGTCACATTTTTTCCGGTGGCCGTGACATTGGGAATGGCGGCCATTTCGATGACTTCGAGATAGCCTTCGCGCGTCCGGTCGCGCGAGTCGCGCGCGAGATTTGGCGTGGGGCTGTCGTTGACAAACTCGGCGTTGCTCAGTTTCAGCGACGATGACGATGAGATGGCCGGCGCGGTGCACGAGGTGTCATTGCTGAAGATACTCGCACCTTCGCCGTCGTCAATCAGCGCTCCGGTCCAGACGTCCGCCGCCGAAAGGTAGAGATTGACGCTGGCAACGATCGCGCCACGCCGGGCCTCACGCACGTTGATGCGCACGGCTTTGGCCTCTAGTGTGGTGTTCACCAGCGAAACAAGGCTGACCGTGCCCGCGCGAGTTGTGTAGTACGGGAATATGAGCACTTGCCCAATGCCGTTGGCGGCGAGGTGAACGACGTTGGCGCAAGCCGAAGTGGCGAGGAGGGCCGCAGCCAGCACGCTGGTTGCGGCGCGAGATAATCGGGTGAGGTGTTTTGGCAGTTGGCGATGCGAATTGATTGGGGACATAGCTAAAAACGTCTCGATGTAATGCTGTCTTGAGTGTATGACATGGGCATGAATCGGCTATGTTTTGGTGCGTGGCGTGATGATCTGCGAGGGCGATGAAAAAATGTCGTCATTGAACTCGCCGCTTATCTCAAATCATTCCTTGGCCGTCTGGCGATTGGTGTACTGGCGGGGGGGCCGGTGCTGGAGTTGTTCGGGATTTCGCTCTCGGCGTTCAAGGTGGTCGGCGCGCTGTTGTTGCTGATTTCTGCGATGGATCGTTTTAACCGGGCCGCGTGGCGGTAAGGGCTAGCCTTTCTGAAAAATTGGATGGAGATTACTCTGTCTGGCGTCAAACACCTCCGGGCCTTCGTCGATCTGAAGCGTCAATCCGAGATGACGCTTTTCAAACAGCGCTGCGAAATGGGAACGTGCAGAAGCGATGAGCGCTTCTCCCGCGCTCTGCTGCGTCGCGGCACTGCGGCCGCGGGCCATACGTAGATTCAGGTAGACGAAGGCGTAGTCGCCGTCGCCTCCGGCTGCCTTGCCCGCCGTCCCGTCGTCTGCGACTGCGAAGTGCGCCGCGGGATAGGCCAGCACGCGCACCCCACCGGTCGGGAACACCGGTTTTTCACTCTCGTCTTTCAGCGCGAGCATCGTGTCGGCGAGCGCGCGGCAAAGCGCGGTCATGTTCGTCTGCGCTTCGAGATTCGGGGTGTACAGGATGACCAGATGCGGCATGTCAAATGACTTCCATCACGCCGAGCGTGCAAGTTACGGAAAAAATTGGGATCGGTTGAAAGTGCCTGATCGCGCCCGCACCGCGTGCGGCAGCGGCTAGGCTAATGAAGGTGCGAATTTCAAAACCGCCTTGCCCGGCATCGCGGTATATGTCTGCGTCACTGTAGGCGAGCAAGGCTTCGCGATCATTGCGCGCCCAGCGCGCCATGAATTCACGATCCCATTCCACGTTGATCTTGCCAGAATCGGGCGTGGCTGGCCAGTGGCTGATGCCGCCAGTGGCAATGATGGCAATGCGCTCGGGCACGCTGTCCGCCGCGCGACGCAACGCCTCGCCAAACGCCCACGCGCGGTGCAGCGGCGTGAGCGGTGGTCCCTGACAATTAATGTTGACGGGAATTATGTTGAGGTCGTAATTCGGTGTCAAAAAGTTGAGCGGCACGATCAGGCCGTGATCAAGCAGCCATTCTTCGGCGAACGAGACGTCCACTGTTTGCAACACTTCGGTGATGAGGCGTTGGCTCAAATCCGGGTTACCAGGAATGCGGGTTTTGGCAATACCAATCCATGCCGAGTCTTCAATCGGGCCCGAATATTCTGCGCCCATGCCGATCGCGTAAGCGGGCATGTTGTTCATAAAAAAGTTGCCGAAATGCTCGGCTCCAACCAGCACTAAAGCATCAGGTTTAGTTGCACGCAGCTCATCGCCCATCGCGCGAAACGCGGCGTGGAACGGGTCGCGCAGCGCTGGGTCGGCCAAATGAGCGCGGCCGGTGATCCCCGGCGCATGGCTGCAAACGCCCGCAAACACAAGGCTCATACGCCCGCTACCTTTTCGTTCATCGCAGTTGTCATGGCATACACACCGGCGCGAACCGGACCGTGCTTCGCCACGCCTTCGCGCATCGAGGCAATGTAGTCGGGCCACGGCATGCCAAGGTAGGCGGCAAAGTGCATCAGGAGCTGCCCGTTCGCGCCGAGTACATAGATGAGTCCGACGTCGCCGCTTGCGATGGCACTACGTTCTTCATCGGTGAACGGGTACTCGCCGAGCAAGGCTTCCTGATCGGTCTTGAAGCGCGTTTGCACACCCGCATCCCGGTTTAAGTGGTAGAGGAATTTCTGCATCGCGTAAAGGCTCATGGACGACTCGCCTATGCGCTTTCAGAGGCGATGCCCGCCTTCTTGATGATGTCGCCGTACTTGCTGATTTCGCTCGCGATGAAGGCTGCAAAGCGCTCCGACGATCCCGGCATAGCGACAATTCCGCCGTCCTGAAACGCTTTCATAACGGAAGGCATTTGCAGCGCCCCCTGCATTTCAGCGTTGAGCCGCGTCGCGACGGCCTCATTGGTGCCGCTGCGCACGAGCATGCCGGTCCATGTGTTGGACTCAAGCGGCAAACCCTGCTCGGCGAGTGTCGGCACGTCGGGTGCGTAGCGCGAACGTTGCGCAGTGGCCATGCCAACCGCTACGAGCTTGCCGCTCAGCACATGGCCTTTGAATTCGGGCCAGTTGCCGAACATCATGCTGACCTGTCCACCTAGTAAATCGGTAAGTGCAGGGGCTTGTCCTTTGTACGGAACATGGATGAAACCGCCTTTCAGCGCCGCTTCCAGCATTGCGCCTGCGAGGTGCGCGGAGGTGCCATTGCCGAAGCTTGCGTAGCTCAACTTGCCCGGTTGCTTGCGCGCCAACGCACGCAGTTCCGCGAGCGTCTTGACGCCTAGCGACGGGTTTACCGCCAACACGTGTTCGCTTTGCCCCATCAGTGCGACCGGTTTGAAGTCGCGTGCGCCGTCATACGGTAAATTTTTGACCAGCGTCTGGTTTACGCAAAAACTGTTAGCTACCGTCAATAGCGTGTAGCCATCGGCTGGTGCTTTGGCGACTGTATCGACACCAATCACCGTGCCCGCACCGGGCTTGTTATCGACGATCACGGGTTGACCAAGCGCTTTCGTTAGCTCAGCCGCCAGCAGTCGCGTGATGGCATCCGTCGTGCCGCCTGGCGGGAAGGGAACGACCCAGCGCAGGGGGCGGTTCGGCCAGTTTTGACTGGTCTGCGCCCACGTCGGTAGCGCCGTGAGGGCGGCGGCTTTAAGCAGCGTCCTACGTGTGAGTTTGTGCGACATTTTCACGCACCCCAATGAGGAATGTGATGGCTCCCCAATGACACCGCGACGTTCTTGGGTTCAAGGAAGACTTCGTAGCTCCAGGTGCCGCCTTCGCGTCCAGTGCCGCTCGCTTTGGTGCCGCCAAACGGCTGTCGCAGGTCGCGCACGTTCTGGCTATTGACGAAGCACATGCCAGCCTCAATCCCTGCGGCCACGCGATGTGCGCGACCGAGGTTTTCGGTGAACACGTAGCTCGACAAACCGTAGTCGATGTCGTTACTTTTTGCGATGGCGTCTGCCTCGTCATCGAACGGAATCAGGCAGGCGACCGGGCCGAAAATTTCTTCCTGTGCGATGCGCATGCGATTGTCCACGTCGGCGAAAACGGTGGGCAGGACGAAGTTTCCTTTTGCGACATGTGCGGGCAAGTTTGGCGCGCCGAGGCCGCCGCAGAGTAATGATGCTCCTTCTTTCGAACCCAATTCAATGTAGCCGCGCACCTTCGCCAAATGGCCCTGGCTGATCATTGGTCCAATGACCGTGTTTTCATCCAGCGGATCGCCGACGGTAATACGTTGCGCACGGGCGGCGAATTTTGCGGCGAAGTCGGCGTAGATACTTTTTTGGACAAGGATGCGACTGCCTGCAGTGCAACGCTCGCCGTTGTTGCTGAAGATCATGAAGACAGCGGCGTCCAGAGCGCGATCCAGGTCAGCATCTTCAAAAATAACGAACGGACTTTTACCGCCGAGCTCCATGCTGAATTTCTTAAGTCCTGCCGTCTGCACGATTCGGTTACCGGTGGCCGTAGAACCCGTGAAAGAAATGGCACGGATATCACGGTGCTTGCATAGCGGCTCTCCCGCTTCTTTGCCGTAGCCATGCACCACATTGAGCACGCCTGCCGGGATGCCTGCCTCCATCGCCAATTCGCCCAGTCGTGCAGCGGACAAGGGCGAGAGTTCGCTCATCTTCAATACGGCCGTGTTTCCGAACGCAATACACGGCGCGACTTTCCACGTTGCGGTCATAAACGGAACGTTCCACGGGCTGATCAACGCACACACGCCGACCGGATGAAACAGCGTGTAGTTCAGATGCGTCGGCGTTGGATACGTGTGGCCGTCAACGCGCGTGCACATCTCGGCAAAGTAAGAAAAATTGTCCGCCGCGCGAGGCACTAGTTGTTTGCCGGTTTGTGAAATGGTCTGACCGCAATCCATCGTCTCGGTGTGCGCGATTTCGGGAACGTGCTGGGCGATGAGTTCGCCGAGTTTGCGCACGAGGCGAGCGCGCTCGGTCGCGGGCAGGCCAGCCCATTTCGGGAACGCTGCTTTGGCTGCGGAGACTGCGGCGGTGACCTCCACTTCGCCGCCAGATGCAACTTCGGCAAGTACCTCTTGCGTCGCGGGATTGATCGTTTCGAAATAGTCGCGGCTACTGGCTGCTTTGCCGTTAATCAAGTGATCTATGCGCATATTTTTTCTTCCAACGTTATCGACCGAACACCGCATCACCAACTATGGTGTTCAGCAACCGACCAATGCCGTCAATTTCGGTCACAACCTCGTCGCCGATGTTCACATTGACCACGCCATCGGGCGTGCCGGTGAGAATCACGTCGCCTGCTTGCAGCGTCATGAATCCGCTTAAATATTCGATCAACGCGGGAATGTCGTTGATCATGTTGGCGGTGTTGCCCTGCTGCGTCACCTTGCCATTGACCAGAGTGCGCAAGCTCAGATTATGTGGATCAGACACGTCCGCCGCGTCAACCAACCACGGTCCCAGTACGGTGCCGCCATCACGATTTTTGACACGCAAATTGGGGCGATACCAGTTTTCAAGATAATCGCGAATCGCGTAGTCGTTGCAGACGGTGTAGCCCGCCACGTGCTTCATTGCATCGGCGCGATTGACGTTCTTTGCCGTCGCTCCGATCACCACAGCCAGCTCGCATTCGTAGTGCATGAACGTCGCGTCGGCGGGTCGGCGCGTGAAGCCGCGATGGCCGATTAACGCGCCGGGTCCTTTGAGAAAAACCAGAGGCTCGTCCTGACTGGTGAGGGTCAATTCCTTTGACAGTTCCTTGACGTGATCGGCGTAGTTAAGTCCCAACGCGATGATCGTGCCGACGTCGAACGGCGGTAGCCACACCACGTCATGTTCGGCAACGATGCGACCATCGTTCAATCGTAAGCCCTGCGCACGGGGTGTCGCCTCATGTAGCGCCCCACCGTAGGCGACTCGCGCGGTCCTCATGCGGACACCGCCTCGGACTCGGCGAGCAACGTGCCTTCAAGTAGGCCGATAGTGTAAGTTTCTACCGCGAAGTGCTGTCCGGCACGGGCTCGCGGCGCACCGGTGGCCACACCTAGCATCAGAATGTCACCGGGCGAAAGCGTCATGAAATCAGTCACCGCTGCAATCAAACGAGCTGCCGGGCGCAGCATGCTGGACGTGCTGGCCGTATGCACGAGCTTGCCGTCCAGCAAAACGCGCAGCGTCAAACGATCGGGTTCGCGAATTTCATTGCCCGACACCACTTTCGGCCCAATGAAGCACGAGCCATCCCTTGCTTTAAATCGGATTGAAGGGCGATAGAAACTGTCATGCGGCACGCTCAGATCGGCGACCAACGTATAACCGGCAAGGCAGGATAGCGCTTCAGATTCGCTCACGCGGCAGGCGGTGCGGCCAACGACCAGGCCGATGGATGCGCCAATTTCAAATTCGCCCGCATCGGTGGGTACGCTCACGCTTGCGCCCGAAGCTGCCAACGTATTGCGCGGCTTCACGTAGAGTACTGGCGCTTTCGGCGGCGCATTGTAAGGAGGACGATCAACCGCATCGCCCAATTCGGCAAGCGCGGCGCGATCATTCATCAGTGTGCCGTAGACCACGCCAGACAAGCGCCACGGCGCAACTTCAAAGGAAATATCCAGATTGTGCATGCTTACGCGTAATCTCATTGTTCGTTACGATAACAATATATCCCCTGTCGAATTTGCCCTGCCGCCCGATCTGCGCAGGCCTGCCGTGCGGCGATAATCGAGCGATGGAACTTGCTGCATATCTCAAATCCTTCCTCGGTCTCCTGGCCATTGTTGACCCGTTCATTGCGGTGCCGATGTTTCTGGCATTGACGCCCACGGCGACCGCTCAGGATCGTTTCCGCATTGCGCGAATCGCGGCGGTGGCGGTGTTTTGCGTGCTGGCGATTGGTTTGCTGGCGGGGGGGCCGGTGCTGGAGTTGTTCGGGATTTCGCTCTCGGCGTTCAAGGTGGCCGGGGCGCTGTTGCTTTTGATTTCTGCGATGGATAGTTTTAATGCTGCGCCCGGGCGATCACGGCAAACACCGGAAGAAGAAGAGGAGGCGTATCACAAGCACGCCGTGGCCGTGGTGCCGATTGCGATTCCGCTATTGGCAGGCCCAGGCGCGATCTCGATGGTGATCGTGTTCGGGCAGTCGCATCCGGCGATCAAGCACTTGGGCACCATCCTGCATCTGGGCATGATGCTGGTCGTCATCGCGGTGGTGGCGCTGATCACGTGGATTACGCTGCGTGCGGCTCAGAGAGTGTCTGTAGCCCTCGGAATCACCGGGATGAACGTCGCAACCCGCGTCGGTGGTCTGATTACCGCAGCGATCGCCATTGAGATACTGGCGTCGGGGTTGACGGGGTTATTTCCGGGATTGAAATCGTAATGACTTTTGGCTTAAAGTACTGCTGCATCGGAGATAGCCTCACGTTTTTGCTTAAGTCGACAATTAGGATTTTGACGGTCTAGCCCCCGTGAAATAGAGCTTTCAGCATAAAGCTGAAAGACAATCTTTTGCTGCAATTCCTGGCTTGGACGGCGTGACGCAGCCTTGCTGTTGCTGGCGGCAGTTTTTGCTTTAAGCGAGCGCCTGATCGTGCGCCAGCAGGGCCTTCGCCGCAGCCTCCACCCGCTCGTGGTGCTCTGCGCCAATGTTGGTGAGCATCGGCAGCATCGGACCCATGTCGGCGATGCCCGCCAGCGTGACCGCCTCATGTAGCGTGCGAATCGGGCTGATGCTGTCACGGCAATCTTCCATCGGCAAGTAGGCTTCGCGAATCTTGGCGGCTTCGTCGTACTCGCCAGCTTTAATGTGCTGAAGCATCTGCATCGAACCACGCGGCGCGATGCAGACCGATCCAGACGTGAACCCCTGCAAGCCAAAATCGCGCAGATGAATGATCGCTGGTGTTTCGCCGATGCCGCTCAAAATCATCTTGGGATCGACGTGCTGCGTGAGTTCCTTCAGGTACGGGTCGTTCGACGGGTCTTTGCGCACGGTACCGTATTTCACCGCGGCGACGACGCCATCGGCCACCAGTTTGGCGACCGTTTTCGGCTCAAGATAGTTGTCCGATTTGATGTAGACGATCAACGGTTTCTTGTAGAACTTTGAGAGTCGCAGAATGCCAATCGCCAGACCTTCGTCGGTCGACGGAAACGGCAGCGGCAGCACCATCGCTGTCGGAAACGTGCGGTTTCGCAGCAGATCAACCTGATCAATCGCCTTGCCGAAATCGGGGCCAATGGAGGGGATGACCCAGCTGTCTTCGCCTGCAAGGTTCTCGAGCATTTCGAGCACTTTGTGATAGTCGCGAACGCCGATGTTGTAGAAGTTCGCGTTGCCGCCATACATGAGCGTACGCACGCCCCCCGCTTCGAGATGACGAATCATCGCCTTGTTGGCGGCGATGTTCAGCGAATAATCCGGATGCCGCGCCATAGGAGGCACTGCGAGCACTGAAGCGGCCAGATCGTCGGGGGTAACGGGCGTAGTTTTCACGGCAATGTCCTTGGCGATGCGTTACAGCAGAAGTCGTGGCAACCAGAGCGATACCGCAGGCACATAGGTCACGACAGCAAGCACGAAAAGTAGCACACCGAAGAACGGCATCAACGCTTTCACCAGCACCTCGATGGTCACCTTGCCCACTGCGCTCCCCACGAACAGCAACGCGCCCACCGGCGGTGTCAGCAGCCCGATGGACAAATTCACCATCATGATCATGCCGAAATGTACGGGATCAACACCAAGCGACTTGACCACAGGCAGCAGAATCGGCGTGAGAATCAGGATCAGCGGAGCCATGTCCATCATCGTGCCGAGAACCAGCATCATGACGTTCATGCACAACAAGATCACGTATTTGTTGTCGGACAGTGAAGAGAACAGTTCGGTAATCTTGAGCGGAATCTGCATCAGTGTGAGCATGTAGCCAAACGCGGCCGCAAAGCCAATCAGGATCATGACGATGGTGACGGTTTTGACCGTGCGGTGAACGAGTTTTGGCAGGTCTTTCCATTTGTAATCGCGATAGATGAACATCGTGACAAAGAACGCCCAGACCACAGCGATTGCCGCCGACTCGGTCGCGGTAAAGACGCCAGACAGAATGCCGCCGAGGATGATGACCATAGTCATCAGTCCCCAAAGCGCTTCAACACAAATCTTCACGGCTTGCTTGAACGGAATTACTTCGCCTTTCGGGAAGTTGCGCTTTTTAGCGGTGTAAAGACAAAGCATCACCAGCGTCAATCCGAGGAGCAGGCCCGGCAACACACCAGCAATGAAGAGGGCCGAGATCGAGATCGATCCGCCCGCAGCAAGCGAGTAGAGCACCGCATTGTGGCTGGGGGGGATCAGAATGGCCTGTACCGAACCGCTCACCGTGACAGCGGTTGAGAAATCACGCGGATAGCCCTTTTTTTCCATTTCCGGGATGAGCACCGAGCCGATCGACGCCGTGTCCGCCACCGATGAACCCGATATCGCGCCGAAGAACGTCGACGCAAGAATGTTTACCAGCGACAAACCGCCGCGAATGAATCCCACGAATACACCGGCAAACGCGACCAGTCGTCGTGACATGCCGCCTTCCGCCATGATCGCACCCGCGAGTACGAAAAACGGAATCGCCAGTAGAGAAAATTTATTGACGCCACCAGCAATTGCGATCATCAACGCGTCGAGTGGTATGTCGATCCACCATGCGCCAATTAGCGCGGAAGCACCGAGCGCATACGCAACCGGCACGCCAAGCATCATGAGTACGGCAAAGCTGCCGAGTAGTACGAGTGCGTCCATGTCAGTTTGCCGCCGTGGTTGCGTCGATCCCGTGATCAACGTCGTGGTCAAAGCGCACAACAGCGCGAGAATTTTGTGGTCCGTACAGAATGTGTTCGATGACAAACAACAATGTCAGCAGGCCACCGACGGGTACTGGTGAATAGCTGATACCGACCGCCATCCAGGGAAGGTCGCTGATGGTTTGGCCCATCGTTTCCAGGCACAATTTGGTGCCGTAATAAAGCATGAACAGACTCAGCAGGAACATCACAATATGCACGACGACGGCAGCGTACTTTTTTAGCACTGGTGTCAGGCGGTCGGTGACCATCGCGACCGCGATGTGCGCACCCGCGCGATAGCTGGCCGCTGCACCGACGAAGGTGAACACCACCATCAGCAAAATAGAAACTGGCTCAGGCCAACGCGAACCCGTGCCTAAAACGTAGCGCGCGAAAATTCCCCAGGGAATGATCAGCGACATAAAAAAAATGGCAGCACCAGCCACCCAGATACACACCAGGTACAGCGTGTCCATGGCGTTAAGAAAAGTTTCTCGCACGAGTATTCCCCCTTGTGACTTTTTCAACAGATCAGATCGACCCTGCGATTACCTCGATAACCGCAGGGCGAAGCCAGCGACTGGTTACTTCGTATCGCCAATTCGTTTCATCAGATCGGTGAACTGAGAACCGTACTTTGCGCGAACGGGTGCGGTAGCGTCAAAGAAAACTTTTTGATCGACAGGAATGAACTCAACGCCGGATGCTTTGAGCTTGGCCGAGTAGTCTGCAACGCTCTTGTCCCACAACGCGCGCTGCTCAAGCTGGGTCTCACGCGAAATTTTCTTGATCAGCGCCTGATCTTCTTTCGAGAACTTGTCCCACGCGATTTTTGACATCACGAAGATTTCCGGGATGATCAGGTGGTTGGTCTGCGAGTAGTACTTGGTGCCCGTCGAATAGTGATTAGACGTGAAGTAGCTCGGTGGATTGTTTTCTGCGCCATCGACCACGCCGGTTTGCAGGGCGCTAAATACTTCGCCATACGCCATCGAGATGCCGTTGCCGCCCATCGCGTTCATGGTGTCGACGAAGAGGGGGTTACCCATCATGCGAACTTTGACGCCTTTAAGGTCGGCCGGTGTTTTCACTGGCTTCTTGGTGTACAGACTGCGCGATCCGCCATCCATCCAGCCCAGTGCTACCAGGCGCGACGGACTGGCCGTCACTTTTGCCAGCAGCTCATCGCCAATCGGGCCGTCGATCACGTGGCGCATATGTGTTTCATCGCGGAACACGAACGGCATGTTGAACACGTTCACGTCGTTAACGACCGGGCCAACTACGCCCAGCGAAATGCGCGCGATCTGGATCGCACCGAGCTGAACCTGTTCGACAGCTTCTTTCTCCTGTCCAAGCACGCCGCCCGGGAACATTTGAATCTTGATGCGGCCATTGGTGGCCGCGTCAAGTTTTTTGCCCATGCTTTCAACCGCAACAACGGTCGGGTAACCGGCTGGGTGGGTGTCAGACGCTTTGAGTACGACGTTTTGCGCGTTCACGCCGAACGACAATGCGCCTGCCAGCGTCATCGCTGCCAGTGTTTTGAGTTTGAATTTCACGTTAAGGTCTCCTTTAGTGGTTGTGAGTAAATATTTGTCAGTAACAGAGTTTCAAGAGGACAGGAACTTCGGCTCGGGCAGGCCGCGCACGCCTGGACTGAGCGCGAATACGCCACCTGCCAGCGGCTGATCCGACAGGTCAACGCCCGACGGTCGTATTGAGGTGACAAAAAGGGTGTCAAGGTTTACCCCACCAAAGGCGCACATAGCGGGCTTTTTGACGGGAACAGCAAGCGAGCGGTCGAGCTTCCCCCGCGGCGTGAAACGATGGATGAGGCCAGCGTCGTTGCCGCAGATCCAGTAGCAGCCGTCGATGTCAACCGCCGCGCCATCGGGGCGGCCGGGTAGGGGATTCATGTCGACAAAAACGCGTTTGTTGGACGGAGTACCGGAGTCAGTGTGGTAATCAAATGCCCAGATCATCTGCACGGTCGGATGCGAATCGGAAAGATACATCGTCTGGCCGTCCGGGCTGAATGCCATTCCGTTTGGCACGATCATGTGCTCAAACAGAACATGCTGATCGCCCGTTCCGTCGAAACTACTGACTGCACCAACTTCTTTCGCGTCGCCCATGCTGAGAAACATGGTGCCAGCCAGAAAACGGCCTTGACGATCACAGCGACCATCGTTAAAGCGCATGGTTGGGGCGGCATGGTGCGCTGGCGATAGCATTTCAGTGTTGGCGCTACCATCGTCATTCAGCGTCACCCGGAACACGCCGGTTTCCATCCCCGCCACCCAATGGTTGCCAGTAATGTGAGCGATGCAACCGACCATCTCGGGCAGCGCCCACGAGCGCGTGGTTTGCGTGTCAGCGCGCCAGCACCAGATGTTTCGCGCGGGGATATCGACCCAGTAAAGCGCTTGTTCCTCCGGCACCCAGACAGGGCTTTCACCCGTCCCATGTTTGCCATCGAAAATCAGTTCTGCGTTCGACATTGCTTGAATCGGTTTGCTACGTGGCTATTTGTGCGGAAACGGGCCAAGTTTGACGAAGCCACCGCCCTGATACTGCATCGCAAGGTCGTCGGCAGGTAAATGGACGGCGCTTGCCTCCATTTCGGCGCGGAACGGTTCCGAAGAATCTTTCGGCGTCCAGCCGAGATGCGCGGCCTTGCTGTTATCCCACCAGGACGGCGTATTGTCGGATGCGCCGTAGACAATGGTGTGCCCAACTTCCGGGGCGTGCAGCGCGCAAGTCACAAGGTTGGTGAGATCGTCAAAACTCAGCCACGTAGACATCATGCGCCGATCAATCGGCTTGGGATACGACGAGCCGATACGCATGCATACCGTCTCAATGCCGTAGCGATCAAAGTAGAAACGTGATGCCGCCTCGCCAAACACTTTGCTAATGCCGTAATTGCCATCAGGGCGGAGGAGGGCGTCCGCGTCGAGACGTTCGGACTGTTTATGAAAGCCGACCACATGGTTCGAGCTGGCAAACAAGATACGCTTTGTGCCCTTGAGCCGCGCCGCTTCGTACAGGTTGTACACGCCGCGAATGTTTGCGTTAAGAATGGGTTCGAACGCGCCGTCGATCGACATGCCCCCCAGATGAACCACGGAATCCACACCGTCCAGCAGCGTGAGCATCGCGTCAAAGTCGCCCAGATCGCACGGCATTAGCTCCTCATTCGGGCCAGCGTCACCAAGGTTCGCCACATCGGACAGGCGTAACTTGTTGGCGAGGGGGGCAAGGCGTGGACGTAGAACTTTACCCAGACCACCTGCGGCTCCCGTGAGTAATAAGCGATTGATTTTGTTCGACATTTTTGAGTTGATACGTGATTATTTGTCAGTTATCATACAACAAGTAAATTATTGTGCTTTGTCGTGACCTGTACGGCGCGACTACCCTGTATGTTGGCGATCGTCGACAACAAAATGAGGTATGGAGGAAAATATGGTAGCGCTAACATTTGCCGCAATGTTAGTACATCACGGGCAAGAGTCAACAGCAGTTTTATCGTCGCTACGGTGTTGAGTGGGTGAACGTAGTTAACCGTGTCCGACGATCAGCTACTCCTGCTAGCTAAACTTCTCGCGCTGCAAGGTGATGGCAGAGATGTCAGATTGCGTCCCTGTTGCCTGCGTAGGTGGAGCAGAGCAGACGGTTGTGCACGCCGATTTAGCCTCTGCAGCGTGGCGCACTAGAATGAATGTTGAAGAGGCACGTCGGTTGTCTAACAATGTCAATGACTGGGGAAGTGCGCGGATGACCACACAACTAGCATCACGAACGCTGCGCAAGAGTCGCAGTCTGGCCGTAGAGCTCGTTTCAACGCTGCAAGCACGCATCAAGGACGGCACTTACGCCGCCGGAATGCGCATGCCGACCGAGGCCGAAATCATGGTCGAACATGGTGTCAGTCGTACCGTCGTTCGCGAAGCCATTTCGCGTTTGCAGCAAGCCCAGCTGGTCGTGACGCAGCATGGAATTGGCAGTTTCGTGAGTGAGTCGCCGCCCGATGGGCCGGGCTTTCGTATCGATCCGGTGGACGTTGAGACCGTGGTTGATATCGTCAATGTGCTTGAGTTGCGCGTGAGCCTGGAGACCGAGTCTGCGGGCCTTGCCGCTGCACGGCGTAACCTGCGGCAGCTCGCCGAGATGCAAGCCGCGATTGACGATTTTGTTCACTGCGCGTCGACCGGTTCGGACACCATTGAAGCCGATTTCCGGTTTCATCTGGCGATTGCAGAAGCCACACAAAATCCCCATTTCTTTGAGCTGATGCGCCATCTGGGAACGACCCTGATTCCGCGTGCGCGCGTCAATTCGCCTCAATTGGCCAAAGAAGAAAAAAATGCGTATCTGGAGCGGGTGAATCGCGAGCACAACGTTATTTTTGACGCCATCGAGCGTCAGGATTCGGACTCCGCCAAAGCCGCCATGCGGATCCATCTGACCAATAGCCGCGAGCGTCTTCGCCGCGTGGCAGAGGCGTCTTAGCCGGCGTCGCGCATATCGCCAACCCTCTTCCGGTAAATAGGCCGTCATACCCGCGAACGCGGGAATTTAGACCGTAAGTTCGGCGACGTAGCTTTCCGTGTGCGGTTGCGACGTTCACCTGGTCGGTATTCCCGCTGGTGGCGGCAATGTCGCGTGAGTAAAAGCACGTCTGATCGTGTGTGCGTTTGCCGCTTGCACCCTCACCTTTCGCAAAAAAACGACACCCGGACTCGTAAAATCAAGTCGTGGGTTAATAGATGTCAGACATGTGATGTCTGTGATACATTTCATTTCGCCCGTGCTGGTGGAGGAGTAGGACGCCAGCGGACGGTTCACATCATTGCAGTCAAACGCGCCGATTCAATGCAATCGATCCGCTGTCAGCACCGATGCGAACGAGGCACAGGTCAGGCAACTACAGGTGGCGAGACTCGCGACCTGCGAAGGCGTCAGAGAAATTCAATTCAAAGGAGGAGAGACCAATGAAGCACGACAATAAGTTGCTGCTGTCGCCAATCGCGCTAGCGTTGCTGGCCATGATGAGCCCGGTATCGGCTCAACAAACCCCGGAGCCTGCAAAGCCCGCAACGGCTCAGCCCGCAACCGCGCAGCCCATCGTAGTTGCGCAAGCGCCCACCGCGCAACCCGCCAACGAGTCAGCCAAACCAGCCGCTGGCACGACCGCCGTCGACACCGTCGTGGTCACCGGATTCCGCGCGTCGCTGGAAAGCGCAATGAACAAGAAGCGCGAAGACAACGGGATTGTCGATGTGGTGAAGGCGGAGGACATCGCCAAATTCCCTGACGCCAACCTCGCAGAGTCACTGCAGCGAATACCTGGCGTGGTCATTTCGCGCGACGGGGGTGAAGGCCGCAACATTACTGTCCGTGGTCTCGGATCGCAGTTCACCCGAGTGCGCATCAATGGAATTGAAGCATTGGCGACCACCGGCGGCACTGACAGTTCCGGCGGCAACAACCGTGGTCGCGGCTTCGACTTCAACGTCTTTGCCTCGGAACTCTTCAATTCAATTACCGTGCGCAAAAGTTCTTCGGCTGACGTCGATGAGGGCTCACTCGGTGCCACGGTCGATTTGCAGTCCGGGCGACCGTTTGACTATAAAGGCGCGACTGCTGTTTTTTCGGCAAAAGAACGCTACAACGACTTGTCGGGCAAGGTCGATCCCCGCGCGGCGTTTCTGTTGTCGAACACCTGGGGTGATGGCAAATTCGGTGCGTTGATTTCAGGCGCTTACTCCCAGCGTCGCGTCAACGAAGAAGGCTTCAGCAGTGTCCGCTGGGACAATGGTCCGTCATCCGGCGGTTGGTGCGCACCGACGGGCGTCACTGCTAATCCAAGCACATCGACCGCCACGACCTGCGGTCCCGCTGCGCAGGGCGTCCCACGTCTGACGGGCAATACGGACACCATCGCGGCCTACAACGCGGCGAACAACGCTAACAACTTTGATCCCCGTCTGCCGCGCTACGGACGACTGACCAATGATCAGGAACGTTTTGGTCTCACCGGCGCGCTGCAGTGGCGGCCTCGTGACGGCACGCTATTAACCTTCGACATGATGTATTCGAAGCTTGATGCAACGCGGCAAGAGGACTATCTTGAGGCGATCTCATTTAGCCGTACTCTGGCGCAGGGTGGCAAACCGCAAACCAGCGTGGTGTCGACGGCTTACGCACCGAACGGCGCGCTGCTCTACGGTACGTACAACGGTGTGGATATTCGTGCCGAGTCGCGCTTCGACAAACTTGCCACCGAGTTCACGCAGCCGACCCTGACGCTGGAGCAGGACATCGGTGAATCGGTCAAGGTCTCCGCCAAAATCGGTCGCGCGGAGTCGCGCTTCCGTAACCCTATCCAGACAACCACAACGCTCGACGCGCTCAACGTCAACGGCTACAGCATCGACTTTCGCGGTAACGACCGCCTGCCGTTGATCACCTATCCGTTCAACACTTCACAGGCAGGCACGCTTGGCTTGGTCGGCGTGCCAGTGGCGACTACCGGCACCCAGTCGGCTACAGTGGCCAACACCACAACGAGCGAGATCCGAATTCGCCCTCAGGGCACGACCAACCGTAACGACGTTGCGCAACTGAACGTGGCCTGGGAAGCGATCCCCGACAAGCTTACATTCAAGGCTGGGCCGGACTACAAAAAGTATCAGTTCGATACCTACGAGTTCCGTCGAGTTAACCAGAACGACACCATTTTTGCGCCGGCTGCGGGTACCAGCCAGTCGAGCTTGACGACAACGCTCAACAACTTTGGTCGTGGATTAGGTTTGCCAGCGGGCAGCACGACTTCGTGGGTCATTCCGAACCTTAGCGCGATCTCGCAGGCGTACAACATTTACTGCAATTGCATCATCAGCGGCCCCGCAGGCGGCCCCGGCGATTTCACGCTGTCATCGATCACCAACGGCAACGCACGCGGCAACAACCAGAGCGTGAGCGAAGCCGATACCGGTGGCTGGTTCATGGCTGATTTCTCGCACACGCTGTTTGGTCGCCCCGTACGTGGCAATATCGGCGCGCGCTATGTCGAGACCAAGATGTCGGCGACGGGTTATCAGGCCAATGCGGGTGGGACACAAGTAACGGTTGACAACAAGTACAGCGACTTTCTGCCGTCTGCTAACGTGGCAATCGACGTCACGCGTGATTTCGTCGTGCGCTTTGCTGCCGCCAAGGTGATGTCGCGTCCTGGTTTGGGCAGCGTCAGCCCCGGTGGCTCGATCAACACCACGGGTCAGCTTTCGATCACGACAGGCAATCCGCTGTTAAAGCCGTTCCGGGCGAAAACGATGGATGCCAGCTTCGAGTGGTATTTCAACAAGAATTCCATCGTCAGCCTCGGCCTGTTTCAGAAGAATATCAATACCTACATTCAAAGTCTGCGCGTCAACGTACCGTACAACCAGACGGGCCTGCCACTGTCGCTGATCCCGGCCAATTTCACCGGCGATGAGGTCTTTCAGGTCACCACACCGGTCAACACTGAGGGCGGGAAGCTCACCGGGTTTGAGTTGAACTACCAGCAGCCGCTCACGTTCCTGCCGGGTATTGGCAAGAACTTCGGCGTGCTGCTGAACTACACGCAGGTTCGATCAAGAATTGCGTATCTGGTTTCCCCGACCGGAACAGCGACGATCACCGATGATCTGCTGAATCTTTCGCCAAAGTCATACAACGGCACGCTCTACTACGACGACGGTCGCTTCAGCGCGCGCATCTCGGGCTCGTACCGTAGTTCGTATCTGACGCGCGTGCCGGGTCAGAACAACAACGACGTTGAAGGTACCAACAAGTCGCTCAACGTGGATGCCTCGGTGTCATACAAATGGAACGACAAACTTGAGCTGACGCTTGAGGGTGTCAACCTGACCAATCAGGCGAACGACCAGTTCATCAGCCGCGCTCGCAACAGCTCGGTGGCGTACACGGTCACCGGTCGCGAGGTGCTCGCAGGGTTCCGCTACAAGTTCTAGTCCCAGTCCTCAGACGTAACGTCATTCGGAGCGTGGTGCCTACAAGCGTCACGCTCCTTTTTCTTTCTGGTGAAGTGGTGAATGGAGAGCGTCATGCCTATTTCTGGTTCCCGTGTTTTCAGAATCGTTCTGCTGGCGGCTGCACTCGCCATTCAGCTGGTGGGGCAATCGGTGCAAGCCGCTGACACAAAACCGATTCGCGTCGTTCTGGTGGGTGATTCCACGATGAATACCAGGACGGGCTATGGCGACGCGCTGTGCGCCCTGTTCAAGCCGGACGTCAAATGCATCAATCTGGCGAAAGGCGGGCGCAGCTCAAAAAGTTTCCGCGCTGAAGGCCTTTGGGACACCGTACAAACGCTGCTCAAGGACCGCGAACCTTATCGTGAGACGTACGTGCTGCTCCAGTTTGGCCACAACGATCAGCCGGGAAAAGCGGAGCGGTCAACAGATCTGGCGACGGAATTTCCGATGAACATGGCGCGTTATGTCGCCGAGGTGAACGCGCTCGGCGGCACGCCCGTACTCGTTACGCCACTGACGCGCCGCAGCTTCCACGACGGCGCGTTGAAGAACGATCTCGTGCCGTGGGCCGACGCGATTCGCCTTGTCGCAAAAAATAAATCAGTGCCGCTGATTGACTTGAACGAGAAGAGCGCCGCCGCTGTAGCAGCAATGGGGACAGTCGAGGCCGACACGCTCGCCGAAGAGCCGCCGGGCAAAAGCACGCC
The DNA here is from genome assembly GCA_025354165.1 of Burkholderiales bacterium. Taxonomy (GTDB): domain Bacteria; phylum Pseudomonadota; class Gammaproteobacteria; order Burkholderiales; family Casimicrobiaceae; genus Casimicrobium. The sequence continues at coordinate 73,303 of JANXNI010000049.1, read as the reverse complement.
GAGCCGGTTCGACCACACGCATCTCGGCCCGAAGGGGGCCAGTTTTTTTGCGAAAATGATGGCGCGGGAATTGAGCCGCGCCATCCCCGAATTCGGCGTCCATTTCGACCGGGAAAAACTCACGAAGTGAGGTTCAGCTTTTTCGTGAAAGAACCTGTGAACAGGGGCTAGCTAAACAAATCGCGGATAGTCGATATGTTGATAAATCAGACCATAGCCCCAGTGAAATATGGCGTTTAGCCTAAAGCTGCTGGCGCTTCAGCGATGTCCGCAGTGTCAAAAGCACCTCGCGTCGTAGCTTTGACGTGCTCCCGCAGCCAGCGATGCACCGGGTCGGCGTGATAACGCGGATGCCAACTGATCGCGATATCGACGGGTGCCGTGGCCACGGGCAACGGGAACACGCGCAGCCGTTCACGCTCGCCGCTCCACTGCACAAACGCCTCCGGTATCGCCGCAATCAAATTGGAATTCATGGCCATTGCCATCGCGGCCTGGAATCCGGGAACCACGACCGCGACATGACGCTGTAGCCCCAACGCCCGCAACGCGACGTCGATTGCACCCTGCGTATGTCCGCGCCGCGATGCCGTGACGTGTGGCCATTGAACGAAGCGCGCGACATCAATCTCACGCGCTTCGGGGAGCGGGTGATCACGTCGGACGACCATTACAAACGCTGTCTTCAACAGCGACTGACTGTGAATTTCCGGCGCGGGCGCGTCAAGCACACCGAGATCAAGATCAACCTCGCCACTGCGCAAAGCCTCCATGCCGTTGTCGGCGCGCGGTACGAAATGTAGCCTGACCCTCGGCGCATCAATGGCGATGCGGGCCGCTAACTGCGCGGCCCAGACGCCGCTGAAGCCGTCGTTGGCCCGCACAGTCAGCGTGCGCTCCAGGCGCGTGAAATCTACGACCGGCGGAACGACGATGCCGCGCGCGTCCTCGAGCACCGCCCGAATCCGCTCCCGCAGTGCCAGAGCACGCTCAGTTGGAACGAGTCGCCGACCCGCAAGCACGAAGAGCGGATCGCCAAACGTGTCGCGCAGATGCGTCAATCGGCGACTCATCGCCGGCGCGCTCAAATGCAGACGCTGCGCTGCGCCAACGACGCTGCCTTCGATCAGCAGCGCTTCCAGATCTTCCAGTTGGTTCAGATTCACTTTGGCCATTGAGCGTCCCTGTAGATGCGTTTTATGCATTCATAGTATTTGTTAAATGCACTGTACGCAATCGTTGGACTCGCGAACAATGACGGCATCGACATCATTTGAACTGTTCCGCTGTCATGAATACTGCAACGAACCCATTTGCTACGGCGGCAAAAGCGCCATCAAACGCCACCGCTTCCGGCCTTGCACTCGCGCCACTTTGGGCCGTGCTGATCTGGACTGGCAATACGCTGGTCACCAAAATGGCCGCCGTCGCAATCGATCCGGCGTCGATTGCTTTCTACCGTTGGCTGCTGGCATTTTTGGTGTTGACGCCGTTTGTGGGCCGCGCAGCGTGGCGGCAACGAGCCGCCATCCGCCAGCATTGGCCGAAGCTCGCCGTGCTCGGCGGCTTGGGGATGGCGATGTATCAGGGTCTGGCCTACGAGGCCGCCAGAACTACCAGCGCTGTGAACATGGGCGTGATTGTGGCGCTAATGCCGCTGATCTCGGCGCTGCTCGCGAGTTTGCTGGCTTCGGAGGCGCTATCGAAGCGGCAAATTGTCGGCGCTGTTGTCTCGCTGTTCGGCCTGATCGTGCTGACGACGCACGGTCAGCTGCTCGCGCTCGCGCGTGCAGACGTACACGTTGGTGATGGCCTCATGCTGATTGCTGTCGCTTCGAACGCCTTGTACGGCGTGCTGCTGCGCCGCTGGGCGCTGCCTTTATCGACCTGGCAACAGCTCTACGTTCAGATCGGCTTCGGCATAGTGGTGCTGCTACCGTTTTGGCTGGCGGGCCCGATGTCGGCGATCACAATCACCAACGCGCCGCTGATCCTTTACGCAGGTTCCGCCGCGTCCATCGGCGCGCCGTTTTTCTGGATGACTGGCGTCAAGCAGTTGGGCGCAGCGAGGGCCAGCCTGTTCATGAATCTGTTGCCTGTGCTGGTCGCGATTGCGGCGTGGGCGTTGCTAGATGAGCAACTGCATCTGTTCCATGCGGTGGGGGCTGCGACAACGTTGCTGGGTGTTGCAGCGGCAATGCAGCGGGTTCCCGCACGGCAGTAGGCCGCAGCGCCGCCAGCAGCGTTGTGTGCCTAAGCGTGATTCGCGCGGGTTGTTGCGCGCTGACGGGCATGCCGATGCGCAACACGTCCCGTTACAAAAACAAGTGCGCTAACTACGCTTTATTGAGAACCGGCCATGTGCGGACAAAAATATAGACTCGCTGTGGAAACTTATCGTGCTTTACGCCGCACAAGACACGCGCCGCAATCCTTCTGCTGCATGAATTCCGAAGACGTCACCGCGCCCTGACAAGAACGGGTGTGAAGCGATGATTAATTCCTGCATCAACGTCCACAAGACAACGCTAATGCAATGAAGGTCCCGAAGTTGGGTGTGCCATCCCGTTCATAAAGGTGCCCTCACAGCGGAGCATGTGCTGATCGAGTGCGGTTTTAGGCGCCATGCCTGCGCGACCGTTTATGTCAAATGTCAGGCGTCAACAATCCATCACATCGGGAGCAAACCAATGACTATCGCCACGCTTTCTGTTTGGCACGACGTTGTTTCGTCACGAAACGCGAAGAGGCTCGCCGCACTTCTCGCAGAAAACGTCGTCTTCCATTCGCCCATTGTTCATACGCCTCAAGTTGGAAAGGCCATCACAACCCAGTACCTCACTGCGGCGTTCCACGTCTTCTTCAACGAAACCTTCAAGTACGTTCGAGAAGTGACTGGCCCCCGGGACGCTGTGCTGGAGTTTCAGGTGGATATTGACGGCATTACCGTCAACGGTGTCGACATGCTCAAGTGGAACGAAGCGGGAGAGATCGTCGAGCTCAAGGTGCTCATTCGGCCTCTAAAGGCGATCAATTTGATCCATCAAAAGATGGGTGCAATGCTCCAGCCGCAGCAGTAGTCACGCAGAGGGCTAACCCGTCCATCGAGAGGGCTAGCCTCAGCAAGCCTTTAAACTCAATTCTTCAACGCCAGTCCTTCATCGCCGCGCCAGCTTTTTGTGACGGCGCTCTGTCGAGCCGACGCTGCGCTTGTCATCGGGCAATCGCAAACATCTGGGAGCAAAATTATGAACAGAAACGCAGGACTGTGGATTGACCACAAGGTAGCTGTCATCGTCTTCGCGGCAGCCCGATCGGGCGGGACCGAAGAAACAAAACGCATGGACTCCGGCATGGAAAAACATGTGCGCTTTTCCGGTCACGCCGCGAGCGAAGGCGCGGCAGAAGACCGGCGCGATCACCAGTTCGACGTTCATCTCGACCAATACTACGACGAGGTCATCGCGCAGTTACACGACGCGAAATCCATCCTGATTTTTGGACCGGGCGAGGCGAAAGGCGAATTCAAAAAACGCGTGGAGCACAAAGGCTTGGGCGAACGAATTGTCGGCGTAGAAACGACCGATAAAATGACCGATAACCAGATCACAGCGAAGGTTCGCGACTTCTACAAAAAGTAAGTCTACGCCGGTGTAATCCGGGCTAAACCACCGCGCCAAATAGCTTGCCGACGCCTGCGGTGATGCCCATCGCGAGCGCGCCCCAGAACGTCACACGCCATGCACTTGTGAGTACGTTTGCGCCACCCGCTCGGGCGGCCATCACACCGAGCAGCGCGAGGAAGAGTAGTGAAGTTCCGGTCACCCACGCGATCAGTGAGCCAACAGGAACCAGCGCCGTGACCACCAGCGGCAATGCTGCGCCCGCCGCAAAGCTCGCCGCAGACGACAACGCCGCTTGAATCGGTTTCGCGTTCATGGTGTCGGAAATGCCCAATTCATCCCGCGCATGCGCACCAATCGCATCATGCTTCATGAGTTGCACGGCGACCCGTTTCGCCAATTCGCCATCAAGGCCGCGACTGACATAAATCGCTGCGAGTTCGTTGTGCTCCGCCGTTGGATCTTTCCTGATCTCGGCCGCCTCGCGTGCGATGTCCGCCTGCTCGGTGTCCGCCTGCGAATGCACAGAGACATATTCGCCCGCTGCCATCGACATGGCGCCCGCCACCAGTCCGGCGACGCCCGTTAACAGAATGCTGCTCTGGCTGGCGCTCGCTGCGGCGACGCCGACCATCAGACTCGCGGTCGACACGATGCCATCGTTCGCCCCCAGCACGGCCGCGCGAAGCCAGCCGATGCGAGCGGTCTTGTGTCGTTCAATGTGTCTCATGGCGTCCTTGCTGTTGCGGAAAGGTCCGCTGTACGACCAAGTCTACCCAGTCAACGAGGACAGCTGTTTTAGTGGGTGAGTTGTCGCCGTTGTCCGTTGAAATTTGCGCCGGACGCACCGTCAAGTCATTCGATGTGACGCGAATCTTCGGGTGAAAACAATAATCAGGACCCGGCGGGCAACGCGGCAAAACTCTGCCGAAGAAGCGGTGCTGCGAAGTCAAGGAAGGCGCGACTCTTCATTGGCAGTCGGCCCTGCCCTTTGTGGACCAGGCTCACCGGCACCGAGGGTGGTTCGTACTCGAGCAGCAAACGAACAAGCTGTCCCGCCCGCACTGCGTCCGCAACCTGGTACGACAGGACGCGTGTAACGCCAACGCCTGCGATAGCAGCCGCAATCGCTGCGTCGGCAGTGGTCACCGCTAACCTTGAACGAATGGGGACGCGTAACGACGAATCAGCGCCCTTGAATATCCACAACGACGACGACATCAAGCCTTCGAATGTGACACAGCGATGCGAGCTGAGTTCATCGGGTGAATTCGGAGTGCCGAACCTGTTGAGGTAGTCCGGACTCGCGCACACCACACTGCGAACGCTGCCGACCTGTCTGGCAATGAGGCCGCTGTCTGGAAGTTCGCCAATGCGTAGCGCCACGTCGACGTGCTCTTCGAGCAAATTGACGTTGCGATCACCCAGCACCAGACGCACATCCACGTCCCGGTACTGTTCGAGGAAGGCGGTGACCATGGGAACTACGTGCAGGCGGCCAAAGACGATGGGTGCGGCGATTACCAGTTCGCCCCGAGCATTGGCGTACGCACCGGACGCCGTGCGCTCGGCCTCGTCAACGTCCTCCAGTATCTGGCGACAGGATGCGAGGTAGGCACGTCCGGCGTCTGTTAGCACCAGCTGGCGGGTGGATCGCGTCAGCAAACGCGTGCTGAGGTGTGCCTCAAGGTCTGAGAGCTTGCGGCTTATGGTGGCAAGGGGAATATCCAGTTTTCGCCCAGCGGCGGACAGGCTACCAGCATCGACGATGGCGGCGAAAACAGACATGGCTTCGAGGCGATCCATATTCTCATTATATGGAAGGATGATTCCATAATTACACGTCTAGTTTAATTGGGTGGAAGTCAATACATTCTCCTTACCGGAATGAACCGGTCCAAATCACGCAGCGAAGGAGTTTTCACTATGTCACGCATCTCAACACCCGCCACCATCGACCACGCACCGCCAGCATCGCGCCCAATGCTTGAAGCCGTCAAGAAGCAACTAGGCGTCGCGCCGAATCTGTTCCGCGTCGTCGCTAACAGCCCCGCAGCGCTGGAGGGCTACCTCGGAATGACTGGCGCGCTCGGCAAGGGCAGCTTGCCAGCGCAAACGCGCGAGCGCATCGCGCTGGCGGTCGCTCAGATTAACGGATGCAGCTATTGCCTGGCGGCGCACACTTATTTGGGCAAAAACCTGGCGAAGCTTGAGGACGCCGAAATCGCTGCCAACCGGCGCGGCGGCTCGCGCGACCCGAAGGCCGACGCCGCCGTCCGCTTTGCGGCAAAGGTGGCCCGTGAGCGCGGTCATGTCGGTGACGGTGACGTGCAGGCAGTGCGCGCGGCCGGATACGACGATGCGCAGATTGTCGAAATTGTTCAACACGTCGCGCTGAACACGTGGACGAATTACATCAACGAAGTGGCAGGCACCGAGATCGACTTTCCGGTTGCCGAAGAGCTCGCGGCCTGAGCGAAATGGAGTGGCGAGCATGAACGGTAACGAACGCTTTCCGAGTGATGTGGTTTTCACCGACGCGGTGAAGGCGATTCAGTCACGCAAGGGCTCGCGCCACGCTTACTCGCGTATGGAGCACGGCGATGGCTGGCAGGCGACGATCACCGATGAGTTGAAGGTGGAGATCGAGTCGCAGGTCAGTGTTTTTCTGGCCACAGCGAATGCGCAAGGGCAGCCCTACATCCAGCATCGGGGCGGGCCACGGGGATTCCTGCACGTCCTCGACGAAACGACGATTGCGTTTGCTGACTTTGCTGGCAACCGCCAGTTCATCACGCAGGGCAATTTGTTGGAGAACGCCAAAGCCCAACTATTTTTGATCGACTACTCACACCAGCGCCGCACCAAAATCTGGGGCACGGCCCGCATGGTCGAGGACGATACGTCGCTGATGGCGAAACTCATGCCGCCGGGCTACCGTGCCCGCCCGGAACGGGTGGTTCTGTTCACCGTGACCGCCTGGGACGAAAACTGTCCGCAACACATTCCACAACGCTTTGATGCGGCCGATGTGAAGGCTGCGCTGGACGAACGCGATCGGCGCATCGCAGAGCTGGAGGCAGAGTTGTTGCGTCTTCAGCATTCGCGCGACTCCAAGACTTCCATTGGGTAGCTGCGTTGTCGACCATCCGGACATCAATCGGCACATTCAGCATTCGCCGCCTTGTTCGAAAATGCTTCCATCGTCCGCTCGATCTGAGCTACTGCGGTAGCCAGTCCCGCATCAATTTCGCGACGGTGTAACCCGCCGTCTGTTCATCGCTCAGTTGTCGCCGCTGCTGATTGATCTTTGCGCCCGGTCCGATGCTTCTGTATTCGAAAAATCGCGAGTCCTTCGGGTAAAAAACTGTTCGATCCGGGCCGTGCTTTTGCTGGCCAGTCATGGAGTACCAACCTTCGGTCGTGATGTGATCGTCCATGAAACATTCGATGAACACACTGCTACCGATGGCGTCGGGGTCGGCGTAGCGACCATCGAGCCGATTAACCGCGGGATGCCACGGTCGACCCAGCGCCGTTGAATTCGACGGGACATTGGCGTTTTCTTTGAGCAATTTGCAGCGCAAAAAAACCAGTCCGTAGCGCTCGGTGATTTGCGTGCTGGGTGCGGTTACGTAACCGAAGGGATGGACGTTCGGCTTGGTGCGCGGACGGCTCACGATGTCGCACGCTTCAAACACCGTTTGCCCCGCGCCGAAAATGAAGTCGACGCCACCGCTGATCAGACAATCACGGAAATAGCTGCGGCCGGCGTCGACGAACAGCGTGTCCTGATGGCCCATGATTGTGACGTTCTTGAAGCGCGCGCGATCCGAGCCGCGCGTTAGCATCAGCGCCACCGCTTGCGGGTCGTTCGTGCGCGTGGGATCAGTCGCCAGCTTGCCGTCGTTGGCCAGATAGTCGTAGCCGTTCTCGATGGTCATGTTTTCAACAGAAAAGCCGGGCGCGCTGACCGTGAGCGAGGCGCAGCGGCCTGTCGTCCAGTTTCCACTACCGAATGCAGTGGGTTTGGTTTGCCCGGCGTACGCGTCATGGGTGATGACGGACGCGTTGCGGCTTTCGCCGACCAAGTGGATATTGGGCTTCGTGACATATAGCTTTTCGTAATAGCGGCCTTTGCATAGCTCAATCCGCCACGGCGTGCTTGAGTGCTCCGGAGCGGCGTCGAGCGCCTGGTGAATCGTCTGGTAACGCGCCGCGCCTCCTACTACCGCGCCCGACGGGCCGATGTAATTAGCGTCGACCACCGCGCTGGTTGCGGGTACGGACGCCGGAGCAGAGGCACAACCATTCAACAGAATTGAGTGCGTCAGAAGCGGCGCGATGGCTCCAAGACCGAGTGTGTGGCGGCGTTTGTGATTCATATCGATCTGCTTTTTCAAGGCCCAATGACGGCAGGATTTTAAGATGTCAGACGTAGTACAACTATGATATAGTTCTTTCCATCGGGCCGGTTAAGAAGCACGATCCAGTGAAGTTATCAGGAGGAAACGTGCCGTACAGTGTCTCGATCAGCCGTCTGATCGCCTTGGTGATCGGAGCCGGAGTGGCCCATCTAGCGCGTCGCGAGCCACGCCATGTATGAAAACAAGCGGTTAGGGCTGCTCTACTGTCTACCCTTCGTCATCGGTGTGGCGCTGTTCAAGCTGTTTCCGTTCGCGATGTCGTTTGCGCTGAGCTTCACGCAGTTCGACCTGATTGAGCCGCCGAAGTACATCGGACTCGATAACTACCGCGAGATGATGACGACGGATCAGTTGTTTCCGAAATCGCTGGGCGTCACACTGATGTTCGTTGCGCTCACCGTACCACTGCGCCTGGCCGCCGCGCTGATGGTTGCCCAAGTTTTGAATTTCAAACTGAAGGGCATCAACTTCTTCCGCTCAGCGTTTTATCTGCCGTCCATCCTCGGTGGCTCCATCGCTGTCAGCATCCTCTGGCGCTTCGTGTTTGCCAAGAACGGACTGGTCAATCAGGCGATGATCGCGGTTGGATTTGAGCCCATCATGTGGCTCGGCGACGAGAGCTATTCGATGTGGACGATTGTGACGCTCAACGTCTGGCAGTTTGGCTCGTCGATGGTGATCTTTCTCGCCGCTCTACAAAACGTTCCGACATCGCTGTACGAAGCTGCGGCAATGGATGGCGCGGGCAAGACGACCGTGTTCTTCCGTATCACTGTGCCTTTGATTACGCCGGTCATCTTTTTTAATCTCATCATGCAAACGGTGCACGCGTTTCAGGAGTTCAATGGGCCGTACATGGTGACCGAGGGCGGGCCGCTGCATTCGACGTATTTGCTGTCACTCTACATTTATGACCAGAGCTTCAAATTGTTCAATCTAGGCTATGGCACTGCGTTGTCGTGGGTGTTGTTCGCGCTGGTTGCAACTTTGAGTGCTGTGGCGTTCTATTCGTCGAAATATTGGGTGTACTACGCCGGTGAAAAGGAGCGCAGCTGATGAGCGCCAACGCCAACGCCGCCGCAGTCGGAGCGCCAAGCGTCGTAGATCGCTACGAACTGCGCAAGGAACGCCTAAACACCACCGTTCGCTACACGCTGCTGATCGCGATGGGGCTGATCATGCTCTATCCGCTGTTCTGGCTGATCGGGGCATCGTTCAAGAGCAACGCTGAGATATTCACTGAGGTCGGTTTCTGGCCTTCGCGACTAGATTTCACGCCCTACATCAAGGGCTGGAAGACGAGCACGGAATACACCTTCACGCGCTACTTTTTCAATTCGTTTTTGATCGTCATTCCGCGCATCATCGTCACTGTGATTTCGTGCGTACTCGTGGCCTACGCCTTTGCCCGTTTTGATTTCTGGGGCAAGAAAATTTTGTTCTCAATCATGGTGGCGACCATGATGCTGCCGCAGATCGTTCTGCGCATTCCGCAGTACATCATGTTCCAGCATTTCGACATGCTTGACTCGTACACGCCGCTGATTTTGCCGTCGGCATTTGCGACTGACACCTTCTTCGTGTTCATGTTGGTGCAATTTCTGCGCGGCATTCCGCGTGACATGGAAGAGGCCGCTCAGATGGACGGCTGCAACTCGTTACAAATGCTCTGGTACATCATCGTGCCGCTGTTGAAGCCAGCCATTATTTCGGTGATCGTGTTCCAGTTCATCTGGACGATGAATGACTTTATCGGGCCGCTGATTTATCTGTCGAGCGTTGACAAATATCCGGTTTCGCTTGCGTTGAAAATCAGCATCGGTGCCACGGAAGAGGTGGAGTGGGGCAGCGTGATTGCGATCTCGGTTCTGGCGCTGTTGCCTTCAGTTGCCGTGTTTTTCGCTGCGCAAAAACACTTCGTCGATGGTGTAGCCAGCACCGGCTTAAAAGGTTAAAGAAGGAACAACGTGGCAAGCGTCACACTCAACAAAATCGCCAAGGTTTATCCGAACGGTTTCAAGGCCGTTCACGATATTGATTTCAAGATAAACGATGGTGAGTTCGTCGTCCTGGTCGGACCGTCTGGCTGTGCCAAGAGCACGTTGCTCCGAATGGTCGCTGGGCTTGAAAGCATTACCTCGGGCGAACTGAAAATCGGCGACAAAGTGGTCAACCGCGCGCCGCCGAAAGATCGCGGCGCTGCGATGGTGTTTCAGAACTATGCGCTGTATCCGCACATGAAGGTGCGCGAAAATCTGGCGTTTGGTTTGAAGCTGCAAGGGTTGCCGAAGGAAGAAGTGAATTCGCGGGTGCTTGATGCGGCAAAGCTGCTTGAGATCGAAACCCTGCTTGATCGCTTTCCACGTCAACTCTCCGGTGGGCAATCGCAGCGCGTCGCGGTGGGTCGTGCCATCGTCAAAAAACCACAGGTGTTTTTGTTTGATGAACCGCTGTCGAACCTTGACGCCAAATTGCGGGCTTCGATGCGTGTTCGTATCACCGAACTGCATCAACAATTGAAAGCGGCAGGTCTGCCGTGTACGGTGATTTACGTCACACACGATCAGATCGAGGCAATGACGATGGGCGAGCGCATTTGCGTGCTCAAAGAAGGTCGCATCCAGCAGTTCGATACGCCGTCTATGCTCTACAACCAGCCCGCGAACACCTTCGTGGCGAGCTTCATAGGTTCACCGGAGATGAACATTCTCGATGCGCATTTGTCAGTGGACGGCAACGCGCGCACGGTCACGTTACTGGGCGGCAAGAGCCGTTTGCCTGAAAGCAAGCTTTCGGTTCACGGCACTGAGCTGGCGATCAAGCTTGGTTTGCGCCCAGAGAACGTTTTGGTCAACGCAAGTGACGAGAAGGACGTGCTGTGGATCGACTGCGAAATCAGCCACATCGAATACATGGGCAGTGAAGTTTTCGCGTATTTCCGCGTGGGCGACTCGACGATTACCAGCCGTTTGCCCGCAAGTCAGGCGACGCTCGTTTCGTCTTTGAAACGTGGCGACAAAGCGCGCATTGGACTGCAGCTACTACATTCACATTTGTTTGACGCCGAGACCGGCGTCAATCTGAATTCAACTCACTAAATCCTCCCCGGAGAACCAGATGAAGTCATTGATCTTTAAGGCGTTTGGCGTGGTGGGGGCGGTCGCGCTTGCTCTAGGCGCTACATCGCCATCGGCGCAAGAGCTTCGCTTTTCGTGGTGGGGCGGCGGTGAGCGGCATGAGGCGTTTCTCAAAGCCATCAAACTGTTCGAAGCGAAAAATCCCGAGGTCAAGATCAGGGCTGAATACACCGGCTTTCAGGGTTATCAGGAACGACTGACGACCCAGATCGCCGGGAAGTCCGAACCAGACATCATGCAGGTCAACTGGGCGTGGGTATCGGCCTTCTCAAAAAGCGGCGATGGCTTTTATGACCTGCGCAAGTCGGCGTCGGTCATGAAGCTGAATGAATTTACCGACAATGATCTGGCGCTCGGCACCATCAACGGCAAGCTGAACGCCGTGCCCGTCGGTTTTGCAGCGCGCATGTTTTTCTGGAACAAAGGCGCGCTCGATAAAGCGGGGGTGGCTATGCCTAAAACATGGGACGAGATGTTCGCTGCGGGCAAAGCGCTGCGCGCCAAAGTAGGCCCCAAAGCCTACCTGATTGACGGCGAAGGCTACGACATGATTCTGATGTCGCATGCTTACGTTTATCAGAAATACGGCACGCCCTACATTGATCCGAAGACTGGCAAGATCGCCATGAGCGCAGCGGCGCTCAAAGATTGGGTAACGATTTACAAACGCTTTCAGGACGAAAACGTAGCGACGCCGTTGCCGCTGCGCGCGAGCTTGGGCGGCGTCGAGAAACCGACCGAGCAGCAACCTGACTGGGTCGCGGGCAACTGGACTGGAAACTACACCTGGGATTCCGTGATTCGCCTGCGCGGAAGTACGCTGCCCGGCAAAGGTAGTGAGCTGGATGTGGGTGATTTCCTGACGCTGCCCAATGCCAAGAATTCGGGTGTGTTCGGTCGCCCGGTTCACATGTACGCGGTTTCGAAGCGGAGCAAACATCCCGAGATCGGTGCGAAGTTCATCGACTTTATGATGACTGACCAAGAGGCGATTCGCATCCTCGACCTTAGTCGAGGTATTCCGGCCACGGCAATCGCGTTCAAGCAATTGCTGAGAGAAGATCGTCTTCGTCCGCTGGAAGTTAAAGCCTATGCCCGCATCGCAACGCTCAATCGCAACAACGCGATCACACCACCCGCTGCACAGTTTGAGCATCCACGCGTTCAGAAATTTATGCGCGATGTGTTTGAGCAAGTCGGTTACGGCAAGATCAACGCCGACGAGGCCGCCAAGATGTTGAGCGAGCAGGGCGCGACGATCCTGCAACGCCTTTGATCGGTAGTGTGGGCATCCCGTGCCCACCGTCTTTCCAACTCGAATCGCGTGGGCAGAAGCTGTCCATCCTACGCCCCTAAAGATTTCGCACATGCCAAAGCACGCCACCCACCAGTTCAAATTCGACACTTACACTGATCGCGATACCGGAGGCAAGGTCACCCAGTTGAGTCCACCCGGGGTGGTCTGCCATCGCAATTATTTTTATCAAAAATGCTTTAGCAACGATGGCAAAAAATTGCTGTTCAGCGGTGAGTTTGACGGACGCCGCAACTACTACCAACTTGATCTTGAATCGCAGTTGGCAAGGCAACTAACCGAAGGCGAAAGCGAAAATGCGTTCGGTGGCTTCTTGAGCCCAGACGATGCATTTTTGTATCTGGTTCGCGGCGCTCGTTCACTCATTCGAGTTGATCTGAAATCGTTGACCGAAGAAGTGGTTTACAGCTCGCCTCCTGAGTGGGTGAGCTACGGAACGTGGGTGGCGAACAGCGCCTGCAGCAAACTGGTTGGTGTCGAGATTGCGAAGGAGGACTGGTTCCCGCTCTCCGACTGGACCAAGTTTCGCGAAATGTTCTTTCGCAAGCCTCGATGCCGTCTGATCCGCATTGATTTGAAGACCGGTGAGCGCACCGTGATTCATGAAGAAAAGCTCTGGCTCGGTCATCCGCTATATCGTCCCGGCGACGACAACACGGTCGCGTTTTGTCACGAAGGTCCGCACGATTTAATCGATGCGCGCATGTGGTTCATGAACGAAGACGGTAGCAATATTCGCTGCGGGAAACCGCATGCTCATGGCGAGGCCTGCACCCATGAATTTTTCGTGCCGGATGGCTCGAAGATGATTTATGTCTCCTACATCGAGGGCGATTCGCAGCGCTACATTCGCTCGCTTGATCCTGCGACGCTTACGGACGAACTGATCATGGCGATGCCGCCATGTTCGCACCTGATGAGTAATCGCACGGGCACGTTGCTCGTGGGGGACGGTTCGGAAACACCGCAGGATGTTTCCAATGTTGCTGGGCACACAGTTGTTCCCGATCCGTATCTGCATGTGTTCGACGTCGCTACGAAAACGTCCAAAAAAATCGCCCATCACGACACGTCGTGGAAAGTGGTGAACGGTGATCGTCAGCTGACCCATCCTCATCCTTCGTTCACGCCCGATGAAAAATCGGTGCTGTATTCGTCGGACTGCAACGGTACGACTGCGCTGTTTCTTGCATCGGTGAATTGATCGTGATGCGTGCGCTCATTTGCGCTGCGTTCGTGGCGGCACTCACGTCGTGTGCGATCACGACACCCCACTTCGCGCAGACGACGGCGGCGACTTCAACAGATATCTCTAATCCACATCATACGCAATCTGCCAACGACGGCTGGGGCGCGCACGAAGGCCCCGTTACGGGTGGCGCAAAGGCGGGCGATGCGCATGTGTATCGTGTGCGCACTCGCTCGGAGCTGGTGCGCGCGCTCTCGGCTGGCGCGGTGGCCGGAAGCAAGGGGCCATCGAGTGCGCCCAAGGTTATCTTCATTGACGGCACGATAGATCTGAGTGTTGACGCACAAAATCGCCCGCTCTCTGAGCGCGATTATCAGGATCCGGCGTTTGACTGGAGCGCCTATGCCAAGCAGTTTGACGTTGAGACCTGGGGCAAAAAGCCGGTGGAAGGCCCGCTCGAAGCTGCGCGTAAACGCTCGGCGGACACGCAGGCCAGCGTCGTCGTGATCCCGGTCGGCTCAAACACATCATTGATTGGAGTGGGTGGCAGCGCACTCATCAAAAACGGCAGCCTGATGGTGAAGAACGTTGAAAACGTGCTCATAAGAAACATTTCTTTCGAGGATGCCTACGACTACTTTCCACAATGGGATCCCAAGGACAACGCCAACGGCGAATGGAATTCGGAATACGACAACGTGACCGTCTATGGTTCGCGCCGCGTGTGGATCGATCATTGCACGTTCAGCGATGGTGCCCGTCCTGACAAGATCAACCGTACGTCGCTCGGACGTCCGATGCAGTTTCACGACGGCCTGGTCGATATCGTTCGCGGCGCAGACCTCATTACGGTGTCTTATAACCACTTCAAAAATCACGATAAAGGCAGCCTGATTGGCAACAGCGATAGCCGAAGTGATGACGCGGGAAAGTTGCGCGTCACGCTGCATCACAATTGGTTTGACAATGTGAAGGAGCGCTCGCCGCGCGTTCGCTACGGTCGTGTGCATGCCTACAACAATCTCTACACAGCAACTGCCGGTGCCGACTACGGTTACGGTTATTCGATTGGCGTGGGCTTGAAGTCGCAGCTCATCGTAGAAAACAACGTGTTTGACATCGATGCGAGCCAGGCGCGCGTCTTCAAGCTTTGGCGTGGCGACCGGATTTCTGCAACTGGAAATTTGCTCAACGGCGTACCTGTCGATGCGGTGGTCATGTTGCAGACGCAAACGTCGAGCCCGGTTGCCAGCGATGTCGACTGGGTTCCGCCTTATCAGCCCATCGTCCATGCGGCGGACAGGATAACTGCCGCGATAAAGGCTCAGGCTGGAGCAGGGCGTCTGCGCTGATATTTTTTGCGTTTTTCGCGCTTGATCGTTGCCGCGTTTCCATTCCAGCCGGGTATTGATTGCAGAATAATCTTGTTCTTTTCCTTCCAAACGCCAGAAGCGCATCTTTATTGTAGGACGTAGGACGTCATATGCTATGGTTCGCACAAATTGACATTCAAGTCAACGTGTAAGGAGGTTTGAAATGAAACTGTGCCATAGACTCGCGCTTGCCGCTTCGGTTTTGCTTGTGCAGGTTGCAGCCAGCCACGCGCAAGCGCCGCAGACGAGTAATGCGCCACTAAGGCTGTGGAACATTCATCCCGATGGCTACCCGGTCACGGTGGCGCTCAACAGCTTCGCTCAGGATGTAAAAAAGATCACCGATGGTCGGGTGGTGATTGATGTGTTCTCGAACGGCGTGCTTGGTGATCAGCCGAAAGCCGTGCCGATGGTCAAGTCGGGTGAGCTTGAGATGGCGGAGTTCGGGCTCGGTCCGTTGTCGCAGGAAGTCAAGAGCATGAACGCGATTAATTTGCCGTTCCTGTTCTCCAACACCGAGCAGATGTTTCGCCTGCTTGATGGCGACATGGGTAATCAATTCAAGACGCGACTGGAGGCCGGTGGCTACGTAGTTCTGGGTTGGTATGACGGCGGCGCGCGCTCGTTTTATTGCGTTAAAAAGAAGCTGACTGGGCCGCGTGATTTTGCGGGTCTGCGCATTCGCGTGCAGGCCACCGACATTTACCTGGAACTGGTGAAACTGCTGGGCGCTACGCCGGTCGCAGTGCCTTACAAAGATGTGCTGGATGCTTTTGAGACGGGCAAGATTGATTGCGCCGAAAACAACCTGCCGTCTTTTATTAGCGCCGGTCATTACAAGATCGCCAAGAACTTTTTTCTGACTGAGCATGTGATCACCCCGGAGGCGCTTGTCATGTCAACGCAGGCATGGAAAAAAATTGCTCCCGCTGATCAGATCAAGCTGCGGGAAGCCGGGCAACGCTCTGCGCTGCTGATGCGTCAGCTCTGGCAAAAGCGCGTGATCGAGGCGCGCGACATCGCGTTAAAAGCCGGGGTAACTTTTGAGCGTCCTGTTGAGTTTGGCGCGTACATCAGTCGCATGAAACCGCTACATCAAAAGTATTGGGTTGATCCGGCGACGCGCACGGAGCTGATGACTATTCTGGCCGGTGGCGTTAAGTAGTTCGCCGGCCTCTGTGAGCGATCAACGCAGTGGCATTTTGGGTTGTCTAGTGATATGATGTCATACAATAAAACAACTATTGAACAGGCACATGCGTCATCCCGACATGAATCCACAAGAGCTCAAGTCAATTATTGGCTCGGGACTGCTTTCATTCCCATTGACCGACTTTACAGCGACCGGTGATTTCAACCAGGCGGGCTATCAGGCGCGCCTGGAGTGGTTAGCCCCGTACGGTGCCAGTGCGTTGTTTGCAGCGGGCGGTACCGGCGAGTTCTTCTCGCTGACAGGTGACGAATACCCGACCATCATCCAGTCTGCCGTCGATACCTGTCGAGGCAAAGTGCCGATCATTGCGGGCGCGGGCGGTCCAACGCGCTTTGCGATTGCCTGCGCACAGACTGCCGAAAAAGCGGGCGCGCACGGCGTCCTTTTGCTGCCGCATTATCTGACCGAAGCGGGGCAGCAAGGGCTTGCCGCGCACGTTGAAGCGGTGTGTAACAGCGTCAAATTTGGTGTCATCGTTTACAACCGTGGCTCATCAAAATTGCAACCTGAAACGTTGGCCAGACTCGCTGACCGTTGCCCGAACCTCGTAGGCTTCAAGGACGGTATTGGTGATATCGAGCTGATGGTGGCGATTTATCAGAAGATGGGCGACCGCTTTGCTTACCTTGGCGGCTTACCCACGGCCGAGGTGTACGCCGCAGCCTACAAGGCGCTCGGCACGCCCGTGTATTCGTCGGCCGTGTTCAATTTCATCCCGAAAACGGCGATGGATTTTTATAACGCAGTCGTCGCGGATGACATGAAAACGCAGCACCGCTTGCTGCATGACTTCTTCATGCCGTATCTTGACATCCGCAACAAGATGCCCGGCTACGCTGTGAGCATTGTCAAGGCCGGCGCAAAACTCGTCGGTCATGATGCCGGACCCGTGCGTACGCCGTTGACTGATCTGAAGGCGGACGAAATGGTCGCGTTAGACGCATTGATCAAAGCGCTTGGACCGCAATAGATCAAGCTCGTAGCGCGCGAAGGTGACATACAGCTTTATGAACAAATGACTGCTGCATAAGGGCTATGTCAAAAAAAAACAGATAGTCGATTTATGGCGAAATCGGCTGATACCCCTGGATCAGCCGTCTTTCTGGAACAAAGCTGAATCCAGCTTGACGCCTGGAACGCAGGGAATAGCGCGATCCCGATGCGCAACTTTTGATTCGATGCCGCTCTGAATCGGATGCACGTCAAAATGTTCGCAGTTAGCGGTAACATCGGCGGCAGTGACAAGCAAACCTGAACGTTTCAAAAAGCCTCGACGCGCCGCGCGTCGGGGCACTGGCGATACCACCTTAAGTGACGTTGCCAAACTGGCGGGCGTTTCCGCCATCACGGTTTCCAGAGCGCTGAAAACGCCGTCTATCGTCGCTCCGGAAACGCTCGCTCGTATTCAGGACGCCGTATCGCGAACGGGCTACGTGCCGAACCTGATGGCCGGTGGCCTTGCATCCAATCGCAGCGGACTTGTCGCCGCGCTGGTGCCGACGATTGCGGGCTCCGTTTTTCTGGACACGGTTCAGGCATTAACCGATGCGTTCGACGCCGCCGGCTGCCAGCTCATGCTCGGGCAAAGTGGCTACAGCGGGTTTCGTGAAGACGCGCTGATCAACGCCATCGTCGGTCGCCGTCCGGACGGCATCGTGCTGACCGGCATCATGCATTCGCCTGAGGGGCGCAAGCGCTTGCTGGCCTCTGGCATCCCGGTTGTTGAAACATGGGATTTGACGCCGACGCCGATCGACATGCTGGTCGGTTTTTCTCATGAAAAAGTGGGGCGCGACGTTGCCGACTTTTTGCACGGAAAGGGTTATCGCCGTCCAGCCATCGTCACCGCCGATGACTATCGCGCTGGCCTTCGTCGTACAGGCTTCGAGGAGCGCATGCATGCGCTCGGCTTAGCGAGTGTGCCGGTTCATGTGGTTCCCGCGCCGACGACGCTGCGCGATGGTCGAGAAGGACTCGCGGCGCTCTTGCTGCAATCGCCTGAACTTGACGTTGTGTTTTGTAGTTCGGACGTGCTCGCGCATGGCGTCGTGACCGAGGCGCAAGCGTGTGGCATCGAGGTGCCGCGCAATGTCGCCGTGATGGGTTTCGGCGATCTCGCGTTTGCGTCCTACATTCACCCCGCTTTAACCACGGTGCACATTGACGGTCGCGCCATTGGTCGACAAGCCGCGCAATTCATCACTGATCGCATTGAAGGGCGAGATGTGGGTGAGCGGGTGCGCGATATTGGCTTTTCGATTGTGTCGAGACAGAGCGCCTGACCACAATTCCCCGACGCGGTAGTCGCTGACCCGCGCCGTAGGCGTTGGAACAACAAATTGACCATTCCCGCCAAAGTCACTACACTTTAATGTTAGCGCTACCATCGCAACAAACTTAACCGATCGAAAAACATGACCGAACGCAAGAAACCCGAAGAACTCCGCTCACACCGCTGGTACGGCGTCAAGGACTTACGCTCATTCGGGCATCGCTCGCGCACCGCGCAGATGGGCTATCACCGCAGCGACTACGCGGGAAAGCCAGTCATCGCGATCATCAACACCTGGAGCGACATCAACCCCTGCCACAGCCACTTTAAGGTTCGAGCGGAAGAGGTCAAGCGCGGCATCTGGCAGGCCGGTGGCTTTCCGGTCGAAATGCCCGCGATGTCGCTGTCAGAGCCATTCCAGAAGCCGACCACCATGCTGTATCGCAATCTGCTCGCGATGGAGACTGAGGAATTGCTGAAGTCCTATCCGGCTGATGGCTGCGTGTTGATGGGCGGCTGCGACAAAACGACTCCGGCGCTGGTGATGGGTGCGCTGGCAATGAATTTGCCAACGATCTTTGTACCCGCTGGGCCGATGCTGCGCGGCGACTACAAGGGTGGCTACATTGGCTCCGGCTCTGATACATGGAAATACTGGGCCGAACTGCGCGCGGGCAACATCACCGAAAACGACTGGCAGGAAGTCGAAGACGGCATCGCCCGTTCGCCGGGCCATTGCATGACGATGGGTACAGCGTCGACCATGACCAGCGCGGTTGAAGTCTTGGGCCTCACGCTGCCCGGCGCGTCTTCAATCCCAGCACCCGACTCGCGCCACGCGCAGATGGCCACGCTGACGGGCAAGCGCATCGTCGATATGGTGTGGGACGATTTGAAGCCACTCGACTTCATCACCGAAGCATCGTTCACCAATGCCGTCACCGCCGTGCTCGCGCTGGGTGGTTCGACTAACTCTATCGTGCATCTGATCGCGATGGCCCGACGTGCGGGCATCTCGTTGACGATTGATCAGTTCGACGCCATCGCACGCAAGACGCCGGTGCTTGCCAACCTGCGCCCCGCTGGTCAGTTCCTGATGGAAGACTTCTATTACGCGGGTGGTTTGCGCGGCTTCCTCACGCAGCTCGGTGAACAAATCGACGGCAGCCAGGGTACGGTCAACGGCAAGACACTCGGTGAAAATATCGAAGGTGCCAAGGTCTACAACGAAGACGTCATCCGTCCGCGCAGCAACCCGATGTACGCAAGCGACGGCCTCGCTGTGCTGCACGGAAATCTCGCACCGGGCGGTGCTGTCATCAAGCCCGCCGCGATGGAAGCGCATCTGCGCAAACACACGGGCAAGGCCGTCGTGTTCAAGGACTACGCCGATATGTCTGCTCGTATCGATGACGAAAATCTCGATGTCGATAAAGACAGTGTGATCGTGTTGCAAAGCGCGGGCCCACAAGGCGCGCCGGGGATGCCGGAATGGGGTCAATTACCTATTCCACAAAAACTTTTGAAAGAAGGCGTGCGTGACATGCTGCGCATCAGCGACGCCCGCATGAGCGGCACCAGCTATGGCGCTTGCGTGTTGCACGTCACGCCGGAGTCGCATGTTGGCGGACCACTGGCGCTGGTTAAAACTGGCGATCAAATCGCCATCGACATCGACGCGCGCAGCATCAACATGCTGGTCAGCGATGAAGAGATCGCGAAGCGTAAAGCGGCGTGGATTAAACCGATTCCAAAGTTCACACGCGGGTACGGCGTGCTGTATTTAAAGCACGTTCAACAAGCGGATAAGGGCTGTGACTTTGACTTTCTGGAGCCGGGATATTCAGAGTCTGGTGACACTGCAGGATCAGCGTCGGAGCCGGAGATTCACTAATTGGCAAAGGTAGGGTGGGCACTGAGTGCGCACGCTACGCCGAGTCGTATGAAGTCGTAGAGAGCACCATGAAATCAAAAACCAATCAATCAGGGAGCGAGTCGTGGATTCAAAGCATTCAGCCGAGTCGTTGGCAGCGCCAAATCATGCCGCACCAACAACACTGTCGCGCCGCCAATTGCTGCGCGGCGCTGTCGCAACAACTGTCGCATTAGGAGCAGCAAGCATGGCTGAAGCCAACGCAGGTACAGGCTCCGCCATCGGCCCCGGTTTCGATTTCAAACCGAGCCAACGCTATCCCGATCCCGCAGTACAAATTCTCGATCCGAGCTTTTCTAAATACCGCATTTACAGCAGCACCATCGAGCAGGTTGGCACGGGCATGCGCTGGGCCGAAGGGCCGGTGTATTTCGGCGACGGACGCTACGTACTGGTCAGCGACATTCCGAACAATCGCATCATGCGTTACGACGAAGTGACGGGCAGCTGCAGCGTATGGCGTCAACCTTCGAATTTCGCTAATGGCATGTGTCGTGATCGTCAGGGGCGTTTGCTGACCTGCGAGCACCTCACGCGGCGCGTTACGCGCACCGAGTACAACGGAAAAATCACCGTGCTAGCCGATAAATTCAATGGCAAGCCGCTGAATTCGCCGAACGATATTTGTTGCAAATCGGATGGCTCGATCTGGTTCACCGATCCGCCGTTTGGTATTGGCGGCCATTGGGAAGGCGACAAAGCTGCGCCCGAACTACCCCATTCTGTTTATCGCATTTCAGCCGACGGCAAATTGAGTCTCGTCACGGACAAGCTCGCCGGGCCAAACGGCATCGCGTTCTCGCCGGACGAGAAAAAAATCTACATCGTCGAATCCCGCGCGACACCGAATCGCCAGATCTCATCGTTCGATGTCGGTGCCGATGGCAGCATCTCGAACAAGGCAACCATCGTTGACGCCAACGGCCCCGGCTCCATTGACGGTTTCCGCGTTGATACCGACGGCAATCTGTGGTGTGGCTGGGGGAGTAACGGCGCAGCAACCGCAAAGGCCGAGGATCTCGACGGCGTCATGGTGTTTAACCCGCAGGGTAAGGCCATCGGGTTCATCCGGCTGCCCGAGCGCTGCGCCAATCTGACGTTCGGTGGCCCGAAAAATAATCGTCTCTACATGGCGAGTAGCCATTCGCTGTACGCGCTTTATGTTGAGGCGGTCGGCGCGGTCTGACCGTCAGAACACTGTCCCGCTTCGGATTGAAGAGGGGCGCACTTAACTGTAAAAAAGAACCGTTCGAACCATGAAAACCAATCCCTCAAAACGCATAACGATTAGTCTCGGGTTCAGCGCTCTGCTTTCGCTTGTTGCAACAGCGGTATTTGCGCAACAACCGTATCCCACCAAACCGGTCACCATCGTTGTGCCGTTCTCGCCGGGCGGCGGCACTGATATCGGCGCGCGTCTCATCGCTCAAAAGCTCACCGCAAAGTGGGGACAAACGGTGATTATCGACAACCGCACAGGCGCCGGTGGCCTCCTCGGTGCCGACCTTGTCGCCAAAGCAAAACCGGATGGCTACACCCTTCTGGTTGGCAACGTTGGCACGCAGGCGATTAACCAGTCGCTCTACAAAATGCCATACAACGCGGACACGGCGTTCGCGCCAATTTCGATGATCGCAGACTTGCCTTTCGTGATGATGGCGAGCACGGCCGTGCCTGCAAACAACGTCAAGGAATTCGTGGCCCTGGCTAAGGCAGACCCCGGCAAGCGCACCTACGCCAGTTCCGGACAGGGTGGCTCACCGCACCTCACCGCAGAGATTTTTCAGGCCGCATCCGGCGTCAAACTCACCCATGTGCCATACAAAGGCGGCGGGCCTGCGATGACCGATTTGATGGCCGGTCACGTCGACATTTTGTTCGCCTCGATCCTTGAAGGTTCTGGGCATATCAAGTCGGGCAAATTAAAAGCGTTCGCGATCAGTAGCGCTGCGCGCTCGCCAGCATTGCCCGACGTTCCGACGCTTGCTGAAGCGGGTGTACCGAACTCTGAATCTGGCTCGTGGATCGCCATGTTCGCCCCGGCCGGAACAGCGCAAGCCATCATCGACAAGATCGCTGCTGATATCAAGGAAGCTGTCGCACTGCCCGACACGCAGAAAACGCTGATCTCGCAAGGCGCGACGCCGCATTCCACCACGCCGGCCGAGCTCAAAGCGATCATTGAGCGTGATCGTGCGCGGTACGGAAAAGTCATTACAGATCGCGCAATCAAAGTTGAATAGTGAACTCATCCCATCATGTCTGATATGAACCCCGCCACGCTCGCGCATCTCAAAAAAGTCAGCGTGGCCACGCTGTGCACACAGCTCTTCAAGCGCGGCTTTCGCAACGTTTTCATTCAGGGCACGCAGCGCCTGACGACGCCGAGCGGCGGCAATCTCGTCGGGCCCGCGTTCACTATGCGCAGCATTCCCGCACGCGAAGATCTCGACCAGATCAGTTCTTTTGACAATCCCGACCATCCGCAGCGAAAAGGCATCGAAAGCGTGCCACCCGGTCATGTGCTGGTGCTCGATTGTCGCGGTGAAAAGCGCGTTGCTTCGGGCGGACAAATCCTCACTACGCGGCTGATGGTGCGCGGCGCAGCGGGCCTTGTATCGGACGGTCCAGTACGCGACAGCGGTGACATCAGGAAGATGGATTTCCCGGTGTATTGCGCGGGAGGTAGCGCGCCGTTGAACCTGATTCATCATCACGCGATTGATCTTAATGTGCCCATCGGTTGTGGCGGCGTCGCTGTGTATCCCGGCGACATCATCGTGGGCGATGAGGAGGGTGTCGTAGTCATCCCCGCCCATCTCGCGGACGAAGTTGCCGCCGACGCTGCCGCGCAGGAAGTGCAGGAAGTGTTCCTGCTGGAGCGCGTCGCCGGTGGCGCAAAACTCGCGGGCACTTATCCGCCCAATGCCGAAACTAAAGCCATGTTTGAAGTATGGAAAAAAGAAAAAGGACTGTAAATATGGGTGCCTCGAAAAATTCATTTGTGGTGCGCATTGCGTCGTCGCGCGGTGCTCACAATCCTCATGTACACAAAACGTACATTCCGGTTGTTGCGCTCCGGGCTCCTAGCACTGCGTCCCCAAAAATAAACTTTTAGAGGCACCCACATGGCGCAACATAACAACCTCATCAATGGCGAATGGGTCGCTGGTGCAAGCTACACACCGAACGTCAATCCATCGAACGTTAAAGACATCATCGGCGAGTATGCGCAAGCGGATGTTGCACAAGTCGAGGCCGCAGTAGGCGCGGCGGCAGCGGCATTTCCTGCGTGGTCAACCGGCGGAATTCAGGCGCGCAGCGATGCGCTCGACAAGATCGGCAATGAGATTCTTGCGCGTCGCGAAGAGCTGGGCACGCTGCTGTCGCGCGAAGAAGGCAAGACCAAGGCTGAAGGCATCGGTGAGGCCGGTCGCGCTGGTTACATCTTCAAATTTTTCGCAGGCGAATGTTTGCGTCTGGCGGGTGAAACATTGCCCTCAGTGCGCCCCGGCATCGGTGTGGAAATCACGCGCGAACCAATGGGTGTAGTTGGCCTGATCACGCCGTGGAACTTCCCGATTGCGATCCCGGCGTGGAAGATCGCACCGGCGCTGGCTTACGGCAATTGCGTGGTCATCAAGCCGGCTGATCTCGTGCCCGGCTGCGCCTGGGCGCTGGCTGACATCATCTCGCGTAGCGGCATTCCGGCGGGTGTGTTCAACCTCGTCATGGGGCGCGGCTCCGTGGTTGGCAATGGTCTCGTCAACCACAAGTCCGTGAATGCAATCAGCTTCACAGGTTCTGTGGGTGTTGGCAGTGGTATTGCTGCGGCCGCCGCGCAAAAACTCAAAAAAATTCAGCTCGAAATGGGCGGCAAAAATCCGCAGGTCGTGCTCGATGATGCGGACTTGAAAATTGCGGTTGAACTCTGCGTGCAATCCGCATTTTTCTCAACGGGCCAGCGCTGCACGGCATCAAGCCGCCTGATCGTCACCGAAGGCATTTACCCGAAATTTATCGAAGCGATGAAGGCGCGTATGGCCACGCTTAAGGTCGACGACGCATTGAAGGCAGGCACCGACATCGGTCCCGTTTCCAGCAAAGACCAGCTCGATCAGGACATGCAATACATCCAGATCGGCAAGGACGAAGGCGCAACGCTTGCAGCGGGCGGCGAACTCATCAAGACCAGCAGCGACGGTCACGAGGGTTTTTACATGTCACCCGCGTTATTCTCGGACAGCGCATCGAACATGCGCATCAGCAAGGAAGAAATCTTTGGCCCGGTCGCGAGCGTCATCAAAGTCAAGGACTACGAAGAAGCGCTGCACACCGCGAACGACACCGAGTTTGGCTTGGCATCCGGAATCGCCACCACGTCGCTCAAATACGCCACGCACTTCAAACGCCACAGCCAATCCGGCATGGTGATGGTCAATTTGCCGACAGCCGGTGTGGACTACCACGTCCCATTCGGTGGTCGCAAAGGGTCAAGCTACGGCTCACGAGAGCAGGGCAAATACGCCGCAGAATTCTTCACGACGGTGAAGACGGCGTATACGAACGCGGGCTGATTTGTAGGGTGTGCACCCGAGTGCGCACCACGGATCGCAAGTTCCACGGTTGCCTGGAAATTGAACGTTGGTGCGCACTCTGGTGCACGGCCTACGTCTATATGGCTTTTCCATGAAATGACCGTTGCATAAGGGCTAAGCTCGGAAAATGCCAATAGTCGATGTATGGCACAAATCGCGCTGTAGCCCCTATGAAATAGGCGATTCAGCCTGAAGCTGAAAATGAAATTGAGAGAGAAAATCGTGATTTGCAGAAAACTTCTCACGGCAAGCATCGGGTTAGCGCTCACCGCATTGCTGCCACTTCCGACTCACGCACAAACCTTCCCCACCAGGCAAATCACCATCATCGTCCCGGCTTCGCCCGGCGGTGCCATCGATCTCGCCGCACGCCTCATCGGGCAAAAGCTCACCGAAGCGTGGGGCCAACCGGTCGTCATCGATAACAAAACCGGTGCCACCGGAATCATCGGTACCGACTTCGTAGCCAAAGCCGCGCCCGACGGTCACACGCTCGCGCTCGTCGCCAGCAGCCACGCTATCAACCCGAGCATGGTCAAGAAATTACCGTTCGACACCGTGAAAAGTTTCGAGCCGGTAATGCTCACGCACGTCGTGCCGCTGGTGCTCGTGGTCGCGCCGTCGCTGCCGGTCAAATCGGTGAAAGAACTCATCGCCTACGGCAAGGCCAATCCCGGCAAGCTCACATTCGCGTCGAGCGGTTCGGGCGGCGCGCCGCACTTTTCCGGAGAACTGTTCAAGACGATGGCCGGTATCGACATGACGCACATTCCGTACAAAGGCAGCACGCTCGCGCATCCTGATTTGATCAGCGGTCGTATCTCGATCATGTTCGATACCGTCGCCGCAATCAAAACGCAAATCGCCGCGAATAACGTGCGCGCGCTCGCGGTCACCACGGCGAAACGCGTTGGCGTATTGCCCAATTTACCGACAATGGCCGAAGCTGGTTTGCCCGGCTACGAAACCAGCACCTGGGGCGGCGTCCTCGCGCCCGCAGGCACGCCAAAAGCCACGGTCGCCAAGTTGAACGCCGAGATGAACAAGATTCTCGCGATGCCCGACGTGCGCGAAAAGCTGCAAGGCGCGGGTCTGGAAATCGGTGGCGGTACGCCGCAACAATTCGCCGACTTCATCGGCACCGAAATCACCAAGTGGGCGAAGGTCGCGAAGGACGCCGGTATTCAGCCAGAGTAGTACACAGCCCGTCCTCCGCATTGTTCCTGACTATCATTGCGCATCATTTCCAATAGATCGCAATCATGAATTTCGAGACCCAATGCGTAGTCGTGACCGGAGCCTCCGGTAATCTCGGTGCCGCCGTTGCGTGCGCATTCGTGAAGCACGGCGCGAACGTCGTGCTGGTTGACCGTTCGCGCGAACATCTGGTGCAAGCGGGCTTCGCCGATGACGCACGACATTTGATCTCGATCACCGATTTGCTCGATCAAACGCAGGTGAATGCGATGGTGCAAAGAGCCGTCGCGAAGTTCGGCGGTATTCATGTGTTGTGCAATATCGCCGGTGGTTTTCGTATGGGCGAGGCGGTGCACGAAACGGCCGACGCCAACTGGAATTTTCTGTTTGACATCAACGCGCGCACGCTGCTGCACGCGGCGCGCGCCGTGGTTCCGCAGATGCTCGCGCAAAAGGGCGGAAAGATCATCAACGTCGGCGCATTTGCTGGGTTAGGCGCGCAAAAAGGCAGCGCACAGATGGGAGCGTACGCCGCGTCCAAAGCCAGCGTTATGCGCCTCACCGAATCGATGGCGGCCGAGCTGAGGGAGCTTGGAATCAACGTCAACGCAGTGCTTCCCACCATCATCGACACGCCACAAAACCGCAAAGACATGCCGGATGCTGATCCCTCACGTTGGGTCGCGCCGGAAGCGTTGGCTGATGTCGTGATGTTCCTCGCGTCAGATGCTGCGCGCGCTGTGCATGGGGCTCTGGTGCCGGTTACTGGATTGAGTTAACACGACGGCGTGAAGCCACGAGGCATCGCCCGCGAATTGTGAACTCGCAATCAGCTTTTGGTTAAAAGCTCTGCTGCACTGGGGGTAGCGCGAAATTTCATGGAATGTCGACTTTTATAATTTTGGAGCTGCGACCCGAGACAACGCTGCGTTTCACAAGAAAGCTGTATCGCAATCTGGGTCAAGGTGAAGGCGTTTCGGCGGCCTTCGCGTTCCCCGGCTTGCTCATTTGAGCCAACACGATTTTGTCGGTGTAGCGCGTCAGTTCCGTCACCCGATAGCCACGTCGCTCGTAAAACGCGACGTTGCCGGGTACAAGCGTATTCGTTGTCAAATCAAATCGGTCCACGCCGGGGTGAGCCTGCTCAACGGCGCGCAGCAGGGTGGCACCGATGCCTTGTCCCTGATGCGAGGGCTCGACGCTCACACCGCGTATCGTGCAAACGCTCTCAGCGACTATGCCGCGCGCAGAGCCGATGATGCGTTCACCGGCCCGGGCTGTGAGCACCGTCTGATTGCGAATGTGAAGCTCGATAGCTGCGACGTCTTCGGTCAACGGAGGAATCTGCACGTTGTCGCTAAGGCGTCCTTCTTCAGCAAAGGCGCGCATCTGAATTTCATGGATGACGGCGGCATCGGACGGAACGGCTGGGAGAATGGTGTGCATGTTCTGATGCGCTTATTGGTTGAGTTGCGCGGCAACCGCGAGCGAGCGCGGCGTGCTTGTGGAGATCCGTTCGATGGAAGGGTTAGGCTGCATTTGCCGCCCGGCACCCTGATACTACGATGCACCGAATCATATAAAGAAATACTCGCACAACGATGCAGTTAACGATTGATCACACGTTACGCGCAATACTCCCACCGTGCAATTTCTGGAACGACAATCGCATTCATCCCGCCGCGTCGGTGCCAGTTTGCGAGTTGACTCCATTCGCGAGAAGCGCAGTCGCGGAGGAGCATGCAACGGCGAAAAATAACCGCGCCGCAATATTTTCGGTGATTAACTACGCGAAATCCGCACGCTAATCATCGCCACATCGCGTTGCTTCGCGCTAGACACCACGCCAAGATCCTCAGCGTCTTTGACGTCGGGATTGGCCCGCAGGTTCTCGAGCGTTCTAGATACCTGGCCGCGACTTTCGACGCGCAGCACCAGCGTGTAGCGTCCGCCTTCGTAGCGAATCGCTTCAACGATGGCGTCGCGATCAATCATCGCGCGTAGCTCTTTGTCCACGTCATACGGCTTGTCGGATACTTCGCGACCACCGGGGCCATATTCCAGGTCACGCGCCTGCTTCTCAAATTTGTTGACCAGGCGCGGTGGCAACGTCGCAGTGTAGGCGGCTGAATCGCTGGTGGCCGCCCATCGCGCAGATTGCGTTTCGGTGTCGTACCAGTACGGGATTCCCGCACCGGTTTCGGCCCACAACGACAACACGCGCGCGCGCTTCACGGCTCTGCTGGCCACCAGCTCACCGTCCTCACCGCGGCGCAAGCTGGTTCGGTGCTCAGAGGTCAGGCTCGCCAGCCATCCGTTGTTGCATTCATACTGCGCGCCGCGCGTCATGTTGACGGTGTGCTTTTCCAGGGGGGTGTCGGCTGGATTTTCTAGCGCTTGGCGAATATACGCGGGCACGGACTTGTCGCCGGGCGGCGCAGCGCTCTTGGTGGGGCGCGTGAATGTGACGGTAAGCGCTGTATCCGCATTCCCGGAAATCGTCATTACCCGCCACGGGTTGTTCCATTGCCGGGGCAGGGTGTTGCCGAGCATCGTTTCCGATAACGTAAACGAAGTGTTCGATTTTTCGGGATCGATCGCGGAATAACTACCGCGCACGTCCGGGCAATCGCGGGGAGCAGAGGCGGAGAGCGCGCCTTTGCTGCTGCTTGATGTGCGCTGTACGCCGCCGTTGTCGCCGCAGGCGCAGAGCGAAGCAACGCACAGCAAAATTGTGATTGTCAGGACAATCTGCGGAAAAGTACGCGACTTTGACGTTGCACCACCAATCACTTGCGGGTGTACTTCCCGTCAAACGCGGTCGACCATTGACCAGCGGCGTTGGTACTTTCCCAGTGCTGGCGCACGCTGCCGTCGGCGTTTGCCGACCAGGTGATGCGGTGGCTGATGGGCGCGCCCGCTGCGTCAACGCCTTTGCCTTCCAGCACCATCTTTCCATCCTGCAAGCCGCCTTCCAGTATCAGCAGCAATCCGGTCGAATCGGCCCACGTCTGGTGCCATACTTTGCGGCTCGCATCGTAAATGTTCAGGCTTTCACCGCTGTACGCGCCCGGCGTGCGGTAGCTCTCGTGCAGCACGCAACCACTGTGCGCCCTGGTGATCGTGTTGGTGCCCGCCAGTTTTCCGTTGGCTCCGTGCACCTGCCAATCACCGATCCAGAAATCAAACGCCCGATGCGCTGCCGAGTTGCAGGCCGGAGTCTGCGCCAGAGCGTCACTCGACACAAAAAGACAGACCGCAAACAACATACTGGAAAGGGCGCGCGCGTTCTTCATATTTGTATTTCCTCCTGAGCGTGATCGAAGTCTACGCTGCCAGCACCGTAGTCGTCGATCCTTCAGCGCGAAAAAACATCAACGAGTAGCGTGCCATCCCGAGCGCTTGACGACAAAGCATTAATCGTGAAATACCTCAATGGTTCACTAGATTTTTTTAAGAATCGCGTCGCACCCGGCTATTCCAGCGGTACGTGGCGGAGTACGAAGAGCAATTACGTCTGTGCCAGACGTACCTCTTTGTCTTCGTTCCTCCGGGAGAGTTTCATGGTCGCCTGCGTGCATCGGAAAACCTCGCGTATTCTGCGGGTGTCTTTTTGCGCTTGCTGGACAGCGTTTCGCACGCTGCTGGCGCTGTGCCCGACGGTGATGGCATCGGCGGCGCTGGCAATTCCGGGGCAGCCGGGTACGCTGGACGCGACGTTTGCTACGTCTAGCTCAATTGGTGCTGGCAGGCTTGTCCTGCCAGTAGGCGCGAGCAACGACCAAGCCACCGCTATGGT
Organism: Burkholderiales bacterium; assembly: GCA_025354165.1. Classification (GTDB taxonomy): domain Bacteria; phylum Pseudomonadota; class Gammaproteobacteria; order Burkholderiales; family Casimicrobiaceae; genus Casimicrobium. Next base: position 43,227 of record JANXNI010000049.1, on the reverse strand, counting down.
GCTGCAACCGGACGGCAAATCAGTTTTGGCGGGCGGTTGCTCGAACGGCACCAATAATGACTTTTGCGCGGTTCGGCTCAACCCCGATGGCACGCTTGACACCACGTTTGGCGTCGCTGGCAAGCTGACCCTGTCGATGGTCACGGGCGATGATCAGGCCAACGCTCTGGCGCTGCAACCCGACGGCAAGCTGGTGCTGGCCGGTTCCTGCTTCAACGGTACCTTTTATGACTTTTGTGCGGCTCGGCTCAACCCCGATGGCGGCCTTGACACGACGTTTAATAGCAGCGGCAAAGTCACACTTCGTGTTGGCAGCCGCGATGACAAGGCTACCGCTCTGCTGCTGCAATCGGATGGCAAGCTGGTGCTAACGGGCTACTGTCGAGCCGTCACCTACGATTTTTTCTGTGCCGCTCGGCTGAACGCGGACGGGACATTCGACACCGCGTTTGCAAACATGGGCAAATTTTTTCAACAGGTGGGCACCAATACTGGCCAAGCCAACGCCGCAGCACTGCAAGCTGATGGCAAACTGGTGCTGGCGGGCTACTGCTTCGACGGTAGCCAAAATGTCTTTTGTACGATTCGACTCAATGCGGACGGCAGCTTCGACACCGCATTCAATGCCAACGGCAAACTCGTCTTGTCGGCCATCGGGAGCTTTGACTTAGCCAATGCCATAGCGCTACAGCTCGATGGCAAGCTGGTGCTGGCCGGATTCTGCACCAATCGTGCATGCGCAATTCGGCTCAACGCGGATGGTGGCCTCGATACCTCGTTTAATGGCACGGGTAAACTCGTCGTCCCGCAGATCGGTTCTTGTTGCGACAGAGCTAACGCCGTAGCGATACAACCCGATGGCAAACTGGTGCTGGCGGGCTACTGCCTTGGCAGCGGCTCTGCCTATAATTTTTGTGCGGTTCGGCTCAATTCTGATGCGAGCCTTGACGCGACGTTTAACGGCACCGGCAAGTTCATCCTGCAACTAGACCCGGCGCACAGCGATGACAGAGCCTTCGGACTGACATTGCAACCCGATGGCAAACCGGTGTTCGCGGGCTATTGCCACAACGGCACCAACTATGATTTTTGTGCGATTCGACTCGATGGCGGGCCGTTTGCCGCACAGCAATGCCGAATGGATATAGATGGTGATGGCAAGGTGCTGGCGACGACCGACATGCTGATCGGTATGCGCATCGCACTAGGCATGCGCAGTGATGCTGTTATCAACGGCATCAATTTCCCGGTCGGGGCCACGCGCACTAGCTGGACAGCAATACGAACCTATTTGGTGACGCAGTGCGGGATGGCGTTGTAGACGAGCTTCAAGAAAAAAGGAAGTTGATCGGCACAAGCTCAAGATGGGCGGCGCGAGTGACGTAGCCTCAGTCCCCGCGCAAAATCTTCGCCCGCGCCAAGGCTCTGGTCAAATTGATCGCTGCTGAGCAGCTACGCAGGCTTGTCTGCGAAGTGCTACTAAGGCGGCGCCCATGAGCATAATCATGCTTGCCAACAACGACCACGTTGACATAGTCGGCACTGCGGCGCCGGCGCCGGACCCAGCCCCGGGTACGACAGAGCCGCTGCACGTGGTGACATTGCTGCTGTCTAGTGTCACCGCGCCGTTGAAGCCAATAACGCGCCCGCTGTTGCTGGTTCCGGTGGTCAGCGTCACGCTGCTCGACGCCAAAATATTGCCCGCAAAACTGGAGCCCGTTCCGAGCGTCGCCGAGCTGCCGATTTGCCAGAAAACGTTGCAGGTCTGGCCCGAGTTAATCATGCGAACTTGCGATGCCGAAGCGGTCGTCAACGCGCTACCCACCTGAAAAATGAAGACGGCATCGCGATTGCCCTGCGCGTCGAGCGTCAAAGTGCCGGTTAAGCCCATTGTCGAAGCCGAGCAATAGACACCCGGCGTCAGCGTACGTCCACCCAGATCGCCGGTAATGGTCGCGTTGCATGCCCGGCCGGCTAGCGTGTTGTACGCGACCAGCGCGTCGTTTTTAGCGGTCAGCGCAACGCCGTCGGCGAAGTGCGTGTTGCCGATGACTTGCCCAGGGCCGGGCGGTGTCGAGAACGTAAATCCGGTGACGGAACTCGCATTGTTCGGACTCAGACCCAAGTCGCCGAAAATGACGCTTGGTCCGGTGTTTGTTACCGCCGCGCCTGCAATCACGCCGAAGCCTGCCGCCGAGCCTAGAGGCACGGTTTGTGCGCAGACTCCGAACGACGCCCACGCCAACAGAAGCGATGTCCCCCCAAAATTCACAAACCGGCGCGCGCGCGCAGCCGTAGTCGTAGTCGTAGTCATTAGCGTCTTTCTGCAATCATTTGTATGTTCAAGGAACGTCCATTACGGCATACAAACAAAGCGCAACGCGTACTCGCCCCATCATACTCCCCTGGCGGTGGCAGAGAGATATAACTCTCAGAAGCGGCGATATCGCATGTCGTACACCGCCCGCGCAGATCACCGAAGTGATGCGTAAGCCCGACAGCGATTATCAGTAGTCAGTGGGTAACCAAGGTGGATTACCGGAAACGGTCACTGCAAATAAATCCTGTCTGACCACATTTTTGGTGCACTGTTCCAGCGCTGACCCCGTTGTTCAGGCGCTATTCGCACGGACCAAGCCAGCGCGCTTTTATTTGTGTTTTGGTGGTGACGCCTTCAAAGGTCGTGGTCGTCGTACCTTGGGACGATTCGCCTTGAAATACCGTTGCGTTGCGAATCGTTCTTGGCCCACAGACAAGCGTGTAATCCACCATCTTTCCCTCTGCCGAGTACGACTTGACGCTACACCTGGCTCCGGCCTTTTTCTCGGCTGCAGCTTTGCCAATGACTGTGTCGGCATTGAGTTCGGCAGCGTCTCGCGCAGCCATGCAATTCGTAATCACGCGCGGAACACCGTCGGTGGTCATGGTGTACTCCCAGCGGCCAGCAACGACTCGATCAGAAGCCCATACCCACAAGGGCATCGCCATGACGACGCAGGCAAGCCAAGACTTCAAGGTGGTGGTCATTGAGTAACAGGGAAATTTCACAAACCCAGTATAGGCCTGTGCGGCGCCCACGGGATGCATCAAGAAAAATAAAAAGCGCTCGGAAAAAACAACCGTCGTAAAGAACGCCGTGCAGCGCATTTGTGGGAACGGGAATCATATCCTTCGAAAAAAGCGATCGCGTCTGAGCCCGTGCAACCTGAATTCAAAATAGTTAGCTCGACCGCAGTGACTGCGGCGACGCAATGGCAATGTGGTTCCGCGCCAAAACATCACGCGTCGTCTTCACTAGGGCCAGCGCGCCCGGTGTGTCGCTGTGGATGCACACTGAATCAAAGTCAATGGCAATGGTGCCGCCTTCGACGGTGTCGACAACGCCTTCGCTGCACGCCCGCAGCACCTTTGCGGCCACAGCTTCAGGGTCTAGCGCACCCACGCGGCGGGTGAAGACGATGGAGCCTGACAGGTCATAGTCGCGGTCGGCGTAGAACTCCAGCATCACCGGTTGGCCCATCGCTTTCGCCACGCTAGCCGTGACAGAGCTTGCCATGCAATAGAGGTAGAGATTGGCGTCGATTTTCTGCAACGCAGAAATCAGCGCCCGCGATAACGATTCACTTTTGGCCACATGCATATACAGCGCACCGTGCGGCTTGACGTGTTGCAGCTTCACGCCGTGCAGCGCCGAAAATCCACTCAGCGCGCCCACCTGATACACAAAATCGTTGACCAGTTCGTCGTCGGTGGCATTGATGTGGCGACGCCCAAACCCTACCAAATCGCGAAAGCCGGGATGCGCTCCCACGCCAACATTGTGTCTGGCAGCCAGCGCGACCATGCGCTGCATCGTGTTCGGGTCGCCCGCGTGAAAGCCCGTGGCGATATTGGCGGAACTGATCAGCGGCATGATCTCGTCGTCCACGCCATCGCCAATCAGCCAGGGCCCGAAACCTTCGCCCATGTCTGAATTCAGGTCAATGTGTTGTTTCATATCACCTCTGCATGCAACTGTACGCCCAGCGCTTTGGCAACTTTCAGTACCGTGGCAAAACTGGGATTGCCGTTTTCGCTGAGCGCTTTGTAGCGGCTCTCGCGGCTAAGACCGGCGTCCCGTGCCACCTGCGACATACCTTTTGCGCGCGCAATGTCTCCGAGCGCGTGGGCGATGCCTACTGCGTCATCGGGCGCTTCCACGAGCCAAGCGTCGAGGTACGCAGCCATTTCTTCGGGTGTCCGCAATTGCTCTGATACGTCGTAGGGCACCGTTTTTGTTTTGGCTTGTGCCGGAGTGCCTGCCGCTACTGAAATGGATTTGGCCATGTTGCTCTTGTACCATGACCGAATTCGTACCGGCGATAAGTGCGCGGCGCGCAATCGAGATGCTCAGTTGCAATATTGCGAGCGATGACCAGCAATGCGGGTTCGTCGCGCGCGAAATGATCCCTCCAGCAGTGAAGTGGAAATTTCACAGCCTCGAACGTACTGTCGCAGCAATGCACTGAAATCCGTCTTTGAAGGTGCCAATCCGTTGGTCGGCTACGTCGATGCCTGTTCAGTCAAAGCAAACTGTTTTGCTCACAGATTCTTCGAACCATTTTTCTGATTTCCGCCTTCTTGTTTCCCCCTCACAAACCAACTAAATCAATGTGAAAACAGACGACGAGCACTTTCCACTGCGAATGACCGAAGCCGACGTGGATCGCTGTCAGTTCGAAGTTATCAAGACGCGGTCTGGCGACGTTTGTGGTGCCGCGTTCGCATTCTTTGCCCCGCTCCACTTGAACTTCACGCTACGGCGTGAAGGACGCTTTGATCGGTGGTCAAAAGCGATCGGCTTGACGAAAGAAGTGCAATTTAACGACGACCGATTTGATCGTATCTTTTTCGTCGACAGCGACTCTCGTACTTTTTTGAACGCTTTGCAGAAATATCCACAATGGCGCGAGTCGTTGAAAGAGTTAACCGCCCGGATGGCAGCACACGGTGCAACTTTCTCGCGAATGGACTGCGATGGCGGAACGCTTCGAATTCTCGCGGATGCAAAAGTTTCCGCATCGACGGCGGAGTTGCCCGGCGCCGTCGACCGCAGCCTGGCACCGTTTCTAGCAGGTCTACGTCAGCTCGCGGTAGACACTCGCCCCGCGTCTGAAACAGGTTTTCTTGAAGTCAATCGGGTTCGGCGGACGATGTTCGGATTTTTGATCACGGCGCTTGTGGCGATATTGACACTAAACATCTTCGCGACAGCGCAAGTGATCGACGAATGGGCCTTATATCGACTGAGCGGCATCATTTCGTGTGTCGTATACGCTTTTTTTCTGGTTTGGGCGTATTGGCGCATTTCACGCAGCTCCGTACGCCATCGCCTTTTGATTGAGCTTGTGTTGGTCGGTTTGCCGGCTGTTTTCCTTGCAACGACTGTCGCAGTTCGCACTGTCAATGTAAACCTAGACTTCAGCCGCCCGACAGTTGTGATCGCAAACGGCGCGCGACTGTACTCGACTCGCGGTAGCGGTAGGATGTCCGATACGCAGCACTGGCTCGGCTATGTCCGAAGTTCTGCGCCGCTGGAGGGATATTCGCGAGCTCTGCCTATCCCGTGGTGGAAGCACGAACAGCTTAGTAATCGTTGGCGTGGCGTCGCCTCTCCCGATGCGACGCTTTTTGTGGGTAACGGCGCGCTCGGGCTACCGTGGGTCGATGTTAAGTGAGGCCCTGGCTACTGTAATGCCTTAAGGGAACCAATGGTGACTGAAACCATTTATGTAACCCCATTTATGTGCAGACTGAATTGCGTCTCACACCGTCCATTCCGGTCACTCATGCTTTACCCCTTTGGCAAGCCGGCGATGGCATCACTGATTTGTTCTCTTTGCGCCCTCAACAAGAGTCCAACGCCCGGGGCGGCTGCAACTTCCTCGTGCTCGAGCGCTTTGTTGTATTGATCGCGTAACGATTCCTCGCCGTCTCGCACTGCGGGCAACACGTCGCGATCCACATTCGAAATCCAGTCGCGCAATATCACCACAACTTTGTTCACGGTGCCCTGCAGCGATGAGTCGTCCTTGTTTGCATCTCGCAGACGGTTGAGCTCAGCCTCTTGTTCGGCTGCGTGCCGTTCGTGCATATCGGTGAGGCTACGAATCGTTGGCTGAACGTCAGCCTTGGCTCGCTCCAACATCTCGCGGTACCCCTTTAAAACGTCGTTGGTCGCAGTATGGATGTCGTGCAATGTGTCAATCGCGGTTGCGGTCATGTGGGTTCTCCTGCTGATAAGAACCTGTATCGTAAAAAGCTCGACGCAACCGCGATAGGCGCAAAATTCTCAAGGTTTTGTAGGGCAAGGATGACACCACAGCCCGGACATGCGGATCAGTCCAATCAAGCCCAGACGGGCGGTGTGCGCAGCGAAACTAAATTCGACGGTGGTCATGATTATGTTTGGCCGCCAGCCCGAGCATGCGGTGCATCGTGTTCGGGTGGCCCGCGTGAAAGCCCGTGGCGATGTTGGCGGAAATGATCGGCGGCATGATCTCGTCGTGCACGCCGTCGCCAATGAGTCAGTGACCGAAACCTCGCCCATGTCTGAGTTCAGATGAATTTGTGGCTTTACATTTCCTTTACTGTCGTTTGACTTCGGGGGCGCGTGCGGTGAGCTAGCCCGGAATAGAGCGAAATTTCCAAGAAAATTCTGTCCTACACCGTTTGCCTTCAGAGTTCGCCTTTTACAACTGCGAGCATTAATTGTTTCTTTAGCTTGTTGCATTCGCTTTCGAGAGCTAATCGTGCAGTGAACTTGGATATCTTGGTTTGACGGCCAGTGTCTAAATTCTCCCTCTGCGCCGTAAACACGTAGCCCGCTTTCGATTTGGTGATCGAGTATGTATATCGATTTCGCCCCAAGGTTCCAAATAAAGCACCAGTTGAGTCCATGTCCCAGTGGCCAAATTTGGGGATCTTCTCCATCGCTCGGCGCATCTCAAGCGCAGATTGAAATCGGCGTGTTGGGTCTTGGTCGGTTGCCGTTCTTATTATTTGCATCAAGGTTGGCTCGACAAAGGGCAGGAAGTCTCCGATAGGGGGAACCTTGCCCTGTGTCTTAAGCTTTTCAAACTCCGTAAATCCCACCTTAGAGAGCAAATTGTCGATTGTGCCGAGACCGTTTAACAAACGGAATAACGTGAGCCCAACCTGATAAATGTCCGTCGTCACCGATATGGAGTTGCTAGCGGTGGTTTCGGGGGCTCGATGGAGCACGTATGCGTTCGGCGCCGCTGTCGGTAAAAGACCCGGTGACGAACAGGAAATGCCATAGTCGGTTAAAAGAGCTTCGTTCTTCGTACCCAACAGGATGTTTGAAGGCTTAATGTCATTGTGAAAAATGCTCTGCTCATGCAGATATTCAAGTCCGCGCAAAACATCAATTGTTAGTGATATAGCTCGCGGTGCGACTATAAAATTTCCAGAATTGACTAGCTTGACGATCGATCCGTTTGCTTGATAGTCCATAGCGATAACGACGATGTTCGTTCCAGCTACGTGAACCACGTCTGCGTAATGTATTTTGACGACGTTGGCGTGCGTGAGGCAATTCCCCATCTGCGCTTCCTTGAGATTAGCAGTCGCTGACGCGAGATGGTCCCCTAAGAGTTTTACCGCTATGTCAGCGTTTACCGCCTCATCATGTGCGAGCCAAACTTCGCCGAAATTCCCGCCCCCAATTCTGTGTTTGAGGGTGTACTTGTAAAGCTCCATCCCGGCAACAAATATCATTGCCGTGCCGTCCACGCAACTGCTACAGCATCTGCCATCTGAGGGTTCCAACCGTTCGAAGTTTTACCCACTCGATGTTCTGCATGCGTTTCAACTTCACTGCGCTTTGTAGACATTTGAGAGTAAATCTTGGTCACGATCGTTTTTCCTGCTTCCGCTGCGGCGAGCAGAACCATCGCATCAAGATAGTCGCCGACCCTCGAAGAGCTATTCTGTCGGCCTGTAAATTCTGGTGCCTTTAACGCGACGATAGACACATCCGGATTCTGACGAAGTATCCGTGACAGCTCATTTTTAACCCAGTACAGTTGCTCCTCCGAACGCGTAATAGCGGCCGGTATCTTGAGTATGTTCTCGGTACTGGCATTTTGCAGGGTACACGTCGTGCCGTCGTATTCCACAAGCGCGTATCGAACCTGTTTTGGTGCGGTGCGAATCCCTAAAATCTTCATGTTGTCTCGTAAAAAAATCGAAAATTACTAAATTGAGCTGTATCACTGACGTGCGGAAGATCATAACAAGCCAGTCGCGCGACAATATTCACGCGACGGCAGATGTGCCCGTGACGCTTGCAAAAGAGCTTTGCTCCTGGCGCTCAGTAGTTGGAAGGCATTTCAATTTCAAGCGGAGTAAATTTGCCTAAACCCCCGCCACCTGCAAAACCAATTTCCCAAAATTCTCGCCATTAAAAAGCTTGAGCAGCGATTCGGGGAACGTGTCGAGTCCGACGACGACATCTTCCTTCGATTTCATTTTTCCCTCGCGCAAATACCCGGCCATTTCTGCGATGGCGATGCTGTAGCGGTCGGCGTAGTCGAAGACGACAATGCCTTCCATGCGGGCGCGGTTGACGAGTAGCGATAGGTAGTTTTTTGGGCCTTGGACTGCTGTCGTGTTGTTGTACTGGCTGATGGCGCCGCAGATGATGATGCGGGCTTTTTTGTTGATGCGGGTGAGCACGGTGTCGAGGATTTCGCCGCCGACGTTGTCGAAGTAAATGTCGACGCCGTTCGGGCAGTGTTCCTTGAGGCCGTCTTTAACGGAAGAGGGTGAGGCTTTGTAGTCGATGCAGGCGTCGAAGCCCAATTCATTGACCACCCAGTCGCACTTCGCTTTGCCGCCCGCGATGCCGACGACGCGGCAGCCTTTGATCTTGGCGAGCTGGCCGACGGTTTGGCCCACCGCACCCGCTGCGCCGGAGACGACGACGGTTTCGCCAGCCTTGGTCAGGCCGGGCTGGCCGACGTCCATGAGACCGAAGTAGCCGGTCATGCCGGGCATGCCGAGCACGTTGAGCCACTGGTTAATACTGCCGACGTGGAGGTCGATTTTGCTGACGCCGCCGCGCTTGATGCCGACTTCGTCAAACGACGCGTATTCCTGCACGCCGAGCGGGCCAGTGACGGTGTCGCCGACGGCGAATTTCGGGTTGGCCGACGCGATAACTTTGCCGATGCCGCCAGCGCGCATGACCTCACCGATGCCAACCGGCGGGATGTAGCTCTTGCCCTCGTTCATCCAGCCGCGCATGGCGGGGTCGAGCGAGAGCGAGAGCGTTTTGACCACGATGCCGCCAGCGGCGGGCTCGGTGACGGGCTCCTCAGTGAAGCTCCAGCCGTCACGCTTGGGCAGGCCCATCGGGCGGGCGGCGAGGCGGATTTGGTGGTTGGTTAGGGTGGAGAGATTGGTCATGGTGAGTCCGCCTTTGAGTTGTTCGTTATTCAAATTGATGGGGGATGTTAATCCGGTGCCGTCGGTTCTGTTCCCTCTCCCCGCGCGGGAGAGGGCTAGGGTGAGGGGGTGGTGGCTTACGCGCTAGTCGTTGACGTTTCTCATCACGCTTACCCCTCACCCCAACCCTGCCTTGCAGGCCGCACTCGCGCAAGCATGCGCTCGCCGTTCCGGCGGCGGATTGCATGCAATCCAAAACCCCGCCTCCACCCCGCAGGGGGAGAGGGGGCCGATCTCCGCACAGGGCAAAAGCGAATACGAGGTAGTAGGCCTACTGCGTCGGGCTGACCATCGAAACTCGTAGCTTGCCATTGACGACGCGCACGTCCCGTACAGCTAGGCGGGCCAGGCGTTGTTGCAGGGTGTTGCCCTTGAGCGAGTAGATCGGTCGCGTTGAGAGCACGCCGCGCAACAAGCCGGGGCCGCGACTGCGCAGAAGTTCTGTGTAATGAATCGGAATTCCGGCGAGCTCGAAGCGGTCAATCACGATGTCGTCGAGGAAAAAATCGCCATCTTGCGCGACGTAGCGAACCTTTCCTGAAAATGCCAGTGAGCCGGGATAGCGACGCTGGCCGAGCGTGGCGGATAAATCGGTGGATAGCGCGATGCGGTCGGAGCCCTCGGTCAATTTGACCTGCGGTGAGGCGACGTCGAGGCAGACGATGATCAGTCCGCAATTTTGAACCGGAAAATAAGTTGCAAGCCGCGTTTGAAGGTCACGCTCGGTGAGTTCAATCGCGAGATTGGAGCCGTACCGCTGGAACAGCAACCAGCCTCCCGCGCCCAATGCGCCGAGCAGTACAAAGCTGATTAGAACGCGACGTTTCCACATGGCCTACCGGGCGTGTTGCCCATCCTGACTAAATTGCGTTCACGGAATCGCCACTGCGCAGCGATTGTTCAGGTACTGCTTGATTCCATCGGCAGCTCCGCTGGGCGTGGCCGTATCCCAGAACTGGCGCTGTGATCCCAACGTGATCAGGCCCTGAGTGACTGCCGTGCCAGTGAACCCACTGAACGCACGCAACAGAATCGCGGCATCGCGCCAATCGGTGACGCCATCAAGATTGACATCAAACCGGTTCTCGGCGATTCGCGGCGTGATGTAGGCGTTAATCGCTGCTTCAGTCGCGCGCGTACCCAGCGTATTGGACGCGCCCGTGATGACAGACGCGCCGGTCATGCCCAGGATGCGCCTGGTGATCATCAAAACGTCCGTGTCCGGACGCACCGCGTTGTCCCCATCCGCATCGAGTCGGCAGGTCACCGTAAAGCGTGCGGCCGCCGTTTTCGCGGCACTCATCGTCACTGTGCAGGTTGAGCTGGTGCCGTTGGCTACGCTTGCGCAGGTGGACGGATCGGTCCAGCCGACGAATTCGCCCTCCGTCGCTGAGTTGACTTGACGGGTGAGTGTCACGTCCTTGCCTTCAACAAAGTTGGCTGAGCAGGTGCCGGGACAGTTAATGCCCGCGGGCGACGAGACGACGCTGCCCCACGTGCCGCCGGTAACCGTGACGGTGAGCGCGTAATTCGCGGGGGCCGTTACGGTCACCGTCGAGGAGCCGGAGTTGTTGTTAGTGATGGCCTCGCCACCTCCGGACACGCTTGCCGTGTTGGTGATCGACGCCGGTGCGTTCGCGGCAATGGTTACGGGAATGTTGAGCGTCGTGGACGCGCCCACGCCAAGCGCCGTGCTGCGGCTGCAATTGACAACCGTGCTGGTGGAGGCGGCGCAATTCCATCCAGCGTCGGGGCTGGTTACGGTACCTGCCGTCAGGCCGCTGGGCATAGTGTCGGTCACGCTGTAGCCGCTGGTGGTTGTTGCGCCGCCGTTGTTGGTCACGGTGACGGTATAGCTGGCGGAGCCGCCAAATTTGAACGCGCCGTTGGCGACTTTGGTCAGTGTCAAATCGGCCGGAGGAACCACGTTGATCGTCACGGAACCGGTGTTATTGGAGGTGTTGGATTCACCGCCGCCGGATACGACGGCGGTATTGGTGATCGAGGCAGGTGCGTCCAGCAGGATGGACGCCACAACAGTGAGCGGCGTTGAACTTGCATTGGGGTTGATAATCTGGAAGTTGTCGTAATTGCAGGACACAAAAGGGCCCGCCGCAGGAGAGCACGTCCAGCCAGTGCCGGAAGCGGTTGCAAAAATAAGGCCGGCCGGCACTGTATCCGTCAGCGTGACGCCGCCTGCAGGCGTGCTCGAAGAAATATTGTTAGCCGTCAGATTGAAAGTGACATAACCGCCCCGAACGAAAGGACCGCTGCCCTGAACGGTTTTTGTGACAGTGAGGTCGGCGGGGGGGGCTTGCCGGATGTTGATGGCGGCGTGAGTCGCCGAAATCGCGTTTGAGGTCCAGCTCATGACTACCGAGGGCGCTCCAGGCTTTGAGCTATTGCGGTATCCGATCGTGCCAAAGCTTAACGTTCCGTTTTTGCTGGCCACGACAGTTTGTCCGGTCCCAGCATTGATCGTCGGGCCCGCCGTGAGCGTGCTGTAAGAATCGATGACGTCATAAACCAGATCGCCCACTGCGCTGGCGACAGTCAGGGTCGACGCCGCATTGCCGTCGGGAGCAAGGTTCGCCGCGACCATGGGGCTGCTCGTCGGCGTGGTTTGATCGACGCCGTAAAAAGAGACCGCCGAAAGATAGGCCATTGACGTCACCCCTCCCGACGGCGGCGTGTCGAAAGTGGCGACCACGTTGGCGGTAACGGCGTCGCCAAAACCCAGCGGCAACACCCAGATCGAGTCTGCGGACTGGGAGTCGCCTACTTGAACCGCCTTCGTCATCGGGAGGGTGCCGAAACTGACTGCCGCGACGTTCTGGAACGTCGTGCTTGATGCCGTGACCACCAGAAGGCGGGAATAGAGGCCGACGACCGTGACGCTGGGCAGGGTTGCAATTCCTGTGGAGGAGCCGTTCGGCGAGGAGGTCGCACCGAAAAAGCTCACCGCTGCCCCCACCTGCGTTATCGCGTGAGCGACAAGCGGCAGTGCAAAAAGGCACAGTGCGAGCAGTTTGCTAGCAAGGCTTGCGGCGCGCATTGCTTTGTCGCGAAGGCAATTTGCGAACGCACTCAAGCGCGAGTGAGCGCGAGAGCAAGGCAGCATCGACGCGGTGGTCGCAAGTAATTGCGCAACGCTGCTGCGATGGTTGGTTTTCATGCGTTGTCCCGGTTTTTAGTGCGAATTCACTTTTTCAAATGCTACGCGACGACGGCACAAAAATGGTGTGTCTGGCATGTTTCCGGTAGATGTATTGCTCGCCGACTATAACGTTGGCGCTGAGTCTGGGATATTGATTCAGCTTTGTGGCGAAAGTCTTATTTAATAAAGGCCCAAGGCTTTTTCAGTCCTAAGTCGACTTCAGAGTATTTTTATTGGTTGGACCAATGCAATAAGGGTCATAGCCAAAAGCTGATGCGTTACTTCACGTTTTTTCCTGTCGCCCGAAGCAGCAGCGGATACAGCGGTTTGCCCGCTGCCAAAATCGGATTGCCGCGTGACATGCCGTCGTCGGCGAGGAAGTTGTTGCATTGGCCGCCAGCAGCCTCGACGATGGCAATCGCGGCGAGGCAGTCCCACGAATTGATGTGCGGCTCGTAGTAGCCGATCAGCCGTCCTGCTGCGACGTAGCAGAGCATTAGCGCGCCGGAACCGTTCCTGATGAACATACCACCGGACGAGAGCAGGGTGTGCATGAACGGCGTGAATTCTTCGGGCTTGGAGCGATGCGAAAAGCCAACGCCGAGCACGCCACCTTTGAAATCGGCGACGTCTTTTACGTTGACGAGCTTGTCATTCACATAGGCGACACCGCCGCGCATTGCGTGGAAAAGCTCTTTCGCATTTGGATCGTAAACAGCGCCAATGGTCGGCACGCCGTCCACGGCTACCGCAATTGACACGCACCACGAAAACATGTTGTTGACGAAGCAGGCCGTGCCGTCAATCGGGTCGATCACCCATATGATGCTCTTGCCATCACGATCATCGCCGCCTTCTTCGCCGAGGATGCCGTCATCGGGGAACGCCTCGGCGATGCGCGCGCGGATGAACACTTCAGTCTCGCGGTCAGCGATGCTGACTTCGTCTTGCGTGCCTTTCGATTCGACGACGATCTGGTCGAGATTTTGAAAGTAGCGATGAGCTAACTCACCCGCTTCGCGAGCTAGTTGTTGCGCGAACGTGTAGCGGGCTTGGATGGATTGATTCATGGGGTGATCAGGGGTGTAGCCGGGATGGAACGTCGACCTATTTTTGGCGTCATTCTCGCTGCAAGCTCCGCACCCCAGCCCTCGCCCGCGAGGGTAGGGGGCCGAACAGCTGTGCGGCGGAGTAACTAACGCGGCGCGCCAGAAACTTCGTCCGTCCAGCGCTTGAGCAGACGTTTGCGCACTTCGCTCGATCCGTATTTCGCTTGATCGTAGTCGATGAGTTTCACCTCGCTTGGCTTGATCGATTCGGCGGACACGGTCGCGTCTTTGTTCGACGGGATTTGATACGCCTTCACTGATGGTGCGAGCGACTGGATATCAGGGCGCAATGCGAATTCGTAGAACTTCTTGGCTTCTGCCATGTTGCGCGCACCTTTGATGATGCTCATGGAGCCGATCTCGTAGCCGGTGCCTTCGCACGGCGTCACCAGCGTCACCGGGAAGCCGCTCAGCTTTGGCACGATCAGATCATGCATGAATGAGATTCCGATCAGCGTTTCACCGCGCCCCACCGCTTGGGACGGCGCGACACCGCTCTTGGTGTACTGATTCACGTTTTTGTGCATCGCTTTCATGAAAGCAAACGCCTTGTCTTCACCCATCAACTGCACCAGCGTGGCGACCATCGTGTATGCAGTGCCCGACGAATTCGGGTCTGGCATCTGCACTTCGTCCTTGAATTTCGGGTCGGCGAGATCAGCCCAGCATTTCGGCGCAGCGAGCTTTTTTGCGGCGAGCATTTTGTCGTTGTACGAATAGCCGAGCGCGCCGAGATAAATGCCGACAGTGCGATTGCCGGAAGCGTCCGCAACTTTTTGTGCCCACGGTTGCAGCTTCGACAGTGACGGCGACTTGTAGACCTCCGTCAACCCTTCGGCGGCGGCTTGCAGATGCGGGTCACCCGTGCCGGCCCACCAGACGTCGGTCTTCGGATTCGCCGATTCGGCACGAACCTGTGCGTACGATTCGCCGGAGCTGCGGCGAACCATGCTGGTTTTGATGCCGGTTTCGGCTTCAAACTTGTTCTTCATCAGCTCGCACCAGTCGATGGTGGCGTTGCATAGCAGGTTGAGCTGCTGCGCCTGTGCGCTGGGCGCGATCATGAATAAAGCGCTGGCAACCAGCGCGGCCAATGATGGGCGGTGAAATTTCATTTTTTATCCTCCTTGTGAATCGGTAAACCTGCGAACAGTACGCGGCAAGCTCATGATGCCAGCCGACATTCTGTTGCATTTGCTCAATCTAGCTTTCGAACTCTACACGACCAACGGTTGTCTGTATGCTTCGCAGCGCAAAATAGCTGAACGGTTACACAACTCCGGAGCCCGCCGACCTTGGACACCGCAACTTTTATTCGTATTTATCTGATCATCGCCGGCGTGGCCGTCGGTAGCGCGCTGCTGGAGGGCGTGGTGCTCTCGTTCACCGGGCGGCGCGATTACGACTGGAAAGGTTCGTTGATTTCTCTGGCGATTGCGGCGGGTCGTCGAATCGCTGATTTTGTGCCCGCCTTGCTGGCGCTTCCGGGCGCGGCCTGGCTGTACGAGCATCGAATTTTCAATTGGGATATGAAAGAGCCGCTATCGTGGATCGTGCTCTTTTTCACGCTGGAATTCGCTTACTACTGGTTTCATCGCGTGAGTCATCGCAGCCGCTGGTTCTGGGCGAATCATGCCGTACACCACTCGCCCAATCAGTTCAACTTGTCGGCCGCCTACCGTCTTGGATGGCTCGGAAAGTTGACGCTTACGCTGATCTTCTTTTCGCCTTTGGCGTGGCTTGGTTATTCACCGCAGGTCATCCTCATCGCGTTTGCCATTAACCTGCTTTATCAGTTCTGGATTCACGCGGAGTGGATTCCGAAGTTGGGCTTTCTTGAAGGCATCATCAACACGCCATCCGCACATCGTGTTCACCACGCGGCCAATATCGAATATCTGGACGCCAATTACGGCGGCGTGTTGCTCATTTTTGATCGCCTGTTTGGTACTTACGTCGCCGAACGCGACGACATCAAAATTCGCTACGGCTGGGTGCGACCGACCACGTCGGTTAACCCGCTGCGCATTGTGTTTCAGCAATGGATCGATATTTTTGCCGATGTGCGCAAGGCAAAATCTGCGCGCGAGGCGTTCGGCTATTTGTTCGCCCCACCGGGCTGGCAGCCCGATGGCAAAGGGCCAACGACTGAGAATCTGCGCAGACAATCAGCCGCGATTTCTGCGCCGAACCCGCCCGCCCGCGAGCACGCGACGGTAATCGTGAGCGACGGCGTCGTTACCTGATTTCCACCAGAATCTCGTTACGCCGCATGAACGGCAGTGTCCACGGCGGGTCGTAGCGCGCGAGCTGCGGCGCATTTACGGCAACGCTGCCGCGGGCGATTACCCAGTCTGTGAGTTCTTTGGTCTTTGCGGCGACTTTCGCTTCGCCCGCGAAGCCGGAAAAGCGGACCACTGCGTATTTTGATGCTGGAATTTCGCGCAGCGTCACGGCGGCATTGTTGGGTGTCGGTAAATCGGTGATTTTGTACTGTGAAGGCATCACGAAATGGACGCGCCACTGGTCGCCGATTTTGTCCATGGTTACAGGCGCGGTCATGTCGATTCTTTGCGCTGCGCTCTGCTTTTCGAGCAGGACGGGAGCGGTCATCGCGATCTTCTCGGCCCCCGAATTCGCGCTCTTGTTGTCGCCAAAAATATAGCCTGCAATGATCCGAAATCCGCGGCTGGAGGCTTCATCCTGACTGCCTGACACGAGCGTTTCGGCAACGACCATAGGTGCGTATTGCCGAAGTTCAAAATCGCCGTCTTTGGTGAGGATGTCAAATTTGGGTTCTTCTGTGGCCATAGCAGTTACCGGAAAAAGAAAAGCGAATCCGACCGATACGAGTAGCGCTCGGCACAATAGCAACGGTTTGGTCGTCGTCACTTCGGAACAGAGGATGCTGGTTCGCAATGAAAGCATATGGGTGCGTGAGAACGGGGTGGCTGTTGGTATATGGGGTTACGCGGGAGATATTGTGGCAATTTATTTTTCCTCAACAGGGTCTTTGAAGGCCGCTGTCTATTGGATGCTTGACCTTGGGCAATACCGATGACGCGCATTTTCGGAGCGATTCGCAAACCGCTGATTTATGATGGATCAGCTTATGTATAGGCTGCTTGTTGAGGTGGCATTGGTTACGCAAGAAACCATGATCGTGCATCAAGCATGATCGCTGGGTCAACCCGTTAAGATGGAATGCAATATGCATGGGAAGGCTGACAGATGAGCTCAACTCCGGTCGGTGAGGTCCTGAAAATGGCACTTTTCTGCGACTTTGAAAACGTCGCACTCGGCGTACGTGACGCCAACTTCGACGATTTCGATATTCGTAAGGTGCTGGAGCGCTTGCTGGTGAAGGGCGACATCGTGGTGAAGAAAGCTTACTGCGACTGGGATCGCTACAAGGATTTCAAACGCAGCATGCACGAGGCTTCGTTCGAGATGATCGAAATCCCGCACGTTCGGCAGTCCGGCAAGAATTCCGCTGATATCCGAATGGTCGTGGATGCGCTCGACCTTTGCTACACCAAGTCCCACGTCGACGCGTTCGTCATCATCAGTGGCGACTCTGATTTTTCGCCGTTGGTCAGCAAACTGCGGGAGAACAACAAGACGGTGATCGGCGTGGGCGTGCGCAGTTCAACGTCAGAGCTGTTGGTGAATAACTGCGACGAATTCATCTTTTATGATGAACTGGTCAAGGCAGAAGAAGCGCGTAAAAAGGCTGCTGCAAAGAAAGTAATGCCGCCCCCGGCGAAGCCTCAGCAGACAAATATCGCTAAGGGCACCAAGCCCGCACCGGCGTCCGCAATAGCCCCCGTCGTTGTCGAGTCAGCAGAGGACGCCAAACGCACTCTGGCAATTGATTTGGTCGTCGACACAATAGAGGCATTGGTCGCTGAAACCAATCGCGACGAGTTCCACGCATCGCAAGTGAAAGTCACGCTAAAACGACGTCGCCCCGATTTCCTGGAATCGGCCTACGGCTACAGGGCATTCGGAAAAATTCTCGAAGACGCTGAAAAACGCGGGCTCCTCGAACTGCATCGTTCGGACAAAGTGGTGACGGTCACTTTGCCGCGCGGATAGGCGCTGCGCTAAATCGCGTTCGGCGTCGCGTGCGAGTGTGACCAACGCACCAACTCGAACCACACTGCGGTGGGCACGCCGAGCCCGAATACCGCCAGCAGCGCCATCGGCGGCGGTGTATCGAAGCGGAATAGTTTGCACAGTACCGGTACTTCGATAACCAGAGCAAGCAGCGCAACGGTGCCAGCCGCGACCAGCCATAGCGTTTTGTTGGGACGCCGCAGCGAGGCCAGCAGCGAACCGTGCTTCGAACGGTTAGACAGGATCAGCGCCAGATTGGCGATCACCAGAGTACAGAACGCAAAGGCGCGTGCTTGCGGCTCCGGCAGAGTCCCGAGGCCCCACCAGTATGCCCCGGTAACGGCGGCCAACGCACCGAGCCCCTGCAACAGCGCAAACATGAGCGTCGTGCCGCCAAAGAGTTGTGCGGTGGTGCTGCGGGGCGGGCGCTGCATAACGTCGGCTTCGGCCGGTTCGTTCTCAAATGCCAGCGAACAGGCCGGATCAATCACGAGCTCCAGAAAGGCGATGTGCAGCGGAAACAGCATTGACGGCCAGCCGAAAAGCACAGGTAAGAGTGCAATACCCGCGATGGGAATATGCACCGAGAGCAGGTAGGACATCGACTTTTGCAGATTGTCAAAAATGCGCCGACCGAGCCGAATGGCACGCACGATGGAGGCGAAATTGTCGTCGAGCAGCACCAGCGACGCTGATTCGCGCGCGACGTCGGTGCCGCGTCCGCCCATCGCGATTCCGACGTGCGCGGCTTTGAGCGCCGGTGCGTCGTTCACGCCGTCACCGGTCATCGCGACAATCTCGCCGTCGGCTTTTAGTGCTTGCACGATGCGCAGCTTTTGTTCGGGTGCGATGCGAGCGCAAACGCTGACTGTTTTCAGGCGTGCCTGCAAATCGGCGTCGCACAGCGTTCCTAGCTCGTCCCCGGAGAGCACGTCGGCATCAGCCACTTTGAGGCCGGCCTGCGTTGCAATGGTCTGTGCCGTGGCGGGATAGTCGCCGGTAATCATGATCACGCGAATGCCAGCTTGATGGCACTGAGCGATCGCCTCGGGTATTTCGGCGCGAATCGGGTCAGAGAGTCCGACCAGTCCAATGAAGCTGAAGTCGAAGTCGTGCTCGCCTACGGGCCAGTTTTCTCCGGCATGACGCGCCTGTGCGACCCCAAGCACGCGCAGGCCGTCGCGCGCCATGGCGTCTACCTGGGCGCTGATGCGCGCCTGCGCGTCGGCGTTCATGTGGCAGAGATCAATGATTGCTTCGGGTGCGCCTTTGGCCGCCACCACGTGACCCGCGCCGTCGATGGCCGTCCACACCTGTGCCATCGCTTTCAGTTCGGGCGTGAGACCGTAGCCCTGCGCGATAGCCCAATCAATATGGATATGTTCGGTATCAGCGAGGAAATGCACGCCCAGGCGGTGAAAGGCCTTCTCCATCGGATCGAACGGATCCACCGCGCTGGCCAGAATCGTGTATTCAACGAGCGCATGAAACGGCTCCGGAAGTTCGCCTGTCGCGCCGTAATCAACGTTGAGCACTCCGGTTTTCGTTTGTAGCCGTGCCACCGTCATGCGGTTTTCGGTTAGCGTGCCCGTTTTATCGGCGCAGAGCACGGAGGTTGCGCCCAGGGTTTCAATGGCGTTGATTCGCCGTGTGAGCACTTTTTCTTTTGACAATCGCCACGCACCGAGCGCCGGGAAGACCGTCATCACGACGGGATACTCTTCCGGCAACAATGCCATCGCCAGCGCAATCCCGGCCAACACGGCCTGCAACCAGTCACCACGAACAATTCCATAAATCGCCACCAGCGCGAGACTCAGGCAGAACGCGAGCAGCGCGAGGTTGCGTACCAGTATCGCCGTTTGTTTTTGTAGCGGCGAGCGCTCGGTTTCGATTGCGCCGAGCGAAGTGCCGATGCGTCCAATCGCGCTGCGCGGCCCGGTGGCGCTCACTCTTGCCGTGGCCTGCCCCTGAACGATCAGGGTACCCGAGTAAACAAACGGAAGATCGTCGCCGCCCGGTTGCGCCAGCGGCACTGCGTCGGTAGCGGCGACCATTTTGCGAACGGGAACCGGCTCGCCCGTCAGCAGCGATTCGTCGGCCTGCAAAGCGCTCGCTTCAAGCAGTACGCCATCGGCGGGAACGCGATCACCTTCGGCGAGCAGCATGATGTCGCCTTCGACGACGTCTTTTCCGGCGATCCGGATTGGCTGACCGTCGCGAATCACGCGCGCCTGAGGGCTCGTCAGATCGCGCAACGCTTCCATCGCGCGCTCGGTTTTGCCTTCCTGATACATCGTTAGCGAAATCATGGCCAGCACAGCGCCAAACAAGGTGACACCTTCCAGCGGCTCGCCAAACAGAAGATAGAGTGTTCCAGCAGCCAGCAGCAACAGGAACATCGGCTCGCGGGCTGTTTCGCAAACGATGTGCCAGAGCGTGCGGCGGTGGTCGTCCGGAAGTGCGTTGGGACCGTCAGTTACTAGCTTTATGGCTGCCTCGTTCGTGGAAAGGCCTGTGCGCGAAAGTTTTGGCGAGGATTGAGTCACAAAGATATAGGCGTTCGGCGGACGGAGTTAATGACAACATGCTCGCAAAAAAAACCGATGCTGGCGCTTTTGCGAACCGATGGTTTGCGCTTCATCAAACAGTTTTGAAACTTGTTTCGTATTGGAGGGAAAAGTGACCCTGTTCAGCTAGCAGCTTTTTCTTAGAAGCTAGCGTAAACGGGGGCTACTGGCTGATTTTGCATATTATTGACTACACGTATAAATGCCGCTCAGCCCCAATGTATTGGTCGTTATAACGAAAAGCTGTATCCAGATTGTCCTTCGCGCCGTGGTTCCGCGTCTGAAGCTGCGGCGACGCCGCTCCGGTAGAATTTGGCTTTCCCGCATAGGTTCGCCATGACGAAATACGTGTTCGTGACCGGCGGGGTGGTGTCCTCCTTAGGCAAGGGCATCGCCGCCGCCTCTCTCGCAGCGATCCTCGAATCGCGCGGTCTCAAAGTCTCCCTCTTAAAGCTCGATCCCTACATCAACGTTGATCCAGGCACGATGAGCCCGTATCAGCACGGCGAGGTCTACGTCACCAACGACGGTGCCGAAACCGATCTTGATCTGGGCCATTACGAGCGTTTCACCTCGGTCAAGATGACCGCCAGCAACAGTTTCACCTGCGGAAAGATCTACCAGAGCGTGATCAACAAGGAGCGCCGGGGCGACTACCTTGGTGGTACGGTTCAGGTCATCCCGCACATCACCGACGAGATCAAGGCGATGATCAAAGTCGCAGGCGAGGGGCTTGACGTGCTGCTGGTTGAGATCGGCGGCACGGTCGGGGATATTGAGTCGCTGCCGTTCGTCGAAGCGATCCGCCAGATGGGCGTCGAAGTGGGGCGGCGCAATCGCTGCTACATTCATTTGACGCTGGTGCCGTACATCGCCAGCGCCGGTGAACTAAAGACTAAACCGACCCAGCACAGCGTGCAAAAACTGCGCGAAATTGGTATCTTTCCCGATGTGCTTTTGTGCCGCTCGGATCGTCCCGTTCCCGAGGATGAGAAGCGGAAAATTTCGCTCTTCACCAACGTTGAAGAACGCGCTGTCATCTCCGTACCTGACGTTGACACTATCTTCAAAGTGCCGCAATTGCTGCACGATCAGTTGCTCGACGAAATCGTGTGCCACACGCTCGATCTGCTGGCAAAACCCGCGAATCTGGCGCCGTGGGCGCATATCGTTGAGCGCACCCTGCGTCCAAAATTTGAAGTCGATATTGCTTTCGTCGGCAAATACGTCGAGCTAATTGATGCCTATAAATCAATCAACGAAGCGCTTAAAGCGGGTGGCATTCACAACGATTGCAAGGTCAATATTCACTACCTTGAGTCGGAAAAAATTGAAGTGCAGGGCGCGTCGATGTTTGCCAACATGGACGCCATTCTGGTCGGCCCTGGCTTTGGTGAACGTGGCATTGAAGGCAAGATTCTGGCGGCGCGTTATGCCCGCGAAAACAGGATCCCGTATCTTGGCATTTGCCTCGGCATGCAGGTCGCGATGATCGAGTTTGCGCGCGATGTGTGCGGCATGGCGGACGCGCATTCCACCGAGTTTGACCACGACACTAAAAGCCCTGTCATCGGACTCGTTACCGAGTGGCAAGACGCTACTGGTGCCGTGCAAAAACGTGATCTTGGGTCTGACAAGGGCGGCACCATGCGGCTTGGCGCGCAGAAAGCGACGCTCAAGGCGGGCTCGCTTGCAGCACGGGTTTACGGCTCAACGGAAATCAACGAACGGCACCGTCACCGCTATGAAGTAAACAGCAATTTCGTCGCGCAGTTTGAGGCGAAGGGGCTTGTGATCTCGGGTCGTTCCGCAGTGCAGGATTTGGTTGAAGTGATGGAATATCCGACGTCCATGCATCCGTGGTTTATGGGTGTGCAGTATCACCCGGAATTTAACTCGACGCCGCGTGGCGGACATCCGCTGTTCAAGGCGTTTGTGGGGGCCGCGATGGCACAACGTGAGTTGACCAGCAAAGCGCATTCGAGCGAATTGGAACAAGCATGAATCTCTGTGGTTTCAAAGTTGGAATCGACCAACCATTTTTCCTGATTGCAGGTCCGTGCGTGGTTGAGAGCGATCAACTACAGCTCGATACCGCCGGTGCGCTTAAGGAAATGACACAAGCGCTTGGCATACCGTTCATCTTTAAGTCGAGCTACGACAAGGCCAATCGCTCCAGCGGAAAAACTTTTCGCGGGCCGGGCATGGAAAACGGTTTGCGTATTTTGGGCGAAGTAAAGCGACAGATCGGCGTGCCAGTGCTAACCGACGTGCACTCGATTGAAGAGATTGGGCATGTCGCCAGCGTCGTTGACGTGTTGCAAACGCCGGCTTTTTTATGTCGCCAGACGGATTTCATTCACGCGGTTGCCGCGAGCGGTAGGCCGGTGAATATCAAGAAGGGCCAGTTCCTCGCGCCCGGCGACATGAAAAACGTCGTCAATAAAGCAAAAGAAGCCAATGGTGGTGCCGACACCATCATGGTGTGCGAGCGTGGCGTGAGCTTTGGTTACAACAATCTGGTGAGCGACATGCGCTCGCTCGCGATCATGCGTGAGACCGATTGCCCGGTGGTATTTGACGCCACGCATTCGGTGCAACTGCCGGGCGGGCAGGGCACATCGAGCGGTGGTCAACGTGAGTTTGTTTCTGTGCTGGCGCGGGCTGCTGTTGCAGTGGGCGTTGCCGGCTTGTTTATGGAAACGCATCCAACCCCGAATACGGCGCTCTCCGATGGCCCGAACGCGTGGCCGTTGCCGCGTATGAAAGCGTTGCTGGAGCAACTGTTAGCACTGGATCGCATCGTCAAATCACAGCCTTTTGCTGAAAATTTACTCGTCGGAGAACACAAGTTATGACCGCCTATGTAATCGCCTCAGTCAATGTGACCGACCCTGAAAAATACAAAAACTACATGGCGCTTTCGCCTGGCGCGATTGAAGCTGCCGGTGGCAAATTCATCGTGCGTGGTGGCAATCCAAAAATCATGGAAGGCGACTGGCTGCGCCCGCGCGTAGTGGTCGTTGAATATCCAACGCGCGAAGCCGCCGAAGCTTTTTACAACTCCACGCTGTACGTCGCGGCGCGCGCCGAACGCGAAGGCGCGGCCGAGTTTTCGATGATTGTTGTGGATGGCGTGTAACCGTTAGGACACACCGTGTCATTCCCGCGAAGGCGGGAATACAGACCGTAGATTAGGAAAAAAACAGGAAAACCATGAGCGCCATTGTTGACGTAATCGCCCGCGAAATTCTCGACTCACGCGGTAACCCCACTGTTGAAGCAGACGTCGTGCTTGAGAGTGGTGCAACCGGTCGTGCCGCTGTGCCAAGTGGCGCGTCTACCGGCAGCCGTGAAGCCATCGAACTGCGCGACGGCGACAAATCCCGCTATGGCGGCAAAGGCGTGTTGAAAGCGGTGGATTACGTCAACACCGAAATTTGCGAAGCGCTGCTCGGTCTCGACGGTGAAGAGCAGACGCGCATTGACCGCATCCTGATCGAACTCGACGGCACTGAGAACAAATCCCGCCTCGGCGCGAATGCGATTCTCGCTGTCTCCTGCGCGGTGGCAAAGGCATCGGCTGAAGACGTCGGCTTGCCGCTGTATCGCTACTTCGGCGGCGCAGGCCCGATGAGCCTGCCTGTGCCTTTGATGAACGTGATTAACGGCGGCGCGCACGCAAACAACTCGGTCGATTTGCAGGAAT
Source organism: Burkholderiales bacterium (assembly GCA_025354165.1). Classification (GTDB taxonomy): domain Bacteria; phylum Pseudomonadota; class Gammaproteobacteria; order Burkholderiales; family Casimicrobiaceae; genus Casimicrobium. The sequence goes on along the minus strand of JANXNI010000049.1, from coordinate 19,053 downwards.
TCATGATCGTGCCGGTCGGCGCGCCGAGTTTTAAAGAAGCGCTGCGTTGGGGCGCTGAGGTATTTCACACGCTCAAAAAGCTCATCGACAGCAAAGGCTGGCCGACGCAAGTGGGCGACGAGGGTGGCTTCGCGCCTGACCTGAAATCGAACGAAGAAGCGCTGACGCTGTTGATGCAAGCCATCGAGCAAGCTGGCTACAAACCGGGCGAGCAAATTGCCCTGGCGCTCGACTGCGCCGCCAGTGAGTTCTACAAAGACGGTAAATACCATCTCGAAGGCGAAGGCCGCTCGCTGACCAGTGGCGAATTAACCGACCTATGGGCCGATTGGGCGGCACGCTACCCGATCATTTCGATTGAAGACGGCATGGCTGAAGGCGATTGGGACGGCTGGAAACACTTGACCGACAAGCTCGGCAAAAAAGTGCAAATCGTCGGTGATGATCTGTTTGTCACCAACACCAAAATTCTGCAAGAGGGCATCAAGAAAGGCGTCGCCAACTCGATCCTGATCAAGATCAACCAGATCGGCACGCTCTCTGAGACTTTCGCCGCGATTGAAATGGCCAAATGCGCGGGCTACACCAACGTGATCTCGCATCGCTCGGGCGAAACTGAGGATTCATTGATTGCAGATTTGGCTGTCGGGACGAACGCTGGCCAGATCAAAACGGGATCGCTGTCACGCTCTGATCGTATGGCGAAATACAACCAGTTGATTCGCATCGAAGAAGATCTGGGCGACATTGCGCACTACGCAGGTCGCAATGTGTTTGCCCGCTTTCAGCGGTAACGTCGGTCTGCGATGATGTTTCGGTCAATTCGTAAGGAGCGCGTGGGCAATCGTTGCGCCCGCTCTGCGCCGCGTTCGTGGTGAGCCTGTCGAACCATGAACCTCGTGAGGTCAGCATGAAAGGCCGGATTATTTTTGGCGTCCTGGCGTTCATGTTTTTGGGCCTTCAGTACAAACTCTGGTTCGACAAAGGTTCGGTGCCTCGCGCGCACACGCTTGAGCAGGAGCTTGACGAGCTGAAGGCCAAAAACGAAGATGCCAAACAGAAAAACGCGGTGCTCGAAGCCGACGTCCGCGATCTCGAAAAGGCCGGTGAAGCCATCGAAGAGCGCGCCCGCAGCGAGCTCGGCATGGTGAAAAAGGGCGAGACGCTGATTCAGGTGAAAGAGCTGCAACCGCCGGCGCCTCCACCCGCGGCCAATGCGGGTTCTGTGACGCCTGCCAAGAAGCAATAGCTTTTCGGTGAAAGCCTTGTTATATATGGGCTCAATGCATTATTCATGCGCTAATCGACTTTCAAACGAATTGCGTGTTAAGCCCTCGTCTAATGGTGCTTTCAGAGAAAAGATGATGGTGCGATGCGCATCCGCAACGCCTCGTCGTCGTAAGCCATGTCACTAAAAACCATCTCCTCGCGCGACAACCCGCTCATCAAGCGCTTCGCCGCACTCTCGCGTTCGGCTCCGGCCCGCAAGCGCCACGGCATGTGCCTGCTCGAAGGCGAGCACCTCGCGCAGAGTTACGTCGCACACGTGGGTGCGCTCGAGATCATCGCCATTCGGGCGAACGCGGCCAACGGCGACGGCACTGCGCTCACGGCCACGCAGCAGGCGCTCGTCGAACACTCGCAAGAAGCCGTGCTGGTGGCCCCGGCGCTGTTCGATTCACTCTCCACGCTCGTCAGCCCGACTGGCGTATTGGCCATCGCATCGGTCCCAGCGAGCCCACCGCTGGCCACCTCCGGTTTCGTTCTCGCGCTTGACGAAGTGCAAGACCCCGGCAACGTCGGCACGCTGATCCGCACCGCCGCCGCCGCAGGTGTGCAACAGGTCTGGCTATCACCCGGCTGCGCTTTCGCGTGGAGCGTGAAGACCTTGCGTGCCGCGCAGGGCGCGCACTTTCACGCCTCGGTGCTGGAGGACGTTGCACTGCGTGATGCGCTGAGCGCCTTCAACGGCAAGCGTTGGGCCACATTGCCGCGCGACGTGGGCGGCGTGCTGGTCATGTCGCTGTTCGACGCGAAATTTGGTGCCAACAACGTGGTTGTGCTTTCCAACGAAGGCCACGGTCTTACGCCAGCGCTGTTGCCGGTGATTACCGACGGGGTATCGATCCCGATGGCGGCAGGCGTTGAGTCGCTGAACGTAGCTACCGCCGGGGCGATCGTGCTCTACGCGCTGGCGCGCACCGTTCGCCCAGTGTCATGACCAAAAAAATATTGGTCATGGGTTTGCCAGGAGCTGGCAAAACCACGCTCGCCGCCGCGCTGGGGCCGTTGATTCAGGCGGTTGTCTTCAACGCCGACGCGGTTCGCGCCAGTCTGTCTCCCGATCTTGGCTTTGCGCTTGAGCATCGCATCGAACACGCTCGCCGCATGGCATGGATGTGTGATCGCGTGGTTGAGGCAGGGCACTACGCTATCGCTGATTTTGTCTGCCCGACCGAGGCGACTCGCGCGGCATTTGGCGAGGCATTCGTGATCTGGGTGGATCGAATTTCAGCGGGGCGATATGAAGACACCAATCAGCTTTTCGTGCCGCCGTCGCGCTTTGATCTACGGGTTAGCGCCGACGGCGACGTGAATGTCTGGGCGGCGCTGGCGGCACGTACACTTCGGGCGAGCCCAAAGACCCATCCTGTCGAGATCGATCCCGCATGACCCAGTCACCGCAGCGCTTCCACTTTATCTCCGGTCTGCCGCGCTCCGGCTCAACCTTGCTGTCGGCGATTCTTCGGCAGAACCCACGCTTTCATGCTGGCGTTTCGTCCCCGGTCGGCGCGTTTTTTTCGAGCGTGCTGGCCAACGTCAGTGCCGGTAGCGAATTCGGCCGGATGGTCACGCCCGGGCAGCGCCGCGCCCTGATGCGTGGCCTGTTTCATAACTATTACGAAGATCGCTCCGACATGGAAATCATCTTCGACACCAACCGTGTGTGGTGCGCGCGCATGCCCGCGCTGGCGGAATTGTTTCCGCAATCAAAGGTCATTGCCTGCGTGCGCAACGTGGCCTGGGTGATGGATTCTCTGGAGCGCAAATATCGCGCTGATCCGTTTGAAAACACCAAGCTGTTTATCGACGACATCGAGAGGAACACGGTGTTCAGCCGCGTCGATACACTCGGACAGAGAAACCGCATGGTCGGCTTTGCGTGGTCAGCGTTGAAGGAGGCTTTTTACAGCGAGCAGGCAGGCTCGCTACTGGTGGTTGAATACGATTTGCTCGCGCAATCGCCAGAGAAAGTATTGCCGCTCATTTATCAATTTATCGGCGAGCCGTATTTCCCGCACGCCTTTGACAATCTGGCGTTTGACACGCCTGAGTTTGACGCCAATCTCGGCGTCCCCGGCTTGCACAAAGTGCGCGAAAAAGTGAGCTTTCAGCCGCGCCTGTCCATCCTGCCGCCAGACTTGTTCGCGAACTACAGCAACATGAATTTCTGGACGGACACGGCCAATAGTCGGGCCAATGTGATCACCGCGCAGACCTGAATTGCGCCTGGCGCGGTAGTTTCTAACGCGCGTCGCGGTTATCAACTTTTTGCTGAAGTTACTATTTAATAGGGGCTGACGGTGCGTTTAACTAATAGTCGACTATCCCTGTTTTTGCCATTGAGCCCCAATGCAATGGAGATTTCATCATAAAGTTGTTGACGTAAACGTGCCCAAAAAAATTGGCTTAACAGGATGGTCATAGCCTAAGAATTTTCTTTTGTTTGAACAGAAGTCTTGGTACATTCGTCGCGCACCGTGATTTCCCGTTCGCAAAATCTAAAAAGTAAATCAGTAGCCACATGACAATCCGCTTCCGCTCGATCAAGCTTCGTGCAGTACCTCTCGCTTTTGCGCTCGCCTTCGGCGGCGCGCTGACGGCGGCTCATGCGGCAACGCTCACGGTGACGTCCAACGCGGACTCCGGCGCGGGCACATTGCGCAATCAGATTGCGGCGGCCGCATCGGGTGACACCATCACCTTTAACGCACCGATGACTATTACCCTGATTTCAGGGCAGTTGGTGATCAGTAAAAACCTGATCATCAAGGGCGATCTGGATAGCAACGGCACGCCCGATGTGACCATCGGTGCCAGCAACTTGAGTCGAGTGCTCAACATCACGACCGGTACGGTCAGTCTGGACGGGTTAACGATCACCAATGGTTTTTTAACCGGTGATGGCGGCAATCGTGCTGCGGGTGCGGGCGGTGCGGGTGGCGATGCCTTGGGGGCAGGTATTTTTAACGCGGGAACCCTGACCATCACCCATAGCAGCATTACCAACAATAAAGCGGCAGGTGGCGGCGGTTCGGGGGGTATTCTGGACTTCGCTGGAGGTGGCGGCGGAGCTGGCGGCGGTGGCGGCGGATACGGAACAACCTTTGGGGGCGCGAGCGGTACGAATGCCGGTCTAAACATTCAACCTGGTCCTAGCGCCGGTGTAGGTGGCAGAGGACATGGCTTCAACTCCGGGACCAATTTTCTGGGCGGCGCAGGGGGATCAACTTCGGGCGGTGCGGGATCAAACTACGGGGCTGGCTATTCCAGCGGTGGGGCCGGCGGAACGGCCAACTCAGGTGGGGCGAGAAGCATCGGCGGCGGTGGCGGCGGTGCCGGCTATGACGCTGCGGGCGGACGGGGTGGCCATGCGGCAGGTGGTATTTACAACACCGGTACGCTGACTATCACAGCCAGTACTGTCACCAACAACATTGGCGCTGGAGGTGGCGGTGGCGGTGGCAGTGTGTCCGGGCACGGTAGTACGGTCAGTGGCGCTGGCGGCAATGGTGTGGGCGGTATCTGGAATGCCGGCGGCACGGTCAATCTCGATGCAGGCACGAACACCTCACTGTCTACCGGTAATACGGGTGGCGCTGGAGTGGGCGGCACCGGTGTCGCAAACGGGGCTAGCGGGACCCCGACGAATACCGTGTTTACTCCGTCCGGAACCACCAACACCAACTATGCCGTCGCCCCCACTACAACCGTGACCGCATTCGCGCTCTCCGCCGACACTGGCAGCTCCGGCACGGACTTCATCACCAACGTTGCCGCACAAACCATCAGCGGCACGCTCTCGGCGAATCTGGCTGCTGGCGAAAAAGTGGAGGTCTCCTACAACAACGGATCGGTGTGGAGCAATGCGACCACCTACACGGTAGGTTCAAATGCTTGGAGCACCACGACCACGCTCGCTGGCAGCAACACGATGCTGGCGCGGGTGACGAATACTGCGGGCAGCAGTACCGCGCTGCCGCATGCCTATGTGCTGGACACCACCGCGCCGACTGCGACGATTGCCAGCAAATCGTTTTCGGCCGATACGGGAGTATCCAGTATTGATTTCGTTACCAGGACTGCCGCCCAGACGATCTCTGGCACAACCAGCGCCAATATGGTCGCTGGCGAGTTCGTCGAAGTTTCGCTCGACAACGGCGGCACCTGGGCAATCGCCGCCAGCACCGTCGGGCAAAACACCTGGTCGCGCTTTGGCGCCGTCCTGACCGCCAGCAACACGCTGCAAGTTCGCGTAACCGATACGGCGGGCAACAGCGGCACGACGCTGACCCAGCCCTACGTACTCGACACCACACCGCCGACCGTTACTTCGGTTAACTCCAGCACCGCCAACGGCACCTACAGTCCCGGCAGCATCATCAGCGTGCAAGTAAATTTCAGTGAAGCGGTGACCGTGACCGGCACGCCGCAATTGACGCTGGAAACCGGCGCGACGGATAGCGTTATCAACTACGTCAGTGGCTCCGGCACCAGCACGCTAACGTTCAACTACGCGGTGCAGACTGGCGATGTCTCGTCTGATCTCGACTACCAAAGTGTCGGCGCGTTTGCGCTCAACGGAGGCACCGTCGCTGACACCGCTGGAAACGCAGCCACCCTAACGCTCCCAGCCGTCGGCGCGGCTAACTCGTTGGGAGCGAACAAAAACATCATCATCGCGCCACCGCCAACCATTACCAGCGCCGCGTACGACGCGGTCACAGGCGTGTTCGTCGTCGCCGGTGCGAACTTGTTGGCGGCTCCCGGCGCGGCCAACGATATCGTCGCCAGCAAGCTCACCGTGACAGGGCAGGGTGGCGCGAGCTACACCTTGACCGACACCGCGAACGTAGACATCACGTCGAGCACAGCGTTCACCTTGACGCTAAGCGCCACGGACAAAGCTGCCGTCGCGGGCCTGCTGAACTTCAATGGCACCGCGTCCTCCGGCGGCACAACCTACAACCTCGCCGCTTTGGAAGACTGGAATCTTGGTGCGGATGTATTGGCCGTAACGGCTGATCTCGTCGGCAACAGCATCACTGTCGGCGGGCTGGTGCTCGCGCAAGCAACACTCCTGGCGAATGCCACTTCTACGTCGATCCCGTTCAGTGGCACAACCACGTTGAGCACGACCGGCGGCTCGGGCACCGGCGCAGTGACGTTTGCCTCGAACAACGCGAATTGCACCATCGTCGGCAACGTGCTGACCGGAGCAGCAGTCGGTGGCTGCATTGTCACGGCGACCAAAGCAGCGGACGCGAATTACGCGGCGACAACCGCTACGGTCAACATCACGGTCACGCTGGCCAATCAAGCCGCGCTCACGGCGAGCGCGACTGCGGTATCGATCCAGTTTAGTGGCACAACGACACTTAGCACGACCGGCGGCTCGGGCACCGGCGCAGTCACCTTCACTTCGAACAACGCGAATTGCACCGTCGTTGGCAACGTGCTCACGGGAGCAGCAGTCGGTGGCTGCATCGTCACGGCGACCAAAGCAGCGGACGCGAATTACGCGGCGACAACCGCTACGGTCAACATCACGGTCACGCTGGCCAATCAAGCCGCGCTCACGGCGAGCGCGACTGCGGTATCGATCCCGTTTAGTGGCACGACCACGTTGAGTACGATCGGCGGCTCGGGCACAGGGGTAGTCACCTTCACCTCGAACAACGCGAATTGCACCATCGTCGGCAACGTGCTGACCGGAGCAGCAGTCGGTGGCTGCATCGTCACGGCGACCAAGGCAGGAGACGCCAACTACGCGGCGACCACAGCGACGGTCAACATCACGGTCACGCTGGCGAATCAAGCGGCGCTCACCGCGAACGCCACTGCAGTATCGATTCCGTTCAGCGGCACGACCACGTTGAGCACGACCGGCGGCTCGGGCACCGGCGTAGTCACCTTCACCTCGAACAACGCGAATTGCACCATCGTCGGCAACGTGCTGACCGGAGCAGCAGTCGGTGGCTGCATCGTCACGGCGACCAAGGCAGCGGATGCGAATTACGCGCTGACGACGGCAACCGTCAATATCGCGATCACATCCGCCAGTCAGGCCATCTCGTTTGCCAATCCCGGTGCGGTGGCGTACTCCGCTGGCGGAACCTTTGCGCTGTCGGCTACGGGCGGAGCGTCTGGTAACGCCGTGACCTTCTCGATCCCGGTCACTACTTCAGTGTGTAGTGTTTCGGGCAATGTCGTCACGATTCTGTCTGTGGGCAACTGCACCATCGCTGCGGACCAGGCGGGTAACGCGAACTATGCGGCAGCAACGCAGACCACGCAAACTGTCGCCATCGGTGCCGTCACAACCTTCAGCGGCGTCACTGCCACCGGAACGGGTAGTGCCAGCGCATCGTTCTCAGGCGGCGGTGCGGGTTGCACCTTTGATCGAGCCAATACCGGCTTTGTGCCGAGTGGTACTACGACGGGCGCCGGCGGCAGCTTCCCACACGGGTGGTTCGGGTTCCGTCTGGTGGGATGCACGCCCGGCGGCACCGTACGCGTCAGCGTGACCTGGCCCGCGCTCACTGGGCTGGCGTATCGGAAATATGGCCCAACCCCCGGTTCGCCATTGATTCCTGTTTTCTACTCACCCTCGAATTTGACTACCAGCGGCAGCACCGCCAGTTTTGACGTGATCGATGGCGGATTGGGCGACGGCGACCTCGCGGCCAACGGCGTGATCGTTGACCCGTCAGGTCCGATATTGCTGGATCCAATCGTCGCTGTGCCAACGCTGAGCCTCGCGTCACTCGTGATGCTGCTGCTCGGCATGGGCCTGATTCCCGCTGTTTGGGGGCGTCGGCTGGTGGCGAAACTTCGTTAACGGACGCGTTAAATCGGCAGGCGGTATGCAGCCTGCCGATGTCTGTTGTCTTGGAGGCACACGGTCCTGTGTTCGACCTGTAGTCTCGAGCGCTGCGGGAAAGTGGGCCGCTGGGTCGCCGAAACGACGGCAGTCATTAGCGGCTGTTTGTGCGCTGTGACGAGTTTAGTGAGCTATCAACTTTTTATTGAAACGACCACTGCATAGGGGATGAGGCCGGCTTTTGCGTTATGTCGACTTATGACGTTTTGCGCTTGTGTTCCCCGTGCAATGGTAGTTCTAGAAAAAAGCTAATCATCTTCCGATAGCCTCACGCCACGCTTGCGCAAGAGGATCGGCACGAACATTACGGCAATGGTTGCGACCATGAAAGTGCCGGCAATCGGCTGTTTGAAGAAGATCAGCCAGTCGCCTTGCGCAATGGATAGCGCGTTGCGCAATTGTTTCTCGCTCATCGGGCCGAGAATCATGCCGACGATGACCGGCGCGACCGGAAAATCAAAGCGTCGCATGATCACGCCGATCACGCCGATCACGTACATCAGCACCAGATCAAAAGCGCTCTGCCTCATGCCGTATACGCCGATGGAGGCGAACACCAGAATGCCCGCGTAAAGCTGCGGCTTGGGAATCGTCAACAAACGCGCCCACAAGCCCACCAGCGGCAGATTCAGCACCAGTAACATTACGTTGCCGACGTAGAGCGACGCGATCAATCCCCACACCAATGGGCCGCTGGTTTGGAACAGAAGCGGGCCCGGCTGAATGTTGTAGTTCTGGAATGCGGCGATCAGGATGGCGGCGGTGGCGGATGTCGGAATGCCAAGCGTTAATAGCGGCACCAGCGCACCAGCTGCCGTGGCATTGTTCGCCGCTTCCGGCCCCGCGACGCCTTCAATCGCGCCCTTGCCGCCTTCGCCTGAAAACTCTTTCGGATACTTCGACAATTTTCGCTCGGCTGAATACGACAGAAACGTTGGAATCTCTGCGCCGCCAGCGGGCACCGAGCCGAACGGAAAGCCAATCGCAGTGCCGCGCAACCATGCGGGCCATGAGCGTTTCCAATCCTCTTTCGTCATCATGATTGACGTTAGTTTGTTGCGCGTCGCGTCCTCGCCTTTCGGGTCGTAGAGCACCGAATACAAAGCCTCGCCGACCGCAAATAATCCCACCGCAACAAGGACAAATTCGATGCCGTCAATCAGCTCGGGTACGCCCGCCGTGTAGCGCGGGATGCCCGCGATAGAGTCCATGCCGACAAGGCCAATCGCGAGTCCCATCGCCAGCGACACCATGCCGCGCAGCATCGATGCGCCGAGCACCGAGGACACTGTGACAAACGCGAGCACCATCAAAGAGAAAAATTCTGCTGGGCCAAATTTAAGCGCGAGATCGGCCACCAGCGGCGCAAATAACGTGAGCAAAATGACGCCGATGGTGCCCGCAATAAACGAGCCGATTGCCGCCGTGGCCAGCGCCGGTCCGGCACGGCCATTTTTGGCCATTGCGTTGCCCTCCAGTGCCGTCATGATCGACGAGCTTTCGCCCGGTGTGTTCATCAAAATTGACGTCGTGGAACCACCGTAAGCTGCGCCGTAATAGACCCCGCACAGCATGATGAGCGCGCCTGCGGGGTCGACCTTCGCGGTGACGGGCAGCAACATCGCCACCGTCAGCGCGGGACCGATACCGGGCAACACCCCAATGGCGGTGCCGAGCGCGCAGCCAATGAACGCCCACATCAAATTCATAGGTTGCAATGCCGTCGCAAAGCCGCCGAGCAGCAGATTCCAGGTATCAATCATCGCGGTGAATTTCCTAGAGCCAGCCGCTGAAAAGGCGCGGCAAATTGACGTCAAGCACCAGCGTGAATAGCCAGAACACCGGGAACACGAGGAACGCGCCGGTGATCGCGTCGCGCAGCCACGACTTGCTGCCGAAACCACGTGCGACGAAGGTGAACAGGACCGTCGCGGCGAGCACAAATCCAATTTTTGTGATGAGTGCCGCCATCAACAAAATTCCGCCCGTGACCCAGAGCGCACCCCAGTTGTCGGTGGCCACGCCGATCAAGTCATCGGTGAAATTGCGATAGCCGCCGGTAACGGCCTGCCACAGCAAAAGCGCCCCGACGATGCCCAGAAAAATGGACACCACAGCGGGTACAAAGGCGGCGCCAATTCCCGCGTAACCCGGATCCGACTGCAGCTGTGACGCGCCGACCCCGAACACGGTGGCCAGCATTAAAACGAACACAGCGATGCCGATCTGCCAGCGCTTTTGCATGGATTTCCCTTTTTTTCATGTCTCCCTCAACGCCGGGGAGTCGTCGATATGTGGCTGGTTGCAACAATCGCTACCAGCTACCAGCCATCAGCAGCGGCGCTGAGCGTCTACTTGATCAGGCCCACTGCGCGCATCGACTCTTCGATCCGCTTGTGATCGGCGTCGACAAATTTCGCGAAGTCATCGCCAGTTAGTAAGGCAGGGAACCAGTCATTACTGGCGAGCGCATCGTTCCATGATTTTTGCTTGGTGGCGGCTATCACGGCGTCGATGAGCGCCTTTTTCTGGACATCGGTAATACCCGGTGCGCCGTAAACGCCGCGCCAGTTACCGATTTCAACGTTGATGCCTTGCTCTTTGAGCGTGGGCACTGCAATTTCCGACAAGCGCGTCCCTGCCGTTACCGCAATCGCGCGCATCTTGCCGCTTTTCACGAATTGAGCCATTTCGTTCCAGCCAGAGGTGCCGACGGTGACGTGCCCACCGAGAATGGCGGCCGAGGCTTCGCCACCGCCCTGAAACGGGACGTAATTGATTTTTGTGGGATCAACGCCTGCGCTTTTGGCAATTTGCGCAACCGAGATGTGATCGACCGAGCCGCGTGAGCCGCCACCCCATTTCACTGCGCCGGGATCTTTTTTGAGCATGTCGACGACGTCTTTCATCGTCTTGATCGGCGACGCGGCGGGCACCACGAACACGTTGTATTCGTAGAACAGGCGCGCGATAGGTGTTGCTTGGGCAAGCGTCATCGGTGGCTTGTTTTGCACAATCGCACCGACCATCACCGCGCCAACCACGATCATCGAGTTGCCGTCGCCTTTGGCCGAATTAACGAACTGTGCCAACCCTATCGTGCCACCAGCTCCGCCCTTGTTTTCGAACTGCACGCTCCTGGCCGCACCGGCCTCTACCATCGCTTTGCCAAGGCCACGTCCGGTCTGATCGTAGCCACCGCCGGGGTTGGCACCAATCATGAATTTCAAATTGTCCAGAGCCAGTGCGCTGCCGGCAGTCAGCACGGCAGCGGCGAGCACAACGAGTGCATGGCGTAACATCAATTTCATGGGTGTCGTCCTTCTAAAATTTAACTGACGGATACTGGTAGGCCGACCTGTCGGTAGGCTGTCGTCAAACAACAATGTAATCGTATGGGTCTTACGTCTCAAGTGGATAAACCCCGGCTCCTGGTCGTTGAGGACGATCCTGCGCTCGCGCAGGCGCTTGCCCTGGCGCTGTCGCGCCGGGGTTTCAACGTGTCCCAGGCGACCAATGGGCGCTCAGCGCTTGACCGAGCGACCAGCGAATCGTTTGCCATCATCGTGCTCGACCTGACGCTGCCAGAAATGGATGGGTTTGAAGTGTTGCGCGAAATTCGGGCGAAAGGCATTACGACGCCTATCATCGTGCTGACCGCACGCGGCACTGTCGGTGATCGCGTGCAGGGATTGCGGCTCGGCGCTGACGACTACCTGTCGAAACCGTTTGATCTCGATGAGCTGGAAGCGCGGCTGCATGCGCTGTTGCGTCGTGCAAATCCCGGTGCCGGGAACAAGCGGGATTTTGGCGCGTTGCGCGTCGATGAAGCCGCATCGGTTTGTTATGCCAATGGTGAGGCGCTGGAATTGTCTGCACGAGAATTCGCCATGCTTGCGACGTTGATCGAGAAGCCCGCACATGCCGTCACGCGCGACCGTTTGTGGGAGCGCGTCTTTGCTGATGGTCGTGAGGCGCAACCCGACGCGATTGAAGTGGTGGCGTATCGGTTGCGCAAGAAAATTGCCGGATTGGGCGTTGAACTGGTCGCGCTGCGAGGTGTGGGTTATCTGATTCGCGAGAAACGTTCGGAGTAGCCTTGCGAGCCCTGGGAAAGGCCCCGATCTCCATCAGACGCCGACTGACACTCTGGATTCTGGCGGCGCTGGTGACCTTTCTGGTCATCGACACCACGGTCATTTATCAGAACACGCTGCATTCGATAAACGTAGCATACGATCGCACGTTGTTGGCTTCCGCGCGAGCGATTGGTGACACCGTGCGCTACGAAAATGGCAAGTTAAGCGTCTCGCTGCCGTACGCAACACTTGAGGTGTTTGAGGCGGTGACGCGCGGTCGTATCGTCTACCGAGTGAACGATTTTGACGGAAACTTTCTGACCGGTTACCCGGAACTGCCGCCGCACGATGGCGTGTTCCCGAAGCGCTCGCCGTACGCAGCGCTAGCGGCGTTTTACGAGAGCACGTTCGAAAACGAGACCGTTCGCGTGGTCGCGTTGCTGCAACCGGTCTATGTTGAAAACGAATACCGGATGTTGACCGTGCAGGTCGCCGAAACGCTGGAGTTGCGCCGGGCGCTGGCGCAACAGGCGTTGATCTCCACGCTGGATCGGCAGGTGATTTTTCTGATGGTGCTGGCGACCTTAATCTGGTGGCTGATTGCGCGCGGAATGCAGCCAGTGTCGCTGCTGCGTCGCGCGTTGCTGGAGCGAGATCCGGAGTCACTGGCACCGATCACGACCCCCGCGCCGAGCGAACTGAAACCGATTGTTGAAGCCTTAAATGAGGTCATGGCACGACTGCAGCGGGTGCTGGACAATCAGCAGCGCTTCGTACGCGACGCGTCGCACCAGTTGCGTACGCCACTAGCAGTGCTGAAGGCGCAAGTGCAAAACGCTCAACGCGGCCATGTTCCACCGAACGTCGCCTTTGATGAGCTCGCCATATCGGTTGATCGTGCGACTCGAGTGGCCAATCAAATGCTGGCAAGTGCCAAGGTTGCACAACTGGACGGCACGCCGGAAGCGGGTAACGAGACGACCGATCTGGTGGTGCTGGCACGCGATATTGCCGTCGAATGCTCACCGCTAATCGCCGACAAGGACCTCGATTTTGCGCTCGACGCTCCGGACGGCCAATCGCTGGTATTTCGCGGACACGAGTGGCTGATTCGCGAACTGTTCCGAAATTTGATGAGTAATGCCATTCGTCATACGCCAAGAGGTGGCTCGTTGGGCATTGACATAAGGCCGCGCGGACAAGCGCTCTTGATGTCAGTGTGGGATAGTGGCAGTGGCCTTGACCGCGAACGCCAGGCCAAACTATTCCAGCCGTTTTCATCAGGTGACCCAAACGAGGGGAGCGGGTTGGGCCTGGTGATTTGTCAGGATATTTGTGTTTCCATCGGTGCCCGGCTGACGCTCGCCAATCGCGCGCTCGACGAGCCCGGCGCGCGCGGTTTACGAGCAACCGTGGAATTTACCCAGAAGGCTGTCTAATTCCACGTCCAAATCAATCCTGAGTTTTTCGCCGTTGCCTTGCCGTGCTCACGCACGGTCTGCGGCCCGGCTTCGCGTCACTATTGATTTAGAAATGGAATAAGCAGAGAAGGGCTAGAAAATATGACGATCCAGCTTGCCTTCGAGCAGGATCGTCGTCGCCAGCTCTTCAATCGACTTGGTTGAAGTGTTGAGCACAGGAACTCCGGCGTCTTTCATCATGCGTTCGGCCGCCGCGACTTCGTAGCGGCATTGCCTGTCGCTCGAGTAGGTGGAATTCGGTTTGCGCTCGTGACGAATGGCTTGCAGGCGATCCGGAGCGATGGTCAGGCCGAACAATTTATCGCGATACGGCGCGATCGAATCGGGCAACACGCCGCGTTCAAAATCATCGGGCGTCAACGGAAAATTCGCGCATCGGATGCCGCATTGCAGCGCCAGATAAATCGAGGTCGGCGTCTTCCCACAACGGGAAACCCCAACCAGAATTACCTGCGCGCGGCTCAGCTCTTTCGTGGTCTGTCCGTCGTCGTGGGCGAGCGTGAAATTAATCGCCTCGATGCGCGAGAAATATTCTGTTGAATTGCGCAGTCCGTGTGACCGGCCCGCAGCATGTGAGCTTTTGGCGCTCAGCTCCTGTTCGAGCGGCGCAATAAATGTCTGGAAAAAATCGAGGACTCGTGCGTTGCACGTGCGCACGCGTTCGCTCAGATGCTCATCAACAATGGAGCTGATAACGATAGGTCTTAGTCCGCCTGAATCGCTGCACGCGTTGATCGTGGCGATGGCGCGGTCGGCAGCCTCGTCGGAATCCACGAAAGGAATCGTCGTCCGTCGAAATGCGAAACCATCAAATTGTGTGAGCAATGAATTACCCAGCGCTTCGGCAGTGATGCCGGTTCGGTCAGAAACAAAAAAAACGGTGCGTTGGCGATCAGGCATAAAAACTTTCGGCTTCCGGCCAGTCGTACCACACCGGTTTGAGGCTGGGTGACAGGCGAGGAAGATCGCCAAATTTCACCCGGCTTTCGTGCGGGGAATGGAAATCACTACCGATTGAGGCCAGCAATGAAAATTTGCGCGACAGGGCAGCGTATTCCGCCCATTCATGCGGATGATGGGGCCCACAAACGACCTCTACGCCGTCGCCACCGGCCTCGGCGAACGCTTTGAGTAATCCGCTAGGCCCACCAGTCCAGGTAGTGTCGTAGCGGCCCGGATGCGCCAATACGGCGCGGCCACCCGCCCCGTGAATCGCCGTGATGGCATTTGCCAACGAAATCCACTCATGCGCGACGTAACCCGGCTTGCCTGGTTTCATGAATCGTGCAAACACTTCGCCCATAGAACCGCAAACGCCGCTGTCAACCAGATGGCGGGCGAAATGAGTTCGTGACAACAAATCAGGGTTAGGCGCGAAGGACTTCGCGCCCGCGAGCACGCCGTTGATGCCATACGCAGCAAACGAATCGCCCATTTGATGTGCGCGAACGGTTCGGCGTTGGCGAATGTCGTGCAGCGTTTCGGCCAGCTTCGACTCGTTTTCATCGATGCGCAGGCCGACGACGTGAATCGAGAGTCCGCACCATTCGCTGGAAATTTCGACGCCACCAACAAACTGAATTCCGTGCTGAGCCGCAGCGGCACGGCCATCGGCCACACCGGAGACCTCATCGTGATCGGTTAGCGCCATCAGCTCAACGCCCCGGCTGGCGGCCAATGCCACCAGATCAGCTACCGCTAGCGTGCCATCGGACAGGCGTGAGTGGCTGTGGAGATCTGCAACACCTTTCATCGGGCTTATTATAGAAACGAGCGTGCATGCCAGAATTACTTATGATAAGAACTATACTTGTCATATGCTTTTGGCATAACTGGTTATTTGCCGTACCGTCATTGTGGCGAGCCGTTCGGGTAGTGAACCAGATTTTTGTGTAGTCACGCAGGAGGCGTTTGCAAGCCATGGGGCTTTTTCAGAAGATTACCAATCCGCGCGAAATTCGACAGAAACTGGGCCTGAATCAGGAAGAGTTCTGGCAAAAAATCGGCGTTACACAGAGTGGCGGCTCGCGCTACGAGGCCGGCCGCGATATGCCGAAGCCCGTCAATGAGCTGCTTCGGCTGGTTCATCTCGAAGGCGTTGACCTGAGTACGGTGCGCAAGGAAGACATTCAGATCATCGAGTTTTTGCGCAATAAGCACCCTGACCTGTACAGCAAGCTCCGCGAGGCGGTTCACGGCGACGTTATAGGCCAGTCGTCGTCGGTGTTTTAGGCTCGTCCGTTAGCGCCTGCTTTGTGCGTCGCAGCAAAAGTGCCGCTCGCTTCGCTAGAATCGCCTCCCATAACCCCATGGAGGCGACATGACGCAACCCGACACGCAACTCAATCCCAACTTGTTGCGCTGGCTACGCGAACTTCGGATGACCGACGTTTCCGATTTCGGTGGAAAAAATGCGTCTCTGGGCGAACTGCTTGGAAACCTTTCCGATAAAGGCGTTCGCGTTCCGGGCGGTGTCGCCACCAGCGCTCAAGCCTTTCGCGATTTTCTCGCGGCTAATGATTTAACCAGTCGCGTCGCAACGCGACTCGCCGGGTTGAATGTTGACGATGTGCCTGCGCTGGCAAAAGCTGGCGCTGAAATACGTTCGTGGATTGAAGCGGCTCCATTGCCAGCCGAGCTGGAAGCTGGCATCGTGACCGCCGTTGGTGCGCTCGAAGCGGAAGCCGGCGGCTCAATCAGCTGGGCGGTGCGCTCTTCGGCCACGGCTGAAGATATGCCCGACGCAAGCTTCGCCGGGCAACAGGAAACTTATCTCAATATCGTGGGCATTCCGGCGATTCTGGATGCGGTTCGCCGCGTGTTCGCGAGCCTCTATAACGACCGCGCGATTGCGTACCGCGTTCACACGGGTTACGCCGACATCCCGGTGGCGCTATCGGCAGGTATTCAGCAAATGGTGCGCTCGGATTCCGGCGCAGCAGGTGTGATGTTCACGCTGGATACTGAGTCCGGATTCCGCGATGCGGTGTTCGTGACTTCAAGTTATGGCCTCGGCGAGATGGTGGTTCAGGGAGCAGTGAACCCGGACGAGTTCTATGTGTTCAAGCCAACACTGCGCGAAGGACGCCCTGCAATCCTGCGCCGCACGCTGGGTAGCAAGGCGCAGAAGATGATTTTTGGTAGCGTGCCGCAAGCAGGAAAATCGACCGAGATCGTTGACGTGTCGCAGGCGGATCGCAACCAGTTTTCCCTCACGGACGCTGACGTTGAAACGCTGTCGCGCTACGCCCTGACCATCGAAGATCACTATGGTCGTCCGATGGACATTGAATGGGGCAAGGACGGCAATACGGGCGTCATTTACATTCTGCAGGCGCGGCCCGAAACTGTGAAATCGCGCGAGCAGGGCGGCAATACGCTGGTGCGTTATCGCATGACGGAAGCGGGCGCAACGGTTGCAAGCGGGCGCGCCATTGGCCAAAAAATCGGGCAAGGTACGGTTCGTATTGTCAAAAACGCGAGTCAGATGGACATCGTCAAAGTCGGCGACGTTCTGGTGGCTGACATGACCGATCCCGATTGGGAGCCCGTCATGAAACGTGCGAGCGCGATTGTCACCAATCGCGGTGGTCGTACGTGTCACGCTGCGATTATTGCGCGTGAATTGGGTATTCCTGCCGTCGTTGGTTGTGGCGATGCGACAAGCGTGCTCAAGGATGGTGATGTTGTGACCGTAAGCTGTGCTGAGGGCGATACCGGTCATATTTACTCGGGAAAACTGGCGTTTGAGCGCACTGAGGTGCAGCTCGACAACATGCCAGAAGCGCCGACCAAACTGACACTGAACGTTGCCAATCCTGATTTGGCGTTTGAGTTTTCGCAGATTCCGAATCATGGCGTTGGCCTGGCGCGTCTGGAATTCATCATCAATCGTCAGATCGGCATTCATCCACGCGCGCTGCTTGAATTCGATACGTTGACCGATGCTTTGAAAGCCAAAATTACCGAGCGGATTGCGGGTTATGCCTCGCCGCGCGCCTATTTCGTTCAACGTCTGTCCGAAGGTATTGCCACCATTGCCGCGGCCTTCTCGCCGCGCCCCGTGATTGTGCGCATGAGCGATTTCAAGTCAAACGAATATGCGAGTCTTTTGGGTGGTGAAGCCTACGAACCGCACGAAGAAAACCCGATGCTCGGTTTCCGTGGTGCTTCGCGCTACATAGCATCGGAATTCAGCGATTGTTTTGCGCTCGAGTGCGAAGCGCTGCGCTATGTTCGTGAGACGATGGCGTTGTCGAACGTCGAAGTGATGATTCCGTTTGTGCGCACGATTGGTGAAGCACAAGCCGTGGTGAAAGCGCTCGCGATACATGGCCTTGAGCGCGGCAAGAATGGCCTGCGTCTAATAATGATGTGCGAAGTACCGTCCAATGCGATTCTGGCGAACGAATTCCTCGAATATTTTGATGGTTTCTCCATTGGATCGAATGATCTGACGCAGCTCACGCTTGCTGTGGATCGTGATTCTGGCGGGCCGATTGCGAAGACGTTTGACGAGCGCGATCCTGCGGTGAAAAAAATGTTGGGTTTTGCCATCGACGCCTGTGTGGCGCAGGGCAAATATGTAGGAATTTGCGGGCAAGGCCCGTCCGATCATCCGGACCTTGCTGCGTGGCTTGTTGATCGCGGTATCAGTTCGCTCTCACTCAATCCTGATTGCGTGATTGACACGTGGCTGCTGCTGGCTCGCTTGAAAGATGCCAACGCAGTGAAGGTTGACTAAGGCGCAGATACGGTGAAGCTGCGAGTGCTATTGCGCGCATCGCTGGCGACGATTACGGTCGTCGCTGCGGGGGCTTGCGTTGTTTCGGGAAACCTCTGGATCGCAGGTGGCTTGGTCGTTTGCGCCGTGGCTGTAGCCGCCCTGCCGCTCGCCAGCCGGGTTTCGCACGACGACGTAAAGGCGTTGCTCGAATCGCTTCGCATCGCGCAACAAGCGGGCAAGGCTGCGGTGACTGCGGTAGTGACACCAAAGATTATTTTTATCGCCAGATCGGCGATTTCCGACGCTCCTGCCAGCAGCTATGCGCTGCTGTTTCGCGATGAAATGGATGCGTCTGTTTGGCGCGAATTGGCAACCTTGCTACGACATCAGTCGCATCTGTCGCCGCAACTCAAAAAAGTTGATCAAGGTAGCGCGTATCGACTTGGCAAATCGTCCCATTTATGACTATAATTAAAGTCTTGATTGGGGGTATAGCTCAGCTGGGAGAGCGCTTGCATGGCATGCAAGAGGTCAGCGGTTCGATCCCGCTTATCTCCACCAAATCAAGACTGTAGAGATCCTAAGTCCCCATCGTCTAGAGGC